>CAYFYY010000036.1:0-41283 GCA_964347475.1 uncultured Flavobacteriales bacterium
CGACGACCTCGCCGTCGGTCATCACGCAGACCCGGTCGGCCATGCGGCGGACGATCCCGAGGTCGTGGGTGATGAACAGCATCGCCATGCCGAGGCGCTTCTGCAGGTCCTTCAGCAGCTTGAGGATCTGCGCCTGGATGGTGACGTCGAGCGCCGTCGTCGGCTCGTCGGCGATCAGGATGTCCGGCTCGTTGGCCAGCGCCATGGCGATCATCACGCGCTGCCGCTGGCCGCCGGACAGCTCGTGCGGATAGGCGGTCAGCCGCTGCTCGGCGTCGCGGATGCCCACGAGATCGAGCAGCTCGAGCACGCGGGCGCGGGCCTGCGCCGGGGTCATCGCCTTGTGCACGAAGAGCACCTCGGAAACCTGCTTTTCCACGTTGTGCAGCGGGTTCAGCGAGGTCATCGGCTCCTGGAAGATCATCGCGATGTCGTTGCCGCGCACCTCGCGCAGCGCGGGTTCCGGGGCGCCGACCAGCTCCTTGCCCTCGAATCTGATCGAGCCGCTCGGATGGCGCGCCATCGGGTAGGGCAGCAGCTGCAGCACCGAGAGCGCGGTCACCGACTTGCCGGATCCGGACTCGCCGACCAGCGCCACCGTCTCGCCCTTGCCGATCTCGAACGAGATGTGCTTGACCGCCTCGATCGCGCCGCCGGGCGTATCGAAGGTGACCGAGAGGTCGTGGACACGGAGCAGCTTTTCTTCGGCCATGCGATTATCCCTGGATCTTGCGCGGATCGAACGCGTCGCGCACCGCCTCGCCGATGAAGACCAGCAGCGAGAGCATGATGGCGATGACGAAGAAGGCGGTAAAGCCCAGCCACGGCGCGTGCAGGTTGTCCTTGGCCTGGTTCAGCAGCTCGCCCAGCGACGGCGAGCCGACCGGCAGGCCGAAGCCGAGGAAGTCGAGCGCCGTCAGCGTCGTGACCGAACCGGCGGTGATGAAGGGCAGGAAGGTGAGCGTCGCCACCATCGCGTTGGGCAGCACGTGGCGCAGCATGATCTTGCGGTTGGACAGGCCGAGCGCGCGCGCCGCCTTGACGTAGTCGAAATTGCGCGCGCGCAGGAATTCGGCGCGCACGACGCCGACCAGGGCGGTCCACGAGAACAGCAGCATCAGCCCGAGCAGCCACCAGAAGTTCGGCGTGACGATGCTGGCGAGGATGATCAGCAGCAGCAGCACCGGCATGCCGCCCCAGATTTCCAGCAGCCGCTGGCCGAGAAGGTCGATCAGCCCCCCGAAGTAGCCCTGTACGGCGCCGACGGACACGCCGATGATCGAGCTCAGCACCGTCAGGGTGAGGCCGAACACCACGGAGATCCGGTAGCCGTAGATCAGCCGCGCCACGACGTCGCGCGCCTTGTCGTCGGTGCCGAACCAGTTGTCCCACGTCGGTGCCGTCGGGGCCGGCCCCGGCAGCTCGGCGATATGGGTGTCGAAGGCGTAGGGAATGGGGGGCCAGAGCATCCAGCCCTTGCTTTCGATCTCCTCGCGCACGAACGGATCGGTGTATTTGGTTTCCGCCAGGAAGCCGCCAAACGTGGTCTCCGGGTAAGAGACGAAGACCGGGTAATAGAACGCGCCGTCGTAGCGCACGAGAAGCGGCTTCTCGTTGGCGATGAATTCCGCCGGCAGCGTGATGACCAGCAACGCGAGGAAGATCCAGAACGACCGGTAGCCGCGGCGGTTGGCCTTGAAGTTGTCGATCCGCCGCCGGGTGATCGGGCGGACGGGAAGGCCGAGGAATCGGTCCGTCGCCATGGCCCGCTTACACTTCCTGGCTTTCGAAATGGATCCGCGGGTCGACGAACATGTAGGTCACGTCGCCGATGATGTTCAGCATCAGGCCGAGCAGGGTGAAGAAGAACAGCGTGCCGAACATGATCGGATAGTCGCGCTGCAGCACGGCCTCGAAGCCGAGAAGCCCGAGCCCGTTGAGCGAGAAGATCACCTCGATCAGCAGCGCGCCGGTGAACAGGATGCCGACGAAGGCCGCCGGGAACCCGGCGATCACGATCAGCATGCCGTTGCGGAACACGTGGCCGTACAGGACGCGGCGTTCGGTCAGCCCCTTGGCGCGCGCGGTGATCACGTATTGCTGGTGGATCTGGTCGAGAAACGAGTTCTTGGTCAGCATCGTCAGGCCGGCGAACCCGCCGATGACCATGGCCAGGATCGGCAGCGCGAGATGCCAGAAGTAGTCGACGATGCGCGCCGGCCAGGACAGCTCGTCCCAGTTCGGCGAGGTCAGGCCGCGCAGCGGGAACCAGTCGAGATAGCTGCCGCCGGCGAACAGGACGATCAGAAGGATCGCGAACAGGAAGGACGGCACCGCGTTGCCGACGATGATCAGGCCCGAGGTCCAGACGTCGAACCGCGAGCCGTCGCGCACCGCCTTGGCGATGCCGAGGGGAATCGAGATCAGATAGGTCAAGAGCGTCGTCCAGATGCCGAGCGAGATCGAAACCGGCATCCGTTCGATCACGAGGTCGGCGACCTTGCGGTCCTTGAAGAAGCTCTCGCCGAAATCGAAGGTCAGGTAGTTGCCCAGCATGATGAAGAAGCGCTCGTGCATCGGCTTGTCGAAGCCGAACTTCTTCTCCAGTTCCGCGATGAACTGCGGGTCCAGCCCCTGGGCGCCGCGATAGCTTCCCGCCGGCCCCTCCTGCTGGGTCGGGGTCTCGGCGCCGGTGCCGACCTCGGCGCCCGCCCCGCCGCCGAAGCGTGCCGTGGCCTCGACCGCGGTGCCCTGCAGCCGGGCGAGGATCTGCTCGACCGGGCCGCCGGGGGCCGCCTGGACGATCAGGAAGTTGAGGACCATGACCCCGAACAGCGTCGGGATCACCAGCAACAGGCGGCGGACGATATAGGCGATCATCGCGGGCGCATGCTCCGGGACGCGTAAGGCAGCCTAGCCGCCGCGCCCCAGCTCTTCGAGCGCCTGGGCCTTGGCCGGGTCGATCCACCAGGTGAACAGGCTCACGCCCTGCGTCGGGATGATCTCGGACCGCGTGAACTTGTTCCAGTAGAGGACCCGGTCGTACGGGATGTGCAGCTGGGGGATGACGATGTGCTGCCACTGCAGGACGCGATCGAGGGCGCGGGTACGATAGACCAGCTCCGCGCGCGTCGGCGCCGAGACGACGAGTTCGATCAGCTCGTCGACCACGGGGTCCTTGATCCCGGAATAATTACGGCTGCCCGGCCGGTCGGCGGCATCGGAGCCCCAGTAGTTCCGCTGCTCGTTGCCGGGCGACAGCGACTGGCCCCAGGTCGTCACGATCATGTCGAAATCGAAGGTGTTGAGCCGCTCCTGATACTGGGCGCTGTCCACGGTGCGCACGGTGATCTCGATCCCGAGGCGGGCGAGGTTCTTCTTCATCGGCAGCACGACGCGCTCGAACAGCGGGCTGACCAGCAGCACCTCGAACTTCATTTCCTTCCCGGTCTTCTTGTGGGTCAGCTTGCGCGTCTCCTCGTTGATGTCCCAGCCGGCCTGTTTGAGGATCTCGAGCGCCTGGCGCAGCTGCGCGCGGTTGTTGCCGGTGCCGTCGGTGCGCGGCGGGTTGTATTCGGTTGTGAACACCTCCGGCGGCAGCCGGCGGGAGAACTTCGAGAGGATCTCACGCTCCCGACCCTGCGGCACCCCGGTCGCCGCCAGTTCGGAATTCTGGAAGAAGCTGCGGGTGCGCGTGTACTGGCCGTAGAACAGCGTCTTGTTCGACCACTCGAAGTCGAACGCGTAGGCCAGCGCCCGGCGCACCATCCGGTCCTGGAAGATCGGCCGGCGCATGTTGTAGACGAATCCCTGCATCCCGGCGGAGCGGCCGTGCGGCAGCGTTTCCTTTTTGATGCGTCCGTCGCGCACGGCGGGGATGTTGTACGAGGTCGCCCAGTGCCGTGACGAATTCTCGTCCCGGTAGTCGATCGCGCCCGATTTGAACGCCTCGATCGCAACCGTGCTGTCGCGGTAGTAATCGTAACGGACGATGTCGAAATTATAGATGCCGGTGTTGACCGGCAGGCGGGCGCCCCAATAGTCGCGCACCCGCGCATAGGTGATCGAGCGGCCCGGCTCGAAGGAGTCGATCCGGTACGGCCCGCTGCCCAGCGGCGGCTCCAGGGTGGTCGATTCGAAGTCGCGATCGGCCCAGTAATGTTTCGGCAGCACCGGGAGCTGTCCGATGATCAGCGGCAACTCGCGGTTCTCACCCCGCTCGAAGGTGAATTTCACCGAACGCTCGCCGGTCCTCTCGACCTTCGCGACATTGGCGTAGTAGAAGCGGTAGAACGGATCGCCCTTGTCGCGCAGGGTGTTGAAGGTCCAGATCACGTCGTCGACCGTGACCGGCTGGCCGTCGTGCCATTTCGCGTTGGCGCGCAGGGTGAAGGCAACCCAGGACCGGTCCCCGGGGACTTCGACGGTCTCGCACAGGAGGCAGTATTCCGAGAACGGCTCGTCGAGCGACGAGACCATGAGGGAATCGTAGATCAGGCCGAGCGATATCGCGGGCTGGCCCTTGATGATGAACCCGTTGAAGGAATCGAAGCTGCCGATGGCGTCGAGCCGCACGATCCCGCCCTTCGGCGCCGCCGGGTTGACGTAGGCGAAGGCGCGGAACGTCGCCGGGTACTTCAGGTCGCCGTGCATGGCGATGCCGTGCGCCCTGGTGGTCTGGGCCGCGGCGCCGGCCGCCAGGGTTGCCGAGAGCATGACGGTGGTCAGGGCGGCGGCGAAGCGAATCATCTGTCGAATCCCTCTTGGTTCATGCCTGGACGGGCGGGAGTGTACTCGAAATTCCGCGCCGTGGCAGAGGCAATGCAAGCCTTCTGCCCAACATTATTGCAATGTCTTGATTTTATTGAGGCGCGTTAACCTTTTCTAGAACCTATGCGCGGACAATCGATGGCTCAGCTGAGAGTTGCATCCTGGAGGGGCTGCTTTGGAAACGCCCAGACTGGTCAAGAAAACCTGGATCGCGCACTACATCTACGCCACCGACGACGGCTCGGCGCGCACGCGCACCCAGAAGATCCAGGCCGTCGATTACGACACGGCGCTGCAATTCGCGGCCAACGATTCGCCGGCCGAGGAGTTCGTCGTCTCGGTGTACCCGGAATCCGACGAGCAATATCTCGGCCTGGTCCGCAGCACCGCCATGCGCCTGCGTGACAAGGGCGGGGACGAAGGCTGAGCCTTTCGCACAGCGGTTTGATTCAACCCGTAATGAAATAGTCATTGCGAGGCGCGTCCTTCGACAAGCTCAGGATGCGGGCGCCGCGGCAATCCAGGATGGCCCGGACCAGCCCTGGATTGATTCGCTTCGCGCGCAATCCGTCAAGTTGCGCTCGGCAATGTCGGCGCAACCTCATGCTTCGAGACGGCCGCTTCGCGGCCTCCTCAGCATGAGGGCACAGACGCTGGAGCCTCATGCTGAGGAGGGCCGTCAGGCCCGTCTCGAAGTATGAGGTCGCGCTGCGGCCCCGAACCGATTCCACATCAACGGATAACGCCCTTGCTCGCAATGACGGCGGTGCAATCCGGTGGCCTTCTTACGCGGCGTCAGCCGCCGCGTTCGACGGCGGCGATGTGGCGGGGAAACTCGGCCTCGCCCATCAGCGCCTGGCAGCGCGCGAAGCGGTTGACGGCATAGGCCCAGAAGTCGTCGGCGGGGTTCTTGTTGGCGTGCTGGATCACGCCCCATAGCGTCCACAACAGATCGCACATCGCCTTGTAGAGCACCATGCGGCCGAGCTGGTCGGCGGGCGGCTCGCCGTCGAAATAGGCCTGCATCATCGCCTCGTCCTGGGCCGGCCCGAATTCGGCCTCCACCGACAAATCGCCGAGGTCCCACATCGCATCGTTGTTGCCCGAATACTCCCAGTCGACGATCCACATCCTCTCGCCGGTATCGAGGAAGTTCTCGGCCAGGGGGTCGCAGTGGCACGGGACGAGCGGCGCCGGATGCGCGGCGAGCGCGGTGCGCACCGCATCCGCTTCGCGCTTGACGTCCTCGTAGCCGTCCGGCACCGGCGCCTCGAGGTCGGCCAGCAGGGCGAGGTACTCGTCCATCTTCTCGAACACATCGAAGACGGTCCGGAAGTCCCTGCCGCAGCGGTGCATCCGGCGGAACGCCAGGGCGGCCCGCCGGCAGGCGTCGAGATCCTCGAACCGCGCCGCGTTCATGGTGGCGGCGTTGGCGATGTATTCGGCCAGCATCAGCCCGTCGGACTCGTCGAAGAACAGCACCTGCGCGCTGACCCCGGCCTCCGCCGCGACTTTGGCGTTGTGGCCCTCGACCGCGCGGTCGATGTAGTCCGCGGTGCCCTCGCCGGCGATGCGCAACAGATAGTCGGTGCCGTCCAGCCCGACCCGGTACACCAGGTTGGTCAGGCCGCCGAGCCGCTCGATCGTATCCGGCTGTCGGCCCCTGATCTGCGGAATCCGGCCGATCGCATCGGCAATCCTGTCGTCCATTCCCTGCCTCCCGTCGCCTGCCTCGCTTGCATTATGGCCGTCCGTGCGAAGCAGGGGAAGGTATGGCTCCGCGCCGATTTCTGTGGAAGAATTCGGCGCGGCCGTGCAAGCGCGCGAGGGCAGGGGACCAGGCATGGGTTCGGAGCTTCCAGGACAGGCGAACATCGTCATCGTCGGCGGCGGGGCGATCGGCTGCTCGGTCGCCTATCACCTCGCGAAGATGGGCGCGCAGGACGTCGTCCTGGTCGAGAAGAGCGGCCTGACGCACGGCGCCACCTGGCACGCCGCCGGGCTGGTCGGCCAGCTGCGCGCCTCGCGCAACGTCACCCGCCTCCTCCAGCTCAGCGTCGCGCTGTACGGCCGGCTGGAGGCGGAGACGGGCCAGGCGGTCGACTGGAAGCCGGTGGGCAGCCTGCGGCTCGCCTCCTCGCAGGACCGCTGGACCGAGATCCGCCGCGCCGCCACCACGGCGAAGAGCTTCGGGCTGGAGATGCACCTGCTGGGCCCGAAGGAGGCGCAGGACCTGTTCCCGGTGATGACCACGACGGACGTGGTCGGCGCCGCCTTCATCCCGAGCGACGGCCAGATCGACCCGGCCAGCCTCACCCAGGCGCTGGCCAAGGGGGCGCGCCGGGGCGGCGTTGCCATCCATGAGGGCGTCCGCGTCACCGGGATCGAGACCGCCGGACGGCGCGCCACCGCCGTCGTCACCGACCAGGGGACGATCCGGACCGAGACGGTGGTCAACTGCGCCGGCATGTGGGGCCGCGAGGTCGGCGCCATGGCCGGCGTCAATTCGCCGGCGCTCGCGGTCGAGCATCAGTATCTGGTGACCGAGCCGATCCGCGGCCTACCCGAGGGCATGCCGACGCTGCGCGACCCGGACAACCTGATCTACTACAAGGCCGATGTCGGGGCGATCTCGGTCGGCGGCTACGAGGCGGCAACGCCCCCCTTCGGGCGGTACGGCATGCCGCCGGATTTCGCGCGCGAGCTGCTGCCGTCCGACTTCGACCGCTTCGCGCCGCTGGCCGAGCGCATCGCGATGCGCACGCCGATCGTGAACGAGGTCGGCGTGCGCCAGCTGATCAACGGGCCGATCCCGGGCTCGCCGGACGGCGAGTTCATCATGGGACGGGCCCCGGAGCTCGACAATTTCTTCGTCGCCTGCGGCTTCTTCTATGGCATCGCCGCGGCCGGCGGCGCCGGGCAGCGGATGGCCGAGTGGATCCTCGAGGGCGAGCCGGGCACCGATCTCTGGCCGCTCGACGTGCGCCGCTTCGGGCCGCATCATGCCGGCGCCCGCTACATGGCCGAGCGCGGCGTCGAGATGTACGGCCGGCACTACGCCATGGGCTGGCCCGAGGACGAGCAGAGCGCCGGCCGCGGCGGCCGGCGCAGCCCGCTCTACCAGCTCTTGAAGGACAAGGGCGCGGTCTACGGCTCGAAATTCGGCTGGGAGCGGCCGAACTGGTTCGCGCCCCGGGGTACGGACCCGGTCGACCGGCCGAGCTTCGGGCGGCCCAACTGGTTCGAGCAGGTGGGCGCGGAGCACAAGGCGGTGCGCGAGCGCGTGGCGCTGATCGACCAGACCAGCTTCGCCAAGTTCGAGCTCTCCGGCCCGAAGGCGTTCGAGACGCTGCAGCGCATCGCCGCCAACGACCTCGACCGGCCGCCGGGCAGCGTCGTCTACACCCCGTTCTGCAACGCGCGTGGCGGTGTCGAGGCGGACCTCACGGTCACCCGCATCGCCGAGGACCGCTTCTACATCGTCACCGGCAGCGGCTTCGGCGTGCGCGATTCCAACTGGATCGTCCGCCATATGCCGCAGGACGGCTCGGTGCACCTGGCCGAGGTGACTTCGGCCTTCGGCGTCATAAATTTATGCGGCCCGCGCGCCCGCGATGTCCTCGGCGAGGTGACCGAGGACGACATCTCCAACGCGGCCCTGCCGTACGGCAGCTGCGGCTTCATCCGCATCGGCTATGCGCCGGTGCGGGCGCTGCGCATCGGCTATGTCGGCGAGCTCGGCTGGGAGCTGCATATCCCGGCCGAGTACACCGCCCATGTCTACGAGCTGTTGTGGGAGGCGGGCCGCGATTACGGCATCGCCGATGTCGGCTACCGCGCCATCGAATCGCTGCGGCTGGAGAAGGGCTATGTGTACTGGAGCGCCGACGTGACGCCGGACTACACGCCCTACGAGGCCGGCATCGGCTTCTGCGTCGCGCTGGACAAGGGCGCGTTCATCGGCCGCGACGCCCTGGCCAGGGCGAAGGAAGCGGGCCCGCGCCAGAGGCTCTGCCGCTTCACGCTGGAGGAGGACGCGCCGGTGCGGTCCGGCGCGTGCATCCTGCGCCGCGGCAAGGTGCTGGGCGTCACCAGCAGCGGCGGCTTCGGCCATACGATCGGCAAGCCGATCGCCTACGGCTACGTTCCGGCGGCAGAGGCCAGCCACGACGACTACGAGATCGAGGTGCACGGCGAGACCCATCCCGCAAGGCGCCTTGCCCGCGCGGCGTGGGACCCGGGTCGCGAAAGACTGCTCGCCTAGGAATTCCTGCAGGAGACCGGTGCCGGCAGTGAGCCACCTCATGCTTCGAGACGGTTGCTTCGCAACCTCCTCAGCATGAGGCGTTGCCATTTGTGCCCTCATGCTGAGGAGGGCCGCAAGGCCCGTCTCGAAGCATGAGGTCGCACTGCCGGCACACGCGCAAGCCCGGGCCAAACCTGTTGCGTGCCAACAGCCACCTCTCTACAGTCCCGGCGGCCAATTCTGACGGGGACGCATGACATGGCGGTGCGGGCAATCACCTTCGATCTGTGGGACACGCTGATCGACGACGAGTCGGACGAGCCGAAGCGCGCGGCGCAGGGGCTGCGCAGCAAGTACGAGGAGCGCCGGCACCTCGTCTGGGAGGCGCTGAACGCCGACGAGCCGATCGACATGGCGACGGTCCGGCTCGCCTACGCCACCGCCGACGCCGCCTTCCGTGTGGTCTGGCACGACCAGCACGTGACCTGGGAGATCGCCGACCGGCTGCGCGTGGTCCTGAACGGCCTCGGCCGCAGCCTGCCCGACGACGTGTTCGCGCAAGTCGTCCGCGCCCACGAGCAGATGGAGGTCGAGATCCCGCCGGACCCCATCGCCGGGGCCAGGGAGGCGCTCGACGAGCTCGCCGGCCGCTACAAGCTGTGCATCGTCTCCGACACCATCGTCTCGCCCGGCCGCTGCCTGCGCGAGCTCCTGGAGATCCACGGGCTCAAGCAGTATTTCTCCGGCTTCGCCTTCTCCGACGAGGTCGGCCATTCGAAGCCGCACCGGGCAATGTTCGAATCCGCCGCAAGCCAGATGGGCTGCGAGATGGCCGAGATGATCCATATCGGCGACCGCGACCACAACGACGTCAAGGGGCCGCAGGCGCTCGGCATGAAGGCGGTGCTGTTCATCGCCAAGCGCGCGCACGACAAGGATTCGACCAGCGCCGAGGCGGTCTGCGCGAGCCACGCCGAGCTGCCGGCCGCGATCGACGCGGTCGCCGGCGGTTGAGGGAAGGAGCTGCCGGGCATGGCCGACAATCTCAAATTCCTGGTCATCGACGGCTACAGCCGCGAGGCCCGCGACGAGCTGGTCGCCGGCGGCGCCGGGATGGCGGCCGACCTCTACGTGCGGATGCTGGAGCGCTGCACCCCCGGCGGTGCCGCGGAATGCGACGTGCTGTTCCCGTCCGACCCGGGCGCCAGGCTGCCCACGGGCAAGGATCTGTCGCAGTACGACGGCATCGCCTGGACCGGCTGCAGCCTGACCGTCTATGAGGACGACCCGCGCGTTCACAAGCAGATCGCGTTCGCCCGCGAGGCGTTCCGCGCCGGGGTGCCGAGCTTCGGCAGCTGCTGGGCGGCGCAGATCGCCGTGGTCGCCGCCGGCGGCCGCTGCGCCGCCAACCCGCGCGGCCGCGAGATGGGGGTCGCGCGCAAGATCGCGCTGACGCCGGAAGGCCGCGCCCACCCGCTGTACGAGGGCAAGGCCAATGTGTTCGACGCGTTCATCAGCCATGTCGACGAGGTCACCCACCTGCCGGCTGGCGCGGTGCTGCTCGCCTCCAACGACTTCACCCGGGTGCAGTCGGTCAGCGTGACCTGGAACGGCGGCACCTTCTGGGGCCTGCAGTACCACCCCGAATACGACCTGCACGAGATGGCGCGGCTCACCTGGTGCCGGATACCGAAGCTGATGGAGCTCGGCTTCTTCCGCACGCGCGAGGATGCCGAGGCCCATGTCGACCTGCTGGAGACCCTGCACCAGGACCCGTCGCGCGCCGACATCGCCTGGAAGCTCGGCATCGATGCCGACATCATGAACGAGGAGGTACGGCGCGTGGAGGTGCGCAACTGGATCCGCCGCCTGGTGATCCCGTCGCGCCGGCGTTAGGAGACAGGTCATGAAACTCACACCGGACCAGCTGAGCAAATTCGACGAATTGGGCTACCTGTTCCTGCCGGAATGCGTTTCGCGCGAAGCGGCGGCGCTGCTGCTGGACGAGGCGCACCGCGTCTTCGCCATGGACCGCGAGGAGGTCTGGCGCGAGGACAACGGCGCCGCCCGCACCGCCTTCGCCGCGCACACCTACAGCGAGCCGTTCCGCCGCCTCGGCGCGCATCCGCGGCTGATCGGACCGGTCGTGCAGATCCTCGGCGAGCCGGTCTACATGCACCAGTACAAGGTCAACGCCAAGGCGGCCTTCGACGGCGCGGTCTGGCAGTGGCACCAGGATTACGGCACCTGGGCCCGCGACGACGACATGCCGGAGCCGCGGGCCATGAACATCGCCGTGTTCCTCGAGGAGGTGACGGCCGCCAACGGGCCGCTGCTGTTCATCCCGAAGAGCCACAAATCGGGCGTGCTGGAGGCCGGGCACGACCTCGAGACGACGTCGTATCCCCTGTGGACGCTGGACCGCGCGACCGTAACGCGCCTCGCCGAGGCGGGCGGCATCGTCGCGCCGACCGGCCCGGCCGGCTCGGTCGTGATGTTCCACGGCAACCTCGTGCATGCGAGCCCGCCCAACATCAGCCCGTTCAACCGCACCATCGTCTATTTGAGCCTGTGCGCCGTCTCCAACCACATCCGCCGGTTCAAGCGCGCGGAGTGGATCGCCCACCGCGATTTCACCGCGATCGAGCCGCTGGCCGATGACTGCCTCGACGCGCTGGTCGCGGCGCGCCGGGCGCAGGCCGCGGCGGGCTAGGGACGACCGCTCGACCAGTTGCCGACCGGCCCGCTGCGGGCATCGCGCACGAGCTCCGTGATATTGCCGGCCGTAAGCGCCTCGAGAAAGGCCACGAGCGCCCGCACTTCGTCGTCCGACAGGCCGAGCGGCCGGATCAGGGGATCGAGCCCCTCATGCGGTATGCCGCCCGCGTTGTAGAACCGCACCACCTCCTCCAGGCCGCTCATCGAGCCGTCATGCATATACGGCCCGGTGAGCGCGACATTGCGCAGGCTCGGCGTCTTGAACCGCCAGAGGTCCCGCGGTGCGCGCGAGATCTCGTAGCGACCCAGATCCGCCTTTCGTGGCTCGCCGACGCTCTCCACCACGGTGCGATCGATGGCGGTAAACACCCCGGGAGCAATTTCCACCGACACGCTTCCGACTGACTGTCGGCTCATCGCCTCGGCCCGGTAGCCGAGCCCGGTGTCGTGAAATTCATGGTCGGTGAAGAGGGCGTGGTCGTCGCCGATCACGTGACAGGCCGAGCAGCCGCCCTTGCCGGTGAAGAGTTCGTGACCACGGCGTTGCGTCTCGGTCAGCGCGTCGGGCTGACCGCCGTACCGCCACACGTCGAAGGCGGATTCGCCGGCGAGGAGGCTGCGTTCCCAGCTCGCGATGGCCTGGCCGATTCTTTCGATCGTCGCACCGCCGCCGAAGGCGGCTTCGAACAGCCCGTCGTAGTCCGCCAGGTTCCCGATCTTGGCGACCACGTAGCCGATCGAAGGATTGGCCATCTCGTCCGGCGACACCAGCGGCCCGATGACCTGCGTTTCCAGCGAAGTGTCGCGGCCGTCGTGAAACATGGTCCGCTGATAGGCGACGTTCAGGACGGTTGGCGCGTTGCGCCGGATGCTTCGCCCGGCGACGCCGACGGGCGTGGCGAGTTCGTTGTTGGTGAAGCCCTGCTCCGGGATGTGGCACATGGCACAGGACATCGTATTGCTGTGGGACAGCCGCCGGTCGAAGAACAGCTTGCGTCCGAGGGCGATGCGCTCGGCCGTCGGCGGGTTGTCCTCGGGAACCGGAACCGCGGGCAGTCCCAGCGGCGGGGCATGTATCCGTGCCAGCGCAGCCTCGTCCACGCTGTCGGCTGCGGCCACCGCGTACGGGACCGCGAGCAGCGACGCGGGTATCAGCAGCGCCCGGCGGACCGTCGGCCGGTCAAAAAGAGGTCTCACGGCCGCGGCCGTTTCGTTGCCTCTTCCAGCAGCAGCGTCCGCACGTCGGCGATCACCAGCCGCGGGTCGAGGAATCCGAGGCTGTAGATGTTGCGTATCCGTCGCGCGGCATCGATCAGATACACCCGGAGCTGATGCGTGAACGGCCCGAACGGATCGTCCATGGCGACCTTGCGGCCGACCTGCTGGCGATAGGCATCGAGAATCGGCTTCATATCCGTCTGCGTGGCGGCGGTCAGGAAGAGCCACCGTTCATCGTCGCGCCCGTCGTCCGATACGGACTCTGCGAAGTCCTTCAGGACGTCCGGGGTATCATGCTCCGGATCGAAGCTGACGGTGATCAGCCGCAGCGCTCGCCCGATGACCGGGTCCACGGCACCCACATAGTCCAGATCATGAAGCAGCGCCATGGTGAGCGGGCAACCCTGGGGGTCGCTGCAGCGCGTGTAGATGAAGGCGAGAACCGTAATGTGCCCGTCCATCGCGCGATGCAGGCTCCGCGTCCGGCCTTCGGGGTCCAGCAAGAGCCCATCGGCGGCTGCGCCGAGCGGCGGCAGCCGGTAGCTTCCGGGCTCAGGCGGGTCGTAGTCATAGGCTTCGGTCCGGCCGAACGTCAGCTCGACCGGGTCATCGGGCGCGATCTGCTGCCGGGTGTCATGAGCAGGGGCAACGGACGCCGCCACCGTAAGGCAAAGGCAGGCCGGGACGAGCCCCCAGGCGGACCGCGGCGACACACCGCGGCCCCGCCCCGTCCGCGCAAGCGCCCCGCATGGGCGCTGCGGCGTCCCGGCCCCGAGCCGGCCTCTAGCCGCCATACAGGCTCCTGGCGCCGAACCGCATGATGTGCGGCCGGCCGAGCGCTTCCGCGGTGAAGTCCACCGTGAACCGGTGCGTGAGGCTTTTGCCGTCCCAGTCATATGCCTTGAGGAACTGCTCGTTGTCCTCGCCCTTTTTGTCCCACCTCGCCAGCAACGAACTGGTGAAATACACGCGCTTGCCGTCCCAACTCTGCGAGACCATGTTGAGCTGCCGGCCGATCACCTTCTCGTAGATCTGCTTCGGACTGTGCGGGTCGGATACATCGAAAACCCGGACCGTGCCGTCCATGAAGGAATCGATGAACAGGAGCGAATCGTCCGCGCTGAGGCTGATATCGACGGGCAACGGGATCTTCGACGGGTCGCCGATGTCCGCGACGGCTTTGACCTGCCATGCGCCGTTTTCATCCTCGTAGATGAGCCAGAGCTTCGATGTCAGCGCCGTTGTCGTGAAGGCATAGTTGCTCTTCGGCCCCCAGGCCCAACGGATCTCGAGGGGCGCACCCGGCACGTGAAACACCTTCCTCGGCTTGCGCGTGTGCAAGTCCCATAGCACCACGGTCTGTCCGAAACGCTTCATGGCTTCGGCGTCCTGAAGCATCTGACCGAAGTCCATCATGTAGTTGGACCAGCCGGTGAACGATGATGTCAGCATGGCGTTCTTGCGCGGCAGGACGCGAACGTCGTAGCCATAGCCATCCGCCACCGATTCGACATCGGCGCCGCGCGTGTTCCCGGCTGTCGGCATCCAGTGGGTCGCGACGAAGTCGCCGTCATTGGTGTATTCCACCAGCGCGGTGCGACCGCCATGGTCCTTGTCGTTGGAAAGGCCGGTCAGCATCATGCGGCCCGGCAGCGCATAATTCGTGTGCGGCCCCACCACACCGCCCGAGACCTTGACGAAATCGTCGATCGTCTTGACCAGCTTCGGCTGGGACGGGTCCGTCTGTACATCGAAAATGAAGATATGGCTGGTATCGAGCCCGCTTGCCCAAAGATAGCGCCGGTCGTCGGTGAAACCGGCGTGGTGGGCCTCATGCTGCCCGCCGACCGAGACCGTGTGGACGACCTTGCCGTAGGTTGCCGAGTCCGGCCGTGCATCGACGGTGACCAGCTTGTCCGAGCTGTCGCCAAGCCCGTCGACGCCGAGGGTCCAGACGTAGAGGTACTCCTCCTGCCCGGTAATCTTGGCCATGTATGGCGACATGCAGGTTTCGTCGGCGAGCGCCGCGCCGGACAGCAGACAGCCGGCCGCCGCAAGCATGAATGCGGATGGGGCAGCCGCCAATGATCGCGGCCCCTTCCGGAAAGTATTTCGCATTTGAGCCTCCCTTTCTTGGCCAGCCCCCGCCATCGGACCGTGCTCTCTCATCGGAGTGGTTCGTCGCCGCGCGGGTCCGTCCCTTCGGGGGCTGCCGCCGCTCCCATCGTCAAGCGGATGCCGTCCCGATTCCTCGGCGGCACCCGGCCCGGCAAGGTAGCTACAAGGGACTCTGAACCCTTAAACGCCGCCAAGACAACCCGGAGAACTCGATTCTCCGGCGGTTTTTTCAGCATCATTCCGAGGGCGGATGCGCGGGACGATCAAAGGCACGTCGCCGTGAACAACAAGCGACCCCGGTCCGATGCGTGAAAACTGGCACAGCGAACCCGCGTGAACACGCTAACATACGAGACCCGGTCCCGCATCAGCTTTGTCCAGACGGGGCATTGTGGGTTCTGTGCGCTTCGGCCCGCTCCCACACCTGACCGGCCGAAATGTACGATGCCGTCCGGCCGCCCCGTTGGGGGGGCGATCCGGCCAGAAAACAGATGCGTTAGCGGGTCTTCGTTTTGAACGCGACGATCTGGTAGCGGATCTTTCCGTCCTCGACGGCGAGGGTCTCGGTCGTGAGTTCGAATACGGTGTCCGCCGTCGCGCCGCTCCACGCGATGCGGGCGACGTTCTCGACAACCGACCGCTCGTCCAGCTGGAACGCGCTGCCGGCCTTCCCGAATTCGCCGAACAGGGCGCTGTAGTAAGTGCCGATCTGCGCCTTGCCCCGCAATTCGCCCGTGGGGATCACCAGCACCGAGTCATCGTCGTAGGCCGCCATCACGGCATCGATGTCGCGGGTTTTGAACGCCGCCAGGTAACGGTTCAACACGTCCTCGGTCGCCGCCGCGGTACCGACGCCGGCACCCGCGGTGTAGGCGACCTGGAACGTCTTCAGGTGATCGATCAGGGCAAGGATCCGTTGCTGTATGACGGTTTCGGTATCGGGTGCGTCGCGATCCCGCCACCGCGCCTGCATGCCGTAATACGAGCCCCAGACCGGCATGTCGCGCCCGCCATGGGCCAGCCTTTGCTCGCGTCCGTCGATGATCCGGTAGACGTAGTCGCTCGGAAATTCTCCGCCATGTCGGCGCGCCAGCGTCGTCAGCGCCGGTGGCGGCATCTTCAGCTTGTCGGCGATGGGCCCGTCGCCCCTGCCGGCGCTGCCGTGGCACGATGCGCAATGCTGCAGGTAGAGGCGGGCCCCGTCCGTGTCCGCCGCCATCTGCGCGGCCGATGGCGACGCCGCCGCGAGCAGCGTGGCGATGACTGCGGCGGCATACGGCTTGGCCCGGCGCCTCGTGCCGGAAGCGGGCATGCCGAGCTGGAAATCCCCTTGCGCCATGGCGCCCTCCTTGTCGATCCGTTGCAGGCCCATCCGATCCGCCGTCCTGAATAGCGCCATCCCGGCTCGCGGATCATTGATATAACGCAAGACTCCGACGCCGGCGGCGCCGCAGGCACGAACGGCCGTGCCACGGTGCCGGGCCGCCGTGGTATAATGGCGGCCAGTGGCGTTCCGCCGGCGCGTCTTGCTCGCGGGACCGGCGGAATCGACCGGATGGGAGGATTTTGCCATGACCACATACATCATGCTGGCCAACTGGACCGACCAGGGTGCGCGAAACGTCAAGGATTCGCCCCGCCGCCTCGACGCGGCGAAGAAGGCGCTCGAGGAGATGGGCGGCTCCTTCAAGTCGTTCTTCATGACCATGGGCGACTACGACATGGTCGCGATCTACGATGCGCCGGACGATGCGGTCGCCGCGCGCTTCACGCTGCAGGTCGGCATGCTCGGCAATGTGCGCACGCGCACGATGAAGGCGTTCCCCGAGGCGGCCTATCGCGAGATCATCGCGTCGCTCGGCTGACGCGTCGTCGGGCATGCTGGCGCACGGGCTGCGTCAGCCCGTCTTGCCGCGCTCCGACAGCAGGATGCCGCCGAGTACGAGGGCCAGGGCGAGTCCGTGGAAGGCCTCGAACGGCTCCTCGAGAAAGACCACGGCGAGGACCGCCGCGAACACCGGGACGAGGTTGATGAAGATGCCGGCCCGGCCGGGGCCGATCAGCGCCACGCCCTGGATGAAGAACAGCTGCGCCAGGAAGGACGGCAGTAGCGTCACCAGCAGGACGATGACCCAACCCGTCGCCGTCGGCCACTGGAAGCGGCCGATCGCCGCTTCGCCGAGGGTCAGCGGCAGCGACGTTGCGAAGGCGGCGCAGGACAGCACCGCCAGGAGGCTGAGCGACGAGACGGGCGGGCTGCGGCGCAGGCCGACCGTATAGCCGGCGTACAGGACGCAGGCGGCGACCAGCAGGACATCGCCCGGGTTGACCGCCAGCGCCGCAAGGCGCTGAAGATCGCCGCCGGAGCCGACGATGACGACGCCGAGCATGGTGACGATCACGCCCGCCACCTGAAGCGCCCCCACCCGGGTACGATAGGCCGCGAAGGCGCCGATCAGCACGTAGACCGGCATCGAGCCCTGGAGGATTCCGATGTTGACCGCGGTCGTGTAATGGGCGGCGACGTAGAACAGCGCGTTGAAGGCGGTAAAGCCAAGCATGCCCATGGCCGTGAGGAAGGCGAGGCGCGGACGCAACACCCGCCAATCGCGCCGCAGATGGTTGTGGGCGATGAGCGCGAGCAGCAGCGAGGCGCCGAGCCAGCGCGCGCTGACCAGGGCCATCGGCGAGATCTCGCCGACCGCGAGCCGCCCGAAGATGGCGTTGGCGCCCCAGCACAGGGTCGTGATCGTCAGCAGCACATAGGCCCGGCCGCTGGCGCGGGCGCCCGCCGCGCGCTCAATGCCGTCGGTCATCCCTGCAGCGGGTGGACGAACCCCACGATGTCCATGACCTCGTCGAGGACCGGCCGGCTGAGCGCGCGGGCCCGCTCGGCGCCGCGCTGCAGGACGGCGTCGATGTGGTGCGGCTCGGCGACCAGTCGCTTCATCTCGGTGCCGATCGGGCCGAGCACCGCAACGCACACCTCCGACAGGGTCTTCTTGAAGTCCGAGAACTGCCTGCCGCCGACCTCGCGCAGCGCCGCCTCCACCGTCTTGCCGGTGAGCGCCGCGTAGATGCCGACGAGGTTGGCCGCCTCGGGACGGCCCTCCAGCCCCGCCGCCTCCGCCGGCAGCGGCTCCGGGTCGGTCTTGGCCTTGCGGATCTTCAGCGCGATCTCGTCCGGCCCGTCGGTGAAATTGATGCGGCTGTAGTCGGACGGGTCCGACTTCGACATCTTGGCCGCGCCGTCGCGCAGCGACATCACCCGGGTCGCCGCGCCGAGGATCAGCGGCTCGGTGATCGGGAAGAAGTCGACGCCGAAGTCGTTGTTGAACTTCTGCGCGATGTCGCGGCACAGCTCGAGATGCTGCTTCTGGTCCTCGCCGACGGGCACGTGGGTGCCCTTGTAGGCGAGGATGTCGGCCGCCATCAGGTTGGGATAGGCGTACAGGCCGACCGAGGCGTTCTCCCGATGCTTGCCGGCCTTCTCCTTGAACTGGGTCATGCGGTTGAGCCAGCCGAGCCGGGCGACGCAGTTGAAGATCCAGGCGAGCTGCGCGTGGTCCGGGTTCTGGCTCTGGTTGAAGATGATGTTCTTCTCCGGGTCGATTCCGGCCGCGATCAGCGCCGCCGTCACCTCGCGCGTCGAGTCGCGCAGCTCTCCCGGCTCCTGCCACACGGTGATCGCGTGCAGGTCGACCACGCAATAGATGCACTCGAAGTCGTGCTGCAGCTCGACCCAGTTGCGCACCGCGCCGAGATAGTTCCCGAGATGCAGATTGCCGGTGGGCTGGATGCCCGAGAAGATGCGGTTCATGGGTGTGGACTCCGTGAACGAAAAAAGCCGGCGGGATCCGGCGCGAGCGGTTTATCGCCGGTCGCGGCGTCCGGGTCAAGCGGCGGGCCGCGGTCAATCCGTATCGGGACCGCCGTTGCCACGGCGCCGCAGGGACGCGAGGTCGGAAAGCCGCATCGCGCCGGTGGCCAGCACGAGGATCCCGTAGACCGCGGCGCCGGCGAAGACGATCGCAGCCAGCGCTCCGATCTTCTGCCACAGCCTCCCGGCCAGCGGGTCGGCCAGCGCCAGCCCGAGCCACCAGACGGCAAGCCCCATGATGCTGGCGCAGATGACGATCAGCGGCACCCTGCGCCGGACCCTCGCATCGAGCCGCAGCTGGCCGCGCCGGTACAGGATCAGCCCGAGGGTGCCGGCGCTGAACCAGTAGGACAGCGAGGTGGCGAGCGCGATCCCGGCATGCAGGAGCAGCTGCATCAGGCCGACCGCCAGGGCGATGTTCAGGGCCACCGCGGCGAGCGTGACCTTGAACGGCGTCACCGTGTCCTCACGGGCATAGAACCCCGGCTGCAGCGCCTTGATCAGGACCGCCGCCGGCAGGCCGACCGCGAAGGCCGCCAGCGCCTGGGCGATCGCCCGCGCCTCGGCGGCATCGGTCTCGCCGTGCTGGTACATCACGGACACGATCGGCCCGCCGATGGCCACGAAGGCGGCCGCCGCCGGTACGGTGAGGAACAGCACGAACTCGATGGCGCGGTTCTGGTTGTGCGACGCGGCGTCGAGCTCGCCGGCGCGCAGCTGGCGGCTCATCAGCGGCAGCAGCGCAACGCCGACCGACACACCGACCACGCCCAGGGGGAACTGGTTGATCCGGTCGGCCAGGTACAGATAGGTCAGCGAGCCCTCGGGCAGCAGCGTCGCCAGGAACACGTCGACCAGCAGGTTGATGTGCACGACGCCGGCACCGATCACGCCGGGCAGCATCAGCGCGAACAGCCGGCGCAGGCCGGGGGTCAGCCGCGGCCGCGGCAGGCGCGGCAGGATCGCCATGCGGTGGCACGACCAGGCGAGCCACAGGAACTGGCCCATGCCGGCGATGGCGACCCCCCAGGCCAGCGCGTGCCCGGGCAGGTCGAGCCAGCCGGATTTCACCATCAGCAGCGCCGCGATCAGGATCACGTTGAGCAGGATCGGCGCCGCCGCCGCGGCGGCGAACCGGCCGCGCGCGTTCAGCATGCCGCTCAGCATCGCGGTCAGCACCATGAACAGGAGGTACGGGAAGGTGATCCGCGTCAGGTGGACGGTCAGGTCGAACTTGACGGGCTCGTCGGTCCAGCCCCAGGCGAGGACCAACATGATCCACGGCATCGCCGCCATCGCCAGCAGCGTGAACAGGATCATCCAGCTCGCCATCACGGCCGCGACCTCGCCGGCGAAGCGCCGCGCCGCGACCTCGCCGTCGCGCTCCAGCCGGCCCGCATAGAGCGGCACGAACGCGGCGTTGAACGCGCCCTCGGCGAACATGCGGCGGAAGAAGTTCGGGAACTTGAAGGCGAAGAGAAAGGCGTCCGCGATCATGCCCGGCCCGATCACGTTGGCGATCAGGATCTCGCGCACGAAGCCGAGCACGCGGCTGATCATGGTGAACGAGCCGACGGTGGCAATGGATTTGAGCAGCGCCATGCGGCGAGAGATAGCCGATAGACGCGGCGGAAAAAAGGCGAATCGGCGTCGCCCGGCCGCCGCGGCAGGGCGCCGCTACTCCGCCGCCGCCACCTGCTTGCCGGCGTCCGTCTTCGGGTTCGCCTTGTCGAGGATCGGGATCAGCGTCTTGCGCAGCTGGTCGAGCTTGGCCGCGTGCTCGACCTTCATGCCGAACACGTCGCGCACGTAGAACACGTCGACCACGCGGGCGCCGTAGGTGAAGATCTTGGCGCTGGCGATCTGCAGACCGAGGCTGGACAGCGCACGGGTCATGTCGTACAGCAGCCCGGGTCGATCGCGGCCGTTCACCTCGATGACCGTGTAGGTGCGGCTGGCGGAATTGTCGATCAGCACGCGCGGCGGCACATAGAAGACCCGCGTCCGGCTGGGGATCGCCGGCGCCGCAGCCAGCTCGAGGTCCGGCCGCAGCTCGCCGGCCAGCGACTGCTTGATGCAGGCCGACAGGCGGGCCAGCTTGTCGGGGCGGTCGAAGGCGCCGCCCTCGGCGTCCTGGACCTGGAAGACGTCTAGCGCCATGCCGTCGCTGAAGGTGTTGATGCGGGCGCCGACGATGTTGGCGCCGCTGACCGAGAGCGCGCCGGTGATGCGGCTGAACAGGCCCGGATGGTCGGGGGTGTACACCGTTACCTCGGTCACGGCATGATACGAATCGACCTCGGTATCGACGGTCAGCGGCCGCGCCGCCGCGTCCGCCTCACGGGCCAGCGTCGCCTGTCGTACGAGGGCCGGCGTATCGAAGGACAGCCAGTAGCGCGGATGGCCGCGCGCGAGGTGCCGCTCCAGCTCGACCTCGGGCCAGTCGGCCAGCGCCTCGCGCAGGGCCTGCTTGGCCCGTTTCGCGCGGGCCTCGCGGATCTCGATATCCGACGAGCCCGACAGCCGCTCCTCCGTCAGGTGGTAGAGCTCGCGCAGGAGCGTGGCCTTCCAGCCGTTCCAGACCCGCGGGCCCACCGCCCTGATGTCCGCGACCGTCAGGCACAGCAGCAGGCGCAGCCGCTCCGGCGACTGCACGAGTTCGGCAAAATCGCCGATGGTCTGCGGATCGTTCAGGTCGCGCTTGAACGCGGTGCGGCTCATCGACAGGTGGTATTCGACGAGCCAGGCCACGGTCTCCGTCTGTTCCGGCGAAAGCCCGAGCCGCGGGCATAGCTTGCGCGCGATATCGGCGCCGAGAAGCGAATGGTCGCCGCCGCGGCCCTTGGCGATATCGTGCAGTAGCACCGCAACATAGAGCACCGCGCGCGACTGTACCTGGCCGATGATGCCAGTCGCCAGCGGCAGCTCGTCGGCCAGCATCCCGGCCTCGATCCGGTGCAGGATGCCGATCGCGAAGATCGTGTGCTCGTCCGTCGTGTACACATGGTACATGTCGTACTGCATCTGCGCGACGACGCGCCCGAAATCGGGAATGAACTTGCCGAACACGCCGGCTTCGTTCATGCGCCGCAGGGTGATCTCGGGATCCTTGCGCGAGGTCAGGATCTCCATGAAGATCCGGTTCGCATCCGGATCGTGCCGCAACGTCCGGTCGATCAGCTTGAGGTTCTTGGTGACGTGGTAAAGCGCGTCCGGGTGGATATCCAGCTCGTGCTTCTGGGCCACCGCGAACAGCCGCAGCAGATCGACCGGATGGCTCCGGAAGTGATCCTTGCCGGACACATTGATGCGATCGCCCTCGAGCGGGAAGCCCTCGAGGGTCCGGTCGAACAGCGCGACTCCGGGAATGCGCAGCCGGCGGCGGCGCTGGTGCTGGGCCTCGAGCGCGGCGCAATAGATCCGCGTCAGGTCGCCGATGTCCTTGGCGACGAGGAAATAGTGCTTCATGAAGCGCTCGACGCCTTTCACCCCGGCCCTGTCGGCATAGCCCATGCGCCGCGCCAGTTCGGGCTGGACATCGAAGGTCAGCCGCTCCTCGGGCCGGCCGGTCAGGTAGTGCAGGTGGCAGCGCAGCGTCCACAGGTAGTCGTGCGCCTTGTTGAACCGGGCCGCATCCGCCTTGTGCAGCACGCCGCGCTCGACCAGCTGGTCGACCTCGTCGACCTGGTAGAGGTACTTGCCGATCCAGTACAGCGTCTGCAGGTCGCGCAGGCCGCCCTTGCCGTCCTTGATGTTGGGCTCCAGCACGTAGCGCGAATCGCCCATGCGCTGGTGCCGGTCGTCGCGTTCGCGCAGCTTGGCCTCGACGAATTCCGGGCCGCTGCCGGCGACGATGTCCTTGAGGAACCGCTTGCGCAGCGCGGTGAACAGCGGTTTGGTGCCCCAGATATAGCGCGCCTCGAGAATGCCGGTGCGGATCGTCATGTCGGCCCGCGCCTGGCGCAGGCACTCGTCGACGGAGCGGGTCGCATGGCCGACCTTCAGACCCAGGTCCCACATCTGGTAGAGGATGTGCTCGACCACCTGTTCGCAGTACGGCGTGTTCTTGTAGGGCAGCAGGAACAGGAGGTCGATGTCGGAGCCGGGGGCGAGCTCGCCGCGCCCGTAGCCGCCGACCGCGACGATCGCCAGCTGCTCGGCCGCGGTCGGGTTGGACACGCGATAGAAGCGCGAGACGGCGACGTCGTGCAAGATGCGGATCAGCTGATCCATCAGGAAGCAATTGCCGATGGCGGCCCGGGTGCCGTTCTGATCGGTCTCGAAGCGACCGCGGACAACGGCCTGGCCGGCCTCGAGCGCGGCCCGGTAGACATCGAGCACGGCGCGCTGCGCGGCGGTATCGCTGGCGGCCGCGTCGACGGCCGCGTGTGCCGCCTCCTCGACGGCCGCGCGGTCGATGATTTCCCGCCGTTTCTGAAGTCTCGCCATGACACAGAATTGCGCCACTTCACGGGTGATTTCAAGTCGCGGCTCCGGCAGGCGCCGTCTGTTCACGCGGCCCGACTTGTGGAACACTCGCCGCCCGTGGGCGAATCGGAGGAAGATGATGAAGACGCTGTCACATGCCGCAGTCCTGGTCGCAGCGCTGTGCAGTGCCGCCGGGCCCGCACAAGCGCACAGCTTCAACGTGGCCCTCGTCATCGCCCTCGCCGAGCCGTCCGACGCCGGTGCCCGCGAGGTGCGCGACGGCTTCCTGCTGGCGACGCGGGAGCGCGACGGCCACCCGGGCGAGCATTCGGACGGGCATCTGGGCGGCCTCGACGTCTACCTCTATCCGGTGGATCTGGCGACAGAGTCGCTGGCCGGCGTGCGCGCCATGCTCGGTCGCGCCAGGATCGATATCCTGGCGATCGTCGGATCCGCGGCAGCGGCTGCCGACATCCGCCCCCTGATCCGCGAATCCCGGACCCTGTTGATGGCTCCGGGACGGCTGCGGACGCCGCCGCCGGAGGGCTTCGCGCGGGCGTTCGAGGTGGAATTCGGCTATCCGCCGGGCGCGGCTGCGGCACATGGCTACAACGCGGCGCGCCGCATCGATGCCGCGGTGCGCCCGCTCGCCGGCGTCGCCGACCGGACCGCGCTGCGCCGCGCCCTCGACGCGACCCGGGACGGGATCGACTGGTAGCCGTCAGTCCGTCCGGCGCGTCGATTCCAGCTTGCCGAATTCCGCGTCCAGCCGGTCCGCGGAAAAGCGGGCGCGTCTCAGCCCCAGGGTCTCGAAAAAGGACAACGTCCCGCGCAGCGCCGCACGGGCGAGCGCCGCGGCCGTCGGCGCCGCTTCCGCCGCCTCGGGGGCGAACGGCGAGAGGACGCCGTGCACCAGCTGCGAGCGCATCTCGTAGATCGCCTTGGCCCGGCGCCGCCACGCCGCGATGTCGCCGCCCTCGGCCGCTGCGGCCAGGATGGCGGCGCGGCGGGTCACCGTACGCCACAGGTCGGCGTGCTCCCCGGCCACCACGGCACGCTCGATCGCGGTCACGAAATCCGCGATCCGCGCGGCGACGTACGACTCGGCAACGCCCCGGCCGTACCACGATGCGGCTTCGCGGAACCGAGCGGCGAGCGGCCACGAGAGGGACGGGTCCGCCAGCGGCCGCAGGGTTTCGCCGGCCCGGTCGATCCAGTCGCGTCCGTCGCCCGCATGGAACTCCTGCAGCAGCACGCCCGCGTCGGCGCACGGCGCCGCGGCGACGGCGGCGGCGTGCAGCCGGCCCGTGGAATCGGCCCAGATGCCGGAGGCGGCGACGGGAAGCCCCGGAGCGCCGGCCCGGCCGAGCGCACCGGCCCGCGCCGCGCCGGCATGGAGACGGAGCATGTCGAGGGCGCCGTCCACGGCCAGGAGGGCGCGTTCCCGCGATACGGTCGTGTCACAGCCGCGCACCGTGACTTCCGCAGCCCAGCCCCACGGAGCGAACTCGTGCTCAACCACGGCGGCGCAATGCGGATCGGCGGCGATGGCGTCGCCGTGGGCGTCGCGGAATCCGGCTGCCGGCCGGAACACCACCGGACCCACCGCGAGCCCGACCGGGCCGGCATCGCCGAACAGGCGGCAGGGAATGAAATGGGTGCGATCCGCGATGTCCGCGGCGGCCCGCCGCAGCGCCGCGGCGAGCATCCGCGTCGCCTGCGTCCGGTCGGGCTCGCGCCCCTGGCGGACGAAGCGGCCGGTCAGCTCGCCGCGGATGGTCTCCGCATAGACGCCCGGATCGATGCGGCCGCGGCCTTCGCGAGACGACGCCAGGTAGCGGTGGGCAAGGGCGGCGAGGCGATCGGCGGGCAGCGGCGCGCGTTCCCGCGCCGCCGCGACGAGGACGCGGATGTCGGCGAGGTGCCGGTCAGTCTCCGTCATCTTCGGCCGCGATTCGCTTCAGCCGGTAGAGCAGGTCCAGTGCCTCGCGCGGGCTAAGATCGTCGGGGTTGACCTCGGCGAGCGCGGCGACGAGCGGCGACGGGCCGGCCGGCGCTGCGGACCGCCGCGGCGCCGCCGCGAACAGCGGCAGGTCGTCGGCGAGCTTCGAGACGGCGCCGGACTGCTCGCCCTGCTCCAGGGTCTTGAGCACCTCCTCGGCGCGGGCGATGACGGCGCCCGGCAGGCCGGCGAGCTGGGCGACGTGGATCCCGTATGACCGGTCCGCCGCGCCGGCCTCGACCTCGTGCAGGAAGATCACGTCGCCCCGCCATTCCTTGACCCGCATGGTGTGGGGCCGGAGCGCGTCGAGCCGCGCCGCCAGCGCCGTCAGCTCGTGGTAGTGGGTTGCGAACAGGGTGCGGCAGCGGTTGCTCTCGTGAAGGTGCTCAACGCACGCCCAGGCGATCGACAGCCCGTCGAAGGTGGCGGTGCCGCGGCCGATCTCGTCGAGGATGACGAGCGCGCGCGGGCCGGCCTGATTGAGGATCGCCGCCGTCTCGACCATCTCGACCATGAAGGTCGAGCGGCCGCGCGCCAGGTCGTCGGCGGCGCCGACCCGGCTGAACAGGCGATCGACCGCGCCGAAATGCGCGGTCTTTGCGGGGACGTAACAACCGGCCTGGGCGAGGACCGCGATCAGCGCGTTCTGCCGCAGGAAGGTGCTCTTGCCGGCCATGTTGGGGCCGGTGACCAGCCACAGGCGCCGGTCCTCGGCGAGGTCGCAGTCGTTGGCGACGAACGCGCCCTCGTTGGCGGCCTCAAGCGCGGCCTCGACCACCGGATGCCGGCCGCCTTCGATGCGGAAGGCGCGGCTGTCGTCGACCCGTGGCCGGCAGTAGCGGCGCAGCGCGGCCAGCTCGGCCCCGGCGGCGGCGACGTCCAGCCGGGCCAGGGCGGCCGCCATGCGCGCCAGCGACTCGCCGCGCGCCGTGACCGCGCCCGCGAGATCGTCGAACAGCTGGAGTTCCATCGCCAGCGCCTTGTCGGCGGCCTCGGAAATCGCCTTGGCGAGGTCGGCGAGCTCGACCGTCGAGAACCGCACCGCACCGGCCAGCGTCTGCCGGTGGATGAACGCGTCGCCCAGTTTTTCCGCGTGGATTGGCGTGACCTCGACGAAATAGCCCAGCACGTTGTTGTGGCGGATCTTGAGCGCCCCGATCCCTGTCTCCGTGCGGTACCGGGCTTCGAGCTGGGCGATCAGCCGGCGGCTCTCGTCCCGCAGCTGCCGCAGCTCGTCGAGCGCCCCCGCATAGCCCGGCGCGATGAAGCCGCCGTCGCGGGCGTTGAGCGGCAGGTCGTCCGCAAGGGCCCGCCCCAGGCGCTCACGCAGCCCCTCATGGCTGCCGAGATCCCGGACCGCCCGGGTTATATCCTCGGGCACGGCGATCGCCGCCTCGGCGACGGCCGTTTGGATCGTCTCGGTGCGGGCCAACGTGTCGCCGATGCCCGCGAGATCGCGCGGCCCGCCGCGACCCAGCGTCAGGCGCGACAGGGCCCGCTCCGCATCGGGACAACCGCGCAGCATCTGACGCAGCGAGTCGCGCAGCACCGGTTCATCGAGGAAGAACTGGAGCATGTCGAGGCGCCGGTCGATCGCGGCGGGATCGGTCAGCGGCGCCGCGAGGCGGGCGGCCAGGAGGCGCGCGCCGGCGCCGGTCACGGTGCGGTCGACGATCGACAGCAGGCTACCCCGGCGCTCGCCGGAGAGGGTGCGGCTCAGCTCGAGGTTGCGGCGCGTCGCGGCGTCGATCTCCATCACCGCGTCGACGGCAAGACGACGGGGCGGATCAAGCCGCGGCAGCTGGCCGACCTGGGTCAGCTCGACGTAGTCCACCAGGGCACCGGCCGCCGCCAGTTCGGCGCGGCCGAAGCTGCCGAAGCCGTCCAGCGCGGCAACACCGTACACAGCCTCCAGGCGCCGCCGCGCGTTTTCCGAATCGAACCGGCTGGCCGGCAGGGGCGACAGGGCCGCCTTCCAGTCGCCGAGAACCTCGTACAGGTCCGGCTGCTCCAGGAGCTTTTCCGGCAGGATCAGCTCACCGGGCGCGATACGCGCGAGCGCGGAACCGAGGGCCGGACCGACCGTCGGCTGGACGACGAATTCGCCCGTCGACACGTCCATCCAGGCGAGACCCAGTCCGCCGCCCGCCTGCGCCAGCGCCGCCAGGTAGTTGTGCGCGCGGGCATCGAGCAGCGACTCCTCGGTGATCGTGCCGGAGGTGACGACCCGAACCACGGCGCGCTCGACCACGGCCCGCCCGCCCCGCTTCTTCGCCGCGGCCGGGTCCTCCATCTGCTCGCACACCGCGACCTTGTGGCCCTGCCGGATCAGCCGCTGCAGGTAGCCGTCGGCGGCATGCACCGGTACCCCGCACATCGGGATGTCCTCGCCGGCATGATGGCCGCGTTTGGTCAGGGTGATGTCCAGCGCGGCCGCCGCTGTCATCGCGTCGTCGAAGAACAGCTCGTAGAAGTCGCCCATCCGGTAGAACAACAGGCAGCCCGGATGCGCCTTCTTGATCGCAAGATATTGCGCCATCATCGGTGTGACGGCCGATTTCGCTGGCGATTTTGCGGCGGGCTTGGTCATTCTCGGGCGACCCTAGCATGCCACGGCCGGTGGCGGAAAAGCCCTTTGATTCGATTGCGAGGGCTAGTATCGAGAGGAGCCGGCGTCTAATCTGGCCGGGACGATTTGGCTGCGGCCGAGGATGAAGTACACATCATGGACGAAACGCGCTTTACGGACGACGAGGCGCTCCGCTTTCATGCCGAAGGGCGACCCGGCAAGATGGAGATCGCGCCGACCAAACCCCTGACCACCCAGCGGGACCTGACCCTGGCTTATTCGCCCGGGGTCGCGGTGCCCTGCCTGCGGATCGCCGAGGATCCGACGGCGTCCTACGAATACACCAATCGCGGCAACGTCGTGGCGGTGATCTCGAACGGCACGGCGGTGCTCGGGCTCGGCAACATCGGCGCGGCGGCGGCGAAGCCGGTGATGGAAGGCAAAGCCGTCCTGTTCAAGCGCTTCGCCGACATCGACGGCATCGATCTCGAGGTCGACACCCAGGACGTCGACGAATTCGTCAACTGCGTGCGCTACCTCGGCAAGGGCATCGGCGGCATCAACCTGGAGGACATCAAGGCGCCGGAGTGCTTCGTGATCGAGCAGCGGCTGCGCGAGCTGATGGACATCCCGGTGTTCCACGACGACCAGCACGGCACCGCCATCATCGCCACCGCGGGCCTGATCAACGCGCTGATGCTGACCGGCCGCAAGCTGAAGGACTGCCGCATGGTGGTCAACGGCGCCGGCGCCGCCTCGATCGCCTGCGTCGAGCTGCTCAAGGCCATGGGCCTGCGGCACGACGCCGCCGTGCTCTGCGACTCCAAGGGCGTCGTCTACCAGGGCCGCGAGGAGGGCATGAACCAGTGGAAGTCGGCGCATGCCGCCGACACCAAGGCGCGCACGCTTGCCGAGGCGATGAAGGGCGCGGACATCTTCTTCGGGCTCTCGGTCAAGGGCGCGGTCACGCAGGACATGGTCAAATCGATGGCCAAGAAGCCGATCGTCTTCGCCATGGCCAACCCGGACCCGGAAATCACGCCCGAGGAGGTGCGCGCGGTGCGCGACGATGCGATCATCGCCACCGGTCGCTCGGACTATCCGAACCAGATCAACAACGTGCTGGGCTTCCCGTACATCTTTCGCGGCGCGCTCGACGTCCGCGCCTCGACGATCAACGACGAGATGAAGATCGCCGCGGCCTACGCGCTGGCGGAGCTGGCGCGCGAGGACATTCCGGACGAGGTCGACAAAGCCTATGGCGGGCGGCGGCTGCGCTACGGCCCGAATTACATCGTGCCGGTGCCGTTCGACCCGCGGCTGATCGTGGCGGTGCCGATGGCGGTCGCCAAAGCGGCCATGGACAGCGGCGTCGCCAACTACCCGCGGGCCGACTTGGACGCATACCGCCAGGAGCTCTCCGGCCGGCTCGATCCGACCGCATCGCGGCTGCAAGCGACCTTCGAGCTGGTGCGGGCCAACCCGCGGCGCGTCGTCTTCGCGGAGGGCGAGGAGGAGCAGAACATCCGCGCCGCACTCGCGTTCCAGGCCGCCGGCTACGGCACGCCGGTGCTGATCGGCCGCGAGCACCGCATCTACGAGACGATGGAGCGGATCGGCCTCGAGGACAAGGGCCGGCTCGAGATCCACAACGCCCGGCTCAGCACTGACAACCAGAAATACACGGAGTTCCTGTACGGACGGTTGCAGCGCCAGGGCTACCTGCACCGCGACTGCCAGCGCCTGGTCAACCAGGACCGCAACGTGTTCGCGGCGTGCATGGTCGCCAACGGCGACGCCGACGCGATGGTGACCGGCGCCACCCGCAGCTTCGCCGTTGCGTTCGACGAGATCACGCGGGTCATCGATCCCAAGCCCGACCGCCGGGTGTTCGGCCTGCAGATCGTCGTGGCCCGCGACCGCACGGTCTTCATCGCCGACACCAACGTACACGTCGTCCCCGACGCCGAGACCCTCGCCGACATCGCGGTGCAGAGCGCCGCCAAGGCGCGCCAGATGGGGCACGAGCCGCGCGTCGCCCTGCTTTCGTTCTCGAATTTCGGCAACCCGATGCGGGCCCAGGCGGACCGTATCCGCCATGCGATCCAGATTCTCGATTCGCGCAGCGTCGATTTCGAGTACGACGGCGAGATGGCGGCGGACACCGCGCTCAATTTCGTGCTGATGCGGCGGCTGTACCCGTTCTGCCGGCTGTCCGGCCCGGCCAACGTCCTCGTGATGCCGGCGCTGCACAGCGCCAACATCAGCGCGAAGCTGATGCAGGAACTCGGCGGCGGCTCGGTGATCGGCCCGATGCTTCTCGGTCTGTCGAAGCCGGCCCAGATCGTCCCCATGGGCGCGACCGTCAACGACATCGTGACCGCGGCGGCGCTCGTCGCCTACGATTCGATCCGCGCGGCAAGCTGACGCGTCGCGCCGCGAAGGCGAGGCGGTGGCCGGCCGCGGGCCGGCCTTTCGTGCGCGCCCGAATCCGCTGGTTTCGGCCTGGCAAATCTCCGGGCACTGCGTGTTCTTATTGCGCATTCTTTTCGCGCGTTATGCGTTTCTTAACGCCCCCTCCCGTTACAATTCACGAGCCGGCATCCGGGTTCCCCGGGTCCGTTGCCCGGCGACGTTCCGGGTACCCGGCCGATCGGCACTGGCTTTGGACGGCTATTTCGGAGTTTGGCACCGATGCGCGTTGTCACGTTCGCATGCCAAAAAGGCGCCGCCGGCAAGACCACCCTCGTGGGACATGTCGGCGTCCAGGCGGAACTCGCCGGTGCGGGCCCCGTGGTGCTGCTGGATACCGACCAGCAGGGCGCCTTGGCGGAGTGGTGGAACTCGCGCGAGCCCGAACGGCCCGCCTTCGCGCACACCTTCATCGAGCAGATCGAGACCGACATCGCGCAGTTGCGCGACCTCGGGTTTGCGCTGTGCCTGATCGATTCGCCGTCCGCCGTCAGCCCGGCGGTCGAGCGGGTCATCGCAATCGCCGATCTCGTGGTCATTCCGTGCCGGCCGAGCCCGCACGACCTGCGCGCGGCGACAAAGACCATCGAGATGGTCGACCGCCTCAAAAAGCCGCGGGTCTTCGTTCTCAACGGCGCGACGCCCGGCGACAAGCTGACGGCGGACGCGGCCGCCGTCCTCGGCGAGGCCGGCACCGTGGCGCCCGTGCACATCCACAACGACCCCGAATTCGCCGACAGCATGTTCGACGGCCTGACCGCGATGGAGGCAGCACCCGACGGCGGGCCGGCGCGCGAGATCGTCGCCTTCTGGGACTACCTGTCCGGCGTCCTGAACGACAGCGGCTCGTCGTGCGAGGCGGGGCCGTACAGTGCCGCCGGATAGGCTGTCCGGCGCGGGCCGTTGCCGCGATGATCGCATGACTTGAGCAGTCGAAGCATCACCAACCGCATGACGGGTATATTACTTTAGCAATATTTCGATATTTCGAACATTTTAGATAAATCACCCCGATATTTGCATGCGGCCGGAAATAAATCCTGAAGTCACTGATATTAACTGTGAATTAACGTTTCATTATTACTGTCGCTAGATAGACCGAAGCGTCACGGCGCCTGCGGCAAGAGAACGGGACCGGGCCATCGCCTCCGAATCCCGTTCGGAATTAACGTTCAGGCAGGCCCGGGTCCGGGTTTGCGACCAGGAGTAGGAATCGATGCAGGTTATCGCATGTGCATCACAGAAGGGCGGCTCCGGCAAGACGACCATCGCCGGACATATCGCGGTGCAGGCGGAGCTGTCGGGCGCCGGTCCCGTCGCGATCGTTGATACCGACCCGCAGGGCAGCCTCGCGGACTGGTGGAACGAGCGCAAGGAGGAATTCCCGGCCTTCGCCCACACGTTCGTCTCGCGCATCGGCGACGACATCGGACGGCTGCGCGAGCTCGGTATCAAGCTTTGCGTCGTCGACACGCCGCCGGCGATCACCACGACGATCGAGCAGGTCATCGAGATCGCCGATCTCGTCGTCATTCCCTGCCGGCCCAGCCCGCACGACCTGCGCGCCGCCGGCGCCACGGTGGAGCTAGTCGAGCGCCTCGGCAAGAAGCTGGTGTTCGTCATCAACGCGGCGACGCCGCGGGCGCGCATCACCGCCGAAGCGGCGATCGCCCTGTCGCAGCATGGAACGCTTGCCCCGGTGACCATTCACCATCGCACGGACTTCGCGGCGAGCATGATCGACGGGCGCACCGTCATGGAGGTCGACGGGGCCAGCAACTCGGCCGAGGAGATCGTGCAGCTCTGGGACTACCTGCACGAGCGTCTGACCAAGACCGTCAGCACCATGAAGTTCTCGCTGGGCAACGCTCAGACCGTCAAGCGCGGCTTCGGTTCTCGCGGGATAGGGGGGTAGACGTCATGAACATGAAAGCAGCAGCATCGTTGACCGGCTCCCTGCTGGCCCGCAAGGGCGCCGCCTATCCGGCCGCCTATTCGGCACCGAGCACCGCGCCGAGCGCGGCGCCGTCGGAGTCGACCCAGGAGGGGCAGCCGCAGCGGGCCTACAACGATCCGCGCGTGATCGCCAGCGCGCCGCCGCAGCCGGTGCCGCCCGCGCCGTCGGGTCCGCAATTTCAGGACGGCCAGCCGGCGGTCGACGCGCCGCAGGAGGCCGGACCGGAGGACCAGGCGCCGGCACCGATGGCGGATGGCGGTGACCGTCTGAACATTCCGCAGGTCATGGACAAGATGGGCCGCGTCCGTCTGTCCGTACGTCTGGACCCCGACCGCTATCTGCGCGTCAAGATGGCATCGGCGCGCACCCGCTGGTCGGCGCAGGATATCGTCATTGCAGCGCTCGACCGCTATCTCGGCGGCTCGGCCGGCAAGAACGCGTCGGGCGAGAACGACTCTGCCGACGACGGCGACGAAGAGGACAGCGTCAACTGAGGCGACCAGGGCCGGCGCCATGATTCGCCCTAAATCCCTGTTTGGCCGCCCGCCCGCCAGGCCCGAATACGGGTTCGGCGATGCCGCCGACACGCCCGACGAGCCGGAGTCCGCCGACGGCGGCGGCATGGAGGACGAGGAGGATCTCCAGCACACGGGCATGGGGTCGTTGTCTGGCATCTCCATTCACCGCAATCGGCGCGGCGGCGCGACGCCGGCCATGCCATCGACGGCGGGGCATGCGACGCACGCCGAACCCCGAAACGTTTCCGATTACTGGTCGCGGCTGCGCAAGGGACGGCGCTGGCCGGCCAAATCGGACATCGATGCCAAGCTGGTCAGCATCCGGTGGAAGAATTGCCTGATCATGGTTGTCGGCGAACGCGGAACGCCCTGGCGATTCGAGTCGCTGGCCCCTGGGGTGATGCGGGGCGGCGGCCTGAGCCTGACCGACGACGACATCGATTTCAACCACCTGGTCATGGAGTGGATCCTGTCCATTGGCCGGGCTGCGCAGCAGTCGGGCAAGCCGGTGGAGAACAGCGACGTGTTTCCCAGCGAGAATGGCGAGGTGCGCTACCGGGTGGTGGCGGCGCCGCTGGGCGATGACGACACGAAGGTCACACACGTCCTGTGCCACATCGCCAGGGTCTAGCACGGCCGCCGGCAACAGCCCCCGTCACAGTGTTGCGATATGCAAACCCTCGGGGACACCTCCGGGGTGGCTATTCGGCTGCGCGCATGAACGGGAGAGGCTTGACAAGTATGTGAGTGATCGTTCACATTACTCTCATGCGGGACGGTTCCAAGACTCGACTGCGAATCGACCAGACGGCAATGCGGTTGTTCGTCGAAAAGGGCATCGCGGAAACGACCATCCGTGACATCGCCACGGAGGCCCGAATCGCGGAAGGCACGCTCTACCGGCACTATCCCAGCAAGGAAGAGCTGGCCTGGCGCCTGTTCGTGGACAACTTCACGGCGATCGGACGCACGCTCGGCGAAATACAGCGCAGCCAGGACGGGGTGCGCAACAAGCTGTCGGCGATAATCCGTTATTTCTGCTCGGTTTTCGATCGCGACGCGGTGATGTTCAACTACCTGTTCCTGGCCCGTCACCAGCACATGCTGCGATTGACGCCGCGCATGCCGAACCCATACCTCGTCATTCGCTCCGTGGTTCGCGAGGGGATGAGCGGCGGCGAGATACCGAAGGCGGATCTTGATCTCGCAACGTCCATGGTGATGGGCGTGATTTTGCAGCCGATCGACACCCGGCTGATCGGCCGACGCCTCAGGCAGAATGTCTCGAGCCTCGCCGAGACGATTACCAACGCGGCTTGCAGGGTGTTAAATTGTTGATTTATTGAGAATAAAAATGAGTGAACGCTCACACATTTTTTATTGAACCTTGCCGGGCGGCACATGCGCGGCCCGGCGGCGCGGTGGAGGCGGTACGGGAACGCTGCCGGTGGGGCGTTCTGGAAAGGAGAGCTTCATGAATGCAATGCGTGCCGGTGAATCGGTCGGTCCGTCGAGTTCGCCCGTAGTGCGTCTGCGCGAGATCGCGCGGCGGTGCGAATCGTGCAAGCCGCTGGATCCCGACCTCGCGCGATGGCTGGGTGAGGTCCTCAATACCTTCTTCGAGCGCGAGACGACATCGCTAGAGGAAATCATGGGCCTGCGATACGGCCGCGGCGGGCTGCCGTGGCGGCGCGCGGAGGCGATGCGCGAGCGGGACGCGGCGCTCCGCGCCCTGTCGAAGGCGCATTTCGCCTCCCACAGCCCGTGCACGAGGTCACGGGAAATCGCCCGCCTCGCCGCCCGTTACGGGGCGAGTGCATGGCGTATCGACCGCACACGCGACCAAATGCCCGACCATTACGCAGGAAAACCCCAGGCGTTCCTGTGGCGCGCCTTCAAGTCGGGCGCAACCATGCCGCTGGGCGAACGCCAGATTCGCAACATCGTCGGCGGGTGACGGAGGCACTCGATTGCGGTGCCACCCGCCGCAGCGACGAGCCGAGCCGGCGACCCGGACCGCACGGGTGAACCCCGGACCGCCATGTTCCGGGAGGTCGGGCTAGCGGAATTCAACGTGGATATGGTCGTCATGACGGGCCGCGGCACAGCCCTGGAACCGGATCTTGTGGCGTGCAATGCCGACCCTCGCACCGATATGCGGCTCCACGAGCACCCGGCCAACCCGCGGCGATGCGGCCAGCTCGTGCAACAGGGCCGACAGCGCCGCCGCATCGAGCACCAGTTCCGGCAGCAGCGGCTGCAACCAGCGGAACTCCCAACGCCGCCACGACGAGCGCCCTTCACAGGGCAGCGGGGAACCCGGCCGGGGCGGCACGTATCCCCAATAGCCAATGGGCGATCGTGCGCGGCCGGCGGCCGGCCGCCCGGTCACCGGATCGCTGAACGGAAGCGCGATATCGACCTTGCGCCCGTCGCCGTGGGACAGGTGCGGCGGCATCGGAAACCAGGCCAAGAACGGGAAGCCCGCATCGAGGTACCGGATCTGCCGGCCGGGCGCCGTCGCCGCCACGCGCCCGGCAATCTCGCGCAGGGCGTCGCGTGCCGCCGGGGTCGCGTAATGCCTGTTCAACAGGCAGAAGACGCGGGTGAGCGGTTCATAGGCAGGTTCGCCGCCATATCCGCAGGACAGCGGCACGCGCCCGAACTGCGCCGCCAGCGGCGGGACCACGGCAAGGGTCGCGGCCAGGTAGACCACGGCGAACAGGCCGGCGGCGGCGGCAACGCGGCAGGCGCGCGGTCCCGGCATCCTGCGCGCCGCCGCATCGAGGCCCGGCAGGGCGACCCACAGCAAGACGCCGCCGACCTGGGTCAAGGCCGTCAGCGCCAGCATCAGCAGCAGCAGGACCACCGCGGTCCCGGGCGCACGACGCAGCGAGGACAGGGGCCCGAGGGCGACGAGCGCAGCGCCCCGCGCGATGCGGCCCCCGACGGCCATGGCGCTAGACGTCGATCAACAGCCGCTGCGGATCCTCGATCATCTCCTTGATGCGGACGAGGAAGGTCACGGCCTCACGGCCGTCGATCAGCCGGTGGTCGTAGCTGAGTGCGACATACATCATGCTGCGGGCGACGATCGCCTCGTCCATCACGACCGGGCGCTTCTCGATCTTGTGGAGGCCGAGAATGCCCGACTGCGGCGGGTTGAGGATCGGCGTCGACAGGAGCGAGCCGTAAACGCCGCCATTGGATATGGTGAAGGTGCCGCCGGTCATCTCCTCGATCGCGAGCTTGCCGTCGCGGGCGCGGCGGCCGTAATCGGCGATCCGCGACTCGATATCGGCGAAGCTCATCTTGTCGGCGTCGCGCAGCACCGGCACGACTAGGCCCTGCGGCGTGCCGACGGCGACGCCGATATCGTAGTAGTTCCGGTAGATGATCTCGTCGCCGTGGATCTCGGCGTTGACGGCCGGGATCTCCTTCAGCGCGCCGATCGCGGCCTTGGTGAAGAACGACATGAAGCCGAGTTTCACGCCGTGCTTCTTTTCGAACGACTCGCGATACTCGGCGCGCAGCGCCATCAGCGCCGTCATGTCGACCTCGTTGAATGTGGTCAGCATGGCCGCGGTGTTCTGCGCCTCCTTGAGGCGCGTCGCGATCACCTGGCGCAGCCGCGACATGCGCACCCGCTCCTCGCCGCGGCTGTCCACGGGCCGCTCGGGCAACTCGCGCGCAGGCGCGATCGCCGGCGCCGCCGGCGTCGCGGCGGGTCGGGCGGACGGGGCCGGTTCCTGCGCCTTTCCGGACTCCAGGTAGGCCATGACATCGCCCTTGGTCAGCCGGCCTTTCGGGCCCGACGCCGGGATCGCGGCGGGATCGAGATCGTGTTCCTCGACGAGCTTGCGCACGGCGGGCGACAGCGCGACGATCCCCGCGCCCGATTCGTCCGCACCGTTGCCGGCGGACGGTGCCGGGGCGGGTTCCGGCTCTTCCGCCGGCTCCGCAGCGGCCTTGGCGGCCGGTTTCGACGCCGGGGCGGCCGCGGCCTTGCCGCTTTCATCGATGCTGCCGAGCAGCCCCCCGACCTGCACCTCGGCGCCGTCGGCGGCCACCACTTCGGTCAGAACGCCGCTTGCGGGCGAGGGCACCTCCACCGTCACCTTGTCGGTCTCCAGCTCAACCAGCGGCTCGTCGAGAGTAACCGCGTCGCCAACCGATTTGAACCAGCGGGACACGATTGCCTCGGTCACGGACTCGCCCAGGGACGGCACATTGATCGGTTTGCTCATCGTTCTCTCTTGTCTCTTGTTCCCGGATCTGCCGGACGACTCACCGTCCTATGCAACCTTCCCCTTGCTCTTGCGCGGCGGTTTCACCGGCGCCTTGCGTGCAGCCGCCGCCACGTTCACCGTGAGCGCCCGGTTCACGAGGTCCTTCTGCTCCGCCAGATGGCGGCGCAGCAGTCCGGTCGCCGGCGCCGCGGACTCTTCGCGGCCGACATAGATCGGCCGCCGGCATTCGGCCCCGATATCGAGCAGGACCTCCTCGATGCGCGGTTCGACGAATGTCCACGCACCCATGTTCTTCGGCTCCTCCTGGCACCAAACGATCTCGGCCTTGGGAAACCGCTCCAGCTCCTGGGTCAGCGCCTTCCTCGGGAAGGGATAGAGCTGCTCCAGGCGCAGGAAGAAGACGTTTTTGATGCCGCGCTCCGCCCGCTCCTCGAACAGGTCGTAATAGACCTTGCCGGAACACAGGACGACGCGCTTGACCTCGGAATCGTCGCACAGCACCTCGTTGTCGTACATCACGCGGTGGAAGGACGTGCCGGTCAGGAACTCGTCGCTGCTCGACACGCAGCGCTTGTGGCGGAGCAGCGATTTCGGCGTCATGACGACCAGCGGCTTGCGGAAATTGCGGTGCATCTGGCGGCGCAGCGCATGGAAATACTGGGCCGGCGTGGTGCAGTTCACGACCTGCCAGTTGTCCTCCGCCGACAGCTGCAGGTAGCGCTCGAGGCGGGCCGAGGAATGCTCCGGCCCCTGGCCCTCGTAGCCGTGCGGCAGCAGCATCACCAGGCCGCTCATGCGCAGCCACTTGTGTTCGCCCGGGCTGATGAACTGGTCGATGATGACCTGCGCGCCGTTGGCGAAATCGCCAAACTGCGCCTCCCACAGCACCAGCGCGTGCGGCTCCGACAGGCTGTAGCCGTATTCGAACCCGAGCACCCCGGCTTCGGACAGCGGGCTGTCGATCACCTCGAACGGCGCCTGGCCGAAGCGGATGCTGTTCAGGGGGATGTAGCGGTCTTCGGTCTTCTGGTCGATCAGCGCCGCGTGGCGCTGGCTGAAGGTCCCGCGGGCCGAGTCCTGGCCGGACAGGCGCACCGGCGTCGATTCGCAGAGCAGCGTGCCGAAGGCAAGCGCCTCGGCGGTGGCCCAGTCGATCCCTTCGCCGGAATCGATCATCTTTCGCTTCGCTTCGAGCTGGCGCACGATCTTGGCATGGACGGCGACGTTCTTGGGAACCGCGCTGATGGCATGGCCGACCTCGCGCAACAGGTCGATGTCGACCGCGGTCTGGCCGCGTCGCTCATCGCCGCTGGCAACCGACAGGCCGGCCCACTGTCCTTCGAACCAGTCCGCCTTGTTGGGCTTGTAGGACGCGGCCACGTCGTATTCCGCCTCGAGATGGTTGCGCAGTTCTGCGGTGATCCGGTCGGCCTCGCCGGCGCCGATGACGCCCTCCTCCTCGAGGCGCTTTGCGTAGACGTCGCGCACCCGCGGATGGTCCTTGATCCGCTGGTACATGCGCGGCTGGGTGAAGGCGGGCTCGTCCGCCTCGTTGTGCCCGTGACGGCGGTAGCAGAACAGGTCGATGACCACGTCCTTCTTGAAGCGCTGGCGGAACTCGGTGGCGATGCGCGCGACGTGCACGCACGCTTCCGGGTCGTCGCCGTTCACGTGGAAGATCGGCGCCTGCACCATCTTGGCCACGTCCGAGCAATAGGGCGATGAGCGCGAGTGCGACGGGTTCGTGGTGAAGCCGATCTGGTTGTTGATGACGAAATGGATGGTGCCGCCGGTCCGGTAGCCCTTGAGCTGCGACAGATCGAAGGTCTCCGCGACCATGCCCTGGCCGGCGAAGGCGGCATCGCCATGCAGCAGCACGCCCATCACCTTGTTGTGCTCGGTATCGCCGTACTGCCGCTGTTTCGCCCTGACCTTGCCGAGCACAACCGTGTTGACCGCCTCGAGATGGCTCGGATTGGCGGTCAGCGACAGATGCACCAGCCGACCGTCGAACTCGCGGTCCGCGGACGTGCCGAGATGATATTTCACGTCGCCGGAGCCGCCGACGTCCTCCGGGGCGTGCGATGCCCCCTGGAACTCGGAGAAGATCGCGCGGTACGGCTTGTGCATGATATTGGCGAGTACGTTGAGCCGGCCGCGATGGGCCATGCCCAGCACGATCTCCTGGATGCCGAGCTGGGCGCCGCGCTTGAGGATCTGCTCCAGCGCCGGCACCGTCGACTCGCCGCCGTCCAGCCCGAACCGCTTGGTGCCTGTGTAGCGCTTGTCGAGGAAGGTCTCGAACTCCTGCGCCTCGGTCAGGCGCTCGAGGATCGTGACCTTGCCGCGCCGGGTGAACTGGGTCTGGTTGCGGATGTTCTCGATGCGCTCCTGGATCCAGGCCTTTTCCTCCGGCTCCTGGATGTGCATGAACTCGACGCCGATATTGCCGCAATATGTCGCGTTCAGGATCCCGACGATCTCGCGCAGCGTCGCCGATTCGAGGCCGAGCACGTAGTTGATGAAGATCGGCCGGTCGAGGTCGGCCTCGCTGAACCCATAGGTCGCCGGGTCGAGCTCGGCGTGCGGCGGCCGCTCCTCGAGGCCCAGCGGGTCGAGCGTCGCATGCAGATGACCGCGCACGCGGTAGGCGCGAATCAGCATCAAGGCGCGGATCGAATCCAGCGTCGCCCGGCGGATCTGCTCGGCCGAGGCCGCCGCGGGCACCGCGAAGGCAGGCGGGGCCGCTTCGATCACGCCGGCCGCAACATCCGACAGCGTGGGTTGCTGGCCGTTGGCGCCGATCACCCGGCTGGCGCGCGGCGCCCAACTGGCGCCGCGCAACTCACCGGCGATTGCGTCCGGTCCGTCCTGCAGGTCCCGGAACAGCTCGGCCCAGCTACGGTCGACCGACGCCGGATCGCGCAGAAAGCGCTCGTAGAGCTCGGCGATATAGGTTTCGTTGGCCCCGGTCAGAAATGAGCTCAAACCCGTATAGGATGACATGACGTGTCCTCCGTCTCTCGACGCCCGCCAGAACGCCGGAAGAGATCTCTCGAATTCACGGTCCGGCCGAGGTCCGCGCCCGCGGACCCGGGGGTCAGCCGCGCAACGCGTCCAGCATCGTGCTGCCGAGGGCAGCCGGGCTGTCCGCGATGTGGATTCCCGCCTCCTTCATGGCCGCGATCTTGCTGCCGGCATCGCCCTTGCCGCCGGAAATGATGGCGCCGGCATGGCCCATGCGCCGCCCCGGCGGAGCGGTAACGCCGGCGATGAAGCCGCACACCGGCTTCTTGACCGGATGCACGGCCAGGAACGCGGCCGCTTCCTCTTCGGCGGTGCCGCCGATCTCTCCGATCATGATAATGCCGTCCGTCTCGTCGTCCTCCAGGAACAATGAAAGGCAGTCCATGAAGTTCGTGCCGTTCACGGGGTCGCCCCCGATGCCGATGCAGGTCGACTGACCCAGCCCCGCCGCCGTCGTCTGCGCAACTGCTTCATATGTAAGCGTACCGGAGCGCGAGACAATGCCGATGCGGCCGGCATGGTGAATGTGCCCCGGCATGATGCCGATCTTGCACTGCTCCGGCGTGATGATGCCCGGACAGTTCGGCCCGATGAGCCGCGTCGCCGAACCCTGAAGGGCGCGTTTGACGCGCACCATGTCGAGCACCGGGATGCCCTCGGTGATGCAGACGACCAGCGGGACTTTCGCAGCGACCGCCTCCAGGATCGCGTCCGCCGCGAACCGCGGCGGCACGTAGATCACCGACGCGGTCGCGCCGGTCTCGCGCACCGCCTGCGCGACGGTATCGAACACCGGCAGGTCGAGATGCCTTGTGCCGCCCTTGCCCGGCGTGACGCCGCCGACCATCTGCGTGCCGTAGGCGATCGCCTGCTCGGAATGGAAGGTGCCCTGCGAGCCGGTGAAGCCCTGGCAGATGACCTTGGTGTTCCTGTCGACCAGAACCGCCATGTCAGCTCGCCTCCTTCACCGCCTGCACGACCTTCTCGGCCGCATCGCCGAGGTCGTCCGCCGACAGGATCGGCAGACCGGACTCGGCCAGGATCTTCTTGCCCAGATCGACGTTGGTGCCCTCGAGCCTGACCACCAGAGGCACGTTCAGGCTGACCTCG
>CAYFYY010000037.1:0-40068 GCA_964347475.1 uncultured Flavobacteriales bacterium
CTCGCCGCAATTATGGTGACAATATACTTAACCTCCATCACCTCCCGCATACCGTCCCCCCCCTCACTTCACCAAATACCGGAAATCCCCGTCCACCCTCTTCAGCTTCTCCTGGGTGATTCGCGGCGTCACCAGCCACGGCGCGGGAGCGGGGTCAGGCCTGCATTGTTGCATTATTCGCACTTGACGCCGGCGGCATGGCCTCGATCGGGGGGAACCTTAACCTCCATCGCCGTGGGGGCCGGCCAGCGCTATGGGGCGCGGATGTGGCATCCGGTCCCCGATCCCCGCTGCCATCCCGCCGCCCGCAGTCCGGCCCGAACGGGGCTCCGCAAACCCGCAGAAAACGCCTTTGCATGGGGTCGTTTCACACGGATCGCCGCCAGCCGCCGGCTCGCGCCTCGCGACCGATGGTCCCGGCGCGCGGCCCCGACATTGCTTTTGAAGGCAGACCCTGCAATCGCTAGACTGCGACGCGTGAGCCGCGGCACGACGGCAGGGCCGCGCCAACCCGGGCCTGCCGGGGCCAACCGGAGGGACGCAATCCATGGCAGAACCACTGCCCACCCATGCCGAGGCCGTGATCATCGGCGGCGGCTCGATCGGCTGCAACCTCGCCTATCACCTGACCGGGCTCGGCATGACCGACGTTGTGCTGCTCGAGCGCGACAAGCTGACCTCGGGCACGACATGGCACGCGGCCGGCGAGATCGTTCCCGCCGTCCTCGGCAGCGAATGGGAATGCGAGCTCTACACCTATGGCCGGAACATGATCGCCGGGCTCGAGGCGGAGACCGGGCAGGCCACCGGCTACCGGCAGGTGGGCTATCTCCAGCCCGCCGACACCGCCGAGCGGCTGGAAGAGATGCGCCGCGGCGCCGCCTTCATGAACCGCTTCGGCATCGAGGTGCACGAGATTTCCCCCACCGAGGCCGCCGAACGGTTTCCCATCGGCGATTTCTCGGACACCATCGCGGCGTTCTGGTATCCGCTCGAAGGGCGCACGAACCCGGTCGATACGACGATGGCGCTGGCCCGCGGGGCCCGCGGCCGCGGCGCGACCCTTTTCGAGGAGACCGCCGTCCAGGCCATCCTGACGAGGAACGGCCGCGCGGTCGGCGTGCGGACGGCCAAGGGCGAGATCGCCGCCGAGCATGTGGTGATCTGCGCGGGCATGTGGTCGCGCCAGATCGGTGCAAGCGTCGGCATCAACCTGCCGCTGCAGGCCGCCGAGCATTATTACCTGATCACCGAGACCATGGCGGGATGCACCCGCGACCTGCCGCTACTCGAGGACCCCCACACATGGGCCTATTTCCGCGAGGAAGTGGGAGGCCTGCTGGTCGGCCTCTTCGAGCCGGACGCCGCGCCCTGGAACCTCCGCGCGATCCCGGAGGATTTCGCCTTCGGCGAGATCGACCCCGACCTCGACCGGGTGGCCCCGCATCTGGAGACCGCCTTCAGGCGGGTGCCCGCCGCGGCGGATGCGGGCGTGCGGAAACTGTTCTGCGGCCCCGAGAGCTTTACCCCCGACCTTGCGCCGCTGGTGGGCGAGGCGCCGGGGCTGCGCAATTGCTGGGTGGCCGCCGGGCTCAACTCGCTTGGCATCCTCAACGGCCCGGGCATCGGCATGGCGCTGGCGCACTGGATCGTCGAGGGGCACTGCCCGGTCGATCACACCAGCTTCAACGTCGAACGGTTCGCCGACGGCACGCACAACACGCCGGCCTTCCGCCGCGCCCGCACCCCGGAACTGCTGGCCAAGAGCTTCGGCGCGCATTTTCCCAACGAGAGCTTCAAGACCGCGCGCGGTCTCAAGCAGTCGGCGCTCTATGACCGCCTCAAGGCGGCCGGCGCCTGTTTCAGCGAAAGCCACGGCTGGGAGCTTCCGGACTGGTTTGCGCCAACGCCGCAGGAGGCTCGGGTCGAGACATACAGCTGGGGGCGCCAGAACTGGTGGGCATGGCACGCCGAGGAGCATCGGGCCGCGCGCGAGGACGTGATCGTGATGGACATGTCCTCGATGGCCAAGTTCCTCGTGCAAGGGCGGGATGCCTGCGCCCTGCTCAGCCGGATCAGCTGCAACGATGTCGACGTGGCGCCCGGCCGCGTCGTCTATACCGCCTGGGCGAACGAGCGCGGCGGCTTCGAGGCCGACCTCACGGTCACCCGGCTCGGCGAGGAGCGGTTCCTCGTGGTGGTGGGCGAGAACTCGCACGGCCACACGGAAACCTGGATGCGCCGCCATATCGGCGCGGACGAGTTCGTCACCCTCACCGACATCACGCCCGGCATCTGCCAGATCAATGTTCACGGCCCCAAGTCGCGGGCGCTGATACAGAGGCTGAGCGAGGCGGACTTGTCCGATGACGGTTTCCCGTTCATGTCGGCCCGGCAGATCGACCTGGGCTTCTTCGAGGTTCTGGCCTTGCGCGTCACATATATCGGCGAACTGGGCTGGGAGATGCATGTGCCGAACCTGCATGCGGTCCAGGTCTACGACCGTCTGATCGAGGCCGGCCGCGACCTCGGGGTGCGCAATGCCGGCATGCAGACGCTGTCGTCGCTCAGGCTGGAAAAGGCCTATCGCGATTTCGGGGTCGACGTGGACAACACCGACAACCCGATCGAGGCAGGGCTGGGCTTTGCCGTGAAGCTGGACAAGAAGGGCGGATTCATCGGCCGCGACGCGCTGGCCGCGATCAAGGAGAAGGGCGTGCCCCACAGGCGCATGCTGCAGTTCCTCCTCCTCGATCCGGAGCCGCTACTGCATGGTAACGAGATGATCTACCTGAACGGCCGGCAGGTCGGCTACCTGCAGGTGGGCGCCTATGGCCACACCCTCGGTGGGGCCGTGGGGATCGGCTTTGCCGAACTCGAGGAACCCGTGACGGCGGAGATCGTGGAAGCGGGCGACTGGGAGGTCGCCATCGCCGGCGCGCATATCAAGGCGCGCGCCTCCCTGCGGCCGCTCTACGACCCCGGGATGGAACGCATCAGAGGCTGACCGGCGGTGCGTTCCCGATCGAGGGCGGGGTCCGGGCGGTTACTGGCGGCGGCGGCGCATGATGGCCCGAATCCGAGAGTTGTGGCCGGATCCGCGGGGTCGCGGTAAATGCCTGCAATCCCGGACAGGCATGGCATAATGGCGGCACCGATCGCGGGTCTTGCGCCGGTTCGCAGGACGCGCGGGCGGGCGGCGGGGCGCGGGACGGGCACGTCTCCGGGGCGATCCCGTCACCGGGTTCGATCAACCGGGCGGGCGGTCCACAATATCGGGACATGTCCCGAACGCGAGAACAGGGAGTTCAGGAGATGAGATTCAGGACATATGCCGCATCGCTGTGGCTGGCACTGGTGCTCTGCCCCGCGGTAGGGGCGCAGGACCTGCCGCAGGCCGTCACCACGGAACGGGAAATGGTGGTGACGGCGAATCCGCTGGCGACGGAAGCGGGCGCGAGGATCCTGCAGAATGGCGGGACGGCGGTCGACGCGATGGTCGCGGTCCAGACGGTGCTCGGCCTCGTCGAACCGCAGTCCAGCGGCCTCGGCGGCGGCGCCTTCGTCGTCTATTACGATGCCGCATCCGGCGGCCTGACGACGATCGATGCGCGCGAGCAGGCGCCGGCATCCGCCACGGGTGACCGGTTCCTCGATGCGGACGGCAACGCGATCGGCTTTACCAACGCCTGGCAGAGCGGGCTGTCGGTCGGCGTGCCCGGGACGCCGCGGATGATGGAATTCCTGCACCAGCGCTACGGCCGCCTGCCCTGGCAGCGGCTGTTCGCACCCGCGACCCGGCTGGCGCGCGGCGGGTTCGAGCTGACCGAACGGACGAGCAGCCAGGTCGCCGGCCTGCTGGCAAGGAACGTTACGGGCGAACCCCGTCTCTTCTTCCGCGACCCCGTGGCGTTCGCCTATTTCACCACCGCGGACGGCACCGCGAAGCCGGCGGGCACGCTGATGCGCAACCGCCCGTACGCGGAGACGCTCCTCGCCCTTGCGCGCGGCGGCGCCGATGCGTTCTATACCGGGCCGATCGCCGCAGACATCGTCGCCGCCGTCACCGGCGATCTGAACATCCCGGGCGATATGACCGTTGCGGATCTGGCCAATTACCAAGTGATCGAACGGGCGCCGGTCTGCATCGACTACCGCGGGCACGAGGTCTGCGGCATGGGGCCGCCATCGTCCGGCGGAATCGCCGTCGGGCAGATGCTGGGGATCCTGCGGTCGTTCGAGCTCAGCGGGCTGGAGCCGGTCAGCGTCGAGGCCGCGCACCTGTTCGCCCAGGCGGGTCGTCTCGCCTTCGCCGACCGCAATCTTTACGTCGCCGATTCCGATTTCGTCGACGTGCCCGTCGCCGGGCTGCTCGACGACGACTACCTGGCCGGCCGCGCCGCCCTCATCAGCCTCGATGCGGACATGGGAACGGCCGTGCCGGGCGTGCCGCCGGGCGCGGCCTCGGGCGCGGCCGCCGATTCGACAGCCAAGTCCAGCGGCACCAGCCATGTTTCGATCGTCGACCGCTACGGCAACGCGCTGTCGATGACGACGACGATCGAAAGCTCGTTCGGCAACGGCGTGATGGTCCGCGGGTTCCTTTTGAACAACGAGCTCACCGATTTCTCGTTCCAACCCGCCGACGGCGACGGCAACCCGATCGCCAACCGGGTCGAGGGGGGCAAGCGGCCGCGCAGTTCGATGTCGCCGACCATCGTGTTCGACGATGGCGGCGAGGTCGAGATCGTCACCGGCTCGCCCGGCGGCTCGCGCATCATCGGCTACACAGCGCAGTCGATCATGAACATGATCGATTTCGGCCGTGATCCGCAGCAAGCCATCAATCTTCCGCATTACGGTAACCGCAACAGCAACACCGAGCTGGAGACCGCCATCCCCGGCGTGACCGGGCCGGGCGACGCGGCGTCCCTGCGGGACGGTCTCGAGGCGCTCGGCCATCCCGTCGTGGTCCGCGAGCTGACCAGCGGCCTGTCGATCATCCAGGTCACCGATGACGGCCTCATCGGGGGCGCCGATCAGCGTCGCGACGGCGCCGTGGGAGGACGCTGACATCAGCGGTTACGCTCGGCACGGACGGGCCTCGGCAGATGCCGCAGGCCGGCCTGCCCGGTCGACTCGAAGAATTGGGGCAGGTTTTCACCCTTGCAATGGTGCGGTGGGGAATTCAGAGCACATATGTGGACGCCGCCGCCTCGCAGTTGAATCGGCGTATCATCGCCCCCACCTGCACCACAGTGCCGCAGCGCAGCCCGGCCCGGCTGCAACGCGGCGGAACCGGAGACGTTCATGGCCGAAGACCGCGCGCCGCGCCTCGCCGTCCTGATCGATGCCGACAACACCTCGCCGCGCATCGCCGACGGGCTGTTCGATGAGATCGCCCGCATCGGCGAGGCCAGCGTGCGGCGCATCTACGGCGATTTCTCGGGCACGGGGCTCAAGGCCTGGGCCGCCATCCTGTCGCGCCACGCCATCGTCCCGCACCAGAACTTCGCCTACACGAAGGGCAAGAACGCCGCCGACATCGCGCTCGTCATCGACGCCATGGACCTGCTGCACAGTGGCCGTTTCGACGGCTTCTGCCTGGTCTCCTCCGACAGCGACTTCACGCGCCTCGCCGCCCGCATCCGTGAGCAGGGGCTCGACGTCTACGGCTTCGGCGAGGCGAAGACGCCCGAGAGTTTCCGCCAGGCCTGCCGCCGCTTCATCTATACCGAGAACCTCCTCCCCGAGGCGCCGGCGCCGGACCGCGCGCCGGACCCGAAGGCGAAACCGCTGCAGCCGCCGAGCAAGGCCGTGCCGCTGCTGCGCAAGGCGGCCGCGGCGCTCGAGGACGACGACGGATGGGTCGGGCTGGGCGCGGTCGGCCAGCAGCTCGGCACGCTGTTCCCCGATTTCGACCCGCGCACCTACGGCCACGCCAAGCTCGGCGACCTGGTCGAGAAGACCGGCGCCTTCGAGGTCGAGCGCGTCCGGGGCCGCGGCATCCGCATCCGCCCGAAGACGCCCGCGCGGCGCCGGGCCGCCGGGAAGGGGTAGGTCCCCGCGCGCCGCGACCGGCGCAATTCCAGCGACAGTATACTTATGTCCCCATTTAACAGAGCTAAGTGATCTAATTAATTAACTGTTCCGGAAACTCGTCCGCCGCGGATCCGTTCGACGGTGCTTCCCCCGACATCCCGTGATCACAATTTCCGTCCTGTGCCAATTGCCACTTCGCCGCGCCGCGGCCCGTGTCATGTACGCCTAAAGGCTAACGCAGGTCGACCCATTTTAGGTACGGCGCTGGCGTTGGCAGGTGGAGACAGTCATGACAACGCAGGACGAGAAATATCGCAGATATGTGGAAATCGGCGAGACGATCGGGCTGTTCGCAAAATCGCTCGTAGCGGCGCTTGCGGCGGTTGCGCGGTCGGTGATCGAATGGGGTAAGCGCTATTGGCAGGCGCGCGACCGCGACCCGCAGCATTGGCCACACTGACCGACGGCCGCCAGCCTCGCCGCAGCCGGCGATGAGTAACCCTCATCCTGGGTTCTCCCGCAAGGGTAGGGGGTTAGACGATTGCGCCCCAGCCGGCAGCGCCGACGCTGCCGTACGCCGGCGGGCGCCGGCCGGTACATCTGGACCTGTTGGCTAATGCCTGTTATAATTGCAAACAAAACGAGAATAATTCGCAATAGTAGCAGCCGCGGGCGGGTGCGCCGAGACTGCAGTTCGGGCGCGTGAGCAAGACGCCGGCGGCCGCTCGAACACAAGGAGATACAGGGATGACAAAGCGACTGCCGCTCGGCGCCCTTGCGGCGCTCGGGGCCGCGCTCCTGCCCGGTCTCGCGTCGGCACAGTCCATCGACATCGAGTTCCTGTTCTGGGAGCCGACAGGCCAGGATGCCGTGCTCGGATCGCAGGCCACGACCGCGCCCTTCGCCAACGACGTTCTCGATTTCGGCAATCAGGCGGGATTCGGAATTAGCGTTGCGGACACCAACTGGCGCGTGAAGTACCGCGACATCGGCTTCGAGGAGGATTTCGGGGCGAGCCACGCCCTGGCCGACAACTTCGTCGCGGCGCTCGATCATCCGGCCAACAGTCACGGCGTCTACACCTCGCTCAGCGCAATCAGCAACATCGACCTGCGCATTCTGGACGCCGACCTGCTGATTCCGATCAACACCGCGTCGAGCACCCGGCTGACGGCCTTCACCGGATTGCGCTATGTCGATTACGAAACCTCGCTGACGGCCAACTACGATGCCGGCACCCAGATCGTGACCCGGACCGCGGACAACAGCCTGTTCGGGCTGCGGGTCGGGCTGGAGGCCGAACATCCGCTGTTCGTCGACAACTTCTATCTCGGTGCCCATGGTGCGATCTCAATTCTGATGGGCGAAAGCGGGTTCTCGCAAACGGAAAGCCTGTCCGGATTTCAGCGCAACCTCGACCTGGATGCGACGGTCCCGGTCATCGAGGCCGGGCTGCGGCTCAACTACGATGTGCAGTTCGCCGCGTTCAATCTGAGTCTTTGGGCCGGTTACGAGATGATTCGCTTCAGTGACATCGTGATCGCCCAGATGTTCGTGGACGACGTCAACAGCGCGAGCCAGATCGGGGACGGCGTGTCCGCGGGTTTCCGCGGCATGACGGCCGGTGCCGTGATCAGTTTCTGAGCTGCGGCATCTGCACGGTCGCTGCCGCCCGCCGTCCCCGGTTCACTTGTCCGGCAGGCGGGTCGCGGTCAGCTTGACGACCTGCACCTCGTCGGTCAGCGAGACGATCCCGATATACAGATCGAACCCGTCGCGGTGCCAGTGCTGCTGGACCTGGGGGACGTGATGCAGGCCGGCCGGCCGCACGTCGGGCCACGGCCCCGCCCCGTCCGGCGGGCCGTAGGTTGCCGTCAGAACGGTGCGGACCCGGTTGAAGCGGGCGACGAGTTCCTCGTTGTAGGCGGCGAAGCATTCCTTGGTCATCGGGCCCTGCCCGGCGGCGCAGGGGATCTGCCACTGCATCGTCTCGACCTGGACCGACCGGATCACGTTCCCGCCGTTACGGCGGAGCACGATCTTGGCGGTGCCGAAGAACTCGTGCTCGACGTCCCCGGCGCTCTCGACGAACACATCCGGCAACGGCTCGCCGTCGGGCCCGTTCGGCACGCCGGCCCACACCGATGCGCCCGGATACAGCGTCGCGAGCTTGCCCCGCGGCATGTGCCACGACAGCGGCTCGAAGATCTCGGGCAGGTCCTCGATGCCGTCCCGGGCGCCGGCCGGTATCGTCGCGGCGGCCAGCCACAGCGCCGCGAGGCCGATGGCAAGCGGCCGCAATATCGGGGTCTTCGGTGTCTTCGCCATGAACGCGGTCCTTCGGGGCGCGGGCCGGCTTCGCGACGGCCTCTTCCGGCACCGGGCGGGCGCATCCGCCGCCGGCCGGCCTACCGGCGGTTTAAACACAGCCATCCTTAACGAATGCCTAAGGCGGCCCGCGGCAGTCCGTCTGAGATGTCGCTACCCGGCGACCCGTCGCCCGTTATGGGTTTGTTAAAGCGTGCCGGCGCGTACTTTGGCGGCCGGGCCTTGGTCCGGTGGATCGGAGCCCGCCATGTCGCGTAGCAGAGCCGTCAAGATCGCCGTCGCCGTGGCCCTGGCGCTCGGCTATTCGTGCGTGCGCGACAAGACAAGCAACGACGAGATCGCCGTCGTCGCGCGCGATGGCGAAACCTACCGCATCACGCTCAGCGGCACCCGCTACCTGATGGTGCACGACCCGGTCTCGCTGCTGCGTCGCCCGAGATACACGGCGACCAAGGTGCTGACGGTGCCGCGCCTTACCGGCACCGTCGACGGCGCCGAGATCCCGGTCAAGCCGGGCTACCACAAGCTGCTCGGCAGTATCGTCTTCGACGGCGAGCGCATGACGGTCGATCTTTATTACGACAACACCGACGATTGCATCCGCGACCCGCTGTCGTGGAACGGCGCCTACACGCTGCGCTTCGGTGACGAGGGCTAGCGGCGTACCCGGCTGGTCTTCGGTGCCGTCGCCGCTGCGGCCTACAACGTGACTCCGGCGCAAAGAGGACGGTGAATGCGGCCGCACCGGTTCGCGTCCGCCCTCTCCACGCTGGGCCGGCCGGCGCATCGTCAGAGGCGCTGTTCCCAGTCCTCGTCGGTCACCAGGTGGAGTTCGTGATGGCCTGAGACCAGGGGCGTGGGCGCAACAATGACATGGTCGATGAACGGGGAGAGTCGGCGGTCGCATCGCTCGCCGATCTCGGCCGTGATGGTCGCCGTCCCCGGCTTTCAGTCGGGGAACGACAGGAAGTGCGGCTGCACCGTGATCACGCGTTCGCCGGGCGCCACAAAGCTCTGGACAGAGCCGCCGGTTTTCAGGAATCCGATGAATTGGCCGTCCACCGTCACCCGATGATCGATGGCGAGGCCACCCCCAATGGCTCGACGGCCGGTAGACGAAGATCTCGCCGGCGTTCTCCTCGTTCAGCGCGAGATCGACGACGATTTCGGGACGCGACTGGCAGCCCGCAACCAGCACGCCGATCACGATGACAGCGGCAAGTACTCCGGCGCGTCCAGGATGTCGCATTGGTGTTGCCTCCCTTATGATCCGGCCATCGTGCGCGCGCGCTCTGCGGCACTGCGTCCGGAGCCGCCGCCAGCAGGTCAGCATAGGATTTGCAGCCTGGGCCAATGCGGCTGCTGCGGCCCACTCGACTTCCGGTCGGTTCTGTGGGACGGTTCTGCTACCGAAAGAATTGCAGGGGCAGATTGCCCGGGAGGTGCAGAATGAAAGCCATCGGAGGATCGGTCCTGCGGTCGCTACGCTGGTCGGTGATTTTGGCGCTGCCGCTGGCCGCCTGCATCACGACGCAGAAAGAGCCCGCGGAGACCGGTAAGGCCGTCGCTATGCTTGAGGCGCGCAACACGGCGATGGCGGAGCTGGCACAGCAGACCCGCGTGGTGACAGCGCAGCTCGAACGGCTGGAGAAGAGCGAGAAGAACGCGGTCATCGCGTTGCTGACCTTGTCCAACGCGGTCGCCGCCTATGAACGGGCGGGGGCACTGAAGATCGAGGAACCGCTACGCAGCTACTACGGAGAACTGGGGCGGCTGTCCACGGGCTACCGGGCGCCGGGCAAGTTCCAGTCCGTGATCCTCGCCTGCTTTGATGAATCCGTTTCCTGCGCCGCTGCCCAGCAGCGTTGTCGCAACGAAGGGCGCAGTGACACCGATTGCGACAGGGATCCGAGCGTCATCGAGGCCTGCGGCGCCGAGGCCGCCTGCATCTTCGATGCGTTCCGCGACCTCGAGCGGGTGATCCCGGACATCCTCGGCGGGCGCGATCCCTGGCCGCCGCAACCGTTCCCGTTCTAGCCGCCCCGCCCCGCTACGACGCCATCTGCCCGTTCGCCAGCAGCCACAGCATGGCGACCGTGATCGAGGGAGGGTCATCGAGGCGAGGGTTTTCGGCAGGCCGAAGCGCGCGAGGTCGGCAAATCCGGCGCATGCCGGCGGCTGCCGCGCGCTCGACGACGATAATGTCGGTCAGCGAGCCGACGAGGAACAGATTGCCGGCCAGCATCGACGGTCGGCGCCAGCAGTCGCACCGGCCCGCTGGCGGCCGCGGTCACCCGCTTCGCCGCATAGCGTTGGAAGCCGGGCGCCCGGAACTGCGCCGAGACGAATCGTCAGGGCGAACAGCAGCAGGGTCGGCACGTCGATCGCGGTTCCGACGGCGGCGACCGTCGCCCGCGCTGCGGCCAGCAGGTTCGCGATCCTGTCTGCCCTATGTGTCGCCGCACCCTCATGGCCGTCCCTCCTGAAATGTTCACTCTTCGTTCACGTCATTCTAAGGATAGCGGGGGGCCTGGCTTCGATCCCGGACGATCGCCGCCGTCGGCCGTGGCGGTGCACCGCAATTGTGGCAATTTCATGCCCGTATCGTGCGCATCGGCCCGAAGAACCTATATGTATGGTTGCAAGGCGGAATCGACTTATCTCTTTGGAAGGGAAAGGAAATACGTCGCCTTGCCAGAGGCGGATTAAATGGCGAATCTATCGGACAGTCGGCCAGATCCAAGCACGCCGGACGGCGCGGTGCGGCTTGCCCGCTACGTCGCCGATACGCTGCCGCACGATCCGTTCGATGCGGTCAGCTATGTGTGCGCCAGTTTCAACGAGATGCGTCGGCACTTCGAGGCGCAGGGGCAGGGGCGTGGCGACTTCCACACCGCTTATCTGTCGTTTTACGCGCTGTGGAAGGAACTCATGCTGCTCTATGGCCACAACATGCCGGATCTGGCGTTCGCGACCGACAAGGCAGAGAACATCACCCGGATCGCCGCTGCCATTGAGGCATCGGCACAGGACATCCTGCCCAAGCTGGTGGCGCGGTCATTCGACACCATATCGTCCGAGTTCAAGGAAAAGATCGGCGGCAAATTCTATTACGAACTCTCCGACGAAGAACTCTCGACCATCCAGTCGTTGCTGAACGAGTTGCGCGAACACATCGCACAGTCGGAGGTGCTCGACGCGCGGCACAGGCGACGCCTGTTGAAACGCTTGGAGGACCTGCAGCGAGAGCTGCACAACGAGGTCAGCGATTTCGACCACGTCTGGGGCCTGCTCGTCGAGAGCGCGGCCTATCTCGGCCAGGCCGGTGAAAAGGCGAAGCCCATCACCGACCGGCTGCGGGACCTCAAGGACATCTTCTGGGACAACGTCAGGCGGCGAGAGAACCTGCCGCCGGAGCGGGGGTTCCCCAAGCTGGAGAATCGCCGGCGGAGCGACGAGAAGCCTTGAAAGCGCGCCTCGTTGCGGTGACGTGTGTGTCGCCTCGGCCTCGCCGCGGACGATTCGGTTCCACAGGTCGTCCCGCGAGGTGTATGATCGCGACGCGGCGCGCAACGGCGACCGGACGGTCCGGCCAGGGGGTGGGATCCGCGGCTTCTTCGTGCCGCGGCGTGTGCCTGTGGACCGCAGTGCACGAGATGGGTTCCGACTCCGCCCTTCGGTGCCGCCACCCGCCGCATCAATATCCAGAATACGACAGGGGGAACGCGAACATGCCAGAGAGCGTCTACAAGATCATCGAACTCGTCGGCACCAGCACCGAATCCTGGGAGAAGGCGGCCTTGGCCGCGGTCACCCGGGCCGGCAAGACGCTGCGCGACATCCGGATCGCCGAGGTCACGGATCTCGACATGCACATGCAGGACGGCAAGGTGCAGGCCTACCGCGCCAAGGTGAAGCTGTCGTTCAAATACGAAGACGAAGGCTGACGGCGGGGCAACGGCGTCCCGACCCGGCGCCCGCCGGTCACACGTCGCCAGCGGGCTTTGGCCGTCCGCCGTAGCTCATGCTCGCGGGGCCGACGGCGCCGCCGGAGATGACGAAGGTCATGGCCTCGTCCATCGTCCACTCGGTCGGCGTGATGCGGGAGACCGGCACGATCTCGAGGTACCCGGAGGTTGGGTTCGGTGTGGTCGGCACATAGACGGCGGCCAGCTCGTCGCCGGTATCCCGGTCGGTCATCGTGCGGGTCACGAACCCGACGGTCTTCATCTCCGGCGACGGGAAGTCGATCAGCACGACGCGTTGGATGCCGCCCGGTCGTTCGCGCAGGATGTCGACCAGCTGCTTGGTCGAGCCGTACACCTTCTTGACGAACGGGATCTTCGCCATCAGCTCGTCGAACGCCTTGAGCAAACGCTGGCCCAGCACCCAGGTGGCGAGCCAGCCAAGGGTGAACAGCAGCACTGCCATGAAGACCACGGCAAGGCCGGTGTGGAACCAGGGCGAGGTCAGCCAGTGCGCGACCTCGCCGCTGTAGGGCCGGGCGATGGCGGCGAGCCTCAAGGCGGCCGGCTCGCCGAGGTCCGACAGCAGCCGGAACAGGACGTTGAGGATCAGCCAGGTGACCCAGATCGGGATGAAGGTGAACAGGCCGGCGATGATGTTGCGCCGCACCCAGCCGAGCCGCCTCCGGGGCCGTCGTTTCGCCATGGTCGCTCCTTCCGTTCGGGCCGGGGCTGCGGGACCGGCCCGGCGCGCCGAGTATAGGGCAATTCGCCGCCGTGTGGATGCGCGGCGGCGCGGCCGGCGATACCCCGGTCCGCCGCTGGCATTGTCGGCACTGCGGGCGCATAATGGCCGGCCCCACCGATTGCCCGCCCGGCCGCGCTGCACCGGGCGCGACCATTGACCTTGCCACCGGCCGGAGGTGCCGCCATGCCGAAGATCAAGACCATCCTCGTCCCCATCGACATCGCCCAGATCGAGGCGGCCGACGCGGCGCTGGAGCTGGCGCGCGACGCGGCCAAGGCGTATGGCGCCCGGCTCGTGCTGCTGAACGTGCTGGAGCAGGTGCCCGGCTATGTCGCATCGCAGCTGCCCAAGAGCTTCCACGAGAACGCGCTGGCCGACGCCGGCAAGCGCCTCGAAGAGGTCGCCGGCAAGCATGGCCTTGCCGGCAGCGCCGAAATCGTCGTGCGCGACGGCCACCCGTCGACCGAGATCCTCGAATACGCGCGCGCGGCGAAGGCGGACCTCATCGTCATCGCCTCGCACGATCCCGGGCTTGCCGATTACTTCCTCGGCTCGGTCGCCGCCCGGGTCGTCCGCCACGCCCATTGCTCGGTGCTGGTTGTGCGCCCGACCGCTGGCTGACGCCGGTCCAATGCACGTGGTTACCCCGGGCGGGGCTGGCTCTCTGTGCCCGACCGGCCCGGCGTACCGGGCCGCCGATGGATTCGCCCGGGCGGTCGTGCTATCGTTGCGGGCGCTGAAGCAAATTCGTCAACGAATCCCGCATCGTACGGGATCGCCGAGAGAGGGGGAGAGCGAACATGAACACCACGGTATTTGTGCGCATATTTGCCGCTGCGGCGGCGCTTGTCGTGTCGCTGACGGTCGGCGCCGCCCATGCTGGCCACGAGGGCGATCCGCCGACCTACGCGGACCGCGTATTGCGGGGCGCGTGGGGCTTCTCCGCCAGCGGCGTGATCCTGGTGCCGAACGAGCATCATCCTTTGCAGGTGGTTGCGGTCGGCGTCATGGAGTTCGACGGTGCCGGCGGCTGCGCGATCAGGGACACCATCAATATCAACGGGACCGCGATCCCGGATCGCAGTTCGGACTCGTGCAGCTACCAGGTCAATCCGGATGGGACCGGCACGATCGAGGCGTCCTTCGCCGGTGATCCCGGCCCCGTGCCGCTGTCGTTCGCCATCGTCGACAAGGCGAACAGCTTGCGGTTCATCCGGACGGATCTCGGCGTCGCCAGCGGAGTAGCACAGCGGCAGCGTCGCAGCGACCACTGACGCCGGCGGATTCTGCCGGCCCCGCCGCACGTCAACCGGATAATGCGCTAGTCGGCCGGGGTCCAGCCGGCGGCGATCGCCGCGGCCTCCTCGTCGGGAGACAGGACCTTGGCGCGAAAGGCCTCGAGCTCGGCCGCCGCACCGCTGGCGACCACCCCCGCCTCGAGTTCGCCATCGAACAGGTCGCCGGCGGCCCCGCCGCCGTCGCCGCGTGCGCCGGGGCGGTCGCCGCCGTCGTCACCGCCGCTGCCGCCGCCGACACCGCCGCCGGGATCGTCATGTCCGACGGAGTTTGGCCTGATGTCGTCGCCTCCGCGACTCGTCGCGCCGTGCTCCTGGCTCTCGCCCGCTTGGCCGCCATCGTTGCTGTCATCGTCGCCGTCAACGTCGTCGGCATCGTCGTCCCGGTCGCTGTCGTCGCCCCGATCATCATCGTCGCGGGCGCCCTTGTCGCCTTGATCGTCGTCGTCGCCCTGGTCGTCGTCGTCCGCCTTGCCGGTCTTGCCATTGCTGCCACCACCGTTCTTGTCCGATGGCCGATCGTCGGCAATGGCGGACGTTCCGAGCTGGCCGCTGCCGTCCACCGCCGGCATCGTCGCCAGCAGGAATGCGGCCATGGCGGCGATCACCGCCGCGACGAGGACGGTCCGCACCGCGGGCCCGGCAGTCCGCCGGGCCGAGGCGACGTCGCTGCCGCCGAAGGCCTCGCGGTCTTGTCTGGTTGGAATGCACCCTTGCATCGCTCTTTGCCCTGGTTGTCCGGCTACCGTGCCGGGTTCTATCGCAACGGGACGTTCGATGCCCGCAACCCTTTCTCTGACAACGCGGAAATGACCGCACATATTCCAAGAAATTTCTCCCGAGTGATAATAAAATAACAAAAAAGTAAAATAATTTAGAATAAATGTTCAAAAAAGGCGGGTCTCCTCATGGCAGCCCCCGGTGTCGACGGGAAACCCGCGGAAAACCCTAACGCATGGGCTCGTTCCGCAGGCGGGCCGCGTACCGCTCGCGACCTCCTCCTCGCAATGCTTGGAGATGTACCCGGCAATCCATATGGTTTTCGCAGACCGTACCGGCGGGGTCCGGCCGGCTCGCACACGCGCGACTGGTGTCTTCCGGTGCGTACGCCGCCGATCATAACCGCGTGACCGGGCTGCCGACTGTGTTTGCCACTGTGGCCAGCGCGCTTGGAATGCGGCACACTGGTGGCGCGGGTTGACACGCGCAGCCGAAAAATTCCGGGAGGAAAGGAACCGATGACACAGCGCCTGTTCCTGCTGGCCGTGCTGTGCGCCTGGGCCGTGCCGACGGGCCCGGCCCTCGCCGAGATGCCGAGCCGCTGCATCGCCTTCGTCGAAGCCCCGCCGCGCATCGTGCCGGCCGCTGTTGCCGTGCCGGAGGTCGAGATCACCTACGTGACGCATTCGACATTCCGCGTGCGCACCCCCGCGGGGATCGTCATCGCCACCGACTACGCCGGTTATTTCGGCGGCGGTGAGCCACCGCACATCGCCACCATGAACCACGCCCACGAGACCCACTACACCGACTACCCGGATCCCGCGATCAAGCACGTGCTGCGCGGCTGGAACCCGCTGGGCGACGGCCCAGCCGAGCACCACCTGGTCGTCGATGACGTGCTCGTGCGCAACGTCGCCACCGATATCCGCAGCTGGGGCGGGTTGGTCGAGGCCAACGGCAACTCGATCTTCATCTTCGAGACCGCCGATCTGTGTATCGGCCATCTCGGCCACCTCCACCACATGCCGACGCCGGAGCAGTTCGCCCGCATCGGCCGGCTCGACATCGTGTTCGCCGCCGTCGACGGGGGCCTGACTCTCGACCATCCGACGATGATCGCGGTGCTCAAGGAATTGCGCGCGAGCCTCGTCATCCCGATGCATTATTTCGGCCGCGGCTCGCTGGAGACGTTCCTGATCGGCATGTCCTCCGACTTCGAGATCCGGGTCAACGACTCGGCGACGACGACGGTCTCGCTGCCGGCCCTGCCGCGCCGCCCGACGGTGCTGGTTCTGCCCGGCTACTGAACCGCCGTCCGGTCCTTGACAGCTTTGTCGGGCGTTCCAAAATCTGGGGCATGCGGACATCTTTGACCCTGGTTCTCGGTATGGCGTTGGCGGCGCTTCACGTGCAGGCCGCACCCGCGCAGGATCTGCCCGGCGATGCGCAGGAGGGGCAGGCGCTGGCAGCCGCGGTGTGCGGTGAGTGCCATGTGATCGAGAAGGGCGTTCGGGATGCCGACGGCGCGGCGCCGGCCTTCCAGTCGGTCGCCGACAACCCGGCGATGACCGCGCTGGCCCTGCGCGTGTTTCTGCGCACGCCGCACGACGACATGCCTGACCTGATCCTCAGCGACGCCGAGACCGACGACCTAATCGCCTACATCCTCGGACTCAAGCGTCGCAAGTAATGGCGACCCGCCGTCACACGCGATCTGGCGCCGGGGCGCGCGTCGTGCGATGATAGGCCCATGTTCGGCACGCGAGGCCCCTCTCATGCCGTCTTTTGATGTCGTGTCCCGCATTGCGCTGCCCGAGGTCGACAACGCCGTCCAGGGGGCGATGCGCGAGATCGGCACACGATACGACTTCAAGGGCAGCAGGTGCTCGATCGAACATGCCGACGGGGTGCTGACGATCCGCGCCGACGACGACTTCAAGCTCAAGCAGGTGCAGGACCTGCTGCGCACCTATCTCGCCCGCCGCAAGCTCGATGCCGGCGCGTTCGACTTCGCCAGGCCCGAGCCGGCCGCACACAACACGCTGCGCCAGACGGTGACGGTGTGCCAGGGCATCGAGCGCGATCTGGCCCAGAAGGTCGTCAAGGCGATCAAGGGCGCCAAGCTGAAGGTACAGGTCGCAATCCAGGGCGACGAGCTGCGTGTGTCGGGCAAGAAGCGCGATGACCTGCAGGGAGCGATCGCGGTGATCAAGGGGCTCGGTATCGAACAGCCGCTACAGTACGTGAATTTCCGCGACTGAGGCGTAACCGCCGGCCGGGGTCTGTGGGTCGCCGGATGCGCGCTCATGATGGGCTGTCGCGGCGGCACAGAGCATGGAGGTGCCAGGATGACCATCACTGCACTACGGGCCGCATTGAGGCGTGCCACCGCCGGGTTCGCCCTGCTGGCCGCGCTGGCGCCGGCGGCCGCCGCCGAAGGCACCTGGGGCACGCGTGCGCCATTGCCCGGTGCGCATTCCGAGTTCGCGGTCGCCGAGCTGCACGGCGACATCTACGTCGTCGGCGGCTACGCCATCGGCGGTGTCGAGGGCACCACGGTGCACGTCTACGACACGGTGGCCGACCGCTGGCGCCGCGGCCCGCCGCTGCCCGAGCCCGCGCACCACCTGATGGCGGTGGCGGCCGGCGAAAGGATCTTCGTCATGGGTGGTCAGGGCAGCGGCATCTTCGGGCGCGGCTTCATCGATGCGGTGTGGGCGCTCGACCCGGAATCCGGGGAATGGGAGGCGCGCACGCCGATGCCGACGGCCCGCAGCGCCGGCGTTGCGGTAACGCTGGACGGCCGCATCTACGTCGCCGGCGGACGGCCGCCGCAGGGGCACGACTTCGCGGTCTACGACCCGGCCACCGACCGCTGGACGGTGCTGCCGGACATGCCGAGCCAGCGCAACCATCTGGCCGGTGCCGCCATCGGCGGCCGCATCTTCATCGCCGGCGGCCGGCTCGGGCCCGGCTACCGCAGCGACGCGTCGGCGGCACTCGAGGTGTTCGATCCGGCGACCGGCGAGTGGTCCGGGGCGGCGCCGATGCCGCGGCCGCGCAGCGGCATCAACGGCATCGCCGCGCGCGGCTGCTTCCATGTCTGGGGTGGCGAAGGCAGCGCTGGCATGTTCCCCGACCACACGGTGTACGACCCGCGCAGCGACCGCTGGACGCGGCTCGCCGACATGCCGGTGCCGGTGCACGGCGTCACTGGGGCGGCCTTCGTCGAAGGGCTGATTCACATTCCCGGCGGCGGCCAGAGCGTCGGCGGCGGTAGCCCGGGCACGCTACACCAGACCTATCGGCCGGACATGACCTGCGAGTAGGAGACGGCGCGATCAGACGATCTCGACCAGTTCCACCTCGAACACGAGGTCCTCGCCGGCCAGCGGATGGTTGGCGTCCATGGTGACGGTCTCGTCTGAGACTGCGGCGATGGTGACGACCATCTGGCCGCCGTCGGCGGTCGTCGCCTGCAGCCGCTTGCCGACGACGAGGTCGATGTTCTCGGGCACCGCGGTCCGCGGCACCTCCTGTACCGCCGCGGGATCGCGCTGGCCGTAGGCCTCGGCGGCGGTGACCGTGACTGTCTTGCTGTCGCCGACCGCCATGCCGGCGATCTCGCGGTCGAGGCCCGGGATGATCTGCCCCGCGCCGATAGTAAACTCCAGCGGGTCGCGACCGGACGAGGAGTCGAACTCGCTTCCGTCGGCCAGCGTACCGGTGTAGTGGATGCGGACGGTATCGCCCGTCTTGGCTTCGCTCATGGGTCGTCCTCTTCCATTAGATGGCGCCTCGCTCACCTGGCGACATCCCGAAAGCGGCCGACAGATCTATGGCAAGAGCCTCGATAGGCCGGCGACCCTAACACACGCCGTAGCGCCGAGTCATGGGCGAAGGGGATTATTCGCGCGGTACGGGCTGAACCGTCCGTACCGCAGCGGGCACATGGGTCACCGGTAGGTCGCTCTATTGCGAGGGCATGTTGGCCCAGCGGCCCTTGCGCTCGCGACGGGCCTGGGCTTCGGCCTGCCGGTAGCTCTCGGCGCGCTGGGTACGCTCACTGTCGCCGCCCGGCACGTCGGCGAGCAGCACGCCGCGGTCGGCGATCGCCCAGCCGGTCCGCAGCATCGCCGCCCCCAGGTCGGTATCGCCGGCGCGGCAGACCGCAGCGTTGCGGTCGAAACTGTCGACGGTGCAGGTCACGTTTTGGCCGTGCCGGTACAGCAGGTCGTCGAGGGCGCTGCGCGCATAGAGGCCTATATCGTCGGGATCCGACATGCGGGGCGCCTCGATTCCCCACAGGCGCAGCGTGGTAATCGGATGGCCGGGGCTGCCGACCTGGATCGTATCGCCCGAAATCGCCGCCGCCGTCCCGGTCACGAACTCGATCGCCGCCGCCGACAGTGGCACCCCGGCGCACAAGAGCGCGGACAGTAAGGCAAGGCGGACAAGACTGATCATGGATTCTGGAATATCGCAAATGCCGCTGCAGGACAAGAGTGGGGACACGTCCCGGCGGTCCCGCTGGCCGCCGGGTCACCGCTGGCGCACGAGCGCGAACATCTCTTCGCCGAACTCCGACAGGGCAGCCTCGTGCAGCGGCCTGACCGCCTCGGCGAACAGCGCATGCTCGGCCGCGGTCAGCTCGACGATCTCGCAGCCCGCCTCGACGATCGCCTGCCGGGCAGTCTCCTCCTCGGCGACCGCGAGTTCGCGCTGGCGCAAGGTTGCATCCCGGACCGCGCGTCCCAGCGCCGCGCGCATCTCCGCGGGCAGCGCCTCGAACGCTGGCCGGTTGGCGAAGACGCCGCGCGAGATATAGAAATGATTGCTCAGCGTGTGATAGCGGTGGAACAAATGCACCCCGTAGGTCACCGTATTGGCCAGCGGGTTCTCCTGCGCATCGATCGTCCCGGCAGAGATTCTCTCTATCGCTTCGGTCAGATCGATCGGCAGCGGCGCTGCGCCGAGCAGCTCGAAGGTCCGTGCCTGGATGCGGCTTGGCAGCACGCGGATCCGCATGCCGGCAAGGTCGGCGGGGCCGCGCACCGGATGCAGCCGGTTGGAGATGTGGCGAAAGCCGTTCTCGAAGAATCCGAGCACCCGGTAATTCATTCGCTCCTCGACGCGTTCCTTCAGGCGGTCGCCGAGGGGGCCGTCCATCGCCGCGCGGGCTTCCGCATTGTCGGCGAACAGGAACGGCAGGTCGACGAAACCGAGTTCCGGTACCCGTTCGGTCAGGTAGCTGGTCGACTGATAGACGATGGTCAGGACCCCGGACTCGGCCAGCCACAGCACGTCTTCCGAACGGTAGCCGAAGTCCATGACGTTCCAGACGTACTTCACGTCCACCGCATCGCCGAACTCGGCCTCCAGCGCGTCGCCGATCATCTTGAGCGCCAGGCTGTGCGTGGTCGCGGGCGGGCCGTAGCCACCGAAGCGGATCTGGACGGGGTCGGTCATCGTCTTTGCTCCTTCGGTCGACACCGGTTCCCTGAAGCGCGGTATCGGGAAATGCCGGGCACCTCAATCAAATACCGACTGGTGGTGCGCTGCGACCCGTCGCGGGGCACGCGCCGTCGCCGCAAGTGCCGAGGCGACCACACAGTACGCGGTGCAGACCGCGGCTATGCTGTCGACCGACAGGCCACTGTCGATTGCGAGCCCCGCCACCGCGGGTGCGACGCCGGTGGCGAACACCATGACGGCTTGCGTGAACGCGCGGATCGCGCCGAGATGGGCGGTACCGTACAGCTCGGGCCACAAGGCGCCGCCGAGGACGAATGAGGCCCCGGTACCGAGGCCCATCAGGCCGAGGAACACGGGTGCCGCAGCGGGCCCGCTGCCGACGGCCAGAGCAAGGCACGACAGCAGGAGCGGCACAAGAAACAGCGGCACCAATCGTGCAGCGCTCAGGCGGTCGACCAGCGGTCCCGCCGCCAGCGTCGCGGCGATCGACGCCACCGCGAAGACCGTGAACGAGCCGGCCATCAGCGACAGCGGCCAGCCCTTGGCTTCCGCCAGATGCACCTGGTGGAAGATCAGACCGGTGAAGATGGCTGGCGTCGCGACAAGGGCTGGCAGCCGGAGCCACAGCCCCGGGTCGCGCAGCACGGCGCCGAGGGCGCTGTCCACGTGATTGCGCTCGGCCGCGCCCGCCCGCCGCGCCCGCAGGGCCGCATCGCGCGCGCCCTGGTCCTTGAGCAGGATATGAGCAAGCGGAGTCGCCGCAAGCAGGGCGACCGCGGTGGCGACCCAGACGCTGCGCCAGCCGGCCAAGGCGATGCCGGCGACCACCAGTGTCGGGAGGACGAACTTGGCGGCTGGCAGCCCCATCACGGCGACGCTGATCGCACGGCCGCGTTCGGCCTCGAAATAGCGACCCATGGCGGTGGCCGCGGTATGTCCGGCGAGACCTTGCCCGAACAGCCGCAGGCCGAACAGCGCCACAGCCAGCGCGGTAACGCTCCACGACACTGCCACCAGCAGACTGACAATGGCCAGACCGACCATCACCGTGGCCGAGAACGCAGCGAGCGGAACCCTGTCGATCAGCCGGCCGGCCCAGACCAGCGTGGCGGCGCTGGCCAAAGTCGCCACCGCGTAGATCGTCCCGAAGTTGCCGTGGGACAAATCGAACGCGGCGCGCAGTTCGCCGCCGAACAGCGAGACATAGAACGTCTGCCCGGCGCTCGAGCAGAAATACATGAAGACCCCGAAGCCGATCAGCCGGCCATTGGCACGCAGGAACGAAAGCGGAAGCATGGGACCGTTCTACGCGTGCCCGGACAGGACGGAAAGGCGTTTTCGCACCGGTTCGCAATGCGACGGGGACGATCGACCCGGCGAAACGCAGTCGCCTCCGTTCCTGGCCTCGATACCACCGGCTCTTGCATCCGTACGGCGGTCAACAGGGCGTACGTGTATCGGTATTTATTTTTCGTTAATGAAAATATTGGTATAACTTACTGATTCGTCGTCGATTCGGTTAGGACCGAGGAATGAGTTCCAACGTTACCAAGCTGCCGCATGCGGCGCGTGAAGGACTTGCGCCGCATCCGCTGTCGTTGCAGGCGGCAATGGAACGCGCGGCTGAAGCCCGCCTGAAGACGGCGTTGATCGCGGGCGGTATCAGCGTCGTCTGGATTTTGCTGTGCCTCATCTATGCATTCGGCCACCTCGGGGCGGAGACGCTGGCCCGGCTTGCGCCGCATGAGGCGGGCGCGGCCGCGGCCGGGATTGCCATGCCGCTGGTCGTCTTGTGGCTGGTCGTGCTGTACCTGCGCCGTGGTGGCGAACTGCGCGAGCATACGGAGATGCTGCGTGCCCAGCTGGAGCTGCTGACCTATCCGGCGGACGACGCGGAAAGCCGCGTGCGGGCGATCACCGATTCCCTTCGCAGTCAGGCCGAGGCTCTCGATCGCGTCACGGATACGGCGACGATCCAGATGGAAAAGCTGTCGAAGACGCTGGGTGGGCGCACCGAGGCGCTGGCCGCGGTGTCTGAGAAGGCGACCGGCGAAGCGCAGATGATCAGCGATCTGCTCGAGCGCCATACGCGCATGCTCTCGGATCTCGCCGACCGGTTCCATGCGCGCGAAGACCATCTGCGCCAGACGGTGGAAAAGCAGGCGCAGGACATCAGCGCGGCAACCGACGATGCAGTGGCCCAGTCCGAGGACATGCGGCGTGCGATGCGCGCCCAGATTGATGAGATGCTGAAGGCGTCGGAGGCGGCGGTAGGCCAGGCCCGTCAGATCGGCACCTTGTTCCGCGATTATACCGGTCAGCTGGACGAGGCGGCCTCGGCGGCGAAGGAGAACGCGGCGAGCATCGAACGCTCGTTGATCGAAACCTCGACCCATCTGCACGAGGTGACGAAACGTACCGCGGAACAAGCCGATGCCACCGTCGAAAACCTTGAGACACGGGGCAAGGCGTTCGCCGACGAGCTGGAGCAGGCCATAAACAAGCAGGTCGTTGCGCTGGCCGAAGCGTCGAAGCGTAGCGCCAGGTTCCTCGACGATATCAGCGGTACCCTATCGAAGAAGATCGCAGGTGTGACCGAGGCCATGGAGCACGCGCTAAGCGCCCAGCAGATCGCGCTCAACGCGTTCATGGAAAAGGCCGCATCCAACGTGGCCGAGATCGGACGGAGCCTCGATGAAAAGACCGGCGAGGTCGCGGGCCGTCTCGATACCGTCCTAGCGCAACGGGCGTCGGAACTGGCCGGCGTCGTGCAGCGCAGCCAGGACCAGGTCGACGAACTGGCGGCCGTGATGCGCAGCCAGATCGAAGAGCTGTCCGAGGCGGGCAGGCACAGCTTCCAGCAGGTCGAGCTCCTGAACAACGCTCTGCGCGAACGCTCGGAGGGCCTTCACGCGACTGCCGAGCATTTGGGCGCGGAAGCGGCGAAGGTCGAGGAGCTAAGCGGCGAACACGCACGGCAGCTGGAAATGGCCAGCGACGAGACGACAAAACAGGTGACCGTCCTCGGCCATCTGCTGAAGGGGCAGACGGAGGAGCTGCTGGCGGCATCGCAGCTGACCACGCAGCGCGCCGAATCCATCAGCGAGGCACTGCAGCGCCAAGCCGGGGAACTCGCTGCGGCCGCCGCACGTTCGGCGAGCCAGACGGCGGAATTCGAAGCATTGATCGCGGCCCGCATGGCCGAGTTGCGGGATACCATGGAGGCAGGAGCACGGTCCTATACCGAATCCGTTGCCCCAGCGGCAAACCAGGCCCGCAACATGGCAGATATTCTGCGCGAACAAACCCGTGTGCTGCACGAAGCCTCCGAAACGGCGGAGCGGCAAGCCCAGACGATCGCCTCTCTGCTGAACCGCGAGAGCGAGGCCCTGCGGTCGATTGCCGAGGTCTCGACGGGGCAGGCGCAGCAGATTCGCTCGGCGATGCATGAGAGCGTCGAGGACATGGCGCGGCAAACCACGCGGGCTACGGCCGATGCCGCGCGCATCCGCGACTCGATGCGCGAGGCCGCGCGCGAGAACCGCGAGGAGATGGAGCGCAGTTCCCAACAGGCCGCGGCGGACGCGGCGCGGATTCGGGAAACGCTGCGCGACGAAAGCCGCGATCTGGCGCGCCTCGCCGACGTCATCGGCCAACGCGCCCACACGGTGGCAACCCTGGTTGGTCAGCATACCGATGCGCTCAACAGCGCCGCGGAGAACAGCGAGCAACGTGCCGCCGACGTCGGACGCAGCGTCCAGCTCTTGACCGAACAACTGATAAGCGCCGCGGAACAGGTGACCATGCGCATCAGCGCGGCGGGCCAGGGGTTCGCAGCACAATCGACAACGCTCAACGATTCGGCGCGTACGGCACTTGGACTGATCGACGAGGTCACGGAACGGTTCCGCAAACAGGCGGAAATTCTGAGCGAACGCGCCCGTCATGCCGGCGGCCATGTCGATTCCACTGCGGCCTCGGTGCGCCAACACGCCGAGGAACTGGCGCAGGCGGTGCTGTCGGCCGCCGACGGACTGCGGAGCATCGGCGACGCGTTCGCGGGCCACAGCAGTACCCTGACCGGCACTGCCGAGCAGGTTGCCGGCCGGATATCGCGGTTGACCGAGCAGTTCCGCACGCAGTCGCAGAGTCTCGACCATGCGGTCGAGGTGGCCGGACGCCAGATCGACAAGGCCGGCGTGACGCTCGGCCGCCAGCGCGAGATGCTCGAGGCGGTTACCGGGCGAACGGTCGACCAAGTGGCGGATATCGGCAAGAACATCCATGAACACAGCGGTGCCCTCCTGCGCACGCTGGAGGAAGCGATGACCCGCGCCGACCGGGCCGGCAGCGCCTTCGACGAACAGGCGACCCGTATGATCCGTGCCGCCGACCGCGCCGAGCTGCGCGCCAAGGAGTTCAAGCAGCAGGAGCAGGCGCTTCGCCGCGATCTGTTCCTGAAGACAGCGCGCTTCGTCATCGAGGATCTGAACTCGACCGCGATCGACCTCTCGCGCGCGCTGCACAACGAGGTCTCCGAGGCAGACTGGAAGCGATATGCCAACGGCGATCGCGGCGTGTTCACGCGGGCGCTGCTGCGCGGGCGCAATTCGGCGAGCAGCGTTGCCAGGGCCGGCGAAAAGATGCGCCATAATGAGGAGATGCGCCGTTACGTGACGCAATACGTCGACCAGTTCGAACGGCTGCTGGCGGAGGCCAAGGAGTGCGACCCCGAGCAACTCCTCCATTCGACGTTCCTGACAGCCGATGTCGGCAAGCTGTATCTCATGCTGTGCAGCGCGATGGGCCGTGAGGAGGACGACTCGCTGCACTAGCCGAGGATCGCATACGTCCCGAATGCGATGAACGCGGCGCCGGCCAGTCGGCGGGTCCAGAGGGTGGCGCCGGCAGGCAAGCGACCGCCGAGCGTGCCGGCGGAGCCGCTGAGCGCCAGCCACCACGCCGCCGATCCGATGAACACGCCGACGACGAATACTGCGCGGTCCCGCCCCGTTGCCAGGTCTGGCAACAGCCCGAGGCCGACGATGACTGCGGCGAAGGTCAGGATGGTCGCGGGATTGGCCAGCGTCAGCAGGACCGCCGCGGCATAGGCGCCCAGGTGTCCGGCGAGGGAGGGCGCCGCCGCCACGACGTTGCGAGGCAGCAAGTCCCTCAGACCGAGCGCGATCAGCGCCAGACCGCCGAGTTGGGCGGGCCATGAAGCGTCGGCTATGGCCGACGCAACAGCGCCCAGCCCGAAGGCGGCAACCGAGGCGTAGAGGGCGTCGGCGGTGGCGACCCCCATTCCGGTCACCAACCCAGCAGCCATCCCCAGCGTCAGGCTGCGTCGCAGGCAGAGCAGGCTGAGCGGCCCTACCGGCACGGCGAGCAACAGTCCGATTCCGGCCGCCTTGGCCAGAAGGATGAGAATGTCGGGAGCCATGTCTGTCACATACCGCGCGACATCCGCATTTGGCAATGAATACAAAGGGAATTCTGATTCAGAAACATATAAACAATTGAAATTTTGTTATATTACCTTTTATAATTAAGTTATGGATAAACCTGACCGTCGTATTGAAAGCGAATTGGATGAAACCGGCCGGAAGATCCTGGGCGCGTTGCAGCACGAGGGCCGCCTGCCGTTCAGCGAACTCGGGCGCCGGGTCGGTCTCTCTGCCCCGGCGGTGGCGGAACGCGTCCGCCGCATGGAAGACATCGGCCTCATCACGGGCTGGCGTGCGGTCGTCGATCGCAGGCGTTTGGGCTGGACGATGACCGCGTTCATGCGGATCTCATGTCCGGGCGAGAAGTACCAGGCGGTGCGTCGGCTGTCGCTCGACCTGCCGGAGGTGATCGATTGCCACCACGTCACCGGCGAGGACAGTTTCTTCATCAAGCTTGCGGTCGGGTCCGTCGAACATCTGGAGCAGGTCATCGACCGGTTCAGGGACGCTGGCCGCACGGTGTCGTCCGTCGCCTTGTCGACCATTGTCGAGGACAAACCGCCTGAGATCCCGCACAGCCGATGAGCGGCCGCCGCCCCCTTGGCGTTGCCTCCGTCGCTGTGGCAGCATGCCGGCCGATTCAGCGCGTTCAATATGACCAAGGGGGAGAGGGCATGGCCTATTGGCTTATGAAGACCGAGCCGGGGGCCTGGTCGTGGCAGGACCAGGTCACAGAAGATGTCGCCGAATGGGACGGCGTGCGCAATCACCAGGCATCCAACAACATGAAGGCAATGCGGACCGGCGACCGCGCGTTCTTCTATCATTCGGTCAACGAGAAGCGCATCGTCGGGATCGTGGAGATCGTCAGGGAATACTATCCCGATCCGAGCGATGCGTCGGGCCGCTTCGGCATGGTCGACGTCAAGGCCCTGAAGCCCCTGAACAAGCCGGTAACGCTGGCCGATATCAAGGCGCGGCCGGAATTGGAGGACTTCGCACTGGTGCGGCAGTCCCGGCTCTCGGTAATGCCGGTGACCGATGCACAATGGAAGCTGATCTGCCGGTTGGCGGAGACCGAGGCGTGAGTTTGCGGCTCTGCCCGCTCGACGACATTCCCGACGGCGAGGGTGTCGGATTTTCCCTTGACCGGGCGGACGCCGACCGCCATGCCGGTGGCCACATGGAGATATTCGTCGTGCGTCGCGGCGCCCGGGTTTTCGGCTACGCGAACGCCTGCCCGCATCTGTCGTCGCCGCTGGACTGGATCGAGAACCAGTTCATGACCCCCGACAAAATTCACATCATGTGCGCGACCCACGGGGCGCAGTTCCGCATCGACGACGGGCGTTGCGTCGCCGGCCCGTGCGAGGGCGACAGGCTCGTCCCGGTGTGCGTTTCGGTTCGGCGCGGACACGTTGAACTCGGCGCTGCGATTGTAGCGTAAACCTGTTGATCGCCCGGCCGGGCGTCATCTTTGCGCCGGTCCGACCCATCCCTTTTGGTGGCCTTTTGGTGGGCGGGCCTCACATATCGATCCGAAACGTTATTAAATTCAATATGTTGTACAAAACTCGCGCACGTAACAAAAAAGGAGATAAATATTCGCCACATTAGCGTTTCATTATGTTAACTTATCCGCATCACAATTAGGGATATCCCCTCGGAGATTTCCTGGAAACGGCTCACCAAAGGACAATGGAAATGAAAAAACTGATTGCCAAAGGGCAGGCCAAGCCGGGGGCGCAACCCGTTGATGCGATTTCTCTGTTCCGGGAAAACCGGCCGGTCCGGGTGATCGTCACCGACAATCGCAGACTGTGCCGGGAATGTTTGAGGTTGTTGATCGAAACCTTCGATCCGAGCCTCGAGGTGGCGGAGGCCGACGAGCCTGCGGAGATCCTGCAGATGCTGCATGAAGATCCCGGTTTCAGCGTTGTGCTCTATAACCTCGTGGTGCGCGGTGACGGAGGCGTGGAATTTGTCCGCGGCCTCCGCAACGCGGTCCCGGATATTCCACTGATCGTGTTGTGTGACTACGACGATCCCGCGGTGATGCGCAGTGTGATGGAGAGTGGCGCAAAGGCCTTCTTGCCCTCGACAACGCCCAGCCCGGTGATGGTTGGCGTCCTGCGTCTCGTTATTGCCGGCGGAACTTACGTGCCGCCTGACATGCTGTTCGAAGGATCGCCAACGTCATCCGCTGCCGCAAATGAACGGGCAAGGGGAAATCGCGAAGCGCTGATCGCCAGCCATTTTCCCGAACTGACACCACGCCAGCGCGATGTATTGGTACTTCTTTCGAAAGGTTACATGAATCGGGACATCGCTAGTGCGCTCGGCATGTGCGAAAATACGGTCAAGGCGCATGTCAAGCAGGTCATGCGCAAACTCCACGCCAGCAACCGGACGCAGGCCGCCCTGATGGCGGATCGCCTGGTCGCCTGATCGGCTCGTCAATTCCGAAATGCCCGACTGCCGCCGGCGGCGCGGCGAACCGTTGCGATCGGCGAAGCAGTTGTCACCCGCAGCAATCTTGCGCATTATTGCCGGGCTTCACGGCAATGCGCGCCGCGCATCGTTCGAATAACACGAGTCGACTGCACGATCAGGGAGAGCCAATGTCATGACGGAGATCCACGTCCACCCGGTGCCTGCCGAGTTTGCGAAACGAGCCTATATCGACAAGGCCGGATACGAGAAAATGTACAAGGCATCGGTCGACGATCCAGAGGCCTTCTGGGGCGAGCACGGCAAGCGCATCGACTGGATCAAGCCCTACACGAAGGTCAAGGATGTCGACTACCTGAAGAAGGTCCATATCCGCTGGTTCTATGACGGAACCCTGAATGCGTCGGCGAACTGCATCGACCGGCATCTCCCGGCACGCGCGAACCAGACAGCGATCATCTGGGAGGGCGACAATCCGAACGACAGCAAGAAGATAACGTATGGAGAACTTGCCGAAAGTGTCGGACGGCTTGCCAACGCTCTCAAGGCGCGCGGCATCAAAAAGGGTGACCGGGTCACGATCTATATGCCCATGATCCCGGAGGCGGCGTACGCTATGCTTGCATGCGCGCGCATTGGCGCGATTCACTCGGTGGTCTTCGGCGGCTTTTCGCCGGACTCGCTGGCCGGCCGCATCCAGGATTGCGATTCCAATTGCGTGATTACCGCCGACGAGGGGGTGCGCGGCGGCCGCAAGGTTCCGTTGAAGGGGAACACCGACGCGGCGCTGAAGTCCTGCCCGACGGTCGAAACCGTACTCGTGGTCAAACGCACCGGCGGCAAGATCGACTGGGTCGAGGGCCGCGACGTCTGGTACCACGAGGCTTGCGACGCCGCCTCGGCGGACTGCCCGCCGGAGGAGATGAATGCGGAGGATCCACTGTTCATCCTCTATACGTCGGGCTCGACCGGCAAACCCAAGGGAGTGCTGCACACGGCTGGGTGACCGGCCACTCCTACATCGTGTACGGGCCGCTGGCCAACGGCGCCATCACGCTCATGTTCGAGGGCGTGCCCAATTATCCGGACTCGTCGCGCTTCTGGCAGGTGTGCGACAAGCACAAGGTCAACACCTTCTATACCGCGCCGACCGCGATACGCGCCCTGATGCGCGAGGGCAACGGGCCGGTCGAGAAGACGAGCCGCAAGTCGATCCGCCTCCTTGGCACGGTCGGTGAGCCGATCAATCCGGAAGCCTGGGAGTGGTATTACCACGTTGTCGGCGACGGCCGCTGCCCGATTGTCGATACCTGGTGGCAGACCTGCCGGGCGCCATCGACCTCAAGCCCGGCTCGGCGACGCTGCCATTCTTCGGGGTCCGGCCACAGATCGTCGACGCGGACGGCAAGGTCCTCGAAGGCGCGTGCGAGGGCAATCTCTGCATCGCCGACGCCTGGCCCGGCCAGATGCGGACCGTGTTCCGCGACCACGACCGGTTCGTGCAAACCTATTTTTCGACTTACAAGGGGAAATATTTCACGGGCGACGGATGCCGCCGCGACGCGGACGGCTACTACTGGATCACTGGCCGCGTCGACGACGTGATCAACGTCTCGGGGCACCGCATGGGCACGGCCGAGGTCGAGAGCGCATTGGTTGCCCACCCGAAGGTGGCGGAGGCGGCAGTGGTCGGTGCGCCGCACGACATCAAGGGGCAGGGCATCTATGCCTACGTGACCCTCAATGTCGGTGAGCAGCCGACCGACGAACTCAAGAAGGAGCTGGTGCAATGGGTCCGCAAGGAGATCGGACCGATCGCCTCGCCGGACTGGCTGCAGTGGGCGCCTGGCCTGCCGAAGACCCGGTCGGGCAAGATCATGCGGCGTATCCTGCGCAAGATCGCGGAGAACGACTACTCGAACCTTGGCGACACCTCGACCCTCGCCGATCCCGCCGTCGTCGACGATCTTGTCGACAACCGACAGAACCGCTGAACGGGGCCGTGCCACTCGGACGGCGCTGCGAGACGGTTCAAATACCTGCCGCGAGGCGGTAGTGTCGCTGCCATGACGGCCACGTTCACCCATGTCGCCCTGCACGTCCGCGACCTGCAGGCCTGCGTCGCCTTCTATCGCGACTTCTGCGGCCTGAAGGTGGTTCACGAGCGCGGCGATGCGGGCAGTCCCGATGCTGTCTGGTTGGCGCAGCAAGGGCGCGAGCGAGAGTTCATCTTTGTCCTGCTGCCCGGCGGCCCCGGCCGAAACCAGCAGGACACCGATTACAGCCATTTCGGATTTGCGTTGGACAGTCGCGACGCGGTCGACGCAATCGCGGCGCGAGCGGAACGGGCCGGCTGCCTGCTATGGCCGCCGCGCGAAGAGCCGTATCCCGTCGGCTACTACTGCGGACTGCGCGATCCGGATGGGAACGCGGTCGAGTTCTCCTACGGCCAGCCGCTGGGCCCCGGCGCAGGAGACGGGCGGCTGTGAACGCGGAGGCGCCCCAGGCCCTGGCCGACCGGATTCGCGCCGGCGACCGGCGGGCGCTGGCGCGCGGCATCACACTGGTCGAATCAACCCGCAACGACCATCGCGGGGCCGCGGACGAACTACTGCAAATCCTGCTGCCGCATACCGGCACCTCCATCCGCATTGGCATCACCGGCGTTCCCGGCGTCGGCAAGTCCACGTTCATCGAGGCCTTCGGCTTCTTCGTCATCGGCCAGGGCCACCGCGTTGCGGTGCTGGCGGTCGATCCGTCCTCGAAACGTAGCGGCGGTTCGATCCTCGGTGACAAGACCCGCATGGCGGAGCTGGCGAAGAACGATTCCGCTTTCATCCGGCCGTCGCCGGCGGGCGAGACGCTGGGCGGCGTTGCCCGGCGCACACGCGAGGCGATGCTGCTATGCGAGGCCGCGGGCTTCGATGTGGTGTTCGTCGAGACGGTCGGGGTCGGCCAGTCGGAGACCGCGGTCGCGGACCTCACCGACCTGTTCCTGCTGCTGCTGCTGCCCGGTGGCGGCGACGAGCTACAGGGGCTGAAACGCGGCATCGTCGAGATGGCCGACATCGTACTGGTCAACAAGGACGACGGAGATCTCGCCGACGCAGCGCAGCGAGCCGCCTCGGAATATCGGGCCGCGCTGCATCTTCTCGGGGCCGGCACGGCGGACTGGCCGGTGCCGGTCGCAACCTGTTCGGCGCTGACCGGAAAAGGGATCGACGAGGCTTGGCAGTGGGTCGAGACCTTCCGGACGACGATGGCGCCGACCGGCGCTCTCGCTGCCCGCCGCGCTGCCCAGGCCCGCGCCTGGATGTGGAGCGAGATCCGCGAAGGCCTGATGGAGACCCTGAAGGCCAATCGAGCCGTGGCCGAATGCCTGCCCACGCTGGAGGCCGACGTGGGCGACGGCCGGATCACTCCGGCGGCGGCGGCACGCAGGCTTCTGGACGCATTTCTGAAGCAAAGGTGTTGAGCGGAGCCGATCGCTGGCCGGCGGTCAGCTGAACGGCCAGGGCAGACGCCAGAACTCCCGCATGAGGCCAGGCGGGAAATCGCGGTTGAGCGCCGAGGCGATGACCAGGAGAATGGTCAGGCCGCCGGGCTCGGCCCGTTCGGCGAAGAAATTGGCGCCCTTGGTGGAGCCGGCGCCGGGCAAGTTCTTGACAACGACCGTCGGTTTGCCGGGCGGGGCCTCGGACAGCAGCGGCGCATAGAAACCCGCCCATTTGTCGGAACCGCCGCCTTCCGAGAACGGGATGATTCATTCGATTGTCTTGCCTGAGAAATCGACGTCAGCCGCCGCCGGGCCGGGAGCACCAAAGCCGACCGTCGCTGCTGCGCCCAGCGCTGCAGCGATGAAGACTCTGCGATTCATTGCCTGAACGCCCTGTTATTGAACATTTCGTTCATGTCTTGCCGACTTTCGCGTTTCTTCGGGCTGTTGCAAACGGTTCTTGCCAGCTCAAATCGGCACGAACACATGGCCCTCGAAGATTCGGCGTGCCGTGCGCAGGATCTCGGCACGCACGACTCGCATGCCGCCCGTCGCGTCCGGCGCCAGTTCGACGGCGACCTGGATCCGGCCCGAGGGGTGCTCGATGACGACGGTGCCCGATTCGCGTATCGGGCCGCCGATCACCTCGGCAGCGACCGTGCCCTCCATGCTGCAGGCGGTCGCAAGGCAGATGGCGCCGGTTGCCGCGTGTGCCCGGTGGCACTCGTGCGGCGTCAGGTAGCGTGACGTGATCGTCCCACCCTCGCGCGGCGCCGACAGCAACCCGATCTTCGGCGTGACCAGCGCAGATACGTCGCCCAGCCCCATGCGGCGCCCGGCTTCCAGGCGCATCCGCTCGAGCCGTCCGTAGAGGTCCCGCATCTCATCGATCTCCTCGGCCGATTCGACGCCGCGCAGACCGACCGTCTCGGCCCGCAACATCATCATCGGCATCGCGTTGTCGATCAGCGTGACAGCGATCCCGTCGATTTCCTCCTGGCGCTGGCCGGATGCGAACAGCGCGCCGGTCACCGCACCCTCGGTGCTGGTAAACGCCATGCGGATCGGCGCGGCCGTGCCGTTGACACCGTCGATCGCCTGGTCGCCCTCATAGGTCACCCGGCCGCCGGGGGTTTGCACAGTCTCCTCGACCAGCGCGCCGGTGTTCACATTGTGGACACGCACGCGGGTCTCCGGGTCCTGCGCCGCGACCATGCCTTCCTCGATGGCAAACGGCCCGACGCCGGCCAGCATGTTGCCGCAGTTGGGCTTGGTATCGACGATCGCCTCCGTGACCGAGACCTGGGCGAACAGGTAATCGACGTCGGCATCATCGCGGGCCGACGGGCTGACGATTGCCACCTTGCTGGTCTGAATATAGGTGCCACCGATGCCGTCCACTTGCATCGGATGCGGCGAACCCATCACGGACAACAGCACGTGGTCGCGCTCGTCGACGTCCTGCGGCAGGTCGGACGCCTTGAAATACGGGCCGCGCGATGTCCCCCCCCGCATGATAACGCAGGGAATTCGTTTTGAGCCCATCAGGTCCTCCGTGCAGCCGCGCCGATACCGGCAATCCGGCCGAAGACCGTACCGGACATGAGCCCGGTACCACCCGGGTAATTGAAACAGAAGATGCCGCCGACCAGCTCGCCCGCGGCATAGAGCCCGGGGATCGGGGCCATATCGGTGTCGATCACCTGACCCGTATCCGGGTCGATGCGCAACCCGCCGAAGGTGAAGGTGATGCCGCAAGTGATCTGGTAGGCCTCGAAGGGCGGTTCGTCGATGCGGTTCGCCCAGTTGGATTTCGGCATCGCCAGCCCGTGCGTTGCGCGGCCGTCCTTGATGTTCGGGTCGAACGGGGTGTCGGTGTCGACGGCATCGTTGTAGGCGGCGATCTCGGCGAGAAACCCCGCGGGGTCGACCCCCTCGAGCTTCGCGGCCAGCTCCTCGAGCGTGTTCGCGGTAACTTTGGTGACCCGCTTGATGCGGTATTCATCGCGCAGGAGGTGGGTGACCTTGCGGTCGAAGATCTGCCAGGCGAACTGGTCCGGCTGGTTCAGCACCTCACGGCCGTATCTCGCATAGGTATAGTTGCGGAAGTCCGCGCCCTCGTCGACGAAGCGCCGGCCGCGGGCATTGACCAGCAGGCCCCACGGATAGGAATGCTTCTGGAAGTTGTCCCCGACGGTCAAATCGCCGAATTCCGGCGCATTGTAGTCCCAGCCGACGGCATGGCAGCCCGACCAGTTGCCATAGGGCGAGGCACCGATGTCGAGCGCCATGCGGATGCCGTCGCCGGTGTTGAAACGGGTGCCGCGCACCTTGGCGAGTTCCCATCCCGGGCCGAGATAGCGGGTCCGCCATTCCGGATTCGACTCGAACCCGCCGCTGGCCAGCACCACACTGTCGCCGCGCACGTCATGCAGCGCACCGTCGCTCTTCACGCGGACGCCGGCGACCTTATGGCCGTCGAAAATGAGGTCGACGACCCGCGCGCCGTAACGGATGTCGATCCCCATGCGTTTGGCGATCTCCGTTTGACGATCGACGAGGCCGGGGCCACCGCCCCAGGACTCCACCGTCAGGCCGCCCCAGAATTTGAACTTGCCGTCCACCTTGAAGGCCTGGCGGCCGTAGATCGGCACGAAACGCACACCCATATCGTGCAGCCAGGTCAGACCCTCGAAGGACCGCCGCACCAGCCTCTCGCAGAGCTCCGGGTCGGTGCGAAAACGGGTCACCCGGAACATGTCGTCGAAGAATTGATCGGTCGTATAGGTCCCGAAGTCGGTATTGGATATCTCGTCCTCGGTGAGGTCGGGCATGATCGCCTGCAGATCTTCGACTCCGTCGTAGGCGACGCGGAACGCACCGGCCGTGAAGCGGCTGTTTCCACCGTTCTCATCGTATGGCGCGCGCTCCAGCATCAGCACGGATGCGCCGGCCTCGCGCGCGGCAAGCGCGGCGCAGAACGCCGCGTTCCCCGCACCGACCACGATGACGTTGCATTCCGCCACGGCCATGGCCTCCGTTCCCCTTGGCTTGGCTCGATCCGGCGCCTTGCATGCGCCGCCATCGACGATATGTCAAGGCGGACAGCCGGGACACCAAATCCTGCCTTGACGCGCCCCCCGGCGCTGCACTAAATAGGCGCGCCTGCGGGGCCGAAACATCGCCCCGCACCGGTTTTTTCTCACAACCAGGGATGTCGGAACCATGGGCCGACGGTGCATCATAACGGGCAAGGGCGTACAGGCCGGCAACAACGTCAGCCACGCGCACAACAAAACCCGCCGTCGCTTTCTGCCGAACCTTCAGAGAGTTTCGCTGCAAAGCGAGGCGCTCGGCGAGGCCGTGCGTATGCGCATCACCACCGCGGCGCTGCGCAAGATCGAAAAGAACGGCGGGCTCGATGCGTGGATACTGGGGACACCGAACCGCAAGCTATCCATTGAGGCCCGCCGGCTCAAGCGCCGGATCGAACGGAAGGCGGTGCAGGCCGGCTGACACCTGGCACAGCCGATTTTCGCGCAAGCCTGCGGACCGCCGCGGGCTTTGGCGTTTTTGCGGGGGACAGAAGCGGTGTCTGGGCGGACGTCAAGCACATCCGGGACCGCATGCCGGCTGAAGCCTGCCGACCCGCGGCATGTGGCGGTTTTCTGCCGTCTGCAGTAGTATCGAGCGGCCAAGCGTTGGAGTCGAACCGGAGAGTGCGGTGATCGCGAGACGGGATGTTCTAAAGGGGATGGCAAGTTCGCCACTGGCGAGTCTGCCGCTGGCCGCGATGCTCGCCGACCCCCGCCTGGTACGGGCCGCCGCCGCAAACCTCCATGAATACACGATCAACACGCCAACCGGACGGCGGGTCAGCGGGGCCTTGGCGATGCCGCTGGGCATGCCGGCGCCGACCGTCGTTCTGATTCACGAATGGTGGGGATTGAACGACCAGATCAAGGCGGTGACGGCCGAGCTCGGCAGACTCGGCTTTCTCGCGCTTGCCGTTGACCTGATGGATGGCCATGTGGCCACGACGCGGGACCAGGCACGGGCCCTTGTCCAGGCAGTGGAACCTGCGGCAGCGACCGATACGCTTGCCGGATGGATCGAATGGCTGCGGGTGCACGACGCGTCGAACCGCAAGATCGGAACGGTCGGCTGGTGTTTCGGCGGCGGCTGGTCGCTCAATGCCTCGATCGCGACACCGGTCGAGGCGACGGTCATCTATTACGGGCGCGTCAACCGCACCGCGGACGATCTGAAGATGCTGAAGGGACCGGTCCTCGGACACTTCGCGACGCAGGACCCATTCATCGATGCGGCGATGGTCTCGACCTGGGAAAAAGAGATGGACAAGGCGGGCAAGGCGTACACGACCCACTGGTACGAGGCCGATCACGGGTTCGCGAATCCGACCAGTGCGCGTTACGATGAGGGGGATGCCAGGCTCGCCTGGGAACGCACCCTGGATTTCTTTGGCAGTCACCTGTGACCGGCGGCCGGGGCGAGACGCGTGCTTAAGCGCCTGCTGATCATCGCCGTCGGCCTGGCCGTCGGCGCCGCTGCGGCGCAGTCGCCGGAGTTCATCCAGCAATACACGCAGCGGCTCGGCGGATGGCGCGACGCTTATGCGCAACAGCTCGCGGATCTCGACCAGCGCGCGCGCGAGGCCGGCCTCAGCCGCGATGCGTATATTGACGCGCTGCGCAAGAGCGACGATCCCAATGCGGTCCGTGAAGGCGCGTATCTGGCCCTGCTGCCGGGTTACCAGGCGGCACTCGACAAAGCGTACGAAGATCTTACCGGGGCGGCGCCCTGGATGCGGCTACCGACCTTTGTCCAGCACTATAACGGTGAGTTGGCGATCCGCGTGTGGCGCGACTACAAGCCAGCGGTGCCGACGACGGCGGAGGGCTTGGCCTACGGCGGGGTCGGCTTCCTCGCCGGCTGGGTTGCGGTCGCGCTGGCCGGTCTGCCGTTCCGGATGTGGCGCCGCCGCCGCGAGGCTGCTCGCGAGCGCCCCGACTTGTTATGACCTGCCGCAACCCCCACTCCGTTTAGTAGCAGCACAGTTGCTGATTGCCTGCGATCTTCGCTCAGGCGACGCCCGTGGCGATGTAAGCAAGGCCGAAATAGACCTCTTCATATGTCGTATCGTGCAGGCGACGGGAAATCGACTCCCAGGGTCGACGCGTGGCAATCTCCAGCGACACGGCAAAGGGCCGGACGAGGAAGACCAGCACTGGCGCAACATGACGCAGCCAATTCTGCGGCACGCGCAGGTCAAGGACGACCCAGCGCCGGCCATCTGCCAACGCCCTGGCACCGTTTGCGATGACCGAATCGTAGTCGGGCTCGAGGGTCAGGGCAAATGTCGACAGGATGCCGTCGACGCGGTCCGGGAATATGTACTCGGCGGCCGCCGAACGGACCAGTTCGACATTTGTCCAGCCGGTTCGGTGTACGCGAAGTCGTGCCTGTTCCAGCATTTCCGGCGTCAGGTCGACGCCGATGAGTCGCCCTTGCGGCCCGATGCGGTCCTGCAGCAGCGCGAAATTGAGGCCCGTCCCGCAGCCGATTTCGACGACGGTATCGCCCCGACGGAGGTGCAGACGGTCGACCGCGCGGCGTCGGTAAGCCTGCTCGCGAAAGCCGATCAGATAATACAGGTTGGCGGTAACGTCATACCAGGCGGCGCGGCGGCGATAGACCTCTGCAACATTCTCACGCGTCGTAAAGTCCTTTGGCATGGCAAGTGAAGGCAACCCCGATCGCAGGACCGATCCGCGCTGGACCGTAAGAGCGACCAGCGAGACTCAGACGCGACGTCGTCCCTTGGCAACGGCACGTACCGGCAGACGACGCTGCGGACCGGTGTCCTCGTCGAACAGTTCCGTCAACTTTTCCATCATGGTGCCGCCGAGCTGCTCGACGTCCATGATCGTGACCGCACGTCGGTAATAACGGGTCACGTCGTGGCCGATACCGATGGCGACCAGCTCCACCGGCGAGCGCGTTTCGATGTAGTCTATGACGTCCCGCAGGTGCCGTTCGAGGTAGTTGCCGGCATTGACCGAGAGCGTCGAGTCGTCGACCGGCGCGCCGTCCGAGATGACCATCAGGATGCGGCGCTGCTCGGGTCGGGCGATCAGCCGGTTATGCGCCCACAACAGCGCCTCGCCGTCGATGTTCTCCTTCAGCAGTCCCTCGCGCAGCATCAGACCCAGATTCTTGCGCGCCCGGCGCAGCGGGGCGTCCGCGGTCTTGTAAATGATGTGACGGAGGTCGTTGAGACGGCCGGGATTTCCGGTCTTGCCCGCGGCGATCCACTTCTCGCGGCACTGCCCGCCCTTCCAGGCCCGCGTCGTGAAACCGAGGATCTCGACTTTGACTCCGCAGCGCTCCAGCGTGCGGGCCAGGATGTCGGCGCTCATGGCGGCGATGGCGATCGGCCGACCGCGCATCGATCCCGAATTGTCAAGCAGCAGCGTTACCACCGTGTCGCGGAACTCGGTATCCTGCTCCTGTTTGAACGACAGCGGCGTCAGCGGGTTGGTCACAACCCGGTCGAGCCGCGCCGTGTCGAGCAGGCCTTCTTCGAGATTGAACTCCCACGACCGCGTCTGTTTGGCAAGAAGCCGCCGCTGCAGCCGATTGGCGAGTTTGCCGATGATTCCCTGGAGGTGATTGAGCTGCTGGTCCAGCATATGGCGCAAGCGGGTCAGCTCCTCCGGATCGCACAGGATTTCCGCATCGACAATCTCGTCGAACTCCTCGGTGAAGATCTTGTAAAAGGGCTCGCGCGGCAGATTGGTCAGATCGCTCTCGTGTCGCTTCATGCCAGGGTCGCCCGGCGTCTCGCCGCCAGGTGCGGCCAGCGCCTCGCCGTCGCCAGCCTCGCCGGCTTCCTGCAATTCCATGTCGCCGGTATCGGCGGCGAGGCTGTCGGACAGTGCCTGCTCAAGCTTGCCGCTTCCCTCGACCTCATCCGAAGCTGTTTCCGTGCCCTGATCCTCGTCCTCGCCCTGCTCGTCCGTGCTCTCGCCGGCTTCACCCGGGTCCTCTTCACCGAGCTCGATATCAAGGTCCGAGATCAACTTGCGCACGGCCTCGCAATAGGTCGCCTGGTCGTCGACACTGCGCGACAGATCCATCAACGCGCGTTTCAGCTTCCGGTCGAGCAGCGGGCGCCATTTGTCCCACGCCTTGCGGGCGGCGGGGGGTGGCGGGGCTCCGGTCAGCACCTCTCGGGCCATCAGGCGGACCACCTCCGGCATCGTTGCCTCGGTGGTATCCTCGATAACGCCGAACCCTTCGCGCCGGTAGCCCTCTTGCAGCGCGGCGGTCAGGTTCTCGGCGACGCCGGCCATCGCACGCGCTCCGATCGCCTCGACCCGCGCCTGTTCCAACACGTCAAAGAGCACGGGCGCAACGTCACCGGTCGGCTTGCGGCGGGCGTGCAGGACCGCGTCATGGAACCGCAGCTTGAGCGCGGCGGCGTCGGCCTCGCCGCGCACACACGCGACCTCCTCAGTTGGCAGATCCCGGCTCGGCAGCGGCACCCGCACCCGCGGGCCGTCGCCGCCCGCTGATTCCGTGCCATAGGTCAGCTCCGCGTCGTCGCGGCCCGCGATCGCGCGAAACGCCGCGTTGTTCGCGCGCTTGAAAATATCGATCGGGGATTCGTTGTCGGCCATGCCCGTTCCGGTCAGACCAGCGACGCCTTCACTCCCGACTCCGGCAGGTCGGTGCCGAAACAGCGCTGATAGTACTCGGCGACCACGGGGCGCTCCATCTCGTCGCACTTGTTCAGGAAGGTCACCCGGAACGCAAAGCCGATATCATCGAACATCTCGGCATTCTCGGCCCATGTGATCACGGTTCGCGGCGACATGACGGTGGAGATGTCGCCGTTCACGAAGCCGGCGCGTGTCAGGTCGGCCAGCATGACCATGGCCCCGAGCGTCTTGCGGCCGTCATCGGTGTCATACTTCGGGACCTTCGAGAGGACGATGCGCACCTCTTCGTCGTGCGGCAGGTAGTTCAGCGTCGGCACGATGTTCCAGCGGTCCATCTGGCCCTGGTTGATCTG
>CAYFYY010000038.1:0-39162 GCA_964347475.1 uncultured Flavobacteriales bacterium
CCAGGCGCGCCTCGTCGACGGCGCCTCCGAGGTGCACATGATGGTGCTGGCCCGCCACTACATGCAGGAGGGCACGGACTTCTGGCGCTGGGGCGTGTGATGGACAATGCCGTCCGGGCGGCGTTGGCTCGCTGGCTGGCCGAGGCGGCCGGCGCGGACGATCTGCGGCTCGTGTCGCTGGAAAAGCTCTCCGGCGGCGCGATTCAGGAGAACTGGGGCCTCGCCGTCGAGCTTGGCGGCCGGCGCCACAATTGGGTGCTGCGCACCGACGCGCCGTCGGGCGTCGCCACCAGCCACGGCCGTGTGCACGAATTGGCCCTCCTCAAGGCGGCGCACGACGCCGGCGTGACGGTGCCGGAGCCGCTGTTCCTGTGCGCCGACGCGAGCGTGCTCGGCAAGCCGTTCTACGTGATGGCCCGCGCCGCCGGCCGCGCCGAGGGGCACATCCTCGTGCGCGATGAGGGCGTGCTCGCGGCAGGCGATGCGCTGGTCGAGCGTCTCGGCCGCGAGCTCGCCCGCATCCACTCAATCGTCCCGCCGCGCGAGGACCTCGCCTTCCTTGCCATGCCCGCCGGCCCGCCGGCCCTGTCGCGTATCGAGACATACCGGCGCTATCTCGACGACATGCCCGACCCGAACCCGCCGCTCGAATACGCCCTGCGCTGGCTCGAGCGGCGTGCGCCGGCGACCCGCGCGATCACCCTGTGCCACAGCGATTTCCGAACCGGCAACATCATGATCGAAGATGACCGCATCACCGGCATCCTCGACTGGGAGTTCGCCTCCTGGAGCGATCCGATGGAGGATGTCGCGTGGTTCTGCGCGCGCTGCTGGCGCTTTGGCAACTGGCCGCGCGAGGCCGGCGGCATCGGCTCGCGCGACGCCTTCTACCGTGGCTACGAGGCCGAATCCGGCCGCGCCATCGACCGCGCGGTCATTCCCTACTGGGAGGTGATGGCGGCCGTGCGCTGGGCGGTGATCGCGCTGCAGCAGGGCGAGCGCCACCTGAGCGGCGGCGAGGAGTCGCTCGAGCTCGCGCTGACCGGGCTACGCGCGCCGGAGATGGAACTCGACGCGCTGCTCGACATTGCCGCGATCGAGACGGCGGCGCCATGAGGCAGCGCCCCGGCCCCGAGGAGCTGGAGCGGCTGGCCACCGCGATCCTCGAATACAATCCGCTGCCGGACGACCCGAAGGCGCGCAGCTACGAGCAGCGCCTCGCCGCCAAGGCGCTGGCCATCGCGGCGTACGACCGGGAGCGTGGCGCCGCCGACCGGGCCGAGGAGTTGCGCCTGTTCGAAGGCTTGTTGGGCGTGGACACGGTCGCGGCGGCGGGGCCGGACGACGAGCGCCGGATCGCCGCGCTCAACCGCCGCCTCGCCGCGGACATCCGCGCCGGGGCGCAAGACGACGCGCCGCCTGCGCTGTGCGAACTACTGCATGGCCAGGTGCGCGCCCGCCTGCGGCGCACCAACCCGAAATACCTTGCGGCGCGCCTGGAGAGTTGACCAGCCCCCTGACGTGGCTCGTTAACCGATTGCACAGGACTGCTTTGGCAGAATCGCTGGACCTTCAGGAGTTGCTGCCATGCCCGACCCTCATTCGTCCAAGAATCGGCCCGTTGGCAAATCCCGGCGGTGGCTCTCCGCCACGGCTGTGGTGGCATCGGTCGTCCTGGCGGCTGGCCTGGTCGCGTGGTACAAGGACACGAGGAAATCGGTAACTTTGCGAATCCATGCCGAATGGGGTGAGGGCGAGTTATTGCAGCTCGGCCGCTCCGTATACGGCACCCACTGCGCGATCTGCCATGGCCGCGATTTACAGGGTCACCCGGACTGGCACCCGAAGGGGGACGTGCTGTTCAAGCCGCCGCCTCTCGATGGAACCGCCGGGCATCGCTCCAGCGACGAGTTGTTTGGGATCATCAGCCGAGGATTCTCGAACATCCTGACCGAACGCGAGATCCTGGCCACCATTGCGTACCTCCAATTCAAATACGACACAAATCGACGTCTGCGAGCGATAATTCTGAGGCTTGAGGCGCCCAAAAGATCTCGGGAACAGACAATCGAGTTGCCGGAAGTCGATGAATGACCGATTTGAATGATCGGCGCGGTGTCGTATTCCGCCGCCTACTTGATCATCCCGACTTCTCGGTAGTAGCGCTCGGCACCGGGGTGAAGCGGAATGGCGATGCCGTCGAGCGCGGTCTCGCGGGTGATCGCCCGTGCCTGCGGGTGGCCGGCTTGCAACAGCGCCCGCGTGCTGTCGTGCCACAGCGACCTTGTGATCTGGTAGACCAGTTCCGCATCCACATCGGCGCCGACGATCCATTGCGCGCGCACGCTCAGCGTCCGCACGGCGCCGATCCCCTCATAGGTACCCTCCGGGATCGTCACCCGCGTGAAGAAGCCGTATTTTTCGGCCAGGACGTCGACTTCCGGGCCCTCGATCGGCACCAGCTCGGCGCCGGCGGTCCGTGCCAGCTCGGTGACCGCCTTGGCGGGATAGCCGGCGACGAAGAAGAAAGCGTCGAGCTTGCCCGCCTCGATCGCCTCGATCGACGGGACGGGCTTGCGGTACTCCGCCTCGAGGTCGCTCTCCTTCAAGCCGAAGGCCGACAGAATCAGCCGCGCGTCGACCAGCGTGCCGGATCCCTCCTCGTCGAGGGAGACGCGCTTGCCCGCGAGGTCGAGGACCGAGCGGATGCCGAGCCCCTTGCGGGCGACGAGATGGAAGCTTTCCGGATACAGGGCGGCGATCGCCCGGATGCCGTCGACCTTGCCGGATCTGAGGTACATGCTGGTGCCGGTATGCGCCCAATAGGCGACGTCGGCTTGTGCGAACGCGGACTCGACCGCGCCGGCTGACACGGCTGCGATGTTGGCGACCGATCCGTGCGCCGACTGCGCCACCGCGACCAGTCCGGGCACGCCGCAGCTGCCGCCCTTGTCGCACGGCCGCGAGCCGGGCGGGTTGCTGATCGCCTGCGCGATCAGACCACCGACCGGGTAATAGGTGCCGCCGACCCCGCCGGTCGCAATACGGAAGAACGTGATCTCCTCCGATGCGGGCGTTCTGTTGGCGATGGCCACCAGGGCGAGTACGGCCAGAAACGTGGCTATCACCGAGCGCATCGCGCACACTCTCCCGATCTCCCATTCGTGCCGGAGTTCACGCGCAGAAAGTCTATCGCAACAGGCGTGCCGTTGTATATCTTGCCGCAGCGAACGGCCGCGACGCCGCGCGTGACCTTCCGATTGCTGGAACGGCTACGCAGGCGGCTGACATGACACCGGAGCGCAAAGGGCGGAGCACTGCATGGCGGAACAAGCCGGTAAATCGGGGCGCACTTCAAGGCGCACGAAGGCCCTTTCAGCCGCCGTTGTCGGGGTGCTGGCCGTCGCCGTTGCGGTCCTGTGGTGGGGTTTCGGGGCAGGGCAGGGCTCGTCGCGCCGCCTTGGCGCTTGGATCGATGCCGACAACGCGGCTCTTGTCGCGCTTGGCCGTGAGGTCTACGCGGCGCATTGCGCCGCATGTCACGGCGTCGACCTCGAGGGCGAGGCCGACTGGCGCGTGCGCAAGGCGGATGGCAGCTTGCCCGCGCCGCCCCACGATGAGTCCGGGCATACCTGGCATCATGCCGACGCGCTGCTGTTCGAGATCACCAGGTCAGGTGGCAAGAGTGTGGCACCCGCGGGGTTCCCGTCCGGCATGCCCGGCTTCTCCGAGGCCCTGTCGGACCGCGAAATTGCCGCTTCGATCGCCTTCATCAAATCGCGCTGGCCCGCGGAGATCCGGCGCCGGCAGGAACTGATCAGCAGGCGCCAGCAGGTCGCTGCCCAAGCCGCACGCGCCGATCCAGCGCGCCGCCCGGGCCCGGACACCGGTTTGCCCTAATCCTGCCACAGAATTTGTCGAGAAATCCGCGTTGCGATGCCATCTATCGTTTACGAATTCTAAAGGTGTGGCGCGATATCGTGCGACTGTTCGATAAGGAACGCGGCCGGTTCGCCCAGCACGGCGGACCAGTCTGCTCTCATAATAACCGGTTCGTTGGGATGGCATCTTGCATCGGAGAAGTTCGATGCGTTAGATAGATAGGTTTGGCATCAGGGTCGCTCGGGAGTATGGGGAAGAATCGGGCAACAGAAAAACAATGTCGTTCAACAACCGCCGGGCACGATAAGGAAATGAATTTCAGTGATTTTGTTTATGTATCAGAACGGGTTGCGATCATTTCTTTCGGGGGCGAGTGATGTTCCCCTGGAAGAAAAAAGAGCCCCCTTCGCCCTTCAGCTTCGCGGCTGAAGAGACAGGAATTCGCCGGGTCATTTCCCGGATTTTCCGGGAACGCGAACTGCTCATCCGCAGCGATGGCGAGGTCAAGTTCCTGCGGTTCGGGCCACGCTTCCAGATGGCTGTGGCCGCCGTGCTTGTCGGCGGCACGATCTGGGCGGCGACGGCCCTGCCCGTCGCCGTCATGCAGCGGTTGACCATCTCGACGAATGAGTCCCAGATCTTTGAGGCCAAGCTCGCCTACGAGGACTTGCTGGAAGAAATCGTCGAATACCGCGATACGGTGGACCAGGTGGCGGCCGAATTGCGGGCCAGCAAGGCCGAGCTCGAGGCGCAGCTGGCGCAGGCCGGCGAGTACGAGCGTATGCTGGCCGAGGCCGGCGACAGCCAGGCGGGGCCGCGGGCCGCGGTCGCGCAGTCGCGTCAGGCCCTGCAGCAGCATCTCGACAAGGTGAACGGGGCGTTGAGCGGCGTCGCCAGTGACGGCGAGGAGCTCGAAAGCATGATCGCCAAGATCCGTGCCGACCTCGCGGCGAGCGACAGTGGCCGTGCGCTCGTGGAGAACGCGCGGACCCGCCTTAAGGAGCGGGCCGAGGGTCTCGAGCACCGGCTTGCGTCCGTGGTCGGTGAAAACCAGAAGATGCAGGAGCGCAATGCGGCTCTGACCTCCAATCTTCAGGTGACGTCGGCGGAGCGGGACGGCCTGTTGCGGCAGCGCCAGAAACTGCGCGGCACAATCGCCAACCTGGAAGGTCAGGTCGCTTCCTTGGAGCACGAACGCGATCGCCTCGAAAAGCACAGTGCCGGCCTCGCGGAGGATCTCGGCGCAACGCGCGCCCTGGCCGCAGACCTTACCGACGAACGGGACGGGCTGCAGGAGCTTCTTGCGGCGGCAGACAGCGAACTGTTGCTGACGCGCGCCCAGCAGGATGTGATCTGGGACGATCTGCGCGGCGTCGCCAAGAGCCTTCAGGAAGTCACCGGCGACGCCACCGAACTGGAGGAAAGGAGTCCGCGGCAGCTGCGCACGCAGATCGACAATCTGTTGGCGGACCTGACAAATCGCCAGGCGGTCGAGGAAGTCGTGTTGCAGCGCGCCACCGAGCGAGCCGCCAGCAGCATCCAGGAGGTCGAGAAGATCGTGGCCATGACCGGCCTTGATCCGGACCGGCTTCTGGCCCGCGCGCGTCAGGGTCAGCTCGGCCAGGGCGGACCGTTCATCGCGGCGGCCGAGTTCCCGTCGGACGAGAAGATCGGCGACACCATGCTGTCGCTCGACAGCAACATGACGCGCTGGGAATCGCTGACCGAAATCCTGCGGGTCCTGCCGCTGGCCCTGCCCGTCGACACCTATCACCTGACGAGCACGTTCGGCCCGCGCATCGACCCGGTCAAGAAACGGCGCTCGCAGCATAACGGCATCGACATGGGCGGATGGACGAACACGCCGATCTGGGCCGCAGCGCCCGGCACAGTCGTCCATTCGGGCCGCAAGGGCCGGTACGGCATCGTCGTCGAGATCGACCACGGCTACGGCATCAAGACCCGCTATGCCCATCTCAACAAGGCTCTAGTCGAGGTCGGCGAGGTCGTTGGCCATCGTCAGCGCATCGCGCTTTTGGGGAGTACCGGCAGGAGCACAGGCCCGCACCTGCATTACGAGGTTTTGTACGACGGCAAGCCCTTGGATCCCATGAAATTCATAAAGGCTGGACGCTATGTTTTCAAAAACTGAGAAGGATATCCCGACCGTGACTCCCACCGCTTCGCCCGAACGCGGGGCCAAGTCGAGCGCGCCCTCGATCATTAGCAACAACCTGAAGGTGACCGGCAATCTCAGCACCGACGGCGATGTGCAGATCGACGGCGAGATCGACGGCGACGTCAACAGCAAGCAGATTACGCTTGGCGAATCCGGCGTCGTCAACGGTGCGATCGTCGCCGACATGGCGCGAATTTCCGGCACCGTCAATGGCTCGATCACCGCGCGTGTCGTCGAGCTGGGCCGCACCGCCCGGATCACCGGCGATATCAATCATTTCAGTCTTGCCATCGAGCCGGGCGCCTTTGTCCAGGGGCAGATGAGCCATGTCGACGAGCAGAAGCTGAAGCCCAATTCCAATGGCGCGAGCCAGACCAAGCCGGCCATGGTCGCCCCGGACGTCGAAAAGATCGACAAGAAGGGCGGCGATTCGGCGAAGAGCCTGGCGAATTGAACTCTTTCCGGCGAACGCCGCAGAGCCAATCCAAGGGGGAACCGGCCGGCACCGCGTCCGGCCGGTCCTGTTATGTCGCCCGGTCCCTGAGAAGAGCGGCATAAAGCCCCGGGTCGACATTGCCACCCGAACACACGCATACGACGGCCTCGTCGCCCCACCGGTTGCTGCCGTCGACCAGCGCCGCCAGGGCCGCCGCCCCGCCCGGCTCGACGACCAGCTTGAGATATCGGAAAGCCAGAGCCACCGCCTCCTTGACCGCTTCCTCGCTGACCGCGAGCCCACGTACGCCGAGCCCCAAGAGGATCGGGAAGGTCAGTTGCCCCGGCATCGGGGCGAGCAGGGCATCGCAGATCGACGCGGCGCCGGGCTGCGCCGCCAGGCGGGACCCGGCCGCGAGAGAACGGGCGGTGTCGTCGAATCCCTCCGGCTCCGCAGTGAATACCTGCGTGTCCGGCCAGCGCTCCGCCAATGCGAGCGCGATGCCCGATGTGAGGCCACCGCCGCCACACGGGACGACGACCGCCGCAGGGCGGACGCGGGCTTCGTCGGCCTGTTCCATGATTTCCAGGCCCACCGTTCCCTGCCCGGCAATAACCTGCGGCTCATCGTAGGGACGAACCAGCGTCGCGCCGGTCCGGCGAGCGATCTCTGCGCCGACCGCCTCGCGGTCTTCGCGCGCCCGGTGGTACAGCACCACCTCGGCGCCCCAGGCGCGCGTGTGGTCGATCTTGATGCGCGGTGCGTCGGACGGCATGACGATCGTCGCCCGCACCTCAAGCGCCGCCGCCGCCGCCGCGACGCCCTGGGCATGGTTGCCAGAGGAATAGGCGATGACGCCAGCCCTGCGGGCCACATCGTCGAGCTGCGCGATGGTGTTGTAGGCGCCGCGGAACTTGAACGAGCCGGTCAACTGCAATGACTCCGCCTTGACCAGCACGCGGACCCCGAGCCGCTCGTTCAGCAGCGGCGACTCCAGGAGCGGCGTCCGCCGCGCGATCCCGGCGAGGCGCTTCGAAGCACTCGCGACGTCGGCCGAAGATACGGCGTATCGGTCAGATCCGGGCGAGGAACGCATCGAGAGCCTCCGTCGCTTGCGGTTCGTTCAGGGTCAGCGGATGGCCACGCCCGGGCACGGTCACCGCGGTCAGCGCCGGATGCGCGTGCGCCATTCGCTCAAGCGTCTCGGCGCTGAGCACGTCCGAGAGTTCGCCGCGCAACGCCAGGACGGGAAATGGAGCAAGCGCGCGAAACAGGATCCACGGATCGTTCTCGGCACCCGCAGCGACGACGACCTGCGCAAGGCGTGTATCCCAGTTGAAATGGAGCGTGCCGTTGTCACCCTCGCGCCACGTCGCGCGTGCCTCTTCCAGCAGCGTCTCCCGCGATTCGCCGGCCATCGTCGGGAACATGCGTGCCAGCTCGGCGACCGCGGCGTCCCAGTCTGCCTGCGGGTTGTCGGTGCCGATATAACCGGCAATCCGTCGCATCCCCCGGTCGGAAACCTTCGGCCCGACGTCGTTGAGGACAACGGCCCGCAGGCTGCTCGGCGTAACGATCGCAAGGCCCATGGCGAGGAATCCGCCGAACGAGGTCCCGATCACCACCGCGCCCTCGAGACCGGTCACCGTCATGAGGTGACGCGTGTCCAGGAGGGTGATCGTCGGGTGGTAGTTGCGCGGGTCGCTGTCGTACTCCGAGAGGCCGCGACCCCGGTAATCGGGGCAGATCACCCGTCGCGTCGACGCAAGGCGGCTGGCAAGGCCATGGAAATCCCTCGCGTTCCGCGTCAGCCCCGGCAAGCACAAGACGGATGCCGCCGTGGCGAGCGGGTCGCCATACTCACGGTAGTAAAGGGTCCGCCCGTCCTGGGACAGAAAGCGGCGTTCCCGGAACGCATTCATGCCCTAGCCCAGCCCGACCAGATCGGGCAGCGACGAGAGGTCGCCGATCTGCCTGTCCGGCATGCCGGGGATCCGTTCGGGCGGCTGGTTGAAGCGGTTGACCCAGACCACGCGAAAGCCGAAATGCGAGGCCGCATAGGCGTCCCATGCGTTGGACGACTGAAAGCAGATTTCCCGAGGCGCGACGCCGAGCCGGTCGGCCGCCAGCTGGTAGACCCGGGGATCCGGTTTGAATATCCCGACATCCTCGACCGAAAGCACCTGGTCCAGTGTATCCGCAAGGCCGGCCGATCGGACCGCCGCATCGAGCATCGCCGGCGCGCCATTGGACAAGACTGCGGTCGCGATGCCGCCGGCCTTGAGGCGGCCCAGCATCGCCGGAACCTCCGGATAGGCGTCGAGTTCGAGGTAGAGATCCATCAGGCGCTGCCGGATGGCCGCGTCGTCGAGACCGGTCGCCGCCATCGCGAAATCGAGCGCATCCCCCGTGACCTGCCAGAAATCGGCATGGGTACCCATCAGGCTGCGCAGCCAGGTGTATTGCAGCTGCTTCTGTCGCCAGATGTCCGACAGCGTGCCCGCCTTGTCGCCAAGGTCGTCACGGCATCGCGCAGCGGCTGAGTGGACGTCGAAAAGCGTACCGTAAGCATCGAACACACAGGCTCGAATGCCGGGAATTGCAGCGTCGGCCATCACGCACTCCCTCGTTCACACGTGTCAATTGGCGCCGGCGCCGGCGCAAGCGGCCCATGTGCGCCGCACCTCGCTGGCTTATAGCATGGCGGAAATCAGGTAAAGCGTCGACGCGGGCCGCATCAGCGTCAGTCGGCCTCAGCGCTCCTCGGGAGCAAGGTATCCGGGAAGGCGCCCGGCGATATCCTCGGCCCGCAGAACGGCGATCTGGGCGCCGTGCAGTTTCTGGCGGTAAATCGGCAGCGCCTCCATGACCCGCTGCACGTAATTGCGGGTTTCGGAAAACGGAATCGACTCGATCCAGTCAATGGCATCGTCCAGCCGGCCCCTCGGATCACCGTAGTCTTTTAGCCACTGGTCGACGCGATGTGGACCTGCATTGTATGCGGCGAGAGCCATGACCATTGACCCTTCGTAGCGGGCGAGCATGGAATCGAGATATGCGCTGCCCAGAGTGACGTTGTGGTCGGGATCGCTGGTCAGCCGCGCCGTCGAGTGATCCCTGACTTTGAGATTGCGTGCGACCCGCTTGGCGGTCGCCGGCATCAGCTGCATCAGTCCGCGTGCACCGGCCTGGCTTCGAGCCGCGACGTCGAAGGCGCTTTCCTGCCGGATCAGGGCATGCAACAGCGCCGGCTCCGGCGGCAGGTCCGCCGCGAAGGCTATTGTCGGATAGCCGAGTTCGCCGAGCATGACCCCGTCGCGCGCGGCGCGCCGCGCGATATAGACGGCGATGTCCACGCGGCCGGCATCGCGGGCGAGCTGCGCCGCCAGGTTCCACTGCGCCTCACTCTTGGACTGCCAAGCGATCTGGCGCAGGAACGGCTTCAACAGGCGGTCGTCGTCCTGACGCGCCAGGAGGCGCTCCGGCTCAACGCTCGGGTCCGGATCGGCCGTCGTGTTGGCAGCGGCGCCACCGGCGGTGTTGCGCAGGGCCATGAGCAGGCGCACCGCGCGTACCAGCTCGTTGCGATCGAATTCGGCACGAGCTGCGACCGACACTTCGGGCTCCGGCGGCGGCAGGTGGTCGGCGACGACGCCGATCCGGCGCGCCGCCAGCTGGCCATAGAACGTGGTGGGGTATCGGGACGCGGTGCGGAACCATTGCCGGGCGATCTGCTCCTCGCCGGCGGCCTCCGCGGCCCGGCCCGACCAATAGGCCGCGCGGGCTTTACTGATCGGATAGCGCACGGTCTCGTAAAGGTTCGAGAAATGGCTGAACGCGGTGCGCGGATTGCCGAGAAAGCGCAGCGCGATCCAGCCGGCGAGAAATTCCGCATCGGCGCGCGCGACACCGCCATCCAGCCCGTGCTCGCGTACCAGCCGATACGCCGTTGCGGCATCGTCGTTGAGCAGGGAGCGCCGTGCCAGAATCTGCCGTTCGGTCCACCATCGCGTGGGATGACGGAGATCGCCCTGATATTCCAGGAGCGCGGCAATTGCGTCGTCGTCCCTTTCCTTGCGCCGGTTCCATCTCACCCACTCGTAGATCAACCCGGGATCCTTCGACAGCCAATCCGGGACGGATGCGAGTGCCGAACGGGCATTGCGTTTGCGGCGCATCATCCGCAGCCGCGCATCGGCCACCGTGGCGTATTCTCCGCCGGCCCGCTTGGACTGCCGTTTCGCGGCAGACCTGCGATTTTCCCACAGCAGCCGGTCAAGCCGCGCCCAGTGGTGTTCCATCTCGAGATGGTTGGCGAACTGATCAAGAAAGGCCATTTCTTTGGCCGCATCCATGTCGAATGCGACCCAGGCGTGGCGTACGATTGCGACCGCCTCGTCCACCGCCCCGCTGCGCTCGAGCGCCGAGGCATAGGCCGATGCGCCCTCCACGGTCCGCGGCGGGTAGGACCGGAACCAGGCGAGAACGGATCGGTCGTCGTCGGTGTCTGTGACGGCACGCTCCGCCTTGTTGCGAAGCGCGCCGAGGCGGGGCCAGTCGGGATTGGCCGTGATGAAGCCCGTGATCTCTCCGAACGACGCTTCTTCGTCGTCATTGATCAGGCGAACCCAGTCGACGAGCAGGACCAGCAACTGCTCGTCGGTGGGTGGGGCCGACACGCCTGTATCCGGCTGTGTCGCCGTTTCCGGCACCGGTTCGACCGCCTGCAGTTCGAGACCGGGAGAGACGGGGCCCCACGGGGCCGGGTTGACCTCGCGCTCGCGTTCCTCCAGCTCGACCGCGCGCGCGACGAGCGCGTCCCGTCCGTCAAAGGCGCAGGAGACGGAATACACAGAGGAACCGAACCAGCCCGCCGCGGCGACCATCAGGGCGCGCGGCATGACCTTGCGCCCGGCCCGGCCCGTTTTGCCCCAACTCTCCATCGGGATGTTTCTCCAGAGTCGCAATGGCCTGACCCATCCTATCGTATCGCTGATACTACCAAGAAACGGTAAAGTCCGGCTACGTTGATCCGGTCCTGTGCGCTTGCCCCATCCGGTCCGGGGCGGTATGGTCGCGGCGAACGCGCCCGGCCGCGGAGACACGCACCGCGGGAACCGGCGCCCACAGGGCAACGTCGAGGAGTAAGCGATGTTCAGCGGCTCTATCACCGCGCTGATCACCCCGTTTCGCGACGGCGAGGTGGATGAGCGTGCGTTCCAGGAGTTCGTCGACTGGCAGATCCGGGAAGGGACGAACGGTCTCGTGCCGGTCGGGACAACCGGCGAGTCGCCGACACTGAGCCATGACGAACACAAGCGCGTGGTTGCGCTGTGCCTCGAGGTGGCCAAGGGCAAGGTGCCGGTCATCGCCGGCACCGGATCCAACGCGACCGCGGAAGCCATCGACCTGACCCGCCATGCACGCGAGGCCGGCGCCGATGCGGCCCTGATCGTCACGCCCTACTACAACAAGCCGACGCAGGAAGGGCTCTATCGCCACTACGAGGCGATCGCGACGGCGGTCGACATTCCGATCATCATCTATAATATCCCGGGCCGCAGCATCGTCGACATGTCGGTCGACACGATGGCGCGGCTCGCCGAGCTGCCGAATATCGTCGGCGTCAAGGATGCGACGGCCGACCTTGCGCGGCCGCTCGCCACGCGGGTCGCGATTGGCCCGGATTTCTGCCAGCTGTCCGGCGAGGACGCGACCATCGGTGCGTTCCTCGGCCAGGGCGGACATGGTTGCATCTCAGTGACCTCCAACGTTGCGCCGCGGCTTTGTGCCGACATGCACAAGGCCTGGCAGGCCCGCGACTACGAGGGGTTCGCGACCATCCGCGACAATCTCATGCCCCTGCACGCGGCACTGTTCTGCGAATCCAGCCCCGGGCCGGTGAAATATGCGGCCAGCCTGCTCGGCAAGTGCACGGCCGAGACGCGGCTGCCGCTGGCGCCGATCGCCGAAGGCAGCCGGGCGCGCGTCGAAGGTGCGATGCGGAGCGTCGGGCTCCTGAACTGATCCCATGGCGAAAACCAAAGGCCCGCGTGCGGCTGCGGAGAACCGGCGCGCGCGCCGCGACTATCTGATCGAGGACACGATCGAGGCCGGCCTCGTGCTGCTGGGCAGCGAGGTCAAGTCGCTGCGGGCCGGCCAGGCCAGCCTCCAGGAATCATGGGCCGGCCCCGCAGACGGCGCGATCTGGCTGCTCAACTGCCACATCCCGCCCTATGAACAGGCAAGCCACGCCAACCACGAGCCGCGGCGGCCGCGCAAGTTGCTGTTGCGCAAGCGCGAACAGGCGCGCCTGCTCGATGCAGCCAGCCGGCAGGGCTATACCCTGGTGCCGCTGAAGATCTATTTCAACGAGCGCGGTATCGCCAAGCTGCTGCTCGGCCTCGGCAAGGGCAAGAAGCGGCACGACAAGCGGCAGAGCGAGAAGGACCGGGACTGGAAGCGCCAGAAGGCGCGGCTGATGCGCGAGAAGGGCTAGGGCGCAGCCACCGCGCCGTCCAGCCGGTGTCGCAAATCTGCAAACACGGCGTGGAACATCGCCACGGTCAAGCGACCCGTGTTGGTGTTGTAGCGCGAGCAATGGTAGCTGTCAGCCAGCGTATGGCCGGTCGGCAGCTCGTGGATGGCCCCGTGCGCGAAGCGATAGCGGGCCGCGACGAGGCCGAGTGCGCGCAACACCGCCTTGTGGGCGACGAGCCCGAGCGCCAGGATGGCCCGGAGTTCGGGCATGGAGGCGATCTCCGTCTTCAGGAAACGGTTGCAGGTGTTGATCTCCGCCGCGGTCGGACGATTCTCCGGCGGCACGCAACGCACGGCGTTGGTCACACGGGCGTCGATCATGCGAAAGCGGTCATCCGCCCGCGCCTCGAACGGGCCGGAGCCGAACCCGAAGGCTGCGATCGCCGGATATAGAAGGTCGCCGGCGTAGTCGCCGGTGAACGGCCGGCCGGTACGATTGGCGCCGCGCAGGCCCGGCGCCAGCCCGACGATCAAGAGCCGCGCCTCGTGCGGTCCGAAACTGGGGACCGGGGCGTTGTGCCAGTCCGGGAACTCAGCGGCATTGGTACGCCGGAAGGCGGCCAGCCGGGGACACAACCGGCAATCTGCGTCCGGGCCATCTTTTGCCATGTTTCGCTAAGAGCGCGCGAGGATCGGCACACCCGTCACGTAGCGAGATCGTATTCGGGTTCGTCCTCGTCCTCGGTTACGTCGACCGGCTCAGCGGCGTCGCGCGGAGCATGCTCCCTGGCGATGTCGTCGGCGATATCCTGCAACTCGATGAAGTTGTCGGCCTGCCGCCGCAATTCGTCGGCCACCATCGGCGGCGACGATCGCACCGTACTGACGACAGAAACACGAACCCCCTTGCGCTGGGTTGCCTCGACCAGGCAGCGGAAGTCGCCGTCGCCAGAGAACAGAACCACATGGTCAAGCCGCTCCGCCATCTCCATGACGTCGGTGGCCAACTCGATATCCATGTTGCCCTTGATCTTGCGGCGCCCCGACGCGTCCGTGAACTCTTTCGTCGGCTTTGTGACCATGGTGTAGCCGTTGTAATCGAGCCAGTCCACCAGCGGGCGAATCGGCGAATATTCCTGATCGTCGATGAGGGCGGTGTAATAGAACGCGCGCACCAGGCGCCCCTGCTTCTTGAACAGGGCAAGCAAGCGCTTGTAATCGATGTCAAACCCAAGTGCCCGGGCGGCGGCGTAAAGATTCGCGCCATCGATGAACAGCGCGACGCGTTCATCGGGATAGAAATTCATCGGCATTGCGTTAAGATCCCAAAAATAATTTCAAAGATGGGTAGTCGATTACTACTACGCAATTCGTCGATTACCCTGACCGGCCGTGATAAAGGGCAATCTGCCACCCATGGACGCACCGGGGAATTGCCTGACCCATGTGCATCTAAACCAAATATTTACCCTCTGGCGCGGCATCCGGCAAGGGTCGCAGCCGGAAAACGGAAAAAAAGCGCCGGCGCGGACGTTTTATGCAGGCCGCCAGCGGACCCGCGCGGCCGGCAAAGCGCTTGCAAGCGGGCCGAGGCGACCCTATATTCCTGCCCGAATTTCAGGCAACCCGCAGGATCGGAAGACATGGCGCGTGTGACCGTCGAGGACTGCGTCCTCAGAGTACCCAATCGCTTCGACCTCGTAATGCTGGCCGCCCACCGCAGCCGCGGCATTTCAGCCGGCGCCGGCCTGAGTGTCGACCGCGACAATGACAAGAATCCCGTTGTTGCCCTGCGTGAGATCGCCGACGAGTCGATAGGCCTCGAGGACATGCGGGATTCCCTGATCCGCAGCCTGCAGCGCCACGTCGAAGTCGACGAGCCGGAAGAGGAGGATACCCTTGAACTCATGGCCGGCGCGATCATGGCGGGCGACGAAGCCGACCCGGCCCAGTACCTGAAAGAGGGGGAGCTGGTCGAGCAGAACGGCGATGAGATCGGCGCCGGAAATGATGACGATGGCTCCGAGGGCAAGCCGGAGTCCGAAATAACAGGGTAAGGCGGCGCCCAGTTCACCCCGAAAGAAGATTGCCGCTGATTGGGGGTTAGCGCCGGATGATGCGGCAATACGAGCTGGTTGAGCGGGTCAAGAGCTACGATCCGGCAGCGGATGAGGGAGCCCTCAACCGCGCCTATGTGTTTTCGATGAAGGCGCACGGCTCGCAGCTGCGCGCGTCGGGTGATCCGTACTTCTCGCACCCGGTCGAGGTCGCAGGCATCCTGGCCAACATGAAGCTCGATGCCGCGTCCATCATCACCGGCCTGCTGCACGATACCGTCGAAGACACCGTTGCGACTCTCAAGGATATCCACGAGCTGTTCGGAGACGAAATCGCGCGCCTCGTCGACGGCGTTACCAAGCTCAGCCAGATCGAACTGCAGTCCGACAAAACGCGACAGGCGGAGAATTTCCGCAAACTGCTGCTGGCGATGTCGGAAGATATTCGGGTGCTCCTGGTCAAGCTAGCGGACCGCTTGCACAACATGCGGACCCTCCATCACGTCAAAAGCGAGGAGAAGCGCAAGCGCGTCGCACGCGAGACCATGGAGATCTACGTGCCGCTGGCCGAGCGCATCGGCATTCGGGACTGGAAGGACGAACTGGAGAACCTGTCGTTCCACGAGCTGAACCCCGATGCCCACGACTCTGTGGCCAAGCGCCTGGAGTTCCTGCGTGCCCGCGGCGGCGACGTGATCGGCCGCGTGATCAAGGAGCTGGGCGCGACGCTGACGGAATCGGGCATCACCGCGGAAGTGTCCGGGCGCGAGAAGACGCCGCACTCGATCTGGCGCAAGATGCAGCGCAAGAACGTCGCTTTCGAACAGCTTTCGGACATCATGGCGTTTCGCATCATCGTCGGCACCGTCGACGACTGCTACCGCGCGCTGGGTGTGATCCACAACACCTACCGTGTGGTGCCCGGGCGCTTCAAGGATTACGTCTCGATTCCCAAGCCGAACGGCTACCGGTCGATCCATACCGGCGTGATCGGCCCGGAGAACCAGCGGATCGAGATCCAGATCCGGACCCGGGAAATGCACGAGATCGGCGAGCTGGGCGTCGCCGCACACTGGCTCTACAAGCAGGGCAAGCCGCAGACCGAGGGCACGCAATACCGCTGGCTCCGGCAGCTCCTGGAGATTCTCGAACACGCCACCGAGCCGGAGGAATTCCTCGAACACACCAAGCTCGAGATGTTCTCCGACCAGGTCTTCTGCTTCTCGCCCAAGGGCGACCTGTATGCGCTGCCGCACGGCGCGACCCCGGTTGATTTCGCGTACGCGGTGCATTCGGAGGTCGGCAACACTTGCGTCGGCGCGAAGATCAACGGTCGGATCGTGCCGCTGCGCTCGCAACTGCGCAACGGCGATCAGGTCGAGATCATCACCTCGCGGGCCCAGACGCCGTCGCCGACCTGGGAGAGCTTCGTCGTCACCGGCAAGGCGCGCGCCTGCATCCGCCGCTTCGTGCGGAGCCAGCAGCGCTCGCAATATGTCAGCCTCGGCCGCGAGATCATCACCAAGACATTCCGCCAGGAAGGCTACGAGCTGACGGAAAAGGCGCTGAGAGGCGTGCTCAAGAGCTTCGACTGCCAGGAGGTGGAGGACCTGTATGCCGTCGTCGGCGAGGGCCGCCACACCGGTCGCGAAATCCTTTGGGCCGTATTCCCCGGCGCCAAGAAGGCGCGGCCCCAGAAGGTTGTGCCGCTGGCCCGGCGGGGTCGCTCGGAGAAGAGCCACGCGGTGCCGATCCGTGGCCTGATCGCGGGCATGGCGGTGCATTTCGCGGGCTGCTGCCATGCCTTGCCCGGCGATCGCATCGTCGGCATCGTGACCACCGGCAAGGGCGTGACCATTCACACCATCGACTGCGAGACCCTCGAGGGGTTCGCCGACATGCCCGAACGCTGGCTCGACGTGTCCTGGGACGTGGAGAACGTCGAGGAGTCGGTGCATGTCGGACGGATCCACGTCATCGTCAATAACGAGCCTGGTGCGCTGGGCACGATCTCGACGGTCATCGGGCGCGACGGTGGCAACATCACCAATCTGAAAATCGTGCATCGGTCGGTCGATTTTTTCGAAATGCTGATCGACATAGAGGTTGCCGACCTCCGTCAATTAACGGAAATTATGGCAGCGCTCCGCGCCACGAGGGTCGTCAATACGGTTGACCGGGCCAGGGGCTGACATCGGCCAGTCGATTCGGTTGAGACGGTTCGCGGCCGGTCGTTGATTGACGGTACGGGTCGCCAATGCTGTTCAGACGCCGCACACGGCAGCCGGTTCACCACCGGGTCAGCAACCTGATCTGGCCCCGCATGGGATGGGGTCGGGTGTTCGTGTATCTGTGGCACCGGGTCGGCCGCCTGCACGGCACGCCGCACAGCATCGCCGGCGGCCTGGCGTGCGGCGCTGCGGTCTCCTGTACGCCCTTCGTGGGCGCCCATTTCATCCTTGCCGCGCTGTTTGCGTGGTTTACCCGCAGCAACATCGTCGCCGGGCTGATCGGCACCGCGGCCGGCAACCCGTGGACCTTTCCGTTCATCTGGTGGTGGACGTATACGCTCGGCCTCAAGATGGGGGCGGGCGCGGCACTCCATGGCCGGCAGCCCGACTTCCTGTCGATCTTTACCGATCTGTTCGGTGTGCTGGGAAAGGCCGTCGTCAAGTTCCAGCTTGATGCGACCTATTTTGAGAATGTCTGGACCGTCATCTGGCCGATGATAGTCGGCAGCGTGCCGACCTTCATCCTCGTCTGGCTGGCGACCTATGTGCTGCTCAAGCCTTTGGTTACCGCCTATCAGGCACGCCGGATCGCGCGCCGCCGGCGCAAGCTCAAGCGGCAGCGCGAGGCCAAGGCCCGTGCCGAGGCCGAAGCCGAAAACCCGGAAGTTGCAACACTGCCGCTGCGGCCGGACGCCCCCTTCGCCGACGGTCTGAAGGCGAACCGCAAGACCGGCGGCTGATGCACCGGGAAGTCTCCCGCCGCCGGCCAGGCCGGGCGTTCAACGAATTGCTGGGGTTGCCTGCCCGGCCCTGCTAGACTTCGCCGGCGACCGGCGGTCGCGACGTCGGCACGTTGTGGTGGCGTGCGACGTGACCGCGGTCCTGGAAGGAGAGAATCGATGAAGCGGACATTACGGCTCGGCGTCAACATCGACCACGTTGCCACCATTCGCAACGCTCGCGGCGGACACGACCCGGATCCGGTTCGCGCGGCCATCCTTGCGGCGCGCGCCGGGGCCGACGGCATCACCGCCCATCTGCGCGAGGACCGCCGCCACATCACCGATGACGACATCACCCGGCTGACCGAAGAGATCGACCTGCCGCTGAACCTCGAGATGGCGGCGACCGACGAGATGCTGGCGATCGCATTGCGCCACAGCCCCCACGCAGCCTGTCTCGTGCCCGAAAAGCGAGAGGAACGGACCACCGAGGGCGGCCTCGACGTGGTCGGTGGGTTCGACAAGCTGAAGCCGTTCGCCGATCGCCTGGGCGCGGCCGGCATCCGGGTGTCGCTGTTCGTCGAACCCGACCCGGCACAGCTCGAAGCCGCGGTACGGTTGGGCGCTCCCGTCGTCGAACTTCATACAGGCAGTTACGCGAACCTCCACGGCAAGGCCCGCGAGGCGGAACTCGGCCGGCTGCGTGCCGCCGCCGCGCACTGCGACGAGCTGGGCCTGGAATGCCATGCCGGGCACGGCCTTACGTTCGGCAACGTGGTGCCCGTCGCCGCGATTCCCCAGGTCGTCGAACTCAATATCGGCCACTTCCTGATCGGCGAGGCGATCTTCGGCGGGCTCGACAGCACCGTCAAGCGGATGCGGGCGCTGATGGACAAGGCCCGCGCCGCCGCCCACGGTGAGCAGAGCGCCTGATGATCCTGGGAATCGGCAACGATCTCATCGACATCCGTCGGGTTGCCGCAACCTTGGAGCGATTCGGGACCCGCTTCGAGGAGCGGATCTTCACCGATGTTGAGCGGCGGAAATCGGACCGGCGGGCCAACCGGGCGGCCAGCTATGCCAAGCGGTTCGCCGCAAAGGAGGCCTGTTCCAAGGCGCTCGGTACCGGTTTTCGCCGCGGTGTGTTCTGGCGCGACATGGGGGTCGTCAACCTGCCGTCCGGCAAGCCGACAATGGTGTTGACCGGCGGCGCGCTGATCCGGCTGCAGGAGATCACGCCCGCCGGCAAGGTGGCGCAGATCGACCTGACCATCACCGACGATTTCCCGCTGGCCCAGGCGATCGTCATCATCTCGGCCGTGGACGGCACGGCGGCGTGACGAAACGGGCCGCGTTTCCGGTTTTCCAGCGAGGGATCCCGCAACCGGCTCGAGCGGCTGTTCCATGGCGCTGAGTGACCGGCCGCATTGCGTCGTCAGTATCTCAACGCCTTGACAGCGACCAGCGGCAGCGCCTATCACCGCCGCGCGCGCATTACAGTAGGGATGTACGGGACCGCATGACATCAGACAACGGCAAGACCGAGACAGGAAAGCCTGTCGCAACGGCGGCGGGGGATGCCGGCACCGCTGCGGAGCCGGGCCAGCTGCGGCGGTGGCTGTGGAACGATACCGTCCAGACAGTGTTCTATGCGGTGCTGATTGCGCTCGCCGTGCGCATCGTCGCCTTCCAGCCCTTCAACATCCCGTCGTCGTCGATGTATCCGACGCTGCTGATCGGCGACTACCTGTTCGTCTCGAAATACAGCTACGGCTACAGCCGATACTCGTTCCCCTTCGGCATGATCCCGTTCGAGGGGCGGATCTGGGAGGACCCGGTCGAGCGGGGCGATGTCGCGGTGTTTCGCAATCCCACGAACCTGTCGGAGGATTACATCAAGCGGATCGTCGGCGTGCCGGGCGACACCATACAGGTCAAGCAGGGCGTGTTGCACATCAATGGCGAGCCGGTCAAGCGGGAGCGCATCGAGGACTACGAGATCCGGCCCGGGCGCATGGTGCCGCAGTATCTGGAAACCCTGCCCAACGGGCGGGTGCACCGGATCGTCGAGGAGCATGGTGATTCCTACCGGCTCGACAACACGCCGGAATACACGGTCCCCCCAGGCCAATACTTCGCGATGGGCGACAACCGCGACAACTCGTCCGACAGCAGGGTCATCGGCTTCATTCCGGCGCAGAACTTCATCGGCCGTGCGGAGATCCTGTTCTTTTCCATCAACTGGGGCCACGAGCCCGACAATTTCTTCATCCGTTTCAGCCGGATATTCGACGGCATCGAATGACCGGCGCGACCGGTCGCCGCGATGGATGAACTGACGGACATCATCGGCCATACGTTCCGCGACACGGAACTGCCGCGGATCGCCCTGACCCATCGCAGCGCTGCCGGACGCGACCAGCCCACCTACGAACGCCTCGAATTCCTTGGCGACCGTGTGCTCGCCCTGGTCGTCGCCGACATGCTGTACGACGCGTTCCCGGACGAGGACGAGGGTGCGCTCGCCAAGCGGCTCGTTGCCCTGGTGCGCCGCGAGACGCTGGCCGAGGTCGCCCAGCACCTTGGCGTCGGAGCGCTGATCCATCTCAGCCGCGGCGAGGAGGAGGCGGGCGGACGCGAGAACCCGGCGATCCTCGCCGATGTGTGCGAATCCCTGATTGGCGCCGTCTACCGCGACGGCGGGTTGGAGGCGGCGCGAGCGTTCATCCTGCGGCACTGGTCGCCGCTGATGGAGGAGACCGAGATGCCGCCGAAGGACGCCAAGACGAGCCTGCAGGAATGGGCCCAGGGCCGCGGGCTGGCGCTGCCGTCCTACCGGCAGGTGTCGCGCAGCGGGCCCGACCATGCGCCGTTGTTCACGATCGAGGTCCGGGTCGGAGATTTCCCGCCGGAGCTTGGTGAGGGTCAAACCAAGCGGGCCGCCGAGCAGATCGCCGCGGAGCGGCTTCTCGAGCGCCTCGAGGAGAGCGGCGGCAATGGCTGAGAGCGCGCCGAGCTGCTGCGGCTTCGTCGCGTTGATCGGTGCGCCGAACGCCGGCAAGTCGACGCTCCTCAACCGGCTGGTCGGCGCCAAGGTCTCGATCGTCACGCCCAAGGTGCAGACGACCCGCACCCGGGTCCTCGGCATCGCCCTGCGCGGCGCCGCCCAGATCATCTTCATCGACACCCCCGGGATCTTCGAGCCGCGGCGACGGCTCGATCGCGCCATGGTCGCCGCCGCTTGGTCGGGCGCCGCGGATGCCGATCTCGTGGTGCTGCTGGTCGACGCCGTAAAGGGGGTGACCGGCGACGTGCGGCGCATCGTCGAGGGGCTCACAAAGGCGGGCCGCACGGCAATGCTTGCGCTCAACAAGATCGACCTGGTGCGCCGGGACTCGCTGCTGGCGCTCAGCGCCGAGCTCAACGACAGCGGCGTCTTCACCGATACCTTCATGATCTCCGCGACCACCGGCGACGGCGTCGACGACCTGATGGAGACCATCATCGGCCGCCTGCCGGAAGGGCCGTGGCTCTATCCGGAGGACCAGCTCTCCGACATGCCGGAACGGTTGCTGGCGGCGGAGATCACCCGCGAGAAGCTGTTCCTGCAGCTGCGCCAGGAGCTGCCCTATGCGCTCACCGTCGAGACCGAGGAGTGGGAGGACAGGCCCGACGGCAGCGTGCGAATCGGCCAGGTCGTCTACGTCCAGCGCGACAGCCAGAAGGCGATCGTCCTCGGCAAGGGCGGCCAGCGCATCAAGTCGGTCGGCGCCGCCGCCCGCGCGGAGCTGGAGGAGATGCTCGGCTGCAGGGTGCACCTGTTCCTGTTCGTCAAGGTGCGCGAGAAATGGGGCGAGGACCGGGAGCGCTACCGCGACTTGGGCCTGGATTTCGACGTCTAGGGGCGGCGCAAACGAACGGAAATCGCGGACGGAGGACACGTAACATGGCCGATACCTACCAGATTTTTGCGATCAAATATGCGCGGCACGAGCGCCTGTCGCGCTACAACTTCATCGGCGGCGACCCGCACGACGTGATGATGCCGCTCGACTATTTCGTGTGGGCGGTCGTGGGCGAGGACCGGACCTTCGTCGTCGATAGCGGATTCGCCCCGGACATGGCCGAGAAACGCGGGCGCGAGATGCTGAATCCGCCGGCCGAAGGGCTGAAGGCGATCGGGATCGACCCGGCGCAGGTCGAGGACGTGATCCTCACCCACATGCATTACGACCACGCCGGCAATCACGACCTGTTCCCGCGCGCCCGCTATCACGTGCAGGATCGCGAGATGGCGTACTGCACGGGGCGCTGCATGTGTCACGAGGCGCTCAGCAGCGCGTTCGAGCCGGAGGATGTCGCGGTCATGGTGCGGCGCGTATTCGAGGGACGTGTCGCGTTCCACGACGGCTCCGTCGAGCTTGCGCCCGGCATCAGCGTGCATTGGGTCGGCGGGCACACCGCCGGCATCCAGGTGGTGCGGGTGCGCACCAGGCGCGGCTGGGTGGTCCTGGCCTCCGACGCGACGCACTTCTATGCGAATATCGAGCAGGGGCGACCGTTCCCCATCGTCTACAGCGTCGGCGACATGCTGGAAGGCTATGCGACGATCAAGCGGCTCGCGGACTCGCCCGGCCATGTGATACCGGGGCACGATCCGTTGGTGATGGCGCGCTATCCGGCGCCGAACCAGGCGCTCGAGGGCTGGGTCGCGCGGCTCGACGCGCCGCCGGCGGAATAGCGGGGCCAAGGGCAGACAGGAAGGCAGGGCGATGGCAGCACAGACACTGGGATTCGTCGGCGTCGGTCAGATGGGCGGGCCGATGGCGGCGCGGCTCCTCGATGCCGGGCACAGCCTCGTCGTACACGACACCAACCCGGCGGCGACCGAACCGCTGGCGGCGCGCGGGGCGCGGATCGCCCAATCGGCCGCGAAGGTCGCCTCGGCTGCCGAGATGGTGCTGGTCAGCCTGCCGACGCCGGCCGTGGTGCAGGCAGTGGCGCTGGAGGAGGGGGGCCTGATCCACGGCAAAAAGATCCGCTGCGCCGTCGACCTGTCGACCACCGGGCCGACCGTCGCCGGGCAGGTCGCTGCCGCCATGGCCGAACGCAACATCGTCTGGGCCGACGCGCCGGTCAGCGGCGGCGTCGCCGGCGCCGTGGCCGGCACGCTGGCGGTCATGCTGGCCTGCCCCGCGGCCGAGCGGGCCGCGCTCGAGCCGGTGCTCGCGGTGTTCGGCAAGGTGTTCGACGTCGGCGAGCGACCCGGCATGGGCCAGGTCGCCAAGCTCGGCAACAACCTGTTGTCGGTGGCGGCGCTGGCGCTCACCTCCGAGGTCGTCGCCATGGGGGTTAAGGCCGGTCTCGACCCGAACGTGCTGGTCGACGTCTTCAACGCCGGTACCGGGCGCAACAGTGCAACGCAGGACAAGTTTCCGCACCGCATCCTGACCCGCCGCTTCGATGCCGGTTTCGCCACCGGCCTTGCCTACAAGGACGTGCGCCTGTGCATCGACGAGGCCGAGGCGCTCGGCGTGCCGATGCTGGTCGGCGCCGTGGTGCGCGAGATGATGGCGGTGACCAACGCGAAGTTCGGGCCCGACTCCGATTTCACCGAGATCGCCCGGGTGATCGAGGAGTGGGCCGGCGTGGAGATGCGCGGGTGACGGCTTGAGGTATAGAAATTCGTCATTGCGAGCGGAGCGAAGCAATCCAGGGTGGCGCGAGATGAGCCGCCGTTGCTGGATTGCCGCGGCGCTGCGCGCCTCGCAATGATGCAGCTCTTTGATGTGTTAGAAAGACGACTGATCGCCGCCATGCGAAATCGGAAGGAAATAACATGACCCGCATCAACATCCAGTTCACCCGCTTTTCCGCCTTCTACAGCCCGCTGATCGCGACCGCGGCCGGCGGCTTCCTGGCCGAAGAGGGGCTGGAGCCGGACCTGTCGGTCTCGCCGCCCGGCGTCTCGGCGATCGCAGCGCTGCTCGACGGCTCGGCGCATGTCGTCCAGTCGGCGCCGTCGCAGGGGCTGGCCGCGCTGGCCAAGGGGGAGGACCCGCCGGCGGTGCATTTCGCCCAGGTCAACGAGAAGGACGGCTTCTTCCTCACCGCGCGGGCGCCCGACCCCGATTTCAAATGGTCGACGCTCGCCGGCAAGCGGGTGCTGGTCGACCACGGCGGCCAGCCGCTGGCGATGTTCAAATACGCCTGCAAGAAACAGGGCCTGGACTACGATTCGATCGTCGCGGTCGATGCCGGCAATGTCGACGAGATGGACGCCGCCTTTCGCGCCGGCGAGGGCGACTACATCCACCAGCAGGGGCCGGCGCCGCAGCAGCTGGAGCATGACGGCGTCGGTTTCGTGGTCGCGGGGCTGGGCGATGCCATCGGGCCCTGCGCCTTCTCCAGCCTCGCGGCGACCCGCGAGTGGCTCGCGACCGACATCGCGCGCGCCTTCATGCGCGCCTACCGCAAGGCCCGCAAATGGATCAACGCGACACCCCCTGAGGAGATCGCCGCCGCCGAGCAGTCGCATTTTGCCGACATCGACCCCGCGGTGCTGGCCAGCACCATCGCCGCATACCAGAAGCTCGGCAACTGGTCGGAGCACGTGGAGATCACCCGAGAGGCCTTCGAGGTCACGCTCGACGTGTTCCGCAACGTCGGCCGCATCGTCGAAGGCGACGCCTACGCCAAGGTGGTGGCCCCGCCGCCGGAGTGAAGCGGAAATCTGCTAAACTCCCCCCATGGAATGGCGTGACGAGGGCATCGTGCTGGCGGTGCGGCGGCATGGCGAGGCGGCGGCGATCGTCAGCCTGCTGACCGCGGAGCACGGCCGCCATGCGGGGCTGGTGCGCGGCGGCGCGTCGCGGCGCCTGCGCGGGGTCCTGCAGCCGGGCAACACTCTCGCGGCGACGTGGCGGGCGCGGCTCGAGGAGCATCTCGGCGCCTTCACCGTGGAGCCGCTGCATAGCAGTGCGGCGCTGTACGACCGGCCGGGGCCGCTGGCGGCGCTCACCTCGGCGACGGCGCTGCTGGAGACGGCGCTGCCGGAGCGGGCGCCGCACCCCGAGCTATACCGGGCGCTCAGCGGCCTCCTCGAGGGGCTGGAGGCGCCCGACTGGGCCGAGTCCTATGTCCGCTGGGAGCTGTTCCTGCTCGCCGATCTCGGCTTCGGGCTCGACCTTTCGTCCTGTGCCGCGACCGGCAGGAACGATCAGCTGGCCTACGTGTCGCCGCGGAGCGGCCGGGCGGTCTCGCTGTCGGCGGGCGAGCCCTGGCACGACAGGTTGTTGCCGCTGCCCGCCTTCCTTGCCCCCGGGGGCGGCGCGGCCGACGTGCAGGAGGTGCTCGACGGGGTGCGACTGACCGGATGGTTCCTCGAGCGCCACGTGTTCGCGCCGCACGGCCGCAAGACTCCGGACGCCCGCGAACGGCTCATCACCCATCTGCGCGGGCTCGACGCGGACCGGCGAGACATAGTATAAGGCCAAACAACAGACACCATATCTGGTAGGAGATTCCCCGATGGCCAGCCGTCCCGCGGCCGACGACAACGGCGCCCAGCCGGCGCAGCTCGCCGACGTCCTGCAGGAGCGTTACTTGTCCTATGCCCTGTCGACGATCATGGCGCGCTCGCTGCCCGACGTGCGCGACGGGCTCAAGCCCGTGCACCGGCGCCTGCTCTACACGATGCGCGAGCTGCGGCTGAACCCCACGGCCGCCTTCAAGAAATGCGCCAAGATCGTCGGCGACACGATGGGCAACTTCCATCCGCACGGCGACGCCGCGATCTACGACGCCATGGTGCGCCTCGCCCAGGAGTTCGCGGTGCGCTACCCGCTGGTCGACGGGCAGGGCAATTTCGGCAATATCGACGGCGACCCGGCGGCCGCCTACCGCTACACCGAGGCGCGGCTGACCGAGATCGCCGAGGCGCTGATGGACGGCATCGACGAGGACGCCGTCGATTTCCGCGAGACCTATGACGGCGAGCGCGAGGAGCCGGTCGTGTTGCCGGCGGGCTTCCCGAACCTCCTGGCCAACGGCGCCACCGGCATCGCCGTCGGCATGGCCACCAACATCCCGCCGCACAATGTCGGCGAGATCTGCGCCGCGCTGCTGCACCTCATCAAGTTCCCGAATGCCGGCTTCGACAAGCTGCTGTCGCTGATGCCGGGCCCCGACTTCCCGACCGGCGGCGAGCTGGTCGAATCGCCCGAGGCGATCGCCGAGGCCTACCGCACCGGCCGCGGCAGCCTGCGCCTGCGCGCCCGCTGGGAGGTCGAGAAGCTGAAGGGCGGGACCTGGCAAATCGTGGTCACCGAGATCCCGTACCAGGTGCAGAAGTCGAAGCTGCACGAGCGGATCGCCGACCTCTTGCTCAACCGCAAGCTGCCGATGCTGGCCGACGTGCGCGACGAATCGGCCGAGGACATCCGGCTGGTGCTGGAGCCAAAGAGCCGCAATGTGGATGCGGCGCTGCTGATGGAGTCGCTGTTCCGCAACACCGACCTGGAGGTCAAGTTCGGCCTCAACATGAACGTGCTGGACGCCGACCAGACGCCGCGGGTGATGAACCTGCGCGACGTGCTGCAGGCCTTCCTCGATCACCGGCACGAGGTGCTGAAGCGGCGCACGGCGCACCGCCTGGGCAAGGTCGAGGCACGCATCGAGATCCTCGACGGCTACCTCATCGCGTATCTGAACATCGACGAGGTGATTCGCATCGTACGCGAGGCCGATGATCCCAAGGCCGGGCTGATGGCGCGCTTCAAGCTGTCGGAGACGCAGGCCGACGCGATCCTGAACCTGCGCCTGCGCCGCCTGCACAAGCTGCAGGAGGTCGAGATCAGGGGCGAGCACAAGGCGCTCGGCGCGGAGCGCAAGCGGCTCAAGGCGCTGCTCGGCGACGAGGAAGGCCGCTGGGAGGCCATTGCCGGCGAGATCCGCGCGATCCGCGACAAGTTCGGCAAGGAGCCGCGCTACGGGCCGCGCCGCACCGTGCTGGGCGCACCGCCGGCCGCGGTCGTCGTGCCGGTGGAGGCGATGATCGAGCGCGAGCCGGTGACCGTGGTGTGCTCGCAGCGCGGCTGGATCCGGGCGCTGCGCGGCCACCTGCCGGCGGACACCGACCTGAAGTACAAGGAAGGGGACGGCGCGCGCTTCCACCTGCATGCGGAGACCACCGACAAGCTGGTGGTGTTCGCTACCAACGGGCGGTTCTATACGCTGGGGGCCGACAGGCTGCCCGGCGGCCGCGGCTTCGGCGAGCCGCTCAACCTGATACTCGATCTCGGCAGTGAGAACGACGTCGTCGCCATCTTCGTGCACAGGCCGGGACGGCGCCTTCTGGTCGCCGCCAGCGACGGCCGCGGCTTCGTTGTCGAGGAGGATGGCGTGCTGGCGCAGACCCGCGCGGGCAAGCAGGTCCTCAACGTCTCCGGCAAGGTGGAGGCCGCCACATGCGTGCCGGTCGACGGCGATTCGGTCGCCGTTATCGGCGAGAACCGCAAGCTGCTGATCTTCGGGCTCGACGAGGTACCGGTGATGACGCGCGGCCGCGGCGTCATCCTGCAGCGCTACAAGAATGGCGGGTTGTCGGACGTGAAGGTGTTCCGCCGCGCGGACGGCCTGTCCTGGAAACACGGCGGCGGCGAACGCACCGAGACCCGACTCGACGGCTGGCTCGGCAAACGTGCCCAGGCCGGCCGCCTGCCGCCCCAGGGATTCCCGCGCAACAACAAATTCGGCTAGGGAATCGCCGGGCGGGCCGTTATAAAACGACCGGAACACGAACACGAATTTGAGAGGCGATCGCGATGAGCAGTTCGACGACCTTCCCGCAGCAGACCCTGATCGGCGCCGTCTGGCCCGAGGGCAGGCTTTCGACGCCGCTCCGCCTGGTGGTCCTGGCGCTGGCCGGAACTGCGCTCCTGGCCCTGTCGGCCAAGGTCCAGGTGCCGTTCTATCCGGTGCCGGTCACCATGCAGACCTTCGTCGTGCTCGCCCTTGGCATGGCCTATGGCTGGCGCCTCGGCGGCGCGACATTGCTCCTTTACCTCGCCGAGGGCGCGGCCGGCCTGCCGGTGTTCGCGGGCACGCCCGAGAAGGGCATCGGCCTTGCCTACATGATGGGCGGCACCGGCGGCTACCTCGTCGGCTTCGTCGCCGCGGCGGCGCTGGTCGGCTGGTTCGCCGAGCGCGGCTGGGACCGCAGCGCGGCGACGACGGCGCTGGCCATGCTGCTCGGCAACATCGCGATCTATGTCCCCGGCCTGCTGTGGCTCGGCGCGCTGTTCGGCTGGGACAAGCCGATCCTTGCCTGGGGCCTCTATCCGTTCCTCATCGGCGATGCCTTCAAGCTGGTTCTGGCTGCGGCCCTCATGCCGTTGGCCTGGCGGGCGGTGCGGCGCTGGCGCGACGGCTGACGCACGCGCGGGCCCGGAAACGACACGGCCGCCGGAGCGTTCCGGCGGCCGTTTGCGTGACGCGGTCTGTGCTCCCGATCAGAACCGGAACACCGCCTGGACCGTCAGGATGTCGAGGTTGTTCTCGTAGTTCGCCGTCAGGGCCGGCAGCGCGGGGGTCGTATAGCCAGCCGGCAGGTTGACCACCGCGTCCTTGATGAAGATGTGCGTATAGCCGGCATCGATGGTGATGTTCGGCGTCGGGTGGAACTGCGCACCGATGGCGAGCCAAGTTCGGTCCTCATCGGTGATGCGCGGGGTCCGCCGGTCGTCCGGGATCGGCGTCTGGTCGTAGGCGATGCCGCCGCGCAGGGTCCAGCTCTCGCTGGGCTTCCAGGTCGCGCCGAGGGCGAAGAACCAGACGTCCTTCCAGTCCTCCGGCGTGTTGCTGATCAGGCCGCCGCTGCCGTTCTCGATGCGCAGCTCGTCGAACGTGCTCCAGCGGGTCCACACCGTCTCCGCCATGACCGCGAACTGGTCGTTGTATTCGTGGAACACACCGGCGGAGATCGTGTCGGGCGACGTGAACTTCGCCTCGGCATTGCTGGCAAACGCACCGGCGACCGTAAGGTTACCCTCCAGGGTCTGCGCGACCTGGGAGCGGTATCCCAGCCCCATGCGCGTTGCATTGGAAAATTCGTAAAGTGCGCCGAAGGTCACGCCGTAGCCCCAGTCGTCGCCCGTGACTTCGGCGAGCCCGCCGGGCGACATCTGGCTCAGCGTTACGTCCATATACTGGAACTGCAACCCGAAACCGAGCGACAGGTTCTCGTTCACCCGGTAGGCGATGGCCGGGTTGACGTTGACCGTCATCATCGCCGATTCGACGGCGTGAAAGCGGCCCTGCCAGGTCTGGCTGTATTCGGTGGTCAGGCCGAACGGCGCGTTGATGCCGACGCCGAGCTTCAGATCGGGGCTCGCCGACCACATCAGGTAGGCGGCCGGCACGAAGGCATCCTTGGCCGCATCGCCGGACGTCGCTTCGCCGGTTGGGACGCCCACAGCGTTCGCGTTGTTCGTCTCCCCGCTCACGATGATGTAGCTGCCGACGACCGCGGCCTGGTGGCCTTCCTGCCGGGTCAGGCCCGCCGGGTTGAAGAACATGTAGGTCACGTCCTCGGCCCCTGCGGTGGCGCCGGCGAAGGCGTTGCCCAGCGCCTTCGCGCTCTGCTCCTTCAGCGCGAAGCCGGCCGCGGTCGCCTGGCTCGACGGCAGGGCGCTCAGCGCGCCGGCGAACGCGGCAAGCGCCGTCGTGGCGAGCAGCCGTGCGCGCAGAAAGGGGGTCGGTGTCGTCCGGTGAAGCATGAAACTCTCCTCTGTTTTGGGCCGGCGATTCATTGACGCGAATCCCGTTCGTATGCGGCAATACTGGCGCAAGGAAATACCCAAGGGAAGAAATTATTCCTGTGTCTTGCCGGGCCCGGCGTCAGCGTGCGGACAGCTCGGTCAGGGTCGACCGATAGTTGGCGTCGTCGGGGTCGCTGGCGACCGCTTCGCGGGCGGCGCGGATGGCTTCCTCGTTGCGCTGCAGGCCTGCCAGCACGTAGGCAAGGTTGTTCCAGGCCGGTCCCGCGGCCTCGGGTCGCGCCGCGATGGCCTGCCGGTAGGCGGCCTCGGCGCCGACCAGGTCGGAAAGCGCGTAGCGCACGTTGCCGAGGCCGAAATGCGCCTCGAAGCTGCCCGGCCAGCGCTCGCCGATCGCCCGGTAGGCGGCGGCGGCGGCATCGTATTGCGCCACGCGTTCGAGGCCGGCGGCGGCGCGCAGGACCGCCAGCTCGTCGGCGTTGACCGGCAGCTCGCCGGGCCGAAGGACGGCCAGCGCCCAGTAGCCGCCGCGCTGCCATGTCCGTTCGAAGGTGCCGAGACGCTGCCGGTAGTTCTCGGTGGTGCCCGAATGCAGGATCAGGTCGCGCGATTCGAGGTCGTAACCGATGGCGACGGCGAAATGCCATTGCGGGACCCACGACAGGCCGAGATTCTGGAACACCAGGACCGGCCGGCCGGCGGCGAGCTCGGCCAGAAGGTCGGGCAGGGTTTCGATCGTCACCGCGAGTCGGCCGTTGCGACGCACCGCAGCGATCACGTCCGGCTGCAGCGTGCCCTCGCGGCCCGGCGTGTAGACCTGCGGCACGAGGTCGTCCTGGCTGACCGGCAGGCCGGTCCAGGCCAGCGCCATCGCCGTTGCCGCGGGGCCGCAGTAGAACCGCTCCTGCGGGAAGAACGGCACATCGGCGACCATGGCCTGTGGCGGCAGCGTGCCCGGGTCGCGGAGCAGCTGGGCCGTCTGCCCGGTACCGGCACATGCCGCCGCCGTCAGCAGGAGAGCCGTGGCCACAATACGCCTTACGATCCGCATGCCGGTCGAGGAGCCTTCATGTCCGTGGACGCCGCGCCGTCGCGCAGTCGCGCCGGGGCTAGACTAGCAGGAGGATGATGATGATCAACAGCAGGACGACCACGATCGAGACGCCCTGGGCCTGCCCGGCGGGCAGGTTGTCGATTTCCTGCGCCACCTGGAGCACCTCCGCATCGGAGAGGCCGGCGACCCGGCTTGCCGCTTCGTCCGGGGCGACGCCGAGTGCGGCGATGCGCTCCCGCACGTCCGATCGCGCGAGGAAGGCGGCGACCTCGGCGCGCCGCGCATCGACCTCGCGGCGCTCGATGACCCGCTCCGTCGGCACCATTTCCGCCCGCACGACGCCGAACGGCATCGACGCCGCAAACATGGCTGCCGCCAGGGGCATGGCGATCATGGGACGCAGATTCCGAAAATGTCTCATGGGGCAATCACCTTTCCACCATCAAACATGCACACAGTGGCCCGCACGGGTCGGGCCACGCATGTGCATCCAAACCACACCCCGGCTTCGGACGGCCGCCGGCCACCGTTTCATCCGCGGGGTCGGCGGCGCCGTCGAACCGGCTCCTAACGTCGCGCCTTGCCGCCCTTGACGAACGGGAAGACGTCGGTAACCCCCATCAGGTCGGTAATCAGAAGGACAAGGAAAATGAGCAGTGCCGCGCTGATCAGCGCGACCGCAACGTCCTGGCCGGCCGGCAGCTCGTCGATCCGTGCCGCCACCTGCCGCACTTCGGCGTCCGTCATGACGGCAACGCGGGCGGCCGCCTCGTCGGGATTGACGCCCATGGCCCGCAGGTTTCGGCGTACGTCCTCACGCGCGAGGAACGTGGCCACTTGCGCCCTGTCGGCTGCGACTTCCGATTTGTCGATGACCTGGTCCGTGCTCACCAGCGCCGCCTGCGCCGCCCCCAGGGGCATCGATACGGCCAGCATCAGGGCCGCCAGCGGCAAAGCGACAAATCGGGAATATCTGCGCAGGAAAAACATCCGGGTACCTCCCTCAATGGAACGGTTGCAACCGCCTTAACATCCCCTCGTCACCGCGCGAGTTTAGCCACCGCGTCCCAACAATGCAACGCCGCTTTCTACATTATCTTGTCGGTCTCCGACCCTCGCGCCACGATATGTAGACCCCGCTTGCAACGATCACGGCAATGCCCGTCCACGTCCAGCCGTCGGGGAAATCGCTGAAGATGAACCATCCCACGGCCGTCGCCATGACGATCTCGGAATAACTGTATGGCGCCAGCAGCGAGGCCGGGGCGTGGTCGAAGGCGCGAATCAGCAGGAAATGCCCGAATGCCGCGATCGCGCCGATGCCCGCCATCATCACAAGCTCGCCCGGCGGCGGCGTGACCCAGTGGGGGACGACGGCGACACTCATCACCACGGCGCCGGTCACGGCGGTATAGGCCAGGGTGATAAGCGGCGACCCGCTGCCCGCGAGTTTGCGCGTCAGCAGGGTATAGAGCGCGAACGCCACGCCGGCCCCGATCGCCAGGAACGAGCCCGGCTGTGCCATGCCAAAGCCGGGACGCAGGATGACGAGCGCCCCGAGAAACCCCGCGATGACCGCGGCCCAGCGTCGCGGGCCGACGCGCTCGCCCAGCAGCAGCGGCGACAGCGCGGTGACCACCATGGGCGAGACGAACAGCAGCGCCAGCGCATCGGCGATCGGCATGTGCGCGATCGCCCCGAAGAACAGGATCGTGGCCAGCAGCGTGAAGCCGCTGCGCACCAGCTGCAGGACCGGCTGTGCGGGCCGCAACGCCGCCCCGCCGTGACGGTACAGCACGATCGGCGCGAGGATCATGAAATGGAAGAAGAAGCGCGCCCAGGTCAGCTGCGTGACGGCGTAGCGGTCGCTCAGATACTTCGCGAGCGCGTCCATGAACGGCACCACCATCATCGCCGCGACCATCAGGGCGATGCCGGCCAAGTGGTTCTCTGCCGCAGGTACCGGCACCGCGCCGGGCGGCGCGGCGATCGCCCCCGTCTCTTCCAGGGCGATCTCCACCGGTCTGCTGTCCTGGTCCGCCATCCCGGCGCCGCCGGTGCCGCGCCTCAGCCGCCCAGCGCCCGCGCGAGGTCCTCCTTGAGGTCCTCGACGTCCTCGAGGCCGACCGACAGCCGCACCAGGCCGTCGGTGATGCCGAGGCGGGCGCGCTCCTCGGCCGGCAGGCGCTGGTGGGTGGTGGTCGCCGGGTGGGTGATCAGGCTCTTCGAATCGCCGAGATTGTTGGAGATGTCGATGATCTCCAGCGCATCGAGGAAGCGGAAGGCATCGGCCTTGCCGCCGGCCAGCTCGAAGGAGACGATCGAGCCGCCCTTGCGCATCTGCCGGCGCGCCAGCAGTGCCTGCGGGTGGCTGTCGAGATGCGGGTAGAGGACCCGGCTGATGCTGTTGTGGCCTTCCAGGAAGCGGGCGATCTCCAGCGCGTTCTCGCACATCCGGTCGACGCGCAGGTCTAGGGTCTCCAGCCCCTTGACGAGCACCCAGGCGTTGAATGCGCTCAACGCCGGCCCGGTGTGGCGCAGGAAGGTCTTCAGCTCCCCGGTGATGAAGTCCTTGCAACCGAGCACCGCGCCGCCGAGGGTGCGGCCGTCGATGTGCTTGGTCGCGGAATAGACGACGATGTCGGCGCCGCGCTCCAGCGGCCGCTGCAGCAGCGGCGTTGCGAACACGTTGTCGATGACGACCTGGGCGCCGGCCCGGTGCGCGAGCGCCGAGACCATGTCGAGGTCGATGATCTCCAGCGCCGGGTTCGACGGCGTCTCGAGGAACACCGCCTGCGCCGGCGTCGCCAGCGCCGCCTCCCACTGCGCCGCGTCGGCGCCGTCGACGAATTCGTGGGTCACGCCGTAGCGCGGCAGGATGTCGTTGACGATGAAATGGCAGGAGCCGAAGAGCGCCCGCGAGGCGACGATGCGGTCGCCGGCCTTCAAGAGGCTCATCAGCGCCGCGAACACCGCCGCCATGCCGCTCGCCGTCGCCATGCAGGCCTCGGCCCCCTCGATCAGGCGCAGCCGCTCCTCGAACATGGCCACGGTCGGGTTGGCGTAGCGCGAATAGATGAAGCGGTCGGCGTCGCCCTTGAAGGCAGCCTCGGCTTCCTCGGCCGATTCGTAAATGTAGCCCGAGGTCATGTAGATCGCCTCGGAGGTCTCGTCGAAGCGGCTCCGCGTCAGGCCGCCGCGAACCGCCTGGGTCTGCGGCCGCGTCGCTCTCTTCTTCCCCTTGCCCATAATTCCTTCCCCTTCCATCGGGGGCGCGTCAAACGGCCGCAGAGGGATAAGCCCCCCGATCGGTCATGTCAATTGCCGGACTTGCGTTTCGCCGCCCCGCTCCGCAGGATGCGCCGCGAGTCCGGCACGCGGGGGAGGGCGAGTCATGCGCATGATCGATGCCGAGACGGTGCGGCGGTGCACCCCGTTCGGGCCGCTGATCGAAGCCGTCCGCGAGATGTTCCGCGCCGACTGCGTGATGCCGGTGCGCCACCACCACACCGTCTCGGTGCCCGGGGAGCCGGACGCGACGGCGCTGCTGATGCCGGCCTGGACCGAAGGCGCACATCTCGGCATCAAGCTGGTCAACGTCTTCCCGGGCAATGCGGCGCGCGGCCTGCCCGCGGTCAACGGCGTCTACGTGCTGTTCGACGGCAAGACCGGAGAGCCGCTGGCCACCATCGACGGCGGCGAGCTGACGGTGCGGCGCACCGCGGCCGCCTCGGCCCTCGCATCGGACTACCTTGCCCGCAAGGATGCACGGCATCTCCTCGTGGTCGCGACCGGGCGGCTGGCCCTGAACCAAATCGGCGCCTACCGCGCCGTGCGCCCGATCGAGCGGGTCACCGTGTGGGGCCGCAATCCCGAGCGGGCGGCGCGCATCGTCGAAGGGCTGGGGGACGGCATCGACGCCGGCGTCGCCACCGACCTCGAAGCCGCCGTCGCGCAGGCCGACGTCATCTCCTGCGCGACCCTGGCGACGAAGCCGCTGATCCGCGGCGCCTGGCTGCTTCCGGGCCAGCACCTGGACCTGATCGGCGGCTTCACGCCGCAGATGCGCGAGGCCGACGACGACTGCATCCGCCGCGCCACCGTGTTCTGCGACACCCGCGCCGGCGCCACCGTCGAGGCCGGAGACCTCGTGCAGCCGCTGGCGAGCGGCGTGCTCAAGCCCGAGGACATTGCGGCCGACCTCTACGACCTGTGCCGCGGCGCGCATGCCGGGCGCGCGTCCGACGACGAGATCACGCTGTTCAAGTCCACCGGCGCCGCGCTCGAGGATCTCGCCGGCGCCCTGCTGGCCTATGAGAGGGTGGGGAAGGGGTGAGGGCCCGTCGAAAAGTCTGGGCAGCGACCTCATCCTTCGAGACGGGCCGTTTGCCCTCCTCAGGATGAAGACCGGGAAATCAGAGCTTCTCCCTGAGGACCCCCGAAGGGGCGTCTCGAAGGGTGAGGTCGCTCCGGCGGCCCCGGCTGCAGACCCGCGAGCCTGGAACCGGCGTATCTGGGCGCTGGCCGGGCCGATCATCCTGTCCAACGTCACCGTGCCGCTGCTCGGCATGGTCGACACCGCGGTCGTCGGCCGCCTGCCGGACGCGCGCTATATCGGCGGCGTTGCCATCGGCGCGCTGATCTTCAACTTCGTATACTGGGGCTTCGGCTTCCTGCGCATGGGCACGACCGGGCCGACGGCGCAGGCCTGGGGTGCCGAGGACGCGGCCGAGATCCGCGCCGTGCTGGCGCGGGCGCTGCTGCTCGCCTTCGGGCTCGGGGCCGTGCTGCTTCTCGTCCAGGGCCCCGTCGGCGCGCTCGCCTTCCGTCTCTTGAACGCCAGCGCGGCGGTGGAGGGGGAGGGGGCCGCTTACTATGCCGTGCGCATCTGGGGCGCGCCGGCGGCGCTCGCCAACTACGTCCTGCTCGGCTGGTTCTTCGGCCTGCAGAATGCACGCTGGCCGCTGGTCCTGCAGGTGTTCATGAACGGCCTCAACATCATCCTCGACGTCGTCTTCGTCATCGGCTTCGGCTGGGGCGTCGAGGGCGTCGCCGCGGCGACGCTGATCGCCGAATACGCGGCCCTGGCGCTCGGCCTCGTGCTGGCCGCCAAGAGGCTGCGGATGCTGGGTCCGATCGCGGCGGGGCGCCGGATCCTCGACTCCGCCCGCTTCCGTCGCATGCTCGCCGTCAACCGCGACATCTTCATCCGCACGCTTTTGCTGATCACCTCTTTCGCGCTGTTCACCGACCGCGGCGCGACGCTCGGCGACGTGACGCTCGCCGCCAACGCGGTGCTGCTCAACCTCGTCTCGACCTCCGCCTTCGCCCTCGACGGCTTCGCCCATGCCGCCGAGGCCCTGGTCGGGGGTGCCGTCGGGCGGCGCAGCCGGGCGGACCTCGCCGGCGCGGTGCGGGCGACGATGCGCTGGGGCGGGATCGCCGCTGTGGCGACGGCGCTGGCCTTCGCCGTCGCCGGCGGGCTGCTGATCGACCTGTTGACGACGATCCCCGAGGTGCGCGCCCTGGCCCGCGACTTCCTTCCCTGGGCGGTGGCGATGCCGCTGATCAGCGTCTGGTGCTACCTCTACGACGGCATCTTCCTCGGCGCGACCCGCACGCACGAGATGCGCAACGCCGCGATCATCACCACCGCGCTCTACGTCATGGCGCTGTGGACGCTGGTGCCGCTGTGGGGCAATCACGGCCTGTGGCTCGCCCTGATCGCGATGAATGCCCTGCGCGGCCTCACCCTGGCGGCGTACTACCCGCGCCTCGCGCGGGGCGTTGCGGGGTAGCGCGGGATGCGGCTCGTTGAATACGGCGCCGGCTTTCGCCGGCAGGTTTCGCTTGTCCCCCTCCCCCTGCCCCCTCCCACCAGGGGAGGGGGTTAACTTGATGCAAATGCAAAGAAATATACCCTCCCCCTTGATGGGGGAGGGCAGGGTGGGGGTGGGCGTCACCGCCGTGACCGGCGAATGCCGCGGAAAACCGGTTGCACAAAGCGCTAGCGCCCCGACTCGAGTCCCCGCGCGGCAAGGTAGCTGGTGCCCATCAGGGCGATGAGGCCGAGCCCGAGCATCGTCGTGGGCACGATGCGCTCGATCGGGAAGAGGCCCGCGGCGACGGCAAAGACGCCGCTCGCCATCAGCCCGGTGATGACCGGGAAGATGGTGATGACGAGCAGTCCCTTGCGCGCCACCGGCGCCCGGTATCCCCACAGCAGCAGCACCGCCCAGCCGAACATCAGCGTCGCGGCGAGGCCCATGGGGTAGGTCACCGTGCTTTCGCCCATGCGCGCCGGGATCAGCGTAAGGATGCCGATGCCGACATCGGCAACGGCGCCGGCAAGGAAGCTGACCTTCAGCCAGCGGATCGTTCGCTCCATGCCGGACCTCCGTTCTCGCCGCCTGCCCCGTCCTCCCTGCGCCGCCGCGCCCAGCATGCCACGAGTTGGCCGGCCGACACACGCACCTATCGTACACGGTGCTTGCAGACGCCGTCGCACCATGCATGCTTATAGCTCCGGCGCGGCGCGCCGGCGAGGAGAGGGACGGAAATGCCGCAGACCATCACCTGCTCGGTCGCCGACATGGTGGCCGCGGCCAGCCGCGAGATCCGCGTGCTTTCGGTTCATGAGGCGCTGGACATGCACGGGCGTGAGGACGTGCTGTTCATCGATCTGCGCGATGTGCGCGAGCTGGCCAAGACCGGCCGCATCCCCGGCGCCCGCCACGTGCCGCGCGGCCTGCTGGAATTCTGGATCGACCCGAAAAGTCCCTACCACAGGCCGTTCTTTGCCGAGGACCGGACCTTCATCTTTTACTGCGCCGTCTCCTGGCGCTCGGCACTGGCGACCAAGGCGGCGCAGGACATGGGCCTGGCCCCCGTCACCCATCTTGACGGCGGCCTCGAGGCCTGGATCGAGGCCGGCGGCCCGGTCGAGCCGCCGCGGCGGCACGACGGCAGGACCTGACACAGCGTCCGCGCGCCTTCCGGCAGTCGGGCCGAAGATTGTCCAAAATGAACCTTAACGAATTTGGGGATTTATGACACGATGCCAGGTTGCAGCGCCTCGACCGAGTGTCGTCAGCCGTCTCTTGCGATAGTGGGGATTTCAAATGCCCCTTAGCACCACGAAACGGGAAGTCCTTGTAGCGTTGGTGAGTGGCACCTTCGGATTGATTGGCGGAACGGCGTCGGCCTTTACCGGTGCCTACGTTTAGCGGCAGGAACACAGAAAAGAACAGAAGCGTATGCTGTTCGGGAAAATAAATGAGAAGCATATCGCTCTGCGACAACATATCGATCAATACGAAAATACAGTCCGTCTCTGGGTTCGTGACCTCATTCAAAAGACCAAGAAATCGCCGGGTAAACCCTTGCAAATGTCTGAAATACGGGGAATGCAGACATTCGAGGATGTAATAAATCATGTTTCAGAGAGTAACCATATAGTTCGTGAATATAGCGGTGCCGCGATCCAGGCACAGGATCTGTTTGAGGGTGCGGTCCAGGAAAAATTCGCGAAGATCGTGCGCCTGATCGACCGCTTTGTGAGTATGGAAAAACAGACCGCCGATTTCCTGATCGAGCTCATCGAGGAAACACCGGTACCGACAAGCGGGTCCGCATCCAAGTTCTTCCGGGAAGATATCAAGCCGAGAATACGCCACCACCTGGACATAGCACTGCGGCAGATGGAGGACCTGATTAACGAAATCAGAAATGTATTCGCACTTTAGAACCTGACATTCCGGTCTCACATTTGAAGGTGATGCCGTTGCCGCCGCTCACCTCGCATCGAACCGCCCTGACGTGTTTGTGATGCATCGTTGATTGCCGCCGCCGCCGCCGCGGCGCATATGCGGGGCAACCCGTATTTGTTGGCGATGGAGATACACATGAAACGCAATACGCTGGCCGGTTCGGTCCTGTCGCTGGGGCTCGCCCTCATCGTCGCCGGCCCGGCGCCTGCGGCCGGGCCGACCGTCATCGAGCTGACCCAGACGCCCTGCCAGTTCCTCGAATCCGAGGGCGGCGTTGACCACGGCTACAAATCCGCGAAAAAGGCCGATTGCGAGGCGATCAACAAGGCCACCGGGGCCGCGCGGCTGGCCGCGGCGGAGCCGATGACGCTCAAGCCCGGCAAATACGTCTTCCGCGTGACCAACAGGAACGTGCCCTACGGCCTCGGCTTCTGGCTGCGCGGCGACGGCATCGTCAACCGCGCGACCCTGCCCAGCGTCTCCGGCGGCGGCCTTGCCCAGGGCGCGACCAAGGATTACGAGATCGAGCTCACCCCCGGCGAATACGTCTATTCCTGCCCCCTGAACCCGACCCC
>CAYFYY010000039.1:0-12599 GCA_964347475.1 uncultured Flavobacteriales bacterium
TTGAACACCTCGCCGCAGCCGGTCAGCGTGCCACCGGTACCGACGCCGCACACCAGCACGTCGAACTTGCCGCCGGTGTCCTTCCAGATCTCTTCCGCCGTGGTCTTGCGGTGGATCTCCGGGTTGGCGGGGTTCTCGAACTGGGACGGCATCGCCGCGTCCGGCAGCGAGGCGATGATCTCCTCGGCCTTGGCGATGGCGCCCTTCATGCCCTGGTCCGCCGGTGTGAGCTCGAGTTCGGCGCCCAGCAATTTCAGCATCTTGCGCCGCTCGACGGACATCGAGTCCGGCATCGTCAGGATCAGCCGATAGCCGCGCGCGGCAGCGACGAATGCGAGCGCGATGCCGGTATTGCCGGATGTCGGCTCGACCATCACGGTGTCTTTCTTCAGCGCGCCCTCGGCTTCCATCGCATCGATCATGGCAAAGCCGATGCGGTCCTTGACCGACGCCAGCGGGTTGAAGAATTCGAGCTTGCCAATGATGTCGGCATCAACCCCGGCATCGGCTGCCAGTCGCGAAAACCGCACGAGCGGCGTCGCGCCGATGGTCTCGACGAGGTTCTCGTATATCTTGCCTCTGAATTCCGGAGCGCCCGAATTCATCCTGTTCCCCTTCTGCATCAAATCGTGAAATCTATGCTCTTCTTCGAGCGACTGTCGATGCCCGCCTCGCGCGCCGTGCGGCAGAGGTTCTCGACGCTCACTGAATCCAGCTTGACCAGCGCCTCTTCCTCCAATTCCTGCCACAACGGCTGGAGCACAACGCGCCCCAGCTCCGATCCGGTATCCTCGTCGCCCGAATCCTCGCCGTCCATGCCGGCAACGATCCGTACGATCTCGCCCAACGAGATGCGCCGCCGTTCGCGCGCAAGCCGGTAGCCGCCACGCGGGCCGCGCACACCACGCAGGACATCGGCGCGGACCAACTGTTGCAGGACCTGTTCGAGATAGCGCCGCGGAATCCCTTGGCGTTCGGCAATATCCTTGCTCTGCACCGGGTTCACCCCTGAATTGTACGCGATGTCGACCACCGCCTCGATCGCAAACATGAGTTTTCGGGTAAGCCGCAACATTCGTCTTACATCCCCTTCGTGCCGGTCGACCCAAAGCCGCCTGGACCGCGATGTGATGCCGGAAGGTCCGCGTCGGTCGGGACCTCGCGCCATACGCTGCGCGTTACGGCGGCAATCACCATCTGCGCGATTCTCATGCCGCGCGTGACGGTAAAAGACCGGGTCCCCAGGTTCGCCAGAATTACCTTCACCTCACCCCTGTAGTCGGCATCGATCGTGCCCGGGCTGTTCAACACCGTGATCCCATGTTTCAGCGCCAGGCCGGAGCGCGGCCGCACCTGCGCCTCGTATCCGGGCGGCAGGGCGATCGCCAGTCCGGTCGGGACCAGGCTGCGCCCACCGGGCGCAAGCGACAGCTCGCCATCGATCGCCGCCAGAAGATCCATGCCCGCACTGTCCGCCGTGGCATAGTCCGGCAGCGGGAGGTCGGCGCCGTGCGGCAGACGCGCCACCGAGATCGCTATGGCGCTCATGAGGCGTCAGTGAAATGGGCTGCGATCCGCTCGGCCAGCCGCCGGGCTACAGCTTCCTTGGACATCGGCGGCCAATCCTCCACGCCGCCGTCGTCGAGCAGATGGATGACGTTGCGGTCACCGCCGAACGTTCCGCTTCCCGGCGAAACGTCGTTGGCGAGCATCCAGTCGGCGCCCTTCTTCTTGCGCTTGGCCTTCGCATGGGCAACCACCTTTTCGGTCTCGGCGGCGAAGCCGATCAGCAGCCCGGGCCGCATGTTGTCGGCCAGGGACAGCGTGCGCAGGATGTCGGGGTTCTCGACAAGCTCCAACGTGCGGGGGCCGCCACCATTCTTCTTGATCTTCTGCACCGCCTCGTCGCTCGTACGCCAATCGGCGACTGCGGCGGCGCACACCGCAACATCCACCGGTAGCGCGTTGCGGCAGGCTTCCAGCATTTCGCGTGCGCTCACCACGTGGACCACGGTCACCCCGGGCGGGTCGGCGAGGCCGGTCGGTCCGCTGACGAGCGTCGTGTTCGCGCCCAGATCCGCGAGCGCCCGCGCGATGGCATGGCCCTGCTTGCCGGATGAGCGGTTGGCGATGTAACGGACGGGATCGATCGCCTCGTGGGTCGGCCCGCTGGTGACCAGCGCCCGGCGGCCCGACAGTGGACGGGGCCGATCCGGCGCCCCCTGAGAAGGGGTCATCACGGCCGCATCGCCCCGGAAATAAGCTTCGATGGCGCCCAGAATCTCGTCGGGTTCGGCCATTCGACCTTCGCCGAATTCGCCGCAGGCCATGTCACCGACCCCGGGTCCGACCCGCATCACGCCGCGTGTCGCCAGTGTCCCTATATTGGCGCGGGTCGCGGGATGCTCCCACATCCGCACGTTCATCGCCGGCGCCACAAGTACCGGCTTGTCGGTGGCAAGCAACAGCGTCGTCGCAAGGTCGTCGGCTATGCCGCCGGCCATCTTGGCGAGGATGTCGGCCGTCGCGGGTGCCACCACCAGAAGATCGGCGTCGCGCGACAGCTCGATGTGGCCCATCTCTGCCTCGGCGGTCAGCGAAAACAGGTCGTCATACACCGTATCGCCGCTGATCGCCGCGAGGCTGAGCGGTGTGACGAATTGGGCACCGGCCCGGGTCAGCACGCAGCGCACGGCGACGTTGCGTTCCTTCAGCCGGCGGATCAGTTCCAGCGTCTTGTAGGCAGCGATGCCACCCGCAACGATCAGCAATATGCGTTTGTCCGTCGACAATGGTGAAGCGCTCCCGAAATTTCTCAATGCGCCGGACCGACCGGCGAAAACTACAACATGGAACTGTGATAATTAAATAACCGACCTTCGCCGTCGCGGCAACCCCGGCATGCGGGCGCGCGGGAAAATCGAATTTGACTTAATTTTGAGTTAAATTCCTTACGCCTGCGTACCGATCCCCGGCCGGGAACGGTGTCAGCCCGCTGATCGGCGGTCAATCGACCAGAGCCAGCACCGCCAAGGTCGCGATCGCCACTGTCGCGACGGCGGCGACGATGATCGGCCACGGACCGCGCTCGCCTGCACGCAGGGCTTCAACGGTATCCGGATGCAGGCGGATGCCACCCTCATCGATCATCCGGCTCGCGTGATCCAGTCGGTCAAGCAACGCCGGCAGTCGTTCGACCTGCAGCAAGGCGGTCTCCGCCGCGTCCCGAAGTCGCGCCTCGGGACCGCGGTTGGCGCGCATCCATTCCTCGATCAGGGGCTCGGACAGCACCCACATGTTGACGCCGGGATCGAGCTTGCGGCTGACGCCCTCGGCAACCAGCATTGTCTTCTGCAGCAGCAGCAACTGCGGCTGCGTTTCCATCTCGAACTGCTCGGTGACCTGGAACAGATGAGCCAGCAACCGGGCAAGCGAGATCTGCTCGAGCGGCTTTCCGAACACCGGCTCGCCGATCGAGCGGGCCGCCTGCATGAAGGCCTCGCGGTTCTTGTGGCCGGGGACGTAGCCGGCTTGGAAGTGCACATCCGCAACCCTGCGGTAGTCGCGCCGCAGGAAAGCCAGCAACATGTCCGCGAGATAATTCCGGGTCCTGCGGTCGAGCCGGCCCATGATGCCGAAATCGACCGGCATGAGCCCACCATCCTCGCCGACGAACATGTTGCCGGGATGCATGTCTGCATGAAAGAACCCGTCGCGGAATACCTGGTAAAAGAAGATCCGGGCCGACCGTTCGATGATGTCGCGGGGATCGAGTCCGGCTGCGACGAGTTGGTCGACCTCGTCGATGCGGATGCCGGCCACCCGCTCGGTCGTCAGGACACGCCGGCTGGTGCGCTCCCAGTCGACCGCCGGGACGCGCAAATCCGGATCGCCCTCGAAGTTCGCTGCGAGTTCGACCGCCGCAGCGGCTTCGAGGCGCAAGTCCATTTCCAGGCGTACGGTCTCCTGGAAGGTGCGCACAACCTCCACCGGCTTGAGCCGGCGGAACGGGGGATGCGCGCGTTCGACGAGTCGCGCGACCCACAACATCAGATCGATGTCCTTCGCCAACTGCGCGGTGACGCCGGGCCGCAGCACCTTGACGGCAACCTCGCGGCCGTCGGTGGTGGTCGCGAAATGCACCTGGGCGATCGATGCCGCCGCAATCGATTCGGACTCGAAATGATCGAACAGCTGCGCCAGCGGCGCGCCGAACTCCTCCTCGATGATCGCACTGGCCTGGTCCGATGGAAAGGGCGGAAGCTGGTCCTGCAAGGCCGAAAGATCCGCGGCTATCTCTTCGCCGACCAGATCGGAGCGCACCGAGAGCGCCTGGCCAAGCTTGATGAATGTGGGCCCGAGCGCATTGCATGCGGCAGCCAGCCGCTCCCCCGGGCGACCAGGTACTTTGCGGCGCGAAATCAGCCGCACCAGCGCCATGATGCCCGGCGCAACGCCGAGCTGTTCGAGCGGAAACAGCGCGTCGTGCTGCGCCAGCGTGCGGGCAATCAAGAGCAGCCGGAACAAATTGGCGACCGCCGTCAGCATGAGGGTCAGATCCGCCAGGCCGAATGGATGGCGGCGATGCCGCCGGACAGGTTGCGGTAGGTCACCCGGGCGAGGCCCGCGGCGTTGATTCGCTCTGCGAGTTCTTCCTGAGCCGGAAAACGCCGGATGCTCTCGGCCAGATATTCGTATGACTCGCGGTCGCCGACCACCCACTCGCCGAGCGCCGGGAGCACCGAGAAGGAATAACGCTCGTAGAGCGGCTCCAGCCATGGCCAGGCAAGCCGGCTGAACTCCAGGCACAGAAACCGGCCACCCGGCTTGAGGACGCGCCGCGCCTCCAGCAGTGCCGTGTCGATTCGGGTTACATTGCGCAGGCCGAACGCAATGCTGTACGCGTCGACGCTGGCGTCCGCAACCGGGAGCGCCTCGGCGTCGCCGACGACCCATGCGATTCCGTCGACTATGCCGCGGTCGATGGCGCGGTCGCGGCCGACAATCACCATCTCCTCTGTCAGATCGCACACGGTGACCGCGCCGCCGCCGCGCTCGAGGAATCGGAACGCGATATCGCCGGTACCCCCGGCGACATCCAGCAGGTGCATATCGCAGCGCGGCCGTAGCAGGTCGATGAACGCCGCCTTCCACAGCCGGTGGATGCCGAGCGACATCAGGTCGTTCATCAGGTCGTAACGGGTGGCGACGCTGTCGAACACGCCGCGAACCAGGCGCGCCTTTTCATAGGCGGGCACTTCGCGAAAACCGAAGTCTGCAACGTCTTCGCCGCGTTTGCGTCCGGATTTGGGCATGGCCGCGACGATAGCGCAGGCGTGCCGCGTTTGCTAAAGCATTTTCCGCCTGCGTCGAATTGCTGTCAGCCGTCGCAGGCGCCGACCGAGATTCGATTTGCGCAATGGTTCCGCCGATGCCCGAACTCCCCGAAGTCGAAACCGTCCGTCGCGGATTGCAGCCGGTCCTCGAAGGGCGGGTGCTGACCGACGTCGTCCAGCGCCGGCCAGACCTCCGATTTCCGCTGCCGCCGCGCCTGCCGGCGCGGTTGCGTGGCCGCCGGGTCATCCATATCGGCCGCCGCGGCAAGTTCCTGCTCGTCGAACTCGATGATACCGAGGTTCTGCTCCTGCATCTCGGCATGTCGGGCCGGCTGATGATCCACCGCGAGGTCGTCGCGCCGCCGGGCCGCCACGACCATCTCGACCTCGTGACCGACGACGGCGTGACCGTGCGCTTCAGCGATGCGCGCCGGTTCGGAATGGTCGATTTTGCGCCGCGGGACAATCCGGAGGCTCACCCGCTGCTGGCCGGCCTCGGACCGGAGCCTCTGGGCAATGCGTTTTCCGCCGCCATGCTGACGTCGGCGCTGGCCGGCCGGCGCACATCGATCAAGGCGGCGTTGCTCGATCAGAGGACAGTTGCCGGGCTCGGCAATATCTATGTCTGCGAGACCCTGTTTCGCGCCGGGATTTCGCCGCGCCGGAGCGCACATACTGTTGCCGGGGTCCGGGCCGAGCGCCTGGTGACGGCCATCCGGGACGTGCTCTCCGCCGCGATCGCCGCCGGCGGTTCCAGCCTGCGCGACTATGTCCAGGCCAGCGGCGAACTCGGCTATTTCCAACACAGCTGGCAGGTCTACGACCGCGAGGGGGAGGCGTGTCTGAGGCCCGGCTGTCAAGGAAGGATCCGCCGCCTGACCCAGTCCGGCCGCTCGACTTTCTTCTGCGCGGCGCACCAAAGATGATTTGCCCGTCGCAGCGTTGATGCTATAGCAACGGCCATGTTGCGGATTGCCGGCATCGTCATCGTATTGCTGGCGCTGACCGGCGGGACCGAGCCGGCCGGCGCCGCCGACTTCTTCGAGCTGCTGGAAGATGTCCCGGTGATGCCGGGCCTGCAGCCGGTTGAGGACGCCGGAATCGAATTCGACACGCCTTCGGGCCGCATTGTCGAGGCCTACGCCATCGGAGCCACCAGCCGGCGGGCGGTGCGGGATTTCTACCGTCGCACGCTGCCGCAGCTGGGCTGGCAGGCCGGCGCCGGCGACGCATTTCTGCGCGAAGACGAATCGCTGAGCATCGATTTCTTTGGCACCGACGGCGCGCTGACCGTCCGCTTCACCGTGGCTCCAGCCGTCAACTGAAAACGCCCGCCGACGTCGCAAATCGCGCACGTAGTCCGGGTCGGCAGACCCTCATGCAAGGAACTTTCAACGATGTCATATGAATTCATCCTCGTCGAAAAACGTGAGGCGGTGGGCCTGATCACGCTGAACCGACCGGCGGCGCTCAACGCGCTGTGCGCGGCTCTGATCGACGAGCTGGGCCAGGCACTGGACGATATGGAGGCGGATGACGGTATCGGATGTATTGTGCTGACCGGCTCCGAGAAGGCCTTCGCGGCCGGCGCCGACATCAAGGAGATGCAGGCCAAGAGCTATATGGACATGTATCTGTCCGACTTCATCACCAAAGGCTGGGAGCGGGTGACCGTCTGTCGAAAACCGACCATCGCTGCGGTCGCGGGATATGCGCTGGGCGGTGGCTGCGAGATGGCGATGATGTGCGATTTCATCATCGCCGCGGATAACGCTCAGTTCGGGCAGCCGGAGATCACGATCGGTACGATTCCCGGATCCGGCGGCACACAGCGTCTGACCCGTTTCGTCGGCAAGTCCAAGGCGATGGAGATGGTCCTGACCGGCCGCATGATGAACGCGGATGAGGCGGAGCGTTCCGGCCTCGTGAGCCGCGTCGTGCCAGCGGCCAAGCTGATAGAGGACGCCGTGCAAACCGGCGCAAAGATCGCCGCGATGTCGCGTCCCGCGGCGATGCTGGCGAAGGAAGCCGTCAATCGGGCGTACGAGACCTCGCTTGCCGAGGGCGTCCGGTTCGAGCGTCGGCTGTTCCATTCGACCTTCGCGACAGAGGATCAGAAGGAAGGCATGGCGGCATTTACGGAGAAGCGCAAGCCGAACTTCCGGAACCGCTAGTCCACGGGGTCGCCGGCACCGGGACGAGGCTTGACGGGGTTCGTTCGACCCTATATAAACCGCCGCCTTGACGCGATTCATAGCAGTGTTTGGAACGGATACATGGCTCATCACAAATCGGCCAAGAAACGATTTCGTCAGACCGTCCGGCGGACCGAGACCAATCGCAACCGGATCAGCCGAATTCGGACTTTCGTCAAGAAATTCGAGCTCGCTGCCGTAAGCGGCGACAAGGATGCGGCCCAAGCGGCGTTGCGTGCCGCGATGCCGGAACTGCAGCGCGGCGTCAACCGCGGTGTCATCCACCGCAACACGGCGGCACGGAAGATTTCGCGTATGTCGGCGCGAGTGAAAGCGCTCGGATAGCGCACTGGGACGGCTCTCTGCGACACAATATCGCGCCGCGATCGATCGAAATTGCGGCGCGTTTTTTTTCCCGGAATTCCGGTTTGTCTTTCCTCTGAAATTTCAAACTGCTGTTCGGTGTCAATCTCTTTTTTTGCGGTGTTCGCCTTTCGGTCTCATTGCATCGCCTCCGCAGCACCGATACATTGGGAATCTGTGGGAGGCGATTGTACGGGCGTGCCAGTTGCCCCGCGCCGTTTTCACAATACAAACCAAATGAAAAAGGGAAAATACGTTGACGTGATGTCATAAGTTTCAGAAATCGCGGCAACGTGGGCTGCAGTTTTCTTTGTTTCTATTTGCGTTTTGCAGTGTGTTATTTCGAGGCGCGCTGGATAGGAGTATTGCGCCAAGTTGCAGGGTTTACATGACGGCAAGAGCGCATATGAAGCAAGAATGCTGGGGATGAGAAAGGAATGACCCTCGCGGTCGCGGCGCTTGGCTACGGGCGACCACCGTAGGGATGGGTCGGGCAGAATGCAGAAGGCATTGTGCGGCGCCGGGGTGGATCGGGCCGCAAACCAAGATGGCTAGGGTTCAGGTGAACGGGCTATTCGATCGGGTCATTTTGATGAACACCTATTTGGACGAAGACGTAGCGGCACAATGGGTTCGGGTTAGGGGACGGCTAAGGGCCGAGTTCGGAGAGGCGGCGTACCGAAGCTGGTTGAAACCGCTGACACTGCATGAAGTGGCGGGCGGACGTGTCCGGATCGGCGTACCCACCGACTTCATGCGGGAATGGGTCAGATCGCAATACGGCAGCCGACTGCTCGACCTCTGGACTGACGAAAATACAGATATCCGCGGTGTCGAGATCATCACCGCGCCCGCCGGCCATGGGCCGAAACAGCCTGCGGCACCGGGCCGTGCGATACCGGCGGTTGAGGGCAACATCGAGGGATTCGGCGCCGCCCTCGACCCGCGCTTCACCTTCGAGAATTTCGTGACCGGTAAGCCCAACGAGCTGGCGTTCGCCGCCGCGCGCCGGATCGCCGAATCGTCCTCGGTGACCTTCAACCCGCTGTTTCTGTATGGTGGCGTGGGACTCGGCAAGACCCACCTGATGCACGCCATCGCATGGCAGATAAGCCGACAGAATCCGGAGCGCCGGATCATTTATCTGTCGGCCGAGAAGTTCATGTACCAGTTCATCCGGGCGTTGCGCTACAAGGATACGGTGGCGTTCAAGGAGCAGTTCCGGTCCGTCGACGTTCTTATGATCGACGACTTCCAGTTCATCAGCGGCAAGGACAGCACCCAGGAGGAGTTCTTCCACACCTTCAACGCCCTCGTCGACCGGAACCGGCAGATCGTCATCTCGGCGGACAAGTCCCCGAACGACCTGGAGGGAATCGAGGAACGGATGCGCTCGCGCCTCGGCTGGGGGCTGGTTGCCGACCTGCATCCGACCACCTACGAGCTCCGTGTCGGCATCCTGCAGTCGAAGGCCGAGGGGTTGAGCGTCGAGATCCCTCAGAAAGTCTTCGAGTATCTCGCCCACAAGATCACCTCCAACGTGCGCGAGCTGGAAGGCGCCCTGAACCGGATCGTGGCCTGCGCCAGCCTCGTCGGGCGCCCGGTGACGCTGGAGAGTACACAGGAGATCCTGCACGACCTGTTGCGCGCCAGCGACCGCCGCATCACCATCGAGGAAATCCAGAAGCGCGTGGCCGAACACTTCAACATCAAGCTCGCCGAGATGTCTTCGGCGCGGCGTTCGCGGGCGGTGGCCCGGCCCCGCCAGGTGGCGATGTACCTCGCCAAGCAGCTCACATCACGCTCGCTGCCCGAAATCGGCCGGAAGTTCGGCGGCCGCGATCACACGACCGTCATGCACGCCGTCCGCAAGGTCGAGGAACTACGCACCACCGACGCCACATTCGCCGAGGATGTCGAACTCCTTCGGCGCATGCTGGAAAACTGACTCGGACGGCGCCGGATACGGAATATCCGACACCTTCCCTCAAGGCGTCAGCGGAGCTGAGGCGTGGCCGTTTTGGGCCGAACGGAGGTCCGTGGAAGCCCGGCGCCTGGTCACCAAAAATAGTGCGGATTCCGCGCCCCTTTGCTATATTCCGTGTCCGTTCGCAAGGGGACCGCGAGTCCCCGCGGTTCGGCGGCAGGCGGGCCGCCCCTCTGGGTGGCGCGGTCCAGCGGAGAACATATCGGATAAACATACGGAACCGGGCGGATTCCAGCCCCGCTGCACGCAACAGGTACGATGAAACTTACGATCGAACGCGCCACGCTGCTCCGGGCACTCGGCCACGTGCAGAGCATCGTTGAACGGCGCAACACCATACCGATACTGTCCAATGTCATGCTCGAGGCGCGCGACGACGCATTGCGCCTGACGGCGACCGATATGGACATCAGCATCGTCGAGAGCATCCCGGCGGAGGTCCCCACCGCCGGCTCGACCACGGCGCCAGCGCACACGCTGTACGACATCGTGCGCAAACTGCCGGATGGCGCGCAGGTCGCCCTGGAGAAGGATGCTGAGGCCGCGCAGCTCAACCTTTCGTCGGGCCGCGCAAGGTTCAAGCTGGGGACGCTGGACACGTCGGAATTCCCGGCATTGTCCGAAGGCGATCTGCCGAGCCGGTTCACCGTGGCGGCGGGCGATTTCCGGACCCTGATCGACCGCACACGCTTCGCCATCTCGACCGAGGAGACGCGCTATTACCTGAACGGCATCTACATGCATGCCGTATCGAGCGACGCTGGCGACAGGCTGCGCGCCGTGGCGACCGACGGCCACCGGCTGGCCCGGGTCGAGATGCCGTTGCCGGAGGGCGGGGCGGGCATGCCGGGTGTCATAATCCCGCGCAAGACGGTGAACGAGTTACGCAAGCTGATCGACGAGACCGGTGGCGACGTCGATGTGGCCCTGTCCGACACCAAGATCAGGTTCGCTTTCGACGATGCGGTGCTGACGTCCAAGCTGATCGACGGCACCTTCCCGGATTACGAGCGCGTGATTCCCGTCAGCAACGACAAGCTGATGGTCGTCACGCGCAAGGATTTCGCCGATGCGGTCGACCTCGTGGCGACCATCGCGACGGAGAAATCGCGCGCCATCAAGCTCGCCGTCAAGGGCCACAGCCTCGCGCTCTCGGCCAACAGCCCCGATGCGGGCTCTGCCGAGGAGGAGCTTGAGGCGGATTACGAGGGCGATGCGATCAATATCGGATTCAACTCCCGTTATCTGCTGGACATCACCCAGCAGATCGAAGGCGACAAGGCGCAGTTCATCATGGCGGACTCGAACTCGCCGACGATCGTACGCGACGCCGGCGATGACAGTGCGCTGTATGTGCTGATGCCGATGCGCGTTTGAGTGTGACCGTACTGGCAACCGTCGAGATGAGCCGGACCGGCGGCGCCGCCCTGTCCGTGGCCCGCTTGGCGACAACTCGATTTCGTTGTTACGAAAGCGCGCGTCTGGAGCTGGATCAGCGGCCGGTGGTGCTGACAGGACCGAACGGCGCCGGCAAGACCAACCTCCTCGAGGCGGTGTCCCTGCTTGCGCCGGGGCGCGGCCTGCGGCGAGCCAGGCTCCCCGACATCGACCGGCGCGGCGACAGCGGCGGCTGGGGCGTCGCGGCGATCGTGGAAACACCGAATGGCAGGGTCGAGATCGGCACGGGGCGCGAGCCGGGCGGCGAACGGCGCGTGGTCCACATCGATGGCAAGCCGGCGCGCGGCCAGACAGCGCTCGCAGATGTCGTCAGCGCGCTGTGGCTCACGCCGGAGATGGACCGGCTGTTCCGCGAGGGGTCGTACGCCCGCCGGCGGTTCCTCGACCGTCTCGTGTACGGCTTCGACCCGGCCCACGCGAGGCGCGTCGCATCCTACGAGCAGGCAATGCGCGAGCGCGGACGATTGCTGCGAGACGGGATGATGGACACGGCGTGGTTGTCGGCGCTGGAGGACACGATGGCGACGCGCGGCATCGCGATCGCTGCGGCGCGGCTGGAAATGGTCCGGCGGCTGGACCGCATACTGGCGGAATCGCGCGGCCCGTTCCCGGGTGTGGCGCTGACGGTGACCGGGACGGTGGAGGACTGGCTCGGAACAGTGCCCGCACTCGCGGCGGAGGACCGGCTCAGGGAGGCGTTGCGGGCATGCCGCGCCATCGATGCACAGAGCGGCACCACCGCGACCGGGCCGCACCGCAGCGATCTCGAGGCGCGGCACCTGGCAAAGGACATGCCCGCCGCAAGCTGTTCCACCGGTGAGCAGAAAGCCATGCTGATCGCGATCGTGCTGGCCGAGGCACGTCTGCAGGCGGCGGAGCGTGCAGTCGCGCCGCTGCTGCTGCTGGACGAGGTCGCGGCCCATCTCGACGAGGCGCGTCGGGCGGCACTGTTCGACGAGGTCTGCGCCTTGGCCGGCCAGACTTGGATGAGCGGCACCGACGCCGCGTTGTTCGCGGCGCTCGATAGCCGGGCGCAGCATTTTTCGGTGGCGGACGCCACGGTGACGCGACTGTGTTGACGCGGGGCTAAGGACGGAAGCATGAGCCAGAACGGTAACAAGGGCCCAAAGGACAATGGCGCGGGCGCAAACGGCGCGAGCGAGTACGGCGCCGAATCGATCAAGGTGCTCAAGGGCCTGGACGCGGTTCGCAAGCGGCCGGGCATGTATATCGGCGACACCGACGACGGCTCGGGCCTGC
>CAYFYY010000039.1:12611-13875 GCA_964347475.1 uncultured Flavobacteriales bacterium
ACATGGTCTTCGAGGTCGTCGATAACGCGATCGACGAGGCGCTGGCCGGATACTGCGATACCGTCACCGTCACGCTGAACGGCGACGGGTCCGTGACCGTCACCGACAACGGCCGGGGCATCCCCGTCGAAGTTCACAAGGAGGAAGGTATCTCGGCTGCCGAGGTCATCATGACCCAGCTGCATGCCGGCGGCAAATTCGACCAGAACTCGTACAAGGTTTCCGGGGGCCTGCACGGTGTCGGCGTGTCGGTGGTCAATGCGCTGTCGGAATGGCTCGAGATGACAATCCGGCGCGACGGCAAGATCCACGAGATGCTCTTCGAGAACGGCGTGGCGCGGGCGCCTCTCGCCGTCACGGGTGAATGCGGCGAGGAATCGGGCACCGACATCACGTTCCTGCCATCCTCGGCCACATTCAGCATGACAGAGTTCGATTTTGCGACACTCGAGCATCGGCTGCGCGAGCTCGCCTTCTTGAATTCCGGCGTGCGCATCAAGCTGACGGACGCCCGTCACCCGGAGCCCCGAATCGTCGAGTTCCATTACGAGGGCGGTATCGAGGCGTTCGTCAAATACCTCGACCGGGCAAAATCAGCGCTGCTCGACTCGCCGATCACGGCCACGGCGGAGCGCGAGGGCGTGACCGTGGAGTTCGCCATGCAGTGGAACGACAGCTACCACGAGAGCATGTTGTGCTTCACAAATACCATCCCACAGCGCGACGGCGGCACGCATTTGGCCGGGTTCAGGGCCGCGCTGACGCGGCAGATCAACAACTACGCGTCGGGCAGCGGAATCGCCAAGAAGGAAAAGGTGTCGATCACCGGCGACGATGCCCGCGAGGGGCTGACCTGCGTTCTGGCGGTCAAGGTGCCGGATCCGAAGTTCTCGAGCCAGACCAAGGATAAGCTGGTCTCCTCCGAGGTCCGGCCGATCGTCGAGTCGGTGATCAATGACAAGCTCGGGCAATGGTTCGAGGAACATCCGGTGGAAGCCAAGCGGGTCGTACAGAAAATCGTCGATGCCGCGCTGGCCCGCGAGGCGGCCCGCAAGGCACGTGATCTCACCCGGCGCAAGGGGGCGCTCGACGTCGCCAACCTGCCCGGCAAGCTGGCCGACTGCCAGGAGCGCGATCCGGCGAGATCGGAGCTGTTCATCGTTGAGGGCGATTCGGCGGGCGGCTCGGCGAAAACCGGACGCGACCGGAAATTCCAGGCGATTCTGCCGCTGCGGGGCAAGATCCTGAACGTGGAACGCGCCCG
>CAYFYY010000039.1:13885-38228 GCA_964347475.1 uncultured Flavobacteriales bacterium
TGCCGCCGACCACGATCGCGTCGTCGACCAGCAGCGTGCGCAGCGTTTCGATCATGGCGTACTGCTCAGGCACCAGCGCGCGCAGCCGTGCCGGGTGGGGTCGCCCGGACGCTCCGGCGTTTCCGTTCTCGCCCGCTGGAGATCCTGCCGCTTCGTGGCAAGATCCTGAACGTGGAACGCGCCCGCTTTGACAAGATGCTCTCCTCTGCCGAGGTCGGGACGCTGATCGCGGCGCTCGGCACGGGCATCGGCCGCGACGATTTCGACCCGGACAAGGCCCGCTACCACAGGATCATCATCATGACCGATGCGGACGTGGACGGCAGCCACATCCGCACCCTTCTTCTGACCTTCTTCTTCCGCCATATGCCGGAGCTCATTGAGCGCGGCTACCTCTATATCGCGCAGCCCCCGCTGTACCGGGTCACAAAGGGCAAGTCGCAGGTTTATCTGAAAGACGATGCAGCGCTGGAAAACCATCTGATGGACGCAGGCATCGGCGATGCCATCCTCAGCCTGTCGGATGGCACGCAGCGGGCAGGCGAGGACCTGCGCGGCATCGCCGAGACGGCGCGCCGCGTCAAACACATGCTGGAGCAGTTGGCGCGCAAAGTGGGCAACTGGAACATCGTCGAGCAGGCGGCGATCGCCGGCGTCCTCAATCCCCGGATTCTGGCCGATCCCGGAAACGCGGGCGAGGCGGCAGAGTACGTCGCCAAGCGCCTCGATGAACTGTCCGACCAATTCGAGCGGGGCTGGTCCGGGGAAGCCAATACCGAGGGCGGCCTCACCTTCTCGCGCACCTTGCGCAGCGTGCCCGAACACTACCGCATCGACGGAGACCTGATCCGCAGTGCCGAGGCGCGCCAGCTTGACGCCGTTGCCGCCGACCTGCAGGCGGTCTACGCCAAGCCGGTCGCATTGGTCATCAAGGATCAGGAGACGCAGATCTGGGGCCCGGTTGGGCTGATCGATGCAATCATGGCGCATGCCCGCAAGGGCATCGACGTGCAGCGCTACAAGGGGCTGGGCGAGATGAACCCCGACCAGCTCTGGGAGACCACCCTCGACCCGGACATCCGCACGTTGTTACAGGTCAGGATCAGCCATGCCGAGGATGCGGGCGAAGTATTCTCGACACTGATGGGGGACGTCGTCGAGCCGCGCCGCGACTTCATCCAGTCCAATGCCCTGCGCGTGGAGAATCTCGACGTCTGACCGCCACACTCATTGTTTTGTAATGTTTCACTGCTATATTGGAGGGGCGTGCGCGCGGCCGCACGGGCCAGAAACCAGCGAATGGACGACCTTTGAACAGAAAGCACAGCTACAGCTACAAGGACCTGCTTGAGTGTGCGCACGGACGCCTGTTCGGGCCGGGTAACGCGCAGTTGCCGCTGCCGCCGATGTTGATGTTCGACCGGATCACGCAGATCTCGGATGAGGGCGGCGCCTACGGCAAGGGCGAGCTGATCGCCGAAATGGACGTGAAGCCGGATCTGTGGTTCTTCAAATGCCACTTCGAGGGCGACCCCGTTATGCCCGGCTGCCTTGGCCTTGACGCCATGTGGCAGCTTGTCGGCTTCTTCCTCGGCTGGGTCGGCGGACTCGGTCGTGGGCGGGCACTTGGCGTCGGCGAAGTGAAGTTCTCGGACCAGGTTCTAAAAACCGCCAAGAAGCTGACCTACCACATCAACGTCAAGCGCGTGATCATGCGTAAGCTGGTGATGGGAATCGCCGACGGCGTCCTGAAGTGCGACGGCCAGCCGATCTACGAGGCAAAAGACATGCGCGTGGCGCTGTTCACCGCGCCCAAGAGCTCCTGACGAGGCAACGATGCGTAGAGTCGTCGTGACCGGGCTGGGCATCGTGTCCAGCATCGGCAACAATCAGCAGGAGGTTACCGACTCGCTGCGCCACGGGCGCTCCGGCATCGAATTCTGCGAAACGTACGCAGATCTGGGTTTTCGCTCGCAGATACACGGCTCGATCAAGGTCGATCTCGATGCGCTGGTCGACCGCAAGATCCGCCGCTTCATGGGCGACGGGGCGGCCTACAACTATGTCGCCATGCAGCAGGCAATCGAAGATGCCGGGCTGGAAGCGAAGGACATCTCCAACGAGAAGACCGGAATCGTCATGGGCTCGGGCGGTCCGTCAACCAGCAATCTCGTCGAGGCGGCCGATGTGCTGCGCGACAAGGGGGTGCGAAAGGTGGGCCCGTATCGCGTGCCGCGCACCATGTGCAGCACCAATTCGGCGACGCTCGCGACGCCGTTCGGTATCAAGGGCGTGAACTATTCGATCAGCTCGGCCTGTTCGACAAGCGCCCACTGCATCGGCAACGCCGCAGAGATGATCCAGTGGGGCAAGCAGGATATCGTGTTCGCCGGCGGCGGCGAGGAACTGCACTGGACGCTGACCGTGCTGTTCGACGCCATGGGCGCACTGTCAGCCGGGTACAACGACACGCCGACCCGGGCGAGCCGGGCCTTCGACAAGAACCGTGACGGGTTCGTGATATCCGGCGGTGCCGGTGTCGTCGTGCTGGAGGAACTCGAACGTGCGCTCGCGCGGGGCGCCAGCATCTATGGCGAAGTCGTCGGGTATGGCGCCACGTCGGACGGCTTCGACATGGTGCAACCGTCCGGCGAGGGTGCGGTGCGCTGCATGCGCATGGCGCTGGCCGGGCTCAACGCCCCGATTGGGTACATCAACGCGCACGGGACCAGTACGCCGGTCGGCGACACCCGCGAAATTGAGGCCGTACGTGAAGTCTTCGGCGATGCCATCCCGCCGATTAGCTCGACCAAATCCCTGACCGGCCATTCCCAGGGCGCGACGGGCGTGCAGGAGGTTATCTACTCGCTGCTGATGATGAAGCACAGCTTCATCGCCGCCTCGGCCAACATCGACGATCTTGATCCCGAAATCGAGGGCGCGCCGGTGGTGCGCGATACGATGAACGATGTCGCGCTGGACTGCGTGATGTCGAACAGCTTCGGTTTCGGCGGCACCAACGCGACACTCGTCTTCCGGCGCTACGCCGGATGATCCTGAAACTCCGCGCGCGGGTCGCTCCCACCGCGGCATTCCATTGGCGGGCAGGCGAGGAACGATGAGTCAAGGGGCACGGTTGATGGCCGGCCGGCGCGGCCTGATCATGGGCGTTGCCAACGATCATTCTATCGCATGGGGAATCGCGCGTAGCGTGGCGGCGCACGGCGCCGATCTCGCGTTCACCTATCAGGACGAGCCACTGCTCAAACGGGTTCGGCCCCTGGCCGAATCGCTTGGCGGCGACCCGATTCTGCTGCGCTGCGATGTCAGTGACGATGACGCCATTGCCGCGGTGTTCACGGTTTTGAAGGAGCGCTGGGGCGCTGTGGACTTCGTCGTTCACGCGGTCGCGTTTTCCGACAAGGAGGAGTTGAAGGGCCAGTATCTCGATACGTCCCGGGCCAACTTCGCCCAGACCCTGGACATTTCCTGTTATTCATTCACCGCAGTGGCGCAACGCGCGGCGGCGCTGATGGGCCCCGGCGGCAGCCTTGTGACTCTGACCTATGGCGGGGCCGAACGGGTCATGCCGAACTACAACGTCATGGGCGTGGCGAAGGCGGCGCTCGAGGCCAGCGTGCGCTATCTCGCAAGCGATCTGGGCGGTCGCGGCATTCGCGTCAATGCGATTTCGGCGGGCCCGATGCGGACCCTTGCCGGGGCTGCTGTCGGCAGTGCTCGTTTCGTCTACAAATGGCAGGGAGAGAACTCGCCGCTGCGCCGCAACACGACCCTCGATGACGTCGGCGGGGCGGGGCTATATCTGCTGTCCGACCTGTCGGCAGGCGTTACCGGCGAAGTGATGTATGTCGACAGCGGCTATCATATCATCGGTATGGCCGCAGCGCCAAATTGACCCGAGGCTTCGCGCCGGTATTCAAAACGGCGCAGACCGCACGAGCGGCGGCCCAGCAGGCCGCCGCTCGTCATGCCGACCGGAAGCCGCTGTTATCCGGTCAGGCTTCCTCCTTGCGACGCCGGTGCCGGCTGCGGCGGCGCTCACCGCCTTCCCTGCGGCCCTCGCCGTCCCCGTCACGGCGACCGCCCGACGGCCGGGACGCGCCGACCTTTTCGGTGATATCCTCGCCGGTCGCCTGGTCGACGACGCGCATCGACAGTCGCACCTTGCCGCGATCGTCGACCCCCAGAACCTTGACCTTGACCTCGTCGCCCTCGTTGACGACTTCGGTGACCGTCGCCGGCCGACCGTCGCTCAGCTCCGAAATGTGCACGAGGCCGTCGCGACTGCCTAGGAAATTCACGAAGGCTCCGAAATCCAGGACTTTGACCACCTTGCCGGTGTAGATCTCGCCGACTTCCGGCTCCGCCACGATCGACTTGATCCACTGAATGGCGCGGTCGGCAACTGCCTGGTCGACAGCCGCGACCTTGATCGTGCCGTCGTCCTCGATATCGATCTTGGCGCCGGTGACCTCGCAGATCTCGCGGATCACCTTGCCGCCCGTCCCGATGACCTCGCGGATCTTGTCGCGCGGAATCGTGAACATCGTGATCCGCGGCGCGTTTGCCGACACCTCGTCGCGGGCTCCGCTCAGCGCCTTGGCCATTTCGCCGAGAATGTGCATCCGGCCCTCGTTGGCCTGCGCCAGGGCGATTTTCATGATCTCCTCGGTGATGGAGGTAATCTTGATGTCCATTTGCAATGAGGTGATGCCCTTTTCCGTGCCGGCGACTTTGAAGTCCATATCGCCGAGATGGTCCTCGTCGCCGAGGATATCCGAGAGTACCGCGTAAGCGTCATCCTCCTTGATCAGACCCATGGCGATCCCGGCTACGGGACGGCTGACCGGCACGCCCGCATCCATGACCGCCAGCGATGTGCCGCAGACCGTGGCCATGGAGGACGAACCGTTCGACTCGGTGATCTCCGAGACCACACGAATCGTGTACGGGAAATCCTCCTTGCTCGGCAGGAGCGGATGCACGGCCCGCCAGGCGAGCTTGCCATGGCCGATTTCTCGACGGCCCGGGCTGCGCAGAAACGATGCCTCGCCGACCGAATAGGGCGGGAAATTGTAATGGAGCAGGAAATGCTCGCGATACTCGCCCTCTAGGGCATCGATGATCTGCTCGTCCTGGCCGGTCCCGAGCGTGGCCACGACCAGCGCCTGCGTCTCCCCGCGGGTGAACAGTGCCGATCCGTGCGCACGGGGCAGCACGCCGACCTCGGCAACGATGGGCCGCACGGTCTTGGTGTCGCGTCCGTCGATGCGCAGGCCCGTCTTCAGGATGTTGCCGCGGACGATATCCTTTTCCAGCTTCTTGAATAGACCGGCGGCCAGCTCGACATCGAGTTCCTCGGCCTCGAGCTGCTGCAGCGCCGCTTCCTTGGCGGCGGCGACCGCTTCGACGCGCTCCTGCTTGACGGTCCTGGCATAGGCCTCGCGGAGCGGTTTCTCGGCAAGCTCATATACGCGCTTTTCGATAGCCTCGATGCCCTCCGGGGGCTCCGGCAAGGGCCATGGTTCCTTGGCGCACTCCTCGGCGAATTCTATGACGAAGTCGATGACCTCGCGAATCGCCTTGTGCGCGAAAGTGACGGCGCCCAGCACGAGGTCCTCATCGAGCTCCCTGATCTCGGACTCGACCATCAGAACGCCCTCGGTCGTACCCGCCACAACGAGGTCCATTTCGGACGACGGCATCTCGTCGGCCTGCGGGTTAAGCACGTAGGCACCATCGATATATCCCACGCGCGCCGCGCCGATCGGGCCGAGGAAGGGAATTCCTGAAATGGTCAGAGCCGCCGAGGTTCCGACCATGCTGACGACGTCGGGGTCGTTCTCCAGATCATGGGCCAGAACCGTGCAAATGATCTGCGTCTCGTTCCTGAAATCGTCGTGAAAGAGCGGCCGGATCGGCCGGTCGATCAGGCGCGAGGTCAGCGTCTCCTTTTCCGAGGGTCGGCCTTCACGCTTGAAAAAGCCGCCTGGGATCTTGCCGGCGGCAAAGGTCTTTTCCTGGTAGTTGACGGTCAGGGGGAAGAAATCGACCCCGGCCCGCGGCGCCTTCTGCGCCACCGCAGTGCACAGGACCTGGGTTCCGCCGTAGGTTACGAGGACCGCGCCATCTGCTTGTCGGGCAATACGCCCGGATTCGAGAATCAGTGGCCGGCCGCCCCAGGTCATTTCCTTGCGGGTGATTGTGAACATTCCGATATCCTTTATTTCGTCCATCGCGCAGGTCGCCGTATTGCGCCTGCGGGTTGATTACGGCGGCGGGCATGGCTCATTCCATCCCGTTCCACCCGGTGCGCCCCCGCCCCGCGGCGGCGCACGCAAAACGGCCGTACCTTAGCGGCGCAGCCCGAGTTCCTTGACGATATTTTCGTAGCGCGAGGCTTCCTTGCGCTTCAAATAGTCGAGAAGGCGGCGACGTTGGCCGACCATGGTGATCAGGCCACGGCGCGTGTGAAAATCCTTCTTGTGCAGGTTCAAATGGTCGGTGAGGTTCTTGATCCGCTCGGTCAGAATCGCGACCTGAACCTCCGGTGAACCGGTATCGCCCGGTTTGGTGGCGAACTTTTCGATCAGCTCTTTTTTCCGCTCGGCGGTAATCGACATCAAATCCTCCAGGATTTCACAGGTTCAGCACGCGAACCGGGCGCACCTCTCCGGCGGTGTAGCGGCCGAGGGCGACGGGTTTTCCGTCCGCCACGGTCAGAACCATATCGCCATTTTCGAGGACGGCGATGCGGTCCACATCCGCTTTCCGCAACAGGGAGATAGCCTGCCCGTTCCGCAGACGCCCCGCCTCTATTTCGGTCACGGCCAGGGCCGGGATGTCGTCCAGCGCGGTCTCGACCGAATGCAGATGCGTCAGGGCGGCGGCACATTGCATAGTTTCACCCAGTTCGTCCAGCGAAATCGCATGTTTTTCGCCGAACGGGCCCACCCGTGTCCGGCGCAGCGCCACTAGATGCGCAACCGTGCCGAGTTCCCGCGCGATATCGCGCGCCAGCGCCCGCACATACGTGCCCTTGCCACAGATCGCTTCGAAGACCGCATGGTCCGCGTCCGGCACCCCGGCCAGCCGCAGCATCACGATCCGCACGATCCGGGGTGACAACGCCGGGACTTCGCCGCCACGTGCGAGATCGTAGGCGCGACGGCCGCCGACCCGGATCGCCGAAAAGGCGGGGGGTACCTGTTCAATCTCGCCGACAAAGCGGTGCAGCACGGCCTCCATTTGCGCCCGGTCGGGCCGCGCGGTGCGCGTCGCGGTCACCGCGCCGTCGCGGTCGTCGGTATCGGTGGCAACACCCCAGCGCACCGTGAAGCGATAGTGCTTTTCGCCCGCCTGGACGTACGGCACGGTCTTGGTTGCCTCGCCCAAGGCAATCGGCAGGATGCCGGTGGCGAACGGGTCGAGCGTGCCGGCATGACCGGCCTTCGCCGCGCCCAGCTGGCGCTTGACCGCGGCCACCGCCGCCGTCGACGTCATGCCCTCGGGCTTGTCCAGGACAAGCCAGCCGTGGATAGGCCAGCCCCTGCGCCTACGCGCCATCGTCGCTCCGCTGCCGCTTGAGATCGCGAGCCACGCCTGGCTGCCGCAGCAGCGCATCGATGCGCTGTGCCTCATCGAACACCGTATCCAGCGTAAACTGCAGGATCGGCGTGTACTTCATGGTGATGCGGCGGCCGACCTCGTGGCTCAGGAAAGCGGCGGCACGATTAAGCGCCGTCACGATTTCGGTCGCATCGCCGGCGCCGCCCAGAGGCATGACGTAGGCGGTGGCGTGCCGCATGTCGGGGCTGACGCGAACTTCCGAGACGGTGATCGACTGATCCTTGAGGGCCGGGTCCCGCAGCTCCCCGCGCGCAAGGATCGCCGCCAACACATGGCGAAGTTCTTCGCCGACCCGCAGCTGACGCTGGCTCGGCGTCCTGCCCTTGCCTCTGCTCATAACGACCTGCCCTCACGACAACGGCGGCGCGACCCGGCGTCAAAGCTCGCGCGTGATCTCCTCGACCTCGAAACACTCGATGACATCGCCCTGCTTGATGTCGTCATAGTTCTCGAACGCCATGCCGCATTCGTAGCCGTGCTGTACCTCGCGGACTTCGTCCTTGAACCGCTTCAGCGTCTTCAGCCGGCCCTCGTGGATCACCACGTCGTCGCGCAGCAGCCGCACGCCGGCACCGCGTTTGACGACACCCTCGGTGACATAGCAGCCCGCCACCTTGCCGACCTTGGTAATGTTGAAGACCTCGCGGATTTCCGCATAGCCCAGGAAATTTTCGCGCAGTTCGGGCGCCAGCATGCCGCTGAGCATCGCCCTGATGTCGTCCACCGCGTCGTAGATGATCGAGTAGTAGCGGATGTCAACGCCGTCGCGTTTGGCCATCTCGCGCGCCTGCGGATTGGCGCGCACGTTGAAGCCGATGATCACGCCGCCCGACGCCCGCGCGAGGGTGACGTCGGACTCGGTGATACCGCCGACCGCACCGTGCAGCATACGCACCTTGACCTCCTCGGTCGAAAGCTTGTCGAACGAGGCCGCAATAGCCTCGACCGAACCTTGTGCGTCCGCCTTGACGACCACGGGGAGCTCGCTGGCCGTGCCCTCCTTGATCTGCGTGAACATCTGCTCCAGCGTACCACGCGCACTGGCCGCGGCACGTTTTTCACGCTCAACCCGCTGCCGGTAGGCGGCAACCTCGCGCGCCCGCGCCTCGTCCGCGACAACGACGAAATCATCACCGGCAGCAGGCGTTCCCTGGAAGCCCAGCACCTCGACCGGCATCGACGGCCCTGCGCTGTCGACACTGCGGCCGTGATCGTCCATCAAGGCCCGCACGCGGCCCCATTCGGCGCCGGCGATGAATACGTCGCCGACATTGAGTGTGCCGCGCTGCACGAGGACCGTCGCCACGGAGCCGCGGCCACGTTCCTGGCGCGCCTCGACGACTGTCCCATACGCCGAGCGATCGGGGTTCGCCTTGAGCTCGAGAATTTCTGACTGCAGCAGGATCGCTTCCTCGAGCTTGGCGAGATTGGTCTTCTTGGTCGCGGAAACCTCGACGTCGAGCACCTCGCCGCCCATGCTTTCAACCACGACATCATGCTGCAGCAAGTCGTTGCGCACGCGGTTGGGGTCGGCATCGGGCCGGTCGATCTTGTTGATGGCCACGATGATCGGCACCCTGGCCGCCTGTGCATGCCGGATGGCCTCAATCGTCTGTGGCTGCACACCGTCGTCGGCCGCGACGACCAGCACAACGATGTCAGTGGCCTGTGCGCCGCGGGCGCGCATGTTGGTGAACGCCTCGTGGCCCGGTGTATCGAGAAAAGTGATCTGCTGCCCGTCGGACAGGGAAACCCGGTAGGCGCCGATATGCTGGGTAATGCCGCCGGCCTCGCCGGCCACCACGTCGGTTTCGCGCAGCGCGTCGAGCAGCGAAGTCTTGCCGTGGTCGACGTGGCCCATGACGGTCACGACCGGCGCCCGTGGCGTCATCTGTTCGCTCCGGTCTTCGTCACCCGCAATTCCGATCTCGACATCGGCCTCGGACACGCGCTTGATCCTGTGGCCGAACTCCGTCACCACCAGCTCCGCGGTGTCGGCGTCGATGGACTGGTTGATCGTCGCCATGACGCCCAGCTTCATCAATGTCTTGACGACCTCGGCGCCCCGTTCGGCCATGCGGTTGGCAAGATCGGACACGGTAATCGTCTCCGGCACAACGACCTCGCGCACGACCTTCTTCTTGGGCTGATCTGCGTCGGCCGCGCGCTGGCGCTGCTTCTCTTTCTCGCGGGCGCGCCGCATCGCCGCGACGCTGCGGCCTCGCTGGACCTCGTCGTCGCCGTCGAGCGCCTGGGTGATCGTCAGCTTGCCCGCTCGTCGCCGGGGCTCCTGGCGCGGGCGCGCCGGGGCGGCTTTCTCGGGCTTCTGCTTGCCGCGCCGCGAAACCGGCTCCTCCTCCTCATCCGGCTCGGCGACCGGCTCCGGCGCCGGCGCCGGCGCTTCCGCGGCCTTGCGGCGAACCTTCTCCTCCTCTGCGCGAACCCTCTCGGCCGCCTCCTCCTCGGCTCGCTTGCGGGCCGCCTCCTCCTCTGCGGCACGACGCATTGCCTCTTCCTGCGCCTGCCGTCGCGCCACTTCATCCGCTTCGCGTTTGGCCTGCAGTTCGCGCTTGCGCTCCTCGTCCGCGGCCGCACCCTCGAGCGCACGGATCCGCGCGGCGCGTTCCTTTTCGGTCAGGTCGCGCGCCTCCTGCAGCGTGTCGGTTGCCGGCGCAGACAGGTCCGGAGCAGGCCTTTCCACCGCCTTCATGCGGCCGCCAGCCTCGCGTTCGAAGGTCCGCTTCTTCTTGACCTCGACTTCTACTGTTTTGGTGCGGCCGTGGCTGAAGCTCTGGCGCACCTGCCCGCCCTCGACTGTCTTTTTCAGCTCGAGGCGACCCGGCTTGCGCAGCGTCAGCTTGCTGTCTTTTTCCTTCCGCTCACTCATACCTATCCTCGTTCACGGCCATTACGCACGAAAGCCTCCCAACCTCCGGGCTTCCGTCAAAAGCTTCGTAGCCAGCGTCCCACGCGACAGGACCGCATGCACCGTCCTGTCACGGCCGAATGCACGGCCCAACTCGTCGGCCTCCAAGCTCTCCAGGAGCGGCAAATCCGGCGCCGCGGCACGCAGCTTGTCGCGCCCGTCCTGCGCACCGTCCCTGGCCGCCAGCAACAAGGCTCCGCGCTTCTTGCGCAACACGGCGTGGACCTTTTCGAATCCGGCGACCGCCTGCCCGGCCCGCCGCGCCAGTCCGATCAACTCGATACAGCGGGACGCCAACAGCGTTTCAATCCGATCGTCGAGGTCGTCTTCGATCTGCAGTTTCCGCCGTGCCGCCCGTTCGAACAGCTTTCGCGCACGCGCTCTCTTAACGCTATCGCGGTCCGGGCTCAACCATATTCCGCGACCTGGCAGGCGTCCCGCAATGTCTGGGGTCAGCCGGCCATCGGCATCGACGACGAATCGCAGCAGCTCGTCGCGCGGGCGCACCTCGCCCGTGACAATGCACCGGCGTTGCGCCGCGTGCCCGTCGCGGGGCGCCGCAACACGCGGCGTATCATGGCGAAGACCTGCCTGCATACCGTCTCATCCCCGGCGCCATCGCTCAGGCGTCCACGCTGTCGGCAGCTTCTTCGCTTTCGACGGCGGATTCGGGCTGGGCATTCATGGCCGCGAGTTCCTCCTGCGTGAACCAACCCGCAGCAACACGCGCAGCCATGATCATTTCGTTCGCTTCCTCCTCGGTCAAATCGAACCCGCGAAGAATGGCGTCCTCACCGTAGATCAGCTCGTCCGAAGCAAGGTCGGCAAACGATTCGACGGACGTGATCGACGCCTCGCCAAGCGCCACCAGCATGCCTGGGCTAAGTCCCGGAATCTCCGCCAGGGCGTCGTCGACGCCGAGCTCGCGGCGCCGCTGCGTCAGGCGCTCGGCCTCCTCCTCGAGATACTGGCCGGCGCGGGCGCGCAATTCGGCCGCGACCTCCTCGTCGAAGCCCTCGATGTCGGTCAAATCCTCAAGCGGCACATAGGCGATTTCCTCGATCGACGAGAACCCTTCGGTAACCAGCAGGTGGGCGATCACGTCGTCGACGTCGAGCGCATCCATGAAGCGCTGGCTCCGCTCGTGGAACTCGGCCTGGCGCCGCTCCGACTCCTGCTCCTCGGTAAGGATATCGATATCCCAGCCGGTCAGCATTGAGGCAAGGCGGACGTTCTGCCCGCGCCGCCCGATGGCCAGGCTGAGCTGGTCGTCCGGCACGACAACCTCTATCTTCCGCGCATCCTCGTCGAGCACCACCTTGGCGACTTCCGCCGGTGCCAGCGTGTTGACGACAACCGTCGCGGGATCGGGCGACCACGGGATGATATCGATCTTCTCCCCCTGCAATTCGGCGACGACGGCCTGAACGCGGCTTCCGCGCATGCCAACGCAAGCGCCCACCGGATCGATACTGCTGTCGTTCGAAATCACCGCAATCTTGGCGCGGCTGCCCGGGTCGCGCGCGACCGAGCGGATCTCGATGATGCCGTCGTAAATTTCCGGCACCTCCTGGGCGAACAGCTTGGCAAGGAACTCGGGATGGCTGCGCGACAGGAAGATCTGCGGGCCGCGCTGCTCACGCCGGACATCGTATATATAGGCGCGTACGCGGTCGCCGCGACGGAAACTCTCGCGCGGCAGCACCTCGTCGCGGCGCAGCACGGCCTCGGCCCGGCCGAGATCGACGGTCACGGTGCCGAACTCGAAGCGCTTGACGATCCCGTTGACGATCTCCCCGACCCGGTCTTTGTACTCCTCGTACTGGCGCTCGCGCTCGGCCTCCCGCACTTTCTGGACGATGACCTGCTTGGCTGTCTGCGCGGCGATTCGACCGAAATCGATTGGCGGCAGCGGATCGATAAGGAATTCCCCGACCTCCGCATCGCGCTTGATGCGTCGGGCCCGCTCCACCGTCATCTGGGTCATCTCGTTTTCGACCTCTTCGACGATTTCGGTATAGCGCGCCAGATCGATCGCGCCGGTCGAACGGTCGATATGAGCACGAATATCGTGCTCGTGGCCGTATTTCGAGCGGCCGGCCTTCTGGATCGCCTGTTCCATGGCTTCCAGCACCTGCTCGCGCTCAATTCCCTTGTCGCGTGCAACGGCATCGGCAACAGCCAGCAGTTCGACGTGCATTTGTGTCATGGTCATCACTCTCGCTTCACCGCGCCGCTTCGGCTGCGGCCAGTAAGTCGTCCGTCAACACCAGTTTCGCCTGCTGAATGTCAGCAAGCGGCAGGACGACGTCGCCATCCCCGGTCGCAAGGCGCACGGCATCCCCGTCCAGCCCCGCAAGGCGGCCCCGGAACCGACGGCGACCACCGACCGCGCTGTGCATCTCGATCTTCGCCTCGAATCCCGCGAACCGCTCAAAATCGCGGCGCCGGACGAGCGGCCTGTCGATCCCGGGCGAGCTTACCTCCAACGTGTACGGGCCGCTGATCGGATCCTCCACGTCCAGGATCGCCGAAACGGTATGGCTGATCGCCGCGCAGTCGTCGACGGTCATCCCGGTCTCGTCGCTGCGCTCAGCCATGATCTGCAGCGTCGGCCGTGCGCCGCCCGAAAGGCGGACGCGCACAACGGCGAATCCCATCGCCGCAAGCGCCGGCTCGATCAGTCTTTCGATCCGCTGCATCTGTTCCTTCACCAGTCCGGCCTTCCTCATCCGGAACTAAAAAGGGCGGGCCCCAGGGCCCACCCACTTGATTTCGGTCGAACCTGTCAACCGTATGGGATTTGTTGCGCTGTTATTTAGGGCAAAACCACTTCGATTACAAGGATGATCCGCACCGCCCGCGAATGCGCCTGCGGAAAGTGAGGTAAACGCAGGTCTCTCCACGAACCAGGGCTTTCGCCTCGTAGCGGGTCTCCGGCCAGTCCTCCGGGCGAGCGCGCCAATGTTCCGGCTCCCGGGCCAGCCATTCGAACGATTCGTGTCCGGTCAGGTGATACAACATCCAGCGAATTAGCGGCATCTGGTCGCTCGCCAGACGCAATTCGGCGTCATCCTTCATGATCCGCGCCAGTGCGGGCAGAGTGCCGGGTCCGATGAACCGGCGGCGATGGTGGCGCCGCTTGGGCCAGGGGTCGGCGAACAGCACGAACACGCGGCCGACGGAGGCGTCCGGCAGCGCGTCGATGAGATCGCGCGCATCGTCCGGATGGATGCGGATGTTGCGGATGCCGTCGCGGTCGATCTGGCTGAGAAGCCGGCCAACTCCGTGGAGGAAAGGCTCGCAGCCGAGCATGCCGACGGTGGGATGCGCGTGCGCCTGAGCCGCGAGATGCTCGCCCCCGCCGAAGCCGATTTCCAGCCAGACGTCGTCGACCGGGCCATCGAACATCGCCGCCGGGTCGATACGCCTCCCGGACAGCTCGATACGCAGCTCCGGCAGCAGATCCTCGAACAACTTGCGACGTCCGGGCCGCAGGACACGGCCCCGGCGACGGCCGTAGAATCCCCGCTTGCGTCCTTCGTCCGCGATGGCGGGTCTAGCCCAGTGCCGCCAACAGCGGTTCGACCAGATCGGTGCGCTCCCACGAGAACCCGCCGTCGGTCTCGGGCTCACGTCCGAAATGGCCGTATGCCGCCGTGCGCGCGTAAATCGGCCGGTTCAGGCCGAGGTGCTCGCGGATACCGCGCGGGCTCAGGTCCATGTGTCGCTGCAGGATCTCGGACAGCCGGTCCTCGTCGACTTTGCCGGTTCCATAGGTCTCGACATAGACCGAAAGCGGCTTCGAGACGCCGATGGCGTAGGCGACCTGGATGGCGCAGCGGCCCGCGAGGCCGGCGGCGACGACGTTCTTGGCGAGATACCTCGCGGCGTAGGCCGCCGAACGGTCCACCTTGGTCGGGTCCTTGCCCGAGAAGGCACCGCCGCCGTGCGGCGCGGCGCCGCCATAAGTATCGACGATGATCTTGCGGCCCGTCAATCCGCAGTCGCCGTCCGGGCCGCCGATCACGAAACGGCCGGTCGGATTGACGTAGAAATTCTCTTCGGCACACATCCACCCTTTGGGCAGAACGTTGACCACATGCGGTCGCACGATCTCGCGGATCTCATCCTGTTCCAACGACTCGGCATGCTGAGTCGAAACTACGATGGCGGTGGCGCGCACCGGCTTGCCGTCCTCGTACAGCAGGGTCACCTGGCTCTTCGAATCGGGTCCCAGGCCCGGCGCGGCACCGGAATGACGGGCCTCCGCCAAACTGTGCAGGATCGCGTGGCTGTAGAAAATGGGTGCCGGCATCAGCGCCGGCGTCTCCTCGCACGCGTAGCCGAACATCAAACCTTGATCGCCCGCGCCCTCGTCCTTGTTGCCGGCCGCGTCGACGCCGATGGCGATATCACCCGACTGCTCGTGCACGTAGCATTCGACAGCCATCTTCTGCCAGTGGAAGCCATCCTGTTCGTAGCCGATCTCCTTGACGGCCTTGCGGGCAACGTCTTCGAGGTGCTCGCGGGTGATGGAGCGGGGGCCCCTGACCTCGCCGGCCAGGACGATGCGGTTTGTCGTCGACAGCGTTTCGACGGCGACGCGCGCCTGGGGATCGGCGGCCAGATAGGTGTCGACTATCGCGTCTGAAATCCGGTCGCAGACCTTGTCCGGGTGTCCTTCGGAGACGGATTCGCTGGTAAAAACAAAATTCTTTCTGGCCACTGGTCCCCCTTCCGGACGCATGCCGGACAACCAAATTACGCGTGCGCGCCCGCACCGGGCGGGGACGACTAATGACGCGCTATTTCGGGGACGTCAAGCACATTGCCTGCGCCAGCCCGTGGCCGGGCGCAGCGCAGGCCTCGACGCTTTCGCCTCATGCGTTGCTGGCGGCCGCAAGACTCTTGGCGAGATCAAACAGACGCTTACGGACCGTGGGCTCTTTGATCCGGTAGTAGGCGCGCACCAGCTCGAGAGTCTCTCGCTTGGCCAACGGATCCGCTGAAAACTCCTCCTGGATCCTCTCCGCCAGCCCGGCCGCCGGCTTTCCGCCCTTGCCGGAGATTTCCGGCGGCATGTCCTCGAAGAAAAACGAAACCGGCACATCCAGCACGCGCGACAGATGGTACAACCGGCTTGCGCCGATACGGTTCGCACCTCTCTCATACTTCTGAATCTGCTGGAACGTCAGGCCGACCGCTTCACCGAGCTTTTCTTGGCTGAGACCGAGGAGCGTACGGCGCAGCCTCACCCGGCTGCCGACATGTATGTCGACCGGGTTGGGCTTTCCTGTCCGACTTACTGGTTGTTTGTGTTCTGGCATGACCTGCAGTCCGGTTGTGCTGCTATCTGTTAATGTGCGTTATGTTTGAATGTACCGCATTCTTAAAGCATACAAACGTATTCAGTCAAGGACAGAGGTTGTTTGGAAAATGCTTTTTATAGTGCCATTAATTGTTTGGCGCGCGTAATAATGATAGAAATACAATTGCCATTAGAAATAAATGTGCGTAATCCCCAAACCTCGCGTAATGGGTAGAAATTGTTGCCGCCTGGGGCAGCCTTACGTCCAATACGCCCTGCTCGCTGAGGCCGACACGGGCAATTTCCCGACCATAACTATCGAATACAGCGGAGATGCCGGTATTGGCAGAGCGGACCAGCGGAATGCCTTCTTCGATGGCACGTGCCCGGGTGATTGCCAGATGCTGATGCGGCCCTGCCGTGTCGCCGTACCAGGCGTCATTCGTCAGATTCAGAAGCCATGCAGGGCGATCGCCCGGGTCGACCGTTTCCGCCGGAAAGATCGCCTCATAGCAGATCAGCGGGCTGACGGGTGGTAACCCTTTCAAATCAAGAGTCTGCGGCCCCGCGCCTGGTGAGAAATCGAGCGCCCCCGGCGTGATCTTGTCGAACGGCAGAATGCCGCGCAACGGCACGTATTCGCCGAACGGGACAAGGTGAAACTTGTCGAAAACCCCAGTGATATTCCCCGAACCATCGACGGCAACCATCGAGTTCCATACTCGGTTCGGCGCCCGCGCGCGGCGCAGCGTCCCGGTCAGCAGGAGCCCATCTTTCGGCACGATGCTTGCGACCGATTTCCGCGCCGCGGTATTGCTGGTCAGATCAAACGTGGCCGCCGTCTCGGGCCAGATGACATGGGTAATCCAGTCGGGCCGATCGACGATGCTCAGCATCATCTGCAGATCCAGATTCCGGCGAATCAGCCGACGGTCCCATTTCTCGCGTTGCGGGATATTCGCCTGTACCAATCGCAGGCCGACGCCGGGCACGAAATTGTCTTCCGGTGCGGGAACTCCGGCGACTCGCACAGCCCCGCCGACCCATGCCGCTGCGGGGATTGCGACCGCCAGGCCCAGGCACAGCAGGCGCCGCCGCGCCGGCCCACCCGCGATCCCGGCGGTCAGCGCTGCTGCGGTCACCGCGAGGAGGGTTACGCCGTACATGCCGAACAACGCCGCCGCCTGCGCCATACCGTCAAAGGCCAGCCAGCCGTATCCGGCCATGTTCCATGGGAATCCGGTGAACATCTCACCGCGGAGCCACTCCGTCGCACCCCAGGCCAAGGCCAGCATCAGACCTCGGCGAATATGGCCCGCACCCCACAGGCTGGCGAGCAGCGTGGCGGTCCCGTGGTAAATCGCCAGGACGATCGGCAGGCCGATGACTGCGAAGGGCAGAACCCAGATCAGATCTGTGGAAAAGGTGATCGGCGCAAACCCGATCCAGTAGAGGCTGGCCACGAAATAGCCCATACCGAACCACCACCCGATGAAAAAGGCGGTGCGTCGCCGAAGGCCGGCCGGGAGCATCCAGACCAGGCCCGCGAAGGCAACGTGCAGCAAGGGGAACAGGTAGACCGGCGGCAACGCCAGTGTGGCCGCCGTGCCGAGGCCTGCCGCCACAGCATATCGGCGCCGGCCCTGGACGCCCGCAAACCAGGCGGCGACCGCATCGACGGAGTTCCAGCGCGATGCGTCCGCGGCGTCAGTCGCCATGGGGCGCCGGGTGGGCCGGCATGTTGCGGACCCGCAGCCGCTTGACACGACGCGGGTCGGCATCCATCACCTCGAATTCCAGGCCGGACGCATCATGCACGACGAGTTCGCCACGCATCGGCACGCGCCCGGCCAATACCGAGACGAACCCGCCCACCGTATCGATGTCGCCTTCTTCCTCTGACCCCGTGACCAGCGGTCCGGCCTTGACCTCGAAGTCCTCGATCGGCAGGCGAGCGTCAACCACGATCGACCCGTCCGGCCGCTCTTCCATGCGCGGTCCGTTCGCCGCCTCATGCTCTTCCTCGATTTCGCCGACGATCTCCTCGACCAGGTCCTCGATGGTGACCAGCCCGTCGATGCCGCCATACTCATCGACCACGAGCGCCATGTGGATCCGGCTCTTGCGCATTTGCAACAGCAGGTCGAGCACACGCATGCTGGGCGCGACGAACAGCAGGTCGCGAACCAGGCGCCGCAACCCCGGGCGCCGGCCACGCCCGTTGGCTTTGCTGATCGCAGCGAGCACGTCGCGGATGTGGATCATGCCGATCGCATCGTCGAGTGTGGCTTGGTAAACCGGCACCCGGGAGTGCCCCTGCCGGGTCATCACCTCGAGCGCCTCGTCGAGCGGCGTGCTGGCCTCGACCGCGTCGATGTCGGCGCGCGGTACCATCACATCGTAGATCGTGACCGTGCCGAGCTTCAGCACGTTGGCTATTAGCGCGTGCTCTTCCGGATCGATGGGTTCGGCGCGTTCCTCGCGCTCGTCGATCAGCGCCTCGACCTGGTCACGCAGCGAAGTATCGCCATTACGGCTGCCGCACAGCCCCTTGAGCCAGGCAACGATTCCCGACGGCCTTCCGGCCTCCTCACCTGACGACTCCCCGTCCGCCGTCGTGCTTGTATTCGTTGGAGATTCTTCCGACATTCCCGTTCACGCTCAATCAGCGGCGTCCTCGACAAAGGCGTATGGATCGGTCACGCCAAGCCCGCCGAGAATGGCGGTTTCGCGCGCCTCCATCGCCGCCGCCTGCTGGTCGGTTTCATGGTCTCGTCCCAACAGGTGCAGCATGCCGTGCACCACCAGGTGGCTGACGTGATCCGACAGCGGTTTCGCCCGCTCCGCGGATTCGCGCCGGATTGTTTCGAACCCCAGGACGATATCGCCCAGAAGACGGGGCCTACCACTCGCGCCGCAATCCTCCGCCGAAAAGGCGAGCACGTTGGTCGGGCTGTCCTTGCCACGGTATTGCCGGTTGAGGTTGCACATCATCGCGTCATCGGCCAGGGCCACGCTGACTTCCACAGCGTCGGCGCTGGCGCCTGCCGTCTCGGAATTCCAGGTCGAGTTCGCTGCCCGTCGAATCACGGCTTCCACCCCCGGCAGCGCCGACTTCCATTTCTCGCAGATAGTGGATATGTCGATTGTCAGCCCGCTCGTCAACTGTCGTTCTCCGGTTTCGCGCTGCGCTCGCGTTCCCGCCGGTCATACGCCTGAATTATCCGCGTGACCAGTTCGTGCCGGACCACGTCGGCCTGGGTGAAGCGGATGAAATCGATTCCGGGCACGCCCGACAGGGTCTCGATCGCGTCCACGAGGCCAGAGCGCAGACCGCCGGGAAGGTCGATCTGGGTCACATCGCCAGTCACGACCATGCGACTGTTTTCGCCGATCCGGGTCAACGCCATCTTCATCTGCACCGGTGTCGTGTTCTGCGCCTCATCCAGGATCACGAAGGCGTTGGACAGCGTCCGGCCCCGCATGAAGGCGAGGGGGGCGATCTCGATCTCGCCGGTCTCCAGCCGTTTCATGACCTGTTCCGCCGGCAGCGCATCGTACAACGCGTCGTAGAGGGGACGCATGTAGGGGTCGACCTTGTCGCGCATGTCGCCGGGAAGGAATCCCAAGCGCTCGCCGGCCTCGACCGCTGGCCGGGACAGCACGATGCGGTCGACCTTGCCGGCCGTGAGCATGGCCACAGCGGCGCACACCGCAAGGTAGGTCTTGCCGGTTCCGGCCGGGCCCGTCGCGAACACCATTTCGCGTGCGCCGATCGTCTCGATGTAGCGCGCCTGCGCGGGCGAGCGCGCGACGATGCGCTTGCGCTTGGTCTGAATGAAGGGCTCGCTGCCGGCGGCGACGCCATTGCCATTGCCATTCTCAGTCATCCGTACCGCGGCGTCGACTTCGGCGACTCCGACCTGTTGCCCGGCGGCAACCGCATCGTAGAGGCGCTGCAGCGCGTCACGTGCCGTTGCCGCGGCGTCCGGCGGGCCCGAAATGGCGACGAGGTTGCCCCTGTTGTGCAGCGACACCCCGAGACGCTGCTCGATACGCGCGAGATGTCTGTCATGCTCGCCGAACACCGACGGCAACAGACGGTTGTCCTCGAATTCTATCTGCATCGTTACGGATTCAGCGGGTCGCGGAACCGGTTTCACGCGCATACCTCTCGCAATGAAGACTCGTGGTCGGCCGCCGCCACTTCGCCATGCAGGCTGTGCGTGCCGATCCGGACAATCCGACACTCGACAATGTCGCCGACCAGCCGATCGGACGCCGAGACAACAACCGCCTGCATCCAGGGCGACCGGCCGACAATCTGCCCGGGTTTGCGGCCAGGCCCCTCGAACAGCACCGGCAGCGTTTGCCCCTCCTTCGACCGGTGGAAGGCGGCTTCCTGCGCGGACAGCAGCTGTTGCAGGGTCTGCAGGCGCTCGTCCTTGACCGGGTCGGGCACGATGTCGTCCATAAGTGCGGCCGGCGTTCCCGGGCGGGCGCTGAATTTGAACGAATAGGCCCCGGCAAAACCGACCTCCGATACCAGACGCAGGGTCGCCGCGAAGTCGGCGTCAGTCTCACCGGGAAACCCGACGATGAAGTCGGAGCTCAGGGCAACGTCCGGCCTGGCCGCGCGCAGCCGATCGACGGTGCGGCGGTAGTCGGCGACACTGTGCTGCCGGTTCATCGCCGCAAGAATCCGGTCACTGCCGGACTGCACCGGCAAGTGGAGATACGGCATCAACTTGTCGACCGCGCCATGCGCCGCGATCAGGTCCGCGTCGACGTCGCGCGGATGACTCGTCGTATAGCGGATGCGTCGCAGGCCCTCGATCTCCGCGAGGTATCCGATCAACCGGCCGAGCCGCCAGTCGCTGCCGTCGATACCGTGGCCGTGCCAAGCGTTCACGTTCTGGCCGAGCAGTGTGATCTCGCGCGCGCCCGCCGCAACGAACCGCCGCGCCTCCGCGGCAATCGCCGCGGCGTCGCGCGAGTATTCGGCACCTCGCGTATAGGGGACGACGCAGAACGTGCAGAACCTGTCGCACCCTTCCTGAATGGAGAGGAATGCGGATGGTCCCCTCAGCGTCGCCGTGTCAGGCAGGTGGTCGAACTTAGCCTCGAGCGGAAACTCGACATCGAGGACGGCTCCGCTGGCACGGGTGGCGCGCGCCACCATCTCCGGCAGGCGGTGATAGGTCTGCGGGCCGAAGACCATGTCGACATGCGGTGCCCGCGCCACGATTTCCTCTCCCTCGGCCTGGGCAACACATCCCGCCACGGCGATCAACATTCGGTCGTTGCCGCGCCTCTGTCTGACCTGTTTCAGGGGTCGCAGCCGACCCAGCTCTGAATATACTTTCTCTGCTGCCTTCTCGCGAATGTGGCAGGTGTTCAGGATCACCATATCGGCGTCCTGCGGCGAGTCCGTCGGGACGTAGCCGAGCGGCCGCAGGACATCCGCCATACGAGCGGAGTCATACACGTTCATTTGGCAGCCGTATGTCTTGATGAAGAGCCGTTTCGCCAAGGCCTAACCTATCCTCGGCGCGAACCCGGCAGAACGCGCTGTCATCCCCAGGGTCGAACCCGTTCAGTCAAATCGTATCGGTCCTTCGTCTCGCTGATGCGCCGGGACGTCGCCCGGCCACTCCAATAACGCCAAAAATGATAATTGCAACCGCATATTACAATACGGCAGCGTGAATATCTGGTTAAGGAAGGCTAACACCGTGCGCCATGGCCAATCAAGCAATGTCGCGCCGGTGCGGCGCCGGTCAATCCTCCTGATCCTTGCCGATCTTGCCGCTGTCGAGGCGCACGCCATACAGCTCCAGACGGTGATCGACCAGACGGAAGCCGAGCTTGCGCGCTACCTCCTCCTGCAGCTTTTCGATCTGCTCGTTGTGGAATTCGATCACTTCGCCCGACTCGATATCGATCAGGTGGTCGTGATGATCGTCGGCCGCCTCCTCATACCGGGAGCGCCCGTCGCCGAAATCGTGGCGCTCGAGGATGCTCGCCTCCTCGAACAGCCGCACGGTCCGGTACACGGTTGCAATGCTGATCTTTGGATCGACGCGCGTCGCGCGCCGATGAACGGCCTCGACGTCGGGATGGTCATCCGATTCCGACAGCACGCGAGCGATGACACGGCGCTGGCCGGTCATTTTCAGGCCCTTCTTCCGGCAAAGGCGCTCGATGCGCGACAGCGCGCTCAACTCTCACTCCGCACAGTTCCGTGGGTCAGGCCCGCCACAATACCGTCAGCTGGCGCGAGTGCAAGCGCCTGGCGGCACCTGCATCACTTCTTCTTGCCGCGCTTGCGCTGCTGCGTGCCGAGGCCGATCGCCTTGGCCAGCTTGCTGCGCTGCTTGGCATAATTCGGCGCCACCATGGGGTAATCCGAGGGCAGCCCCCAACGCTCCCGGTATTCGTCGGGCGTCATGTCGTATGCGGTCTTCAGGTGCCGCTTGAGCATCTTCAGCTTCTTGCCATCCTCCAGACAGACGATGAAATCGGGCGTCACCGACTTCTTGACCGGAACCGCCGGTGTTGGCCGGTCCGCCGCCGGTTCACTCCCACCGCCCACTGACGACAGCGTCTTGTAGACCTGCTCGATCAAGCCGGGCAGGTCGCTCACAGCGACAGTATTGTTTGAAACATGCGCCGCCACGATTTCCGACGTAAGCGACAGAAGTTCTTCCGAGCTCGGCGCGTTGTCTGTTCGTTCAGCCATCGCCTTTATAAATCCTTCACGGCTTAAAAGTTCAAATTGGCTTCATTCCCGAACGATTACATGTCAATCGCTCACTGGGACCCCATACATTACAAATTGATTTAATAACAGCGAAGACAACTGTCCAGAAGATTCTTTCAAAATATTGCGATTCAGCAGTGATCCGGTCAAAAAGGCTAATTTCCCCCGTTAAACGCTGCTGGATTTTACAATCGCACGCTTCATGATTAAGGCATCGGTATAGTTACCGTCACCTTTCCGGTAGTAATCCCGACGATTTCCCACCTTTTGAAAGCCGACGGATTCGTACAGGGCACAGCCTGCGGCGTTGTCCGCCGCAACCTCCAGATACATAGCCGACACGCCGCGCCGGCCCGCCCTCGCAGTTGCGGCGTCAAGCAGCGCCCGGCCTATGCCCTTGCGTCGGGCACCTTCGGCAACGACGAGGTTGAGGATTTCTGCCTCATCCACGGCGACCCGCGCCATCACAAAACCGGCTGGCTCGCCGTCGGGTGCAATGGCGAGCAAGGCCCAACATCCGGGCAGGGCGAGAATCCGCACCACTGCGCTCGCCGACCAGGAGGCGGTCGCACCGATCTCAGATAGATGCGCAATGATGCCGGCGTGAGCCGCACCGGCCGGGACGATCCGGATCGCTCCGGGCGGTGGCTCTGTGCCCGTCATCGACGGCGCTCGGAGCGCCGCGCCGCGACCGGGACGGCATCGGGCGGACGCAGATAAAGGGCGGCAGGCGGTGGGGCATCGGGTCGTGGCGGCGAGTCGGCGAAGCGCCGGGCAGCAAGCCGCGCGACAATGGCGGCGTCGGGAAGATCCGGTCCGCCGAGCCGCCGCGGCGGCGGATCACGCCCGGCCAACGCCGCAGCTACGCGGTCGGCGGCGTCGCCGGCGAGCACAAGGTCCGGGCCGTCCGGCACTCGCAGGGCAACAGGGTCGCAAAGCACGGCGCGCGGCGCGGTCAGCGGCGCGCCGTCCGGGCCGAACAGCTGGACATAGATGTCATCGCGCTTCGAGTCGAGCGCGACCAGGAGGTGCGCGTCGCCAGCTTGTTGGGCGGCGGCGATGGCCTCGAGCGTGGTCACGCCGATCAGCGGCAGGCCCGCGGCCAACGCGATGCCCCGCGCCGCGGCCAGGCCGATCCGGATTCCCGTAAAAGCGCCGGGTCCGGTGGTCACGGCAACCGCGTCCAGATCAGTGTATGCGAGGCCGGCAGCCTCCATCACCGCCTGCGCCATCGGGATCAACGCCTCGGCATGGCCGCGCCGCATCGGCCGATAACGGCGCGGGCCCGGTCCACCGTCCAGCCACAGCGCAGCGGAGCAGGCGTTGGTGGCACACTCGACCGCAAGCAGGGCCATGCGAAATCCCTCAGGGTTGCCGGGAACCGGTCCATAACATAGTGTCATACCGACATCCTGCAAAACGGGCGAGACTGCGGGGAGGGCGGTTCGCTCCGGGACAACTTCCCAGGGAGCGACACGTGCGACCTAAATATCTCTTGCAGCGGGTTCTGGCGGCGGGCGCGTTCAGCCTGTCCGCACACATGGCGGCCGTCCCCGCATGGTCGGCCGAATCGGCGGTGATCCTGATGTACCACAGGTTCGGCGAAGATGCGTTTCCATCGACCAGTGTCCGTATTGTGCAGTTCGAGGACCATATCCGTACGCTGACCGACGGCCGCTACAATGTGCTGCCG
>CAYFYY010000040.1:0-2955 GCA_964347475.1 uncultured Flavobacteriales bacterium
GGAAGTGTCCAGCGCCGCGAGCGAGGCCGGTGCGGCGGCAAACAAGGTGCTCAGCTCCGCCGACAACCTTTCGCGGCAGTCGTCCCTCCTGCAAACGCAGGTCGAGAAATTCCTCGCCCAGATCCGGGCGGCCTGACTGGATTGTGTGGCAAAACTGTTTCCGTTCCGCGGGGCGGGAGACGCAGCTCCCCCCCGCGTGATGTGCGATGTCTGTTTTCTTTGTTTGCAAACCGGATTTGCGATGCAAGCGATAACCTTGGGTAGGTGTGACAAAATAACACAAAAATTTGTGGATAATGGCACAGCAATTGCTTGCTGTTCTCGTGGCATGGGCCCCCGTTGGTTCGCTTTTTTGAACCGGGGGCCCCGCGGACTGGATAGCTTCGGCCAGGGACCCGGACGGCGGGTTGAGGGGCGCTGGAAGGAGAACCGCCATGACCTTGAAACTGAAATTGATCTGTGTGCAGGGGGCCCTGATCGGCCTGTTCGCAGCAGCCACCCTTTCGGTCTTCCTGAGCCTGCAGATGGCCGCTTCCGATCTCGAGCGCGCCTCGAAAGACGTCTCCCGCACTGCCGGCACGGAGATCCCGCTCCTGATCGGCATCAAGGAGGCCAAGACTGATATCATTCAAGTCCAGCAGTGGTTGACTGACATCTCGGCGACCCGCGGGCGCGACGGCCTCGATGACGGTTTCGAGGTGGCCGAGGACTATGCACGGAAATTTGCAGCGCATATTGCATCGGCCCGTCGGCGGGCGTCGGAACTCGGCCTGACCGAGGCGGTAAGCCTGCTCGACGAAATGGAAGCTGAGTTCGGTCCCTATTACGAGATGGGCCAGCGCATGGCCCGCGCCTATATCGGCGAAGGACCGGATGCCGGCAACAGGATCATGCTGGAATTTGATACGGTGGCGGAAAAACTCTGGCGGTCCACGGATCGGCTCATCGATTTCGCCGAAACGCATTCGCGCGAAAATCTGGTCGCACTCGAGCAGCAAACGACCGATATCCGCGATGCCAACAGGCGGCTGCTCTGGCTGGTCCTCGTGCTGGGCGGTGTGGCCCTGGTGGCGGCCGCCGTCGGCGCGATGTTCCTGTTTCGTACAATCAGCCGCAGCATCACCATGGTGCAGGCGGACCTCGGAGTATTGTCCGACTATGCCGTGTCAGAAGAGATCGCCGATGCCGACCTGCCGCTGACGCTCGACGCCAGCCGGCGCGACGAGTTCGGCCCGGTCGGAGGCGCTCTCAAGCTCCTGGCCGAGTTTCTCAGTCGCGGCAAGGAACTCGCGGCGACGCAGGCAAGACAGGAGAAGGATCTGCAGCGGGCGAAGCATCTTGAGGAAACGACGAACGCGTTCAGCGACGATGTCGCAGAAATCATCAGGGTTCTCGCGACGGCGTCGACCGAGCTAGAGACGACGGCGCAGGCCATGACCGCGTCGGCGGAGGAAACCAGCCGGCAGTCGGCCGCCGTGGCCTCGGCCGCCGGGCAGGCGACGCAAAACGTGCAGACGGTCGCCACGGCGTCCGAGCAGCTGGGCGCCTCGATCGCGGAAATCGGCCGCCAAGCCGTGCAGTCCGCGAACATCGCCGGACGAGCGGTCGAGGACGCCAATCGCACCGACGACGTGGTGCGCGGCCTGTCGGATGCCGCCGCTCGGATCAGCGAAGTGGTCGGTCTGATCAACGACATCGCCGGCCAGACCAACCTCCTGGCCCTCAATGCGACCATCGAAGCGGCCCGGGCAGGCGAGGCCGGCAAGGGCTTCGCCGTGGTCGCCAGCGAGGTCAAGAGTCTCGCCAACCAGACCGCCAAGGCCACCGAGGAGATCGCGCAACAGATCCTCGCCGTGCAGAACGAAACCCAGAGCGCCGTCGGCGCTATCGAAGCGATCCGCCAGACCATCCAGGAAATGAGCGATATCGCGACGACGATCGCCTCCGCGGTCGAGGAGCAGAACGCCGCGACCAACGAAATCAGCTCGAACGTGCAGCAGGCGGCGACCGGCACCAACGAGGTTTCGTCGAGCATTGTCGGCGTGCCGCGCGCGGCGGAAGAAACCGGCGCATCGTCAGCTCAAGTCCTGGGCGCCTCGTCGGAGCTCAACCGGCAGGCCGAGCGCCTGCGCAGCGAGATCGAGCGGTTCATCGGCGAGATCAAGGCCGCCTGAATGGAGCACGACGCGGGCCGGCCCCATGGCTGCGAAACGCGGTGCGCCTGCCCGATGCACTCATCCATCGTACGCGGCTCGACCTCGTGATGGATCACTGCCGCAAGCGTCCGTTTGCCAATACGGGACGGAGGGGGTCATTTACCGACTGGCAACCTTACTTCGATATGAATCTTCGAGGCAGGGGCCGAACCGCCGACGGAACGTGGCGCCGCAGGACAATCGTCGCAGTGCGCGAGGGCGATGCCTTGATGATCCGGAGAACGCCATGACCCTCAAGGGCAAGATCATTACGGTGTTGACCCTTCTCGTCGCCCTTATCGGGAGCGCGGGCACCACGGTCTTCATCAGCCTGCAGCTGGGGCAGGGCGAACTCGACGTGATCTCGGAGGATGCCGGTGCCCTTGACGCGTCGGGGCTGCCGTTCCTGTTGGCCGCCCAGAGCCTCGAACGGGAAGCCAATCGTCTCCTGCAGGCCTCGCGGACCGATATGCGTGCCTTCGACCGGGCGTTCGAAACGACACAGGATCTGGCGCGCCGGGCCCAGTCCGGCGAGGCGCTGAGGCTGCTCGAAACGCTGTCGAACGAACGCCGACAGGGCTCCCCGGGCCTCGCCGAGACGGCCGGCCGCCTCGTCGCGGTCGCCGAGAAGCAGGCGCGCGGTCAGACGGCGGCCCTTTTCGGGCATGCCGCGTCTTTGCGCGACGCCAACCGGATCCTGAAGGTGCTGGTCCTGGGTTTCTCCGGGGTCGGATTGACGATCGCCCTGTACGGCGCCGTG
>CAYFYY010000040.1:3055-37348 GCA_964347475.1 uncultured Flavobacteriales bacterium
GCTGGTCCTGGGTTTCTCCGGGGTCGGATTGACGATCGCCCTGTACGGCGCCGTGCGGTTGTACCGCAACATCAACGCCTGCATTGCGGCCGTGCAGCGGGACATCGGGGCGCTGTCGACGTATGCCGCGGCGACCGACGACGAGACGACCCTGAATCTCAAGCTCAACCGCGACCGTGGCGACGAATTCGGTATTATCGGCGGGGCGCTGGCCGTGCTGGCCGACTATGTCGCGCAGGGCAAGGAACTGGCCCGCAACAGGGCGCGTCGCCAGGAGGAGCGGATTCGTGACGCCGAGCGGCTGGAGAAGGCCACCGGAAAATTCCACGAATACGTCAACGAGATTATCCGTGCCATGTCGTCCGCATCCGCGGCACTCGAATCGACGGCACGGGCCATGGCGGAGACGGCGGAGGAGAACAGCCGCCAGTCGGCGACGGTGGCGGCGTCCGCGAACCAGGCATCGCAGCATGTCCGCGAGTTGGCGGAAGCGTCCGAACGGGTCAGCGCCGCGGTTGAGGGCATCAGCGGCGAGCTGTCGGATTCGGCCCGCATCGCCGAACGGGCAGGGATCGAGGCCGACCGCACGGACCAGGTGGTGCAGGACCTGTCCGACGCGGCGCTGCACATCACAGAGGTGACCACGCTGATCAACGATATCGCTGGCCAGACCAACCTGCTGGCCCTGAACGCGACCATCGAGGCGGCACGCGCCGGCGAGGCCGGCAAAGGGTTCGCCGTGGTGGCCCAGGAAGTAAAGAACCTCGCCAATCAGACCAGCCGCGCCACCGAGGATATCGCCAAGCAGATCAACACGGTGCAGGAGGAAACGCAGAGCGCCGTCGGCGCGATCGAAACGATTCGCGGCACCATTCGTGAAATGGCCCGCATCACGTCGCGAATTGCGACCGCGATTGCCGAACACGATACGGCAATTCGCGATATCCGGCGCAATGCCGAGGAGGCGGCCCGCGGCACCGACAACGTGACCGCGAATATCGAGGGCGTCAGTCGCGTCGCGCAGGACACAGGCACGTCCTCTACGCGGGTCCTGCAGGCCTCCACGGACCTCAACCGACAGGCAGAGTCGCTGCGCGGCGAAATCGAACGCTTCATTGCCGAGGTGAGGCGGGCCTGACCGCACGGCCCCGACACGGCGCTAGCCGATCTCCGATTTCTGCAGCAGGTCGCCGCCGCGCCACAGATAGAGGGCAAGCATCGGCTCCGCGCCCATGCGGGTCGCATGCGGCCCCCAGGACCGGCGATGCAGCACGTCCCCGGGCGGCACGGCCCCATAATCGTCTGTGCCCGCCCGCCACGCTGCAGTCCCGGCGAGCACGAAATAGATCTCCTCGGCCTCGTGCCGGTGCTGCGGATACTCCGTCTCCGGTGCAAACAGCAACAGGCCGCAGGCGACGTCATCGGCGACAAACGGGCCGCGCGGCCCGATCAGCTCCATGAAGCCGTAGCGGGTCTGGAAATCGCCACCGAAATCGGCGGCGGTGTAGGACTGGCCCCACGGGAGGGACGCGCCCAACACCGCAATCACGTCGACCAGTGCCTGGGTTTCGGGCGCGGCACACGAACGCGTCCGGGACAGCCATTCCAGCACCGGCAGATCGCCGGGGTCGGTCCGCCGGGCCACCGGGGCGTCGGGCAGCATCGCCAGCCAGTCGCGGTGCCGTGCCGGCAGGGCCTGCCGCAGCAAGCTCCGCACGTCGCGATACAGTGCCCGGAACTGCCCGTGTCTTGAACGTTGCTCCATTCCCTGTGCTCCCCGTGACTGGTCCGGCGGCGAATGCACCTGAAATTGCTGGTGCAATATGCCATAGTGCCCGCCACGTGAAGAGCGGAGGGGGCAGTCCATGGGCGACATCGTGCGATTCGGAAGCGGCTCCGGAGAGCGGCCGGACGTCACCGCGGACCGCGCCGGAAGCATGGCAGTGATCGCATTCGCTTCGACGGCGCCAGGCACCGGCCGCACCATGCTGGCGGCCCATATCGCGGCCCAGGCGGGCCGCGCCGGCGACGGTCCGGTGGCAGTCCTCGACGCCGATCCAAAGCGCAGCCTTTGGGAGTGGTGGCACCGCCGCCAGGGCAAGGGTGGCGCCCCCAGCTTCGCCGAGATGGCGGATATCGAGGGCCTCGACGCGGCCCTCGCGCGGCTGCGGGGCCAGGGCGCGCAGCTGTGCGTGGTCGACACCGGGTGCGGCGACGCCGACGCGTTGGCGCCGATCGCCGATCGCGCTGACGTCATTGTCGTTCCGGCCGATGCCGATGCCGCCGGCGCCATGGAGGCATCGGCGCTGGGCAGGGCGCTGGCCGGCCGGGCAACCATCGCCTTCGTGATCAACGGCCGCTCGCATGCCGGCGAGCAACAGGGCAACCTGACGAGCCGCCTTGCCGCCGGCGGCGGCTGGCCGGCGGGGATGGTGCGCCATGCCGACGCCTATGCCGCATCGATGACCGCGGGGCGGACCGTGATCGAGACCCATCCCGACATCTACGCCGCCGAGGACATCGCCGAGCTGTGGGCCAATCTGCGTGGCATCCTCGTCGCGGGGTGAGGAGGGCGTGGATGTCACGCGCGCCTCACTTTTCATTAATCATCGGGCAAGGACTTTCTTGGTAAACTATCCGTCTCGAAGACGGAACAGGACTGCCATGTCCAGTAATCCCGCGAATCCGTTCCACGGGTTGTCGCATAAGGAATTGATGGCGCTTGCCGAGAAGATCGGCACGGGCATGGCCGTGCTAACAATCGCCTCGGGCTCCGAGGGTGCAGGCAAGTCGACGATCGCCGCGCATTTCGCGATCCAGGCGCAGCGCGCCGGCGTCGAATCGGTGGTGATGGCGGACACCGCGGCGCGAGGGCCGTTGGCGGCTTGGTGGAACCGGCGCAGCGGACCGAAGCCGTCGCTGTCCTCGCTGGGCGGCGCGGCCAACGTGTCGGAGGCGCTGGACCGCCTGCGCGAGATGAAACACAAGCTGTGTATCGTCAACACGCCCCCGGTGATTGATGAAAAGGTCGAACAGCTACTCCAGGTCAGCGACCTCGTCGTCATCCCGTGCCGGCCCAGCCGCAGCGATCTGCCACGCGCCGACCAGGTCGCCGAGGTGACCCATATGCTGGGCCGCAAGAGTGTGTTCGTGGTCAGCGCGGCGACGATCGGCGCCCGCATGACCGAGGCCATCGCGGTCGAACTGGCCAAACACGGCACCGTCTCCCCGGTCACCATCCATCGCCGCAGCGATTTCGCCGAGGCGATGGGTCAGGGCCGCACGGTGATGGAACTCGACCCGCGCAGCGAGTCCGCGCAGGAGATGGAGCAGCTCTGGGAGTATGTCTACGGGCTGCTGAAGAAGAACATCAAATTCAGCATCTGACCCGGGTTCCTGCCGGGTTGACGGACTGGTCGGCTACTCGATCACCGGCCCGTGCGTGCCCGCTTCCAGCGTCTGCTTCCTGTAGCGCCCGCGCGGCACCACCTCGGCCACCGGGCCGCCTGGTGCGCGGAACTTGACCGGCAGCTTGCCGGGCGCGCTGAGGATCTCGCCGCCGGCCGCGGTCAGCGCCTGTGCGAAGGCATCGACATCGTCCACCTCGATGCCGAAATGGTGGATGCACGGCGCCGGCCCCGCGAGATCCGCCTCGTCGGCGTCCTCGTGTTCGTACTGCATCAAAGTCAGGTCAATGGTCCCGTCGGTCAGATGCCGCGAGATATGGGAGCCGCGCCTGCCCTCGCGGTGCACGGTGTTGACGTGGCGGAATCTGAACACAGTCTCGTAGAACCGGCTCGTCGTCTCGATATCCGCCACTTTCAGCGAGATATGGGTGATCTTCGGCATGGCGGTAACCTTTCATTCCTGTTGAGACGGCGTGCAGTCGAGACAATAGGGCATCCGCGCGTCCGTTCAAACGGCCGTGCCGATTGCCCGGAAGCGTTGGCGTGCGCCGGGACGGAGTCTGTTTGCCTTAGTGCGTGTGCTCGATGCCGGCGTTCACGCATTCGTATATGCGGTTCGAGTAAACCTCGAAGCCCAGCATGTGGTCGACGTAGTCGCGCGCCTGGGCGACGCCCTTGTCGGCGCCGGCCTTTCGCGCGGCTACCTCGGCGAAGCGCTGCCGCACCTGGGTTTCGAGGGCGTCGCAGAGCAGTCGCACCAGCGCATCAGGGGAGCCGCTCTCCACGGCCGATTCGGCCGCGGTCACGGCAGGGCCGACGTCGAGTCCGGCCGGCTTCAGTCCCGTGAATGCGGCACCCTCGCCGGCCCGGTGGATCCGGACCACGGTCTCGAAGAAATAGAGCTCGGCGATTTCGCGCGCCTCCGCCCCGAATTTGGCTGCCCGCAAGGTCTTGGCGAACGCAGCCTTGACCTCGTCCTCTTCGTCCTTCGGCACGAACGGCAGGACAAGATCGACATTCCCCGTCTCCAGCGCGCGCCGCGCGGCGCTGACGACGGGACCATCCATGGAATCGCAATGCGGTGGCATAACCGGGCCTCCTGCTTCCAATCTGTTCGGAAACGCCACGGCGGGTCCTGAGGACAGCCGCCGTAGACGTAATCGCGATCAAGCATGCCGCGCGCGGGTGCGCATTGACGTGCGTCAAGCAAGCGCTGCCGGCACCGAAATTGCTGACTCCCACCATTGTCGCTGCTACCTCCTTGCTTGCGGTGAAGCGCACGCCGCGCTAGATCGCCCATATGCCGCTGGATCTTGCATATGACGTTGCCGGCAACGGGCCGCCGCTGGTCATCCTGCACGGGCTGTTCGGCTCGGCCCGGAACTGGCGCGCGATCGCCACCCGCCTCGCCGGGCGATATCGCGTGTTCAGCCTCGATCTGCGCAACCACGGCGACTCGCCGTGGCACCCCGACATGTCCTACGAGGCGATGGCCGGCGACGTCCGTGCCTTCCTCGAGGCGCAGGACATCGTCGGCGCCGCCGTGCTCGGCCACAGCATGGGCGGCAAGGCGGCTATGACGCTCGCGCTCATGCATCCGGAGCAGATCAACGCGCTGATTGTCGTCGACGTCGCCCCGGTGACCCGGCCGCCCGAGTTGCGCGCCTATGCGCGCGCAATGGCGGCGATCGACCTCGCGCAGGTAACTCGCCGCGCCGATGCCGACCGGCTGCTGGCCACATCGATCGATGACCGGCGCGTCCGCGCCTTCCTGGTGCAAAACCTGTCGGTGCGGCATGGCACGCCGGCATGGCAGTTGAACCTCGACGCCATCGACCGCCAGATGGAGACGATCGGCGGCTTCCCCCAACACCTCCTGGAGCGCCGCTTCGCGGGCCCGACGCATTTCATCACCGGTGCCGAGTCCGACTACGTCAGGCCCGAGCACCGCGACCGCATCCTGCGCCTGTTCCCGGCAACCACGCTCAGCGTCATCGGCGGCGCCGGCCACTGGGTCCACGCGGAGAAGCCGGAGTCCTTCCTGCGCGCGGTCGAGCGGTTCCTCGGCGCGCTGGCCGAACGGTAACATCGCGCCGTGGAATGGCGGCGCCGATTCCACGCGAACTGATTATCGGCTAGACTTGGGGTCGGCGGGACAACACGCTTCGCGGAGGCGGGGATGAGGGAGAAGACGACGGTCAAGGTACTGATCGACAACGCGCGCACGCGGGTCACCGAGCACCGCTTCGCGCCTGGCGCGACCACCGGCCGGCACCGGCACGACCGGGACTACCTGGTGGTGCCAGTCGTGGACGGCCGCCTGCGCGTGATCACGCCAGACGGCACCGAGAAGATCAGCGAGCTCAAGGCCGGCCAGCAGGCGTTCCGTGCCGCCGGCGGCGAGCACGAGGTGGTCAACGACAGCGACAGCGAATACGCCTATATCGAGGTCGAGCTGAAATAGCCCCGGCAGGACCGCGCGGACCTAGCGCGGTATCCGATATAGTGGAACCGGTTCCGGACGTCGGCGCGCCCTCATGCTGAGGAGGGCCACAAGGCCCGTCTCGAAGTATGAGGTTGCGCCGGTTTGGCCGAGCCCGACTTAACCGATTCCGCTCTCGCGCCCCGGCCGTGACGGTGCCAAAAAAAACCCTCTCCCGTTGTCGGGGGAGAGGGCCAGGTTGGGGAAATCAACCGGCGGGTGGGAGCTGCCGTCAGGCAGCGGCCGGTTGGGATAGCACCCGGTCTTGCGGCACCGGCAGGACGGAGCCGAGGTCGGCGACGATGCGCCGCCTGATGTCCGTCCCGCGGCCGCAGAAATGGATCAGCATGTGCGTTGCGCCGAGTCGGCGCGCCTCCTCTATCCTCTCCTGTCGCGCATCGCTGCGGTCCCGCATCCCGCCGGTCTCGCCGATCAGCAGCGGCTGCCAGTAGGACGACATGCTGCGCAGCAACCCGTCGGACGGGCGCGCAAAGATGAAGATCGCGGCCCCGCAGGGCGCGTCCTCAAGGGGGAAGGCGGTGAAGCCATACAGCGCTGCCGACCCGCCCTGAATCGTGACGACCGCCTGGCCTGGCGGTGTCTTGCAGACATCGTGCAGTGCGCTCATGACAGCCTCCTCGAAAAGGCTATTAGCCAGTACATTTTATCTTCTAAAAGTTGAGTAAAGGTTAACGAGATTTTTACCATAATCATAAAGATTCGGGGCGATTCCGCGGCAGTGCACCGGTCCTCCGAGGTGCGCCGGTCACATTGAGAAATCGGCGCCCTCAAGGAGAGCGCCGAGCTGGCCTCGCAATGTGGGTTTCGCGTCGTTCAGGCGGCCGCAGCGCGGCGCTGCAGCGCGTTCAGCGGCGGGTCGAAGGCGGCGACGAGATCGTCCTCGATGAAGCGCCGGTAGTTCTCGTCGCGGCTGCAGATATGGACCAGAAGGCGGGTCGCCCCCTCCTTCCTTGCGGTATCGAGCCAGTCGCGCGACGCGCCCGTGCCGATATCCGAGGTTTCGCCGACGAACAGCAGGCGCCAGTGCAGTGGCTGCCCGCTCTCTGCTCCGGCCGGCGCGGCGAAGGCGTAGATTCCGGGGATCGACGGCGGCGCATCCAGCGGAAACGGCGTGAAACCGTAGATCTCCCGCGACGCGCCATGCAGGGTCACCACCGCGTGGTCCGGCGAAACAGTCGGTCGTGCGCGCTTCTTGCCCATTCCCTCTTCCTTCTGCTGCATGACGGGCCGGAAAGGATACGCCGCGACATATTACCCGATCGTTAACACCCTCGCGCGTGGCGCCACGATGCCGCAGCCGCCGGGCGGCGGCGCCCGGCGTCGTGCGGGTCACGCCAGCTCCAGCTTGAGCCCCTCGTGGCTGGCCGAAAAGCCGAGCCGCCGATAGAAGCGCAGCGCGTCGGGCCGCGCCTTGTCGGTGGTCAGCTGCACGAGGCCGCACCCGGCCTCGCGGGCCCGCGCGATGGCGTGCCGCAGCAGCGCCTCGCCGACGCCGCGGCCGCGGTACCGCCGGGCCACCCGCACGCCCTCGATCTGGGCCCGCCGCATTCCGGTGCGGCTCAACCCCGGGATCACCGTGAGCTGCAGGCAGCCGGCAACCACGCCGTCCGCCTCGACCAGGAGATACTCGTTTCCGGCCTGCGCCTGCATGGCGTCGAAGGCCTCGCGATATTCCGGCGGCACTGGGTCCGCGACGCGCTCGCGCCTCGCGCCCAGCGCATCGTCCGCCAGCAGCCGCACGATGGCCGGCAGGTCGGCGGCGGTGGCGTTGCGGACTCGCAGGGACGGGAACGTGCCCTTCTCGACCACGGCCGCCGCCCTAGACCTCGATGATCGCGGGCCGGAACTGTGCCGCCGCCGGGTCCTCGCCGGGATAGCCGCGCTGGGCGCTTATGCAGCGTGTTTCGCCGATCGTCACGTCGACAGAGTAGTGCGTGTGACCCCAGATCCAGGCCGCCGGCCGGTAGGCGGCGATCATGTATTCGAGGTCGCTGACAAAGGCGGGCGACAGCGGGCTGCCCTCGAACCGCGGCTCGACGGCGGCACGGACCGGCGCGTGGTGGGTGGCGACGACGACCGGCCCGGATCCGCCGCGGGCAAGCTCGCGCTCCAGCCAGCCGCGCGAATCGGTATGGCGGGCGAACGCCTGCGCCGGCGAAAACCGCCGCCCGCCGGCGCGGATCAGCACGTGGTCGGCCAGCCCCGCCGCGGCAGCCTGCATGCCGGCGGCGGCGTTGCCGTTGATCGCATAGTCGGTCCACAGCGTGCAGCCGAGCACCCGCACCCCGGCCACGGTGACCGCATCGTTCTCCAGGAACAGCACGCGGCCGCCGGTCGCCGCGGCGGCCTCGCGGCAGCCCTCGAGCACCTCGTCGAGATCGCCATGATAGGCCTCATGGTTGCCCATAACGTAGAGCACCGGCACCTCGAGGTACCGTGCCGCCTCGTCGGCCCAGGCGACGCCGGCGGTGCCGATGTCGATGTCGCCGGCGAGGATCACGAGATCGGCCGCGCCGTGGATCGCCGCAAGGTCGGGCCCGTCCGTCGGATGGCCACCCGCCCCGGCCGGCACCTCTTTGGGCGCGCCGGAACGCTCGAACTCGATATGCAGATCGCTGGCCAAGGCGATGCGGGTCATGGCGACGAGCATAGCAGACGCGCCCGCCGCCCGGAATGCGGCATCGGGTCCAAGTTTGCGGGAGAAGCCAAAGCCACGGAAGGGAAGGAATGGTGCCGCCGGAGTGAATTGAACACTCGACCCCACCCTTACCAAGGGTGTGCTCTACCCCTGAGCTACGGCGGCGCCGGACCGGGGTGTTCGCGCCCTGGCGCGAACCCGAGCGAAGGTTGCCGATCGTGGTGATACAGACAACGTACCGCGTTCCGCGGTTCACGACTCGACTTGCGAGACCGTTGTGGTGTTGAATGACCAGCCAATCGGCCGGATGTCTGTTTACGACGACGGGGTATGCGACCGATGGGTCCCGGGATGTTTGTGCAGGGAAACGACGCCACAATGGATAGTTGATGCGTCGTTTCACGTTTGAGGATTTGGAATTGAAACATGACATTTTGAAAATGTTCGAGGAAGCAGCGTTCCTTCCCGATACGCCGATCACCGAGTCGGCACCGGAAACAACGAACTACATCATCGTGTTCACGCCACGCTCCGGTAGTACCTGGCTTGGCGATATCCTCACGCGCACCTACAAGATGGGAACGCCGCATGAATGGTTTAATCCCGACTTCCTGCCGCGCAGGCTCGCCAAGGTAAGTCGTTGTATGCCGGCACAATACGTGGAACGACTGCGGACGCGATTCACATCGCGCAATCGCGTGTTCGGGATGCAGGCCGCACCCGCACAACTTCAGTTGTTTCAGCGTCACATCGATGTTTACGACATCCTCAAGAATTTCTATGTCATATACCTGACCCGCCGCGACCTGGCGGCTCAGGCTGTCTCATCGTACAAAGTCGCGCAGACCCGATATTTCCACGCGCCGCAGGAAAAGACGCCGGAAATGCGTAAGAAACTGCGGGCCCTCAAATATGATGGTGTGAAAATCAGTCGACGGGCAAACTACATACTTGACCAGGAACAATGGGCTGAAGACGCTTTCGCTGAGCTGGGCATCAAACCATTGCGGATCGAGTACGAGGATCTCGTGCAGTGTCCTGACGTGACGGTAAGTATCATCGCACGGTTCGTCGGTGTGCGGAATCTCGGTGCGTTACCGCCCACGCCCTACCGGAAGATCGCCGACCGCAAAAGCCGCGCCATGACGGCGCAGTTCCGGCGCGAATATCCCGATTTGTGCAACAGGTGACGGGCGCAAGCGCCTTAACGATCCGGCATTGGCGCAGGTCACGTATTCATTCGCGCCGACGACTTGTTTGCACTACGCCGCGCCACTTCTTACGGCGCGATAGTAATCGATCTGCTGAATTTGCGTAAAGAAAATGGTGCCGCCGGAGTGAATTGAACACTCGACCCCACCCTTACCAAGGGTGTGCTCTACCCCTGAGCTACGGCGGCGCCGGACCGGGGTGTCGCGCCATGGCGCGAACGCGCGCGCCTTATGCCACACGGCCCCCGGCTTTTCAAGGTCCGTCAGCCCGGCTCCCGCGGGTCCTCCTTGCGCGAGATCTCCGTCGGCCGCGGCGTCACGGTAAGGAGTGTCACGCCGTGCGGCGCATGGAACCGGTGCCAACACGCGCGCGGCACCACTGCCAGCATGCCGGCCCTCAGCTCCATCGTCTGTATGCTGTCGCCGGTCAGCACGGTCAGGACCGTTCGGCCGCCAATGACCTGCACAAGCTCGTCGCCGGCGGTGTGCCGCTCCCACGCGCTGTCGCCGGAGAAACTACCAACATAGACGCCGCCGTCGCCGAACGGCGCCAAGGCCACGAAGGCTGCCGCGACCTCGTCCTCCGGCGTCTCGGCGGTTCTGTCCCGCAGAGGCGGGCGTCCTGCCAGCGCGGCCTCGATGTCCGCTGCGTCGACCATAGCGGCATCCTAGGTCCGGTTCCCCACTTTGCAAGCGCATATTCCGTTGACAGGGCGGCGCCGGGGCGCGCATTTGGGGGCGATGACGGGACGAAACAAGGACATGCCGGGCAGCAGCGAGGACGGTCGGCGTCGCGCCGCCGAGCGCGAGGCCCGCCGCGCCGCGGCGCTGCGTGCGAACCTGAAGAAACGCAAGGCGCAGCAGCGCGGCCGGTCGGCCGATCCAAAGGGGGGTGACGGCTGCTCGGCAAAGGATTGACGGGGCCCGCGCCACGCCTTGTGGGCGCCACGGTCCTGGGCTAGAAAGGCCCCGGATTCGCCCCCCGCGACACAAGGACATAGATGGACCAGATACGCATCCGCGGCGGCCGGCCGCTCGAGGGCTCGATCCGGATCAGCGGCGCCAAGAACGCGGCGCTGCCGCTGATGACCGCGAGCCTGCTGACCGGCGAGACGCTGACGCTCACCAACCTGCCGTTCCTTGCCGACATCACGACGCTGGTGCAGCTCCTGATGCAGCACGGCGTGCACGTGGCGATGCGCGGCGAGGGGCCGGGCGGCGGCCACGTCATCGAGCTGTCAGCCGGTGAGATCAGCAGCACCGTCGCCCCCTACGACATCGTGCGCAAGATGCGTGCGAGCGTACTCGTGCTCGGCCCCCTGTTGGCGCGCTGCGGCGAGGCGCAGGTCTCGCTGCCCGGCGGCTGCGCCATCGGCACCCGTCCGGTCGACCTGCATCTGAAGGGCCTGGAGGCGTTGGGCGCCAAGATCGAACTGTCCGGCGGCTACATCCACGCGCGGGCGCCGAACCGCCTCGCCGGCGGGCACTACGTGTTCCCGTTCGTCTCGGTCGGCGCGACCGAGAATCTGCTGATGGCGGCGAGCCTGGCGAAGGGTGAGACCGTGCTGGTCAACGCCGCGCGCGAGCCGGAGGTCGTCGACCTCGCCCGCTGCCTTGTCGCCATGGGCGCACGGATCGAGGGCATCGGCAGCGACACGCTGACCGTCCAGGGCATCGACGCGCTGCACGCGGCCGAGCACCGCATCGTGCCCGACCGTATCGAGACCGGCACCTTCGCGATGGCTGCGGCGGCCACCGGCGGTGCGCTGGAGCTGGTCGGCGCACGCATGGATATCGTCGCCTCGGTGGCCGAGGCGCTGGAGGACGCCGGGGTCGAGATTGCGGCGACGGAGGCGGGCATCAAGGTTGCGCGCCGCAACGGTCTTACCGGCGTCGACGTGATGACCGAGCCCTATCCCGGGTTCCCGACCGACATGCAGGCGCAGTTCATGGCCCTGATGAGCGTCGCAGAGGGTGCCTCGATGATCACCGAGACGATCTTCGAAAACCGCTTCATGCATGTGCCGGAGCTTGCCCGCATGGGCGCCAACATCAACGTGCACAACGCCTCGGCCATGGTGCGCGGGGTCAAGCGGCTGACCGGCGCCCCGGTCATGGCGACCGACCTACGGGCCTCGGTGTCACTGGTCATCGCGGGGCTCGCGGCCGAAGGCGAGACCGTGATAAACCGTGTCTACCACATCGACCGCGGCTACGAGCGGATCGAGGAAAAACTGAAGGGTTGCGGGGCCGAGATCGAACGCGTGGGCTCGTAAAACCCCCGGGGGACAGCGAAGGCATGACGGAGTCCGACTACACGCCGCTGAGACTGCACGCCGTCGACCTGAAGGACCTGTCGGTGGTCGCGGCGATGGTGCAGGACGCGCTGGCACCGATCGGCGACATCGCGTTCCTTGCTGACGAGGGCCGCTTCGTGATGGCGCTGAACCGCTTCCGCTGGGAGGCGGAGGAGGCGGGGCCCGGCGCCGACGGCAAGCCGCACGAACGCGTCCACGCCGGGCTGTGCTTCGACAAGGTCAAGACGGTGCAGTACCGCAACATCGACCGCGACGATCGTGGCCGCTACCTGGAATTGCTGACCATCGCCTGCGACGAGGGCCGCGTCGTCCTGCACTTCGCCGAGGGCGGCGCGATCCGCCTCGAGGTCGAGGAGCTGGCCTGCTTCCTGCGCGACCTCGACGAGCCCTGGCCGACCGCCTGGATGCCGGTACACGAAGACGAATAGCAGCCGGCGCTCGTGCCGATTGCGTGCCGTTTCACACTTCAATGCGCAGCTTCTTCATCCTTTTGTAAATGGTCGCGCGGGCAATGCCCAGCTCGCGGGCGGCCTTGCTCACGTTATAGTGGCTGCGTTCCAGCGCCGCCCGTATTGCCGCGGCCTCCGCCTGCTGGCGTACGTCGAGCAGACTATCCGGTCTCGTTTCGGGGCGAGGCGCGCCCGGCCCGCTGTCGCCCACCGCTGGCTGCGACACGGGCCGAGCCGACATCCGATCGATCTCCAGGTCGCGGATGTCGAGCATCTCGCCCTCCGCAATCACCAATGCGCGGCGGATCTTGCTGATAAGTTCACGAATGTTGCCTGGCCAGGGGTATGATTTGAGTGCGTCGATGGCCCTGGCACACACCAGGCGCTCCCTCACCCCGAGTTCGCCTGCCAGACGCTGCACAAAGAATCGCGTCAGAATCTCAATGTCGCCCTGGCGTTCGCGAAGCGGGGGCAGGTGGATCCGCAATACGTCCAGCCGGAAGAAGAGATCGCGGCGGAATCGACCCCGCGCGACGCTTTCCTCAAGATCAACGTTTGTTGCTGCGATGACCCGGGTCTTCACCGGGACCGCTTGTGTGCCACCCAGGCGATCGATCTTTCGGGTCTCCAGGAACCGCAGGAAATGGGCCTGGAGGTCCGGCGGCAGATCCCCGATCTCGTCGAGGAGCAACGTGCCGCCATTGGCCCGCTCGATGTGGCCGATATGCCGGCTCACCGCCCCTGTAAAGGCACCTTTTTCGTGGCCGAACAGCTCCGATGCGATCAAGGTCACAGGCAACCCGCCACAATTCACCGGCACGAAAGGGCCGTCCCGGAATGCCGAGCGTTCGTGGAGCGCCTGCGCGACCAACTCCTTGCCGGTGCCGCTCTCGCCGGTGATGAGAACCGGCGCGTCCGTGGGCGCATAGCGCCGGATTGCGTTGAAGACCTCCTTCATGGCGGCGCAGTTTCCCACCATTACGGGTTCGAGGTCTGCCTCGCCCTGTATCGCCTCTGATCTTTCCGCATATTCCGAGATTCGGCTCTGCACGTCCGGCGCGAGACCCGCGTGCCTGTGGCACAAGTCCAACACCAGCTGCGCCAGCGCTGGCGCGCCCATCCGGAGCAAGGCCGGGCGCGACAGAACAACCTTGCGTTGTCCCGATGAATCGCCAGCGACGAAGGCAACGTCCCTCGGATTGAAATCTTGAGTATTCACGATTGGCTGGCCCTCCCGCCAGCAATACTCCACTCTAACTCATCTTGGCTTGATGGGGTGTGTTTTTTTTCACAATTCGCGAATTTTCCGGAGTCCCTGTCTGATACAGTTTATTGACATGTCCAACGCGTCACTCGACTGTTACGACTCAAAATATCGTTTGTTAATTTTGTTACAATTGCTAATTGTATTACTTTCGAGGAGACGGCGACGGCGACTGGCAATTTACGCTGGAACGATAGCCATCTCCTTTCATATATTGTGAAATTGGCACGGAGTTTGCGGAGATGATACCCGCGCCACCCGGTGAAACGATCGAACGATACACGCCATGAATTGCAGAACTGCCATTTCAATCGTTGCCTCAGCATTTGCATTGGCCGTGACAGCAGGTTTTGCCACGCCCATTCGCGCCGAAGGTGACGCCGGCTCGTCGACCGGGCTTTCATTCGCCGTGGCCGTGAATCTCGACGAACTGACGCGGATTCGCGGCGCTGGGCTGGTGGCCGCCGGCCCGGGACAAACGGGCGGGGAACAGTTCGGCGTCATTCTCTGGGACGAATTCAAGCCGCGTCCGAATACCGGCCCGGTAAGACTCGACGGCGGGATCAGCAACAGCGTGACCAGTTCGATCGGCGGCACGCTCAGGTAGCCCGTCGGCGACACACTGTCTACCGAACGATACAGCGCTGTCTCTTTTGCGGACACCGAGTTCCCTCATTGAAGCAGCCTGGCCAGGGTCAAGGCATCCGGATGCCTTGTGACGGGCAGTCCTTCGGCGCGCTGGAATGATTCAATTCCGGCCCGGCTGACCGGGCCGTCGATGCCGTCGACCGAGCCTTTGTAATGTCCGCGGGCCTTCAGGGCCTTCTGAATGCGGCGCCACAGGTCCGCACCAACGACGGGCTTGTCGGTGGCGGAGGCAGGATTGGCGCGAACCCTGCCGGAATCGAGGGCGCTTGCGACGGCGATCGCGGCAAACGCGATCGAGTGCTCCGGATTGGTCTGACAGTGCCTGACCAGTCGCACTTCCAACTCGTCCAGCGACGCCCCTGCGGTGACGTCGTACGTATCGGGAACGAGTTGATTGTAGGCTGAAAGATAACCGTTGAACCAGCTTCGCGTCACGGCACGCAGCGCGGGTTGTTCGGTTCGCGGCCCAACGTAGTTACCACACGATTCCAGCCCCACTCCCCTGACAGCGAAATGGCCCTCGGGATCGGCAGCGACGGCCGCCGTGGACAGCCAGCAGACGGCCGCCACCTGGCAGCCGAAACGAAACAGACGTGCAGACATCGCTCCTGCCTTCCTTCCTTGGTTACCACGATCGTTTTGCCGCCAATTCTATTCAAACTCTGTGCCAGACCCTGCGCTTCTGGCTGAGCGGGAGACACGAAAACCGTACACAACTCATACAGACTGTTTCCACTTGCAGCCACTTTCCGACAGAGCTGCCAACGCTGAGTTCGGCACTCGACAGGCAGAAGAATCACAAAAACAACCAGTTATTCGATCGCGCCCGGCATGGCACGCCGCTTGCCTGATTCGTTGCCGTACAGCGAGGCCAGCGCCGGCTTGACCGGACAGACGGCCTCCCGGTGTTCGCCGCACAGCCCGTAAGAGGACCCGGCGACGCCACATGCAACCTGACTCGCAAAGGGGACAACGGATGTACAGGAACATACTACTGAGTGGCGTCTCCGCCTTCGCGCTCGTCCTGGGCTTGTCGGCCTCGGCCATCGCGGACGGCGATGGCGCCATCGCCATCATCAACGCCGATATGAGCAACGGCGATCCCATGCCAATGCCCGATGAAACCGTATCTGGCAACATCGCCATGGATGCTGGCAGCACCCGCCTCAACACCGTGCTGAACAGCTACAACAATGCCGCTGGCATCACGCATGTGCAGCAGAACAACGGCAGCAACAACGCCATCCAGGCTGCGACAGCAGCGCAGGCCAACATGACCGGCAACGTTCCGATCTTGACGGGCGCCGCTGCGTTCTCGGCGACCTTTGGCAACGCCACCGAGAACTTCGGAGGCCTGCGCGACAATCTGATCCGGAACAGCTTCCGAGGCTATTACGGCGTGGCCACGGTGCAGCAGAACAACGGCGATCACAACGAGATCGGCGCGGCCACCGCGGTGCACACCAACACCGGCGGCCTTAGCAACTCGAACCAGGTCGCCTTTACGCAAGGCACCACGGCGGCCCAGATCGGCATCTTTCAGCTCCCGCTGTTGGACAACGGGTCGGACAGGAGCAACACGATCAATCCGTCTTTCGTGGATGCCAGCGCAATCGCGACGGTGCAGCAGAACAACGGCAACGGCAACGCAATCTCGTCCGCGACGGCCGTGGCCGGAAATCTCGGCAGCGGCAATGTCACCCAGGCCGCGCTCGCCCTCGGCGGCGTCGGTCCGGCTTTGACGGGCGATTTCAGCCGCGACCGCGACAACCTGATCATGAACAGCTACACCCGCTATAGCGGTGTCGCGACGGTTCAGCAGAACAACGGTGATGTCAACGTGCTCGGCGTGTCGACGGCGGTGACCGCCAATATCGGGCCGGGGCTGCAAGACAGCACCAACGCGCTGAACAACAACCAGGTGACCCAGCTGGCCGGCACGCTCGGCGCTGTCGCTGGCGCCCTTGCGTTTGACGTCGATTCGGTTGACCCTGGTGGAAATATCTTGGGGTTCCGCGACAACACCATCCTTAACTCGTTCGGCAGGGCGAACGGTGTCGTCTCGGTTCAGCAGAACAATGGCAGCAACAACGTGATGCTGATCGCCAACGCGGTTCAGGCCAACGTCGATACCGGCGGTCCGCGCAACCTCAACGGCAATGACAATGTCAACCAGATGGCCGTCACCGTCGGCGGTACGGTGGAGAACAGCGCTGCCGAGGTTGGCTTCGCTTTGACGCCGCCGCCGAGCCACCGGGAGAACCTGATCGAGAACTCCTTCAACGGCTTCTCGGGGGTCGCCACGGTGCAGCAGAACAACGGCGACAACAACGTGATCGGCGCAGCCAGCGCCGTCGTGGCGAACGTGAACGGCGACGACAAGACCGATACGGCAACCTCCATTGCTGCCACGGCGGGCGCAGCGGTCGGCAACCTGGCCGACGAAACCCTGAGCGGAGCCAACCGCGACAACCTGATCGATCCCTCGTTCGTGGGCGCGACAGGCGTGATCTCGCTGCTGCCGCCCGAGAGCTCGAGCCGCGTGGCCGCTGCGTAGCGGGCTCGCCTGCATCGGCGGAGGTGTTTCAGGCCACCAATGCGATCGTGGTCAACGAGGACAACGTCGATCCGTTCTCTCCCAGTGCAAGCAACGCCGCGGCCGGCATCGCGCAGGTTTCGGGGAACAGGGCAGCCGATCACCCGAACACGGATCGCGTGAACACCATCGCCAACCGTTCGTTCAACAATGCCCACGGGGTGATGACGGTTCAACAGAACAATGGCGACAACAACGTCATGGGGGCGTCCAACGCGGTCGCCATCGATCATAACGGTGCAAACGGCTGGGGCGCCGGCTTGTCGGTTGCGGCGCTCAACGCGGTCGTCACCGGCAATACCTCGGTGATCAGCTCGACCTCTGCGCTTCCGGGCTATCAGAACACAGTCGTTTCGTCGTTCACCGGAGCATCGGGGGTAATGACGGTACAGCAGAACAATGGCAACAATAACGCCATCCAATCTGCGATCTCCGTTACCGCCAACACACCGTGACCTTGGATTTGGGCCGGTGGGCGCTGCGTGCGTCCGCCGGCACCACTTTCCTCTCTTTCGGGGAATCGCAGACCAAGGCGTAGGGGAATTGAAGGAGATCGCCATGTGGAGGACAGCCAGTCGGGGGTTAGCCGCTGTCGCCGGTATGGCGACGGCTGTTACATTGGGGTCCATCCAGGGTTTGGCCGCCGACCCGATCGATGCGGCATGGGTGGCACTCCCGGAAGCCGAATTGGCCGATGAACGTGCACGCGGCGTCGTGCAGGATTTCGAGATGTCCGCCGAACTCAACGGTGGCACCACGCAGATCGACGGCGCGGTGATGTCGAACAACATCGCCGGAAACGCATTCGCCGAGTCGGCCGGAATCGTCAACGTGATCCAGAACAACGGCAACCAGGCCATCATCCAGAACGGGGTTGTCGTCAACGTGAACGTCTATCAGAACGCGGCACCGTAGAGTGGTGGATCCGGGCCGCGGAAGGGGAGAAGCATGCGAATCAAGTCCGTCTCCGGTTTTGGCGCGGTCGTGTTGATCGCGGCGGCGCCCTGGCTGGCGGGATCGGTGGCGTCAGCGGGCGAGGTATCGGTCGCCGGCATCGGCGGCGTGTTCAACGTACCGGTGGTCAGCATCCGCGAAGCCCGCTTCAAGAACGTCGTCCGCCAGCGTTACGACTTCAGTTGCGGTTCCGCCGCCGTGGCGACGCTGCTGACTTACCATTACGGCCGGCCGACGACGGAGCAGGAAGTTTTCCGCACGATGTTCACGCAGGGCGATCAGGACAAGATTCGCACGGAAGGCTTCTCGCTGCTCGACATGAAGGACTACCTGGCCGGCCGGGATATGCGGGCCAACGGCTATCGCGTCGGACTCGAAAAGCTGGCGGAGAACGGTATACCGGCAATCGTCCTGATCAACACCAACGGATACCTTCACTTCGTGGTGGTGAAGGGCATCGACGCGGACAACGTCCTGATGGCCGATCCGGCGCAGGGGAACACGATCGTCGCCCGCTCGGAGTTCGACCAGATGTCCAACGGCATCCTGTTCGTCATCCTGGATGAATCCGAGATCGCCCAGAAATCCTTCAACGTAGAAGATGAATGGCTGGTCCGGGCGAAGGCGCCGCTGGGCACCGCGCTGATGCGCAGTGGCCTGGCGGAATTCGGCCTCACCCTGCCCGGTCGCAACGAGTTTTAGGGGAACTGTGATGAACGCGAGATCTTTCGGCACCGACCGTGGCGTCGTGTTGCGTAGGTTTTGCACTGCGTTGGGGACGGCGGTGATTTTGCTGGCCGGTGCGGGAATGTCCCTGCCGGCCCAGGCCGCGGCGCTGACGAGTTTCGAGAATCTGACGCCGGTCAGCGAAACCGAGCTGGCCGAAATGCGCGGTGGATTCGTTCTGCCGAACGGCATGGTCGTCAATGTCTCGCTGGAGTTCCATACCGTGGTGAGCGATGCGAGCGGCAGCGGCGTCCCGCTGGCGCAGGAAGATTTCAGCTTCGACGAAACCACGCTCGTCGGGAGCGGCGTTGTCTACACCGTCACCGTGGATCCGGGCGACGGTACACCGGCGATCGAAATTACCCCGCAGATGACAACGGACATCACCGGGGTGGTCACCGTGATTCAGAACAACGTGAGCGAGATCGCGATCATGAACACCGCGACGCTCAACCTGGATCTGCTGAACGCCGCGGTGGCCCAGCGCCTGTTCCAGTCGCACAGCTTCACGATGCAGATGCGCACGCTCGGCGTTCTCGGTCTGTGAGACTATAGACGGAACTGCCACTTCTCCCTGCCGGGGACTGGATTTCGGAGTCTGCCGGCATGACGCCGCCGGCAGAATCCGCCGGCGGCCGCGTGCGATCAGAACAGGTTGAACCGGATCGGGATGCGCAGCAGAACGCGGGCATCCGGCGCTTCGTCGGTCGCGCCCAGGCTGACGTTGAGATTGTACGAGACCCGCTCGCTGACCCGGTAGGACACGCCGAACAGCAGGGAGCCGACCTGCAGGTCGGTGCCGTCGATGTCCACGCCGTCCTGCTTCGACTTGAAGACGTAATTGTGCTCGTAGCCGATGCTGAACGACGCCCGTTCGTTGATGCCGTAACCCATGCCGAAACTGACCCGGGCGGCATCTCCGGGATCGATCTTGCCGAATGGGGTCCCGTTCACCGTCCCGACATCCCGCTCAATGTTCCACAGGTATCCGAAATTTGCGAAGAACACCGCGGGATCAGACGGAAACAGGACGGTCAGGCTCGGCTCCACCGCCCAGAAGCCCGTGCCGGTCGGAAGTTCCGTCTCGAGACCATCGGCATCGAGTGGCACCTCGAACGGATCTTCACCGGTTGGGGCTCTTCCCCGAAGATTGGCGACATAGAAGGCGCCGCCGCCTTGCGGAGCGTTGATCTGGTAGTGCAGCCCGAACTCGACATCGCCCAGCCCGGCGCCCTCGACATCCGTGTACGCATCCTGGTCGGCACCGGTGCCAGCCGGCCGGGCCGTCAGGCTGTCGTAGCGGTACACATACGGGACCCGCACGTCGACTTCGAGGCGGTCGGTCAACCCGTAGCGCGCAGTGAGCGCCGCTGTCGCCATATTGCGGTCGACCTGCCGGATATCGATACTGCCGACGGTGATCGCCGGGATGACGGTGTACCCTTCCAGAATGACCCTGTTGAGCGACCAGGTGGAGTATTCGAATTGCGGCTCCAGGATCAACGTGCCCTTCGGGGTCAGCACGCCGGTGAACTGCGAGATGGACGGCACCTCGATTGCCCTGTCGTTGGAGGCTGGCTGGCCGACGGGTTTGGTGTCCTGGGCGTGGGCCATGCCGGCCATGGCCAGAAAGGCACCGGCGCTGGCGTACAGCCACAGGCAAGCGTGCGCGGGGCCCGCCTGCATTGGCCGTGCGGCGGCGGGCCTTGGGTTGGCATCGGACGCGTCGAATCTGCGGTGTCGCATTGCTGCCTCCTCGCTCTGATTCCGTTTGCCCGCCAATCAACCAACGGTAGGCGGATCTGGTGACATTTGTTGCTCTTCGGATGGAACTGGCTACGCGGACGGAACCAATGTATCGGAACCCTGACTGTCATCACTCTATCGCGAAAGGGCGGGCGGTTCTAGCTCGCATTTCCGGTGTGCCGACGCGGTCGACCACGCGCGCCGACAATCGGGAGGAGGTAGGGCGGCACGGAATTGCAGGCGCCGCGCACCCGGTCCTTCCGGTCGCACGCCGGGGATGGTAAGCTTTCGGGCATCACCGGGGCGCCGGCGCGTTCGGCCGCCCGGCGAAAAAGACAACCAAGAACAAACGGTTGACGGGGAGAAACGTGATGAAACGACCGATCGCCCTTGCGCTCCTGCTGGGTCTCTCGGCGGGTGCGTGGGAGGCCGCGCAGGCCCGCGAGACGCCGGGCGAGGCGATCCTCGAACAGGAGACGGAGCCCGCACTCGAGCGCGGCATCGCCGCACTGCGGGAGGGCGACTACGCGACCGCGCTCGATGTGTTCACGCCGCTCGCCGAGGCCGGCGACCTGAAGGCGCAGCTCTATCTCAGCTGGATGTACGAACAGGGCCACGGGACGGCGAAGGACGAGGCGGCCGCGGCGCACTGGACTGGCCTTGCCGCGAAGCAGGGCTTTGCCCGCGCACAGAACAGCCTCGGCGCGCGACACGAGCGCGGCCTCGGGGTCGCCCGCGATGTCGCGGCGGCGGCACGCTGGTACCGGCGCGCCGCAGAGCAGGGACACGCGCAGGCGCAGGCCAATCTCGCGCGGCTGTACAAGGACGGGATCGGCGTCGCCCGGGACGACCGGATGGCCGCCGACTGGTACCGCAAGGCCGCCGGGCAGGGATTCGCCCCGGCGCAGGTGATCCTCGGCTACCTCTATTCGAGCGGCCGCGGCGTTGCGCGGGACCACGAAGCGGCGGCGCGCCTCTATCGCGAGGCCGCCGTCCAGGGCGATCGTCGCGGCCAGTGGCTCCTCGGCGTCATGCTCCAGGCCGGGCGCGGCGTCCGGCGTGATATCGAAGAAGCGGCACGGTGGTTCGAGGCGGCGGCGGCGCAGGGTCTGGCCGATGCCCAGAACAGCCTCGCGGGGCTGTACCGCCATGGTGAGGGCGTCGCGCCGGATCTCGACGAGGCGGTGCACTGGTACCGGCTGGCGGCCCGGCAGGGCCACGCCGACGCGCAGTACCTCCTCAGCCTCGTCTACGTGCTGGGCGAGGGAGTCGGCCGCGATCTCGTGACCGCCTATGCCTGGATGTCGCTCGCCGCCGGCAACGGCCACGAGACGGCGCGCGACCGCATGACGCTGTTGGAGAGCGAGTTGACGGCGTCCCAGATCGTCGACGCGCGGAAACTGGCGGTGACGCTCGGCGGCAGAGCGCCCTGATCCCGACCATGGCCGCCAGACCCAGGAAGATCGGCGTCATCGGCCTCGGCAACATGGGCCGCGGCATCGCAAAGAACCTGATCAAGGCCGGCAACGACGTGTTCGCATGGGACATCGCCGAGCCGGCCCGGGCGCCGTTCCGGGAGTCCGCGACGATCGCCGAGCCGCAGGAGATGGCGGCGAAGTGTGCGATGGTCATCTTCGTCGTCCCCGGCTCGCCCGAGATCGACGCCATGCTGTCCGGCCGCAACTCCATGCTGAAGGCGCCGCGCAAGGGCCTCGTGCTGTACGACTTCACCACGTCGGACCCCGTCTACACGAAGAAGCTCGCGCGCCGCGCCGCGCGCAAGGGCGTCGCCTATCTCGACGCCGGCATGACCGGCGGCGGCGCCAAAGGGGCCGACGAGGGCACGATGACGCTGATGATCGGCGGCGACGAGACGGTCTACCGGCGCACCGCGAAATGGCTGGCCCCGGTCGCCAAGACCCTCATCTATCTGGGGCCCAGCGGGGCCGGCCACACGATGAAGGTGGTTCACAACATGATCACCCACACGAACTTCCTCGCCCTGTGCGAGGCCGCGCACCTCGCCCGCCGCGCCGGCATCGGCCTCGCCGACCTGATCGAGGTGTTCAACGCCGGCAACGCGCGCAGCTTCATCTCCGAGCGGCGCTTCCCGGACCACATCCTGTCCGACACCTGGGACGGCCGCTCACGCGTCTACAACCTGGCCAAGGACGTCGGCATGGCGGTCGCGCTGGCCGACAAGCTCGGCGCGACGGTGAACATCGGCCGCGACACCCTGGCCTATCTTACGGCGGCCGTGGACCAGGGCCGCAGCGACGACGACTTCACCCTGCTGTACCGGGATTTCGAGCAGCTGGGGAAGGCGTTGGCACGATCGGGCGGCAAGGCAACGGCGCGGCGGCGCAGCTAGAGGCGGGCGGCTTGCCCTGCCCGGCCCGCCGGGCCGGCGCCGCGCGTGGAACGACCCCATGCGCTAGGGTTTTCCGCGGGTTTCCGAGGGGCCGTTCAGGCGCTGCCGCCACCGCTTTCGCGCGGTGCATCGCAGCGCGCGGCCACCAGGACCTCGGAGCAGATGCCGTAGCTGCAGCGCACCCCGTGATGGACCGTCTCCCAGAGTCGCGGGTCGAGGTAGCGGTGCATCGCGACGGGCCGGCAGCCGCCGAGCCAGTGCGGGCGCCGCTCGTGGATCCATTGCCACAGCCCGGCAACGGCGCGCGACCACGGCGTCGTGCCGAACGTCAGGCCGGCCAGGCACATCAGCCCGCCGGGCTGCAGCACCCGGTGCGCCTCGCCCAGCAGGGCGGCGATGTCGTCCTCGCTCAACAGATCGGGCACGTAGGTCGAGACGACCCGGTCGAAACGCCGGTCGCCGCTCGGGATCCGTGGCGGGCCATCGGTTCGCAGCACCTGCACGCGGCTCGACCAGGGCTTAAGACGGGCCGTGGCCAGGCGCACCATCTCGTCGCTGAGGTCGAGGGCGAGGTAGGTCGCGTCCGCCGGCAGGACGCTGTCGAGCAGCCGCGCCGCCAGCCGGCCGGTGCCGCAGCCGAACTCGCACACCGCCGCCGCGCGCCCGAACTCCGCATGGGCGATCAGCGCGGCGACCGCCGGGTCCTCGTAGAACGCCTGGCGGTCCTGCCGCGCCCCGAAGCGGTCGTAGAACCGCTTCGCCTGGTCATAGGACAGCGTGCCCATGGCGGTCCTCCACCGGGGCGGGTCGCAGGGATTGTCTACCCGCTCCGCGGCGACGGCAAGTCTACCAAAAGCGCCGCAGGAAACGGGGCGGCCGTGCCGGCCGGACGCGCCGTGTCTTGATCCAGGTCAACCGTTCGGGGCTCGCAATGTGGCATGCTGGCGGCTCCGTGCCTGCGCCGTACGGCGGGTTTGCTCCTGCTGCGATGGCGCGAGGGGGACCGACCCATGGCCGGACGAAGTGCGGCAGTCGTGTTGAGCGTGTTGGCGAGCGGGTGCGGGGACGCCATCCCCTGTTATCCGCCCTCCCATTTCGCGCCCCCGGCGGGCGCCCCCTACGCGGCCGAGGAGGTGCGAATCGCGACGCCGGCGGGGCATGTGCTGGCCGGGACGCTGACCGTCCCCACCCGGGGTGAGCCGCCCTTTGCGGCCGTGGTCCTGGTCTCCGGATCGCACGCCCAGAACCGCGATCACATGCAGAGCCGCCATGAGCCGGTGCGCCGCTACCGCCCGTTCCGGCAGATCGCCGACACGCTGTCGCGGCGCGGCCTCGCCGTGCTCCGCCTCGACGACCGCGGCGTCGGGTGCTCGGGCGGCGGCCCGCTGCTGGAGGCGACCAAGGTCGAACGGGCCGACGACACGAAGGCGGGCCTTGCCTGGCTGCGCGGGCGGACGGAGATCGACCCAGGACGCCTCGGGCTGCTCGGCATCAGCGAGGGCGCCGATATCGCGCTGATCATCGCCGCGGACGACAAGGCGGTCGGCGCCATCGTCCTGATGGCGGCAACCGGCGCGAGGGGCTGGAAGGTCATCGAATCGCAGCAGCGCGCCCTGATCGAGAACGACGTGCTGACCGACGAGGAGCGGGCCGCGCGCAGCGCCGGGGCGGACGAAGATGCGATCCTGGAGGAGCGGATGAAGAACATCGTGCGGCCGGCCGCGCGCGGCGCCTGGGGGCGGTGGTGGCAGCATGCGCTGATCTGGGACCCGCTGCCGGTGGCGCGCCGGGTCGCAGGGCCGGTGCTGATCCTGCACGGCGAGACCGACAGGAACGTTCCGGTGGCGCATGCGGAGATTCTCGCCGCGGCCATCCGCGAGGGCGGCAACCGCGACGTGACGGTCCGCATCCTGCCCGGCCACAACCACCTGTTCCTCGAGGATCCCGACGGCTTCTTCCGGCGCTACGGCGAGCTGCTCGAGCACACCAACCAGCTTTCGGACGGCGTGCCCGCCCTGATTGCGGACTGGCTGGTCGCGCGGCTGGCGGAGACGGACGGGCGATCCGGCTGAATGCAACTGCTTTTTTTGGGAGGATGAGACATATGGAACGATTGAAGATCGTCCCGCTCGCCGTGGCGTTCGGCGCGGTCTGGGCGCTCGGCGTGCTGTTCCTCGCCATCGCGGCGGCGTTCGGCTGGGGCACGGCGCTGGCCGAGCTGCTGGCGTCGCTCTATCTCGGCTATGGCACGAGCCTGGTCGGCGGCCTCGTCGGCGGGCTGTGGGCGTTCGTCGACGGCGCCATCGCCGGCGCCCTGATCGCGCTGATCTACAACCTCGTGTCACGAATCGGGGCGACGAAGCAAGCGTGAGCCGTCGATATACGTGCCGACCCGTCGGCCCCCTGTGCGTGTGTCGATAACCATTCCTTCACCGGTCCGCCTGTAGAGTCCGGCGCGCGGGGCCGGGCGCCTTGCCGCGGCGGCACCGGCGGCACTGCCAGACCGGAACGACACAGGGGAAAGCCATGACGTTGCACACGAGAGTCGCGCGCCTCGCGGCGCTGATCGCGATCCTCGCGGGCGCCGGCGCCTGCGGATCCACGGACTTCAAGGCCGACGCGTCCGGAGTCGACGCGATCCGCACCGTCGCCATCGTCTCCTTCGCGGTGCCGAAATACATCACCGAGAAGCACGGCGGCAGCAATTTCGGCGGCTGGAGCGGCGTCGCCCAGACCATCACCAAGTACTCGACCGGCGGCGAGACCCTCGGCAACGGCAAGGCGGCGGCGCGCGAGGCGGCGGACGGCTTCATCGCGGCGATGGCTGAGAGCGGCCGCTGGCGCATCGTGCCGCTGGACGAGGTGGCGCGCAACGAGGAGATCCGCGGCATGGCCCGGCTCTACGATCAGAACATGAACGGCCGCATGGCCGGCGTCGACGGGCTGCCGGTCATCCGCCTGCGCATGGATTCGGCACCCTCGGAATACGCCCGCCGGGCGGCCTTCGTGCTGGGCGTCGACGGCGTCATGATGGTGGAGATGAGCGACATGGAATACGTCCGCCACGGCAGCATCGCCGGCACCGGCCTTGCCAAGGCGCGCGCCATCGGCGTGTTCGTGCTGTACGACCGCGAGGGCAACCCGGTGTGGGAGTCGCGCACCGCGCTCGGCAAGACCGAGGCCACAGCGCCGATGGTCGGCGGCGTCGTCATCCGCTCGAAGACGCCGGAGCTGCACCGCAGCGTCGGCGAGGGCGTCGCCGACGACCTGCTGCGGCGCTACGCGAAGAAGGCGCGGGGGTAAATAAACGGCGGGCCGGAGCTTCCCTCACCCCGCCTTTCTCTCGCCCTCCGCCGGCAGCATGCCGGCCGCGGCGAGGACGGCGTCGCATTTCGCCATCACCTCGGGCGCGGCCGGGACCATGGGCAGGCGGTGCTCGTTCGTTTCCAGAAGACCCATGCGCATCATCATGTATTTCATGGGGATCGGGTTGGTGTCGAAGAACACCGACCTGTTGAGCTCCCACATCGCATCGTGGAGGCGCCGCGCCTCCGCAAGCTCGCCGGCCCACACCGCCTCGCAGATCGCCGCGACCCGCGAAGGCGCCATGTTGCCGACCGCGTTCATCAGCCCGCAGGCGCCGACCGCCATCATCGGGAACGAGAGCTCCTCGAGACCGACGAACACCTTCCAGTCCGGCCCGAATTCCTGCAGCGTCTCGGTGACGAACGCAAGGTCGTTGACCGCGTGCTTCATGCCGACGAGGTTCGGCGCCCGCTCGCGGATCGCCTTGCAAGTCTCCAGAGTCACCGAGACCGCGGTGCGCCCCGGGATGTGGTAGATCATCACCGGCAAATCGGTGCGGCCGGCGAGGTCGACATAGTACTCGACGAGGCCGCGCTGCGGCGGCTTGATGTAGTAGGGCGTGACGATCAGCAGCGCGTCGGCCCCCGCCTTCGTCGCCTGCTCGGTCAGCTGCACGGTCTCCGCATGCGACTGCGAGCCGGTGGCGGCGACCACCGGCACGCGGCCGGCGACGGTCTCGAGCGCGACCTCGACCAGCGTCATGCGCTCCTCGGTCGTCAGCGTCGCCGGCTCCGCCGTGGTGCCGTTGACCAGCACCCCGTGGGAGCCTTCCGCCACCTGGCGCTCGATGAGCCGGGCGTAGGTGTCGTAGTCGACCGCGCCGTCGCGGAACGGCGTGATCACCGGCGGGATCGAGCCCTTTATGTCGGCGAGCGCGAAGCCCATGCTCAGCCCGCCTTGCGGTTGGTCTGGAAGCCCTCATGCGCGCCCAGCACGACGGCCGGGTGCTTCAGGTTCTCCTGCCACAGGAGGCTTTCCATGATGATGTTGAGCGGCTGGTCCTGGACCGTCAGCTCGTACACCGGCTCGTCGTGCGAGGCGTGGTTGTGGATCGCCCAGCCCGGCGCCGACAGCATCAAGTCGCCGGCCTTCCACTCCACCGTCTTGCCCTCGACCGTGCTGCGCCCGGTGCCGTGGAAGTAGTAGTTGATGGCGGCCGAGACGTGGCGGTGCGGCCGGTCGACGATCTTCGGCGGACGGATGGTGATGGTGGCGAAGAAATTCGGCGTGGTGCCGTTTGTGCGCCCGGTCATCGGGTTGTACATCAGGTACAGGCGGCGGCCGATATAATCCTTGCCGAGGGCCGAGAGCTTGTCGAGGTGCTCCTTGACGTCCGGCCACGGCCAGTGCAGCGCCTTCGATTCCACCGAGGGCGGATTGATCAGGATCTCGTACGGCATCAGCCAGGCACCGTCGTCGTTGAGCTGGAAGGTGCCGAACGGGCTCTTGCGGCGCGGATCGTCGGCATCCGCCTTGTCCTCCTCGACCGCCTCGACGAGCGGCGGGTTCTCCTCGACGATGTGGACGTTCATCTTCTCCAAGAGAGCGGCGTTGGAATAGGTCAGCCGCACCTGCAGCTGATCGGTGTCGTTGTGGTGGGTGTAGGTGTGGAACGACGGGTGGTTCCAGACGTCGTACTGGCCGAAATGGATGCGCCTGCCGTTGACCACCGAATAGCCGGAGCCCTGGATGCAGAAATTGACCTGGGTCGAGTTGTGGCGGATCGGCGCCGAGCTCTCGCCGGGCTTGAGGACCGAGAGCGTGACCTGGATGCCCGGCGCGAGGCCGAGGCCCGGCTCGGTCGCCATCGGGTGGACGATCAGCGACTGGCGGCGGCCGTCGGCCGGCTTGTCGATGCTGGCCAGGCGCTCGATCTCGGCGTCGATGTCCTCCTTCGGAATCACGATCGACTCCCAGAACTCGGCCTGCTCGTGGCTGTGGTTGCAGCGGTCGACGAAGACGCTGTTGCTGGTCATGGCGGATCCTCCTTTCCCGATATCTTCTGTCGCGGCGATCCCGGCGCCGCGTTCATGGCGTCGCGGGCGCGGCCTCGAAGATCGACGGCGCCGGCGGTGCGAGCCCGAGGCTGTTGACGATGACGGCATGGCACGCGTAGCGGCCGACCAGCATGAGGTAGGCGATCGCCGGCTTGTCGCCGATCGCGTCCACGAGCCGGTCGAACAGGTCCTGCGCCGCCGCCCAGTCGCGGGCCAGCGCCGCCAGGGCGAAGCGCTGCGCCAGCGTCTCGTCCTCGCTCAACGCCGTCGCCGCGTCCGGCGCCAGCGCGTTGACCTCGCGGATCCAGTCGCGCGCGAAGCCCAGCTTCTCGGCCAGCCGTTCGTGCTGGTTGCGCTCATAGGCGTTGTTCATGAAGCCGGCCACCGTCAGCGCGCCGACCTCGGTGAGGTTCTGCGGCAGCTCGTGTTTCAGCGCCTCGGTCATCTCGATGAACGGCACCAGGATGTCGGGCGCGTGCGCCATCACCTTGAAGAACTCGCCGAGATAGTTGAGGCGCTTGACCCGCGGCTCGAGCAGCGCGGCCAGCCGCGGGTCGAGCTGGTCGAACTCGAGCCGCGCGATCTTCGCACTCATGGCGATGCCTCTCTCCTACCCGTACCGCCCGGCACGTTCTTAAGTTCCTGGAATCGCGGGTTGTTGTTGAATTCCGCGCGTCCGCCAGGAAATATATCGAAATCGAAGCATTTTCGCCACCGCAAATGGCCGGGGACCGGTCGGACGCGCGGTGGCGGGCGCGGCGGCGGGCGGAAATGCAGGGCTGAACATCGCAACGAATCCCGTGTAGGATCGGCCGGGCTGGCAAGGACAAGGGCACATGGCGGACAGGCTGATTATCGGCATCACCGGCGCCTCCGGCGCCATCTACGGCATCCGCGCGCTGCAGGTGCTGCGCGCGGCCGGCGGCATCGAAACGCACCTGGTGCTGTCCGGTGCGGCCCGGCAGACGATCGTCGCCGAGACCGACATGTCGGCCTCCGACGTCACCGCGCTCGCCGACGTCGTGCACAACGACAAGGACATCGGCGCCTCGCTGTCCAGCGGCTCGTTCCGCACCCGCGGCATGCTGATCGCGCCGTGCTCGGTCAAGACCATGGGCGGGCTCGCCAACTCCTACGACGACACCCTCGTCGTGCGCGCCGCCGACGTGTGCCTGAAGGAGCGCCGCCGCGTTGTCCTGCTGCTGCGCGAGACGCCGCTGCACGCGGGGCACATAGAGATGATGGCGAGGGTCACCCGCGCCGGCGCCATCGTCATGCCGCCGGTGCCCGCCTTCTACCACCGGCCCGGGAGCATCGACGATATCGTGAACCAGACCGTCGGCCGGGCGCTCGACCTGTTCGGCATCGACGCCGGCATCGTCAAGCGCTGGAAGGAGGACGGCGGCAAGAGCTAGTACATGATCCGTCAAGATGAGTCGGAGCCGGCGTTCGCCGGCACGTTTCGTTTGTCCCCCTCCCCCTGCCCCCTCCCACCAAGGGAGGGGGTTAAGTTATTGTCATGACTGAAATATTACCCCTCCCCCTTGATGGGGGAGGGCAGGGTGGGGGTGGGACTCACTGTCTCAACGGGGGAAGTTGGGTCTGAATCGCAGGACACGGCGCTAACGCGCCGGCATCCGGTCGAGGATGACGGCGAGCAGGCAGACCCCCATCACAAGCGCGACGCCATAGAACACCCAGCTCGGGTGGCCGAGGTCGAGGATCCAGCCGAACAGGATCGGCGCGACGGCGCCGCCGGCGGCGGCGCCGGTCGAGACATAGCCGTAGGCGCGGCCGAGCGTCCTGCGCGTCGCCCGGGCACGCACCAGCATGTCGCGCTGCGGCCGCGCCGAGCCCTGCAGGAAGCCGGCGATCAGGAACAGCGCCAGCAGCAGGGCCGCCGGCAGGTCGAACAGCGCCACCAGCACCATGATCGCCGCCGAGACCGCGAAGGCGAGGCCGAGCGAGATGTCGTGCCGGCGCAGACGGTCGGCGAGCCAGCCGCCGAACAGCACGCCGGCGATGCTGGCGAACAGATAGGCGGTCAGCGCCGCCGCGGCCGCCGCCATCGGGGTGCCGTGCGCCTCGCCGAGCGCCGAGACCGAGAACGAGCGTACGGCGCTGGAGGTCAGGGCGGTGCAGACGAAGAACGCCAGCATCAGCAGCATCGGACGCGACAGGAACAGGGCGAGACCGCGCGGTCCCTCGGTCGCCTCCTCGGTGCCGGCTGTTTCCGCCTTGACGGCGCGCCGCGCCTCGATGTCGCCGGTCAGCGCATCGCGCATGGCCAGGATCGCGACCATGCCGGCGAGTCCCGCGATTCCGACCGCGGCGAGCGCCGCGCGCCAGTCCCACAGGGCGGCGAGGAAGATCATCAGCGCCGGCGACACCGCGGTGCCGAGATGGCCGGCCGAGGTGTGCAGGCTGAACGCCTTGCCGACCCGGCGCTCGTCGATGGTCGCGCTGAGGATGGCGAAGTCGGCCGGGTGGAAGACGCTATGGCCGATCCCGGCGGCGGCGGCGAGGGCGAGCAGCGGTGCGTAGCCTTGGGCCAGCCCCATCAGCGCGAAACAGCCGCCTTCGAGGCCGAGCCCGAGGGCCACGACCAGCGGCCCGCCGATGCGGTCGACCAGCAGGCCGACCGGCATCTGGGCGATGCTGGAGGCGGCGTAGAACACGGTCATGAGCAGCCCGAGCTCGGCATAGCTCAGCCCCATCTCGGCCTGCAGCAACGGGAACAGCGGCGGCAGGGCAAGCAGGTAGATATGGCTCATGAAGTGGCCGCCGCAGACGAGCCCGAGGACCCGCCCGTCCTGCCGCAACGTCGCCGCCCGTGCCTCCATGCGCCTCCCTCACCCTTGTGCCGGCCCGCCGGCCGCCACGCACGTCAGACCGTCGCCGCCTCGGCGAGGCCCGGCATCCGGAACGCCCGTTTCTCGAGCTCGGCGACCAGGCCTGCCTTCTGCTCCGCGGTCAGCTCGACCAGCGGCGGCCGCACCCGCGCCCAGCCGGCATCGCCCGAATGGTGCGCGATGGCTGCCTTCAGGGCCGGGATCATCGGGAATTTCTGCACCGCACCGCGCAGATCGTCGAGCTGCGCCTGCATCGCCTCGGCGCCGTCCGACTGCCAGCCCGCATAGAGCGCGTGGATCGCCGCAGGGTTGATGTTGGCGGTGGCCGAGATGCAGCCCGCGCCGCCGCCGCGCATGTTGGCGAGGAGGAAGGTCTCGCTGCCGGCGAACACGGCGAAGCCGGGGAACCGCTTGTGCATCGCGGACGTGTTGTCCCAATCGCCGGAGCTGTCCTTGATGCCGACGACGGTGTCGGGGAAGTCCTTCAACAGGCGCTCGATCAGCGTCAGCGTGATCGGCACCTGGGCGACCGGCGGGATGTGGTAGAGATAGATGCGCAGGTTTGCATCGCCGACCCGCTCGATCACCTCGGCATAGCCGCGGTACAGCCCCTCGTCGCTCACCCCCTTGTAATAGAAGGGCGGCAGCATCAGCACGCCCGCGCAGCCGCGCCGGATCGCATGGGCCGTGAGCCGCACCGTATCCGGGATGGCGCAGGCGCCGGTCCCCGGCATCATGCGGCCGGTGTCCAGCCCGCCGTCGACCAGCGCGTCGATGAGCGCGATCTTCTCCTCGACCGACAGCGAGTTGCCCTCGCTGTTGGTGCCGAACACGGCAAGGCCGCAGTTCTGCGACAACAGCCAGCGGCACTGCCGCACCAGCCGGTCAGCATCGGGGCTGAGGTCCTTCCGGAACGGCGTGACCACCGGCGACAGCACGCCGGACATCTTCTCGGGCTGGGGCATCTGCGGGCATCTCCTTCGTTATGCGTCGGCAGTTCCGATAGCGGGTCGAGGGCGCCAAGGCAAGCGCTGCAACTCACACCGGCGTCTTCGCGGTAAACGGTCGCCGGGCGAGGAAATCGAGGTCGCAGCCCTCGTCGGCCTGGGTCACGTGGTCGAGATGCAGGCGCTTGTAGCCGCGCTCGGCCCGGGCGGTGCCCGGCGGCGTCCAGGCGGCGCGGCGCGCTGCCAGCTCGTCCTCCGAGACCTCCAGGTCGAGCCGCCGCGCCGGCACGTCGAGCGTGATCGTATCGCCGTCACGGATCAGCGCCAGCGGCCCGCCGATGGCGGCCTCGGGGCAGACGTGGAGAACGACGCTGCCGAAGGCGGTGCCGCTCATCCGCGCGTCGGAGATCCGCACCATGTCGCGCACCCCTTGCTGCGCCAGCTTCTTCGGGATCGGGATATAGCCCGCTTCCGGCATGCCGGGCGCGCCCTTCGGCCCGGCGTTGCGCAGCACCAGCACGTCGTCAGGATTGACGTCGAGGTCGGAATCGTCGATGCGCGCGGCCAGATCCTCCAGCGAATCGAAGACGACGGCCCGGCCGCTGTGCCGCAGCAGCGCTGCACTGGCGCCGGACTGCTTGATGATGGCGCTGCCGGGGCAGAGGTTGCCGCGCAAGACGGCGATGCCGCCCTCCCCGTAGACCGGGTCGGCGCGCGGCCGGACGACCTCCTGCGCCCAGCCGGCAGGGGCGGCCGCGATATCCTCGCCGAGGGTCTTGCCGGTGCAGGTCAGCGCGTCGGCATGCAGCAGGTCGCGGATCTCGCGCAGCACGGTGACCAGCCCGCCCGCCTTCTGCAGATCCTCCATGTAGCCGGCGCCGGAGGGCTTAAGGTCGACCAGCACCGGCGTCTCGCGCCCCATCGCATCGAACGCGTCGAGGTCGACCTCGATGCCGAGCCGCCCGGCCACCGCCGTGATGTGGATCAGCGCGTTGGTCGAGCCGCCGATCGCCAGCAGCACGCGCAGAGCGTTGGCGAAGGCCTGCGGCGTCATGATCCTGTCCGGCGTCAACCCTTCCTTCGCCATCGCCACGGCGCGCAGGCCGCTCGCCTCGGCATGGCGCAGCCGGTCCGCCATCACCGCCGGGATCGCGGCGCCGCCCGGCAGCATCATGCCGAGCGCCTCGGTCATGCAGGCCATGGTGCTGGCGGTGCCCATGACCATGCAGGTGCCCGCCGTCGGCATCAGCCGTCCGCCGATCGCATCGATCTCGTCCGCGTCGATCTCGCCGGCGCGGTGCAGCCCCCAAAGCCGACGGCAGTCGGTGCAGGCGCCGAGCCGCTCGCCGCGATGATCGCCGGTCATCATCGGCCCGGTGACGACGATCAGCGAGGGCACGTTGGCGCTGGCCGCGGCCATCAGCTGCGCCGGCACGGTCTTGTCGCAGCCGCCGATCAGCACCGCCGCATCCATCGGCAGCGCGCCCAGCATCTCCTCGGTGTCCATGGCCATCAGGTTGCGGTAGAGCATGCTGGTCGGATAGGCGAAAGACTCGTGCAGCGAGACCGTCGGGAACTCGATCGCGAGGCCGCCGGCCATGGCGACGCCGCGCCTGATCGCGGCGACCAGGTCCGGTGCCGTGCGGTGGCACGGATTGAAGCCGCTGAAGGTATCGGCGATGCCGACGACCGGCCGGTCGAGCGCCGCGTCGGAATAGCCCATCGCCTTGATGAAGGCCTTGCGCAGGAACCGGGCGAAGCCCTCGTCGCCATAGCGGGTCAGCCCCCTGCGCATGCCGCTCCGCTTTGCCATCGCTTGCCCCTCGTCCTGGCCGTGTCCCGGCCGCATTCAACCACGCCTGCCGACGCGGCGCGACCTCATCCTGCGAAACGAGCCCATGCAAAGGCGTTTTCCGCGGCTTTCGGCCGGCCGGAGTCCCTCCGCGTTGACGTCGACCCGGTGCCGCAGCGGCGGCAACGGAACAGGCCCTATGCGACGACGATCGGCTCCGGCGCCGGGCGGCCGAGGATCATGTCGGCGGCCTTCTCGGCGATCATCAGGACGGCGGCGTTGAGGTTCGCCGACGGCATCCGCGGCATGATCGCGGCGTCGACGACGCGCAGCCCCGCGAGCCCGTGCACCCGCAACTCGTCGTCGACCACCGTCGTCGGGTCGCTCGCCGGGCCCATGCGGCAGGTGCCCATGGGGTGGAAGGTCGTCGTGCCGCGCAGCTTGACCGCCTCCATCAGCTCGTCGTCCGTCTGCACCTGGTCGCCGGGGAAGTCCTCGCCGTCGAAAT
>CAYFYY010000041.1:0-30175 GCA_964347475.1 uncultured Flavobacteriales bacterium
GGTTGCCTCCGCCTTGGCCTTCGCGCGGGACGAGGCGACCAGCGGCCGAGTTGCAATGGTTGATATCAGGTCGCTCCTGCAGCGGGTCTGCGACAACATGACGGACTTGGGACATCCGGTTTCGCTCGAGGCGGGTGATGAGGCCGTTGCGTTCGAGTGCCGGCCCGTCGCCCTTCGGCGCGCCTTTGCGAATCTGATCGACAATGCCGTCAAGTATGGGGGTCGCGCCCGGGTCTCGCTGGATGCGGCGGCCGATGCCGTTTGCGTACGGATTGACGACGATGGGCCGGGCATCCCGGCAGAATTCCAGGAGGATGTATTCAAGCCTTTTCACAGGCTGGAGGCGTCGCGGAACCGGGAAACCGGTGGCTCCGGCCTCGGCCTGACCGTCGCGCGCACAATCATCCGCGGCCATGGCGGTGACCTTACCCTCACAAATCGAAGCGAGGGCGGCCTTCGCGTGGACGTGCGCTTGCCGCTTACCAGCGACCGGGGTCGCGAGGGCTGACTAGATTGCGCACCGGCTCTTGAGTTCGTGCGAGGCACCTAGATTAAGTGATTGTCAGGCGATTTGTACGCGCCCCAACGGCCGCGCCAGACTAGGACCGACAATAGTGCAAGAATTTACAACTTCGGCAATGGTTTGGCGGTTGGCTGCGCCGTTTCGGGCGGTCGGGTCACGCATCCAGCACACAGTTTCAAGTTGCCTCGCCCCGCGCTCCCGTTCCAACGTAGTGACCCGCATTGTTGAATAGCGCATACTCCAACCAAGCTGATGGGCTTAAACTGACTCGGAATCACCTCATTCAGTCCCTGCTGATCAGTATGTGACGACATCGCACCTACAGCATTGCTTTCAGTGAGCATATGCGAAGTTCGAGCAGACCAAGGGTCACGTGACAAGGCCAAATAGCATGCTACGCGTTCCGCCCAAGGATCGATTCAATCTGCCGGAAGTCCTCGAACATCTGACGAAACTCGGCTGCACGCGGGAGGATCTTTTCGAATATCTGCGGATAGGACGGCTGAGTACAGTCTGTTATCCGTACCGTCTCGAACCTGAGCGAGAGATTCCGATCAAACCGAACGAATGGACTGAGTGGTTTCGGGAACCTTGGGAGTTTCCCGTCTATGCCGGGTGGATTGGTGACACAAACGTCGACGGCGGAAAAAAGAAGGTCCCTCTCCACATCGTTCCGCGCGCCGCGCAACCTGATCGCGGGATGAAACTCAAAGACGGTGGACCAATGGTCGAAAATGGCACCGTCTATGTGCTTCGCGACGAGTTGGTTCGGTTCAGCAAGTGGCTCCAGAATGCGACAAAGTCCCGTCCGGGTCACCGCAGAAAGGGCGCGGGCCGGCCCCGGGAAGCACGACTATTCCGAGATCGACACCTGCCTCGAATCGCTCCTCCAGAAGGAGGGGCGCGGAGCATTTGTGCGCCCCCGTGACGTAATCGCCCATCTCGAACAACAGTTGGGCAGGGCATCTCTCCCGCACGATTCCACAATCCGGAATCATCTCACGGTCTGGCTTGAGAAACACACCGTTGGCAGGGACTCATAGCGGTCCTGCCATCCCAGTCGCCAAAATTGCCACCATAATTATCGGTCAACCTGTTGATTCAGTGGGCTTGTTAATCCGGCCTGCGGACCGAACACCATAAATTGCACATCAATTTTGACGCTGGCTCTCTCGGCAAGGCAATTGCCGGGAGCACACCGTGCCAATGTCGATCAAGCAGGACAAGGACGCATCGCTGCGAGCGCTCGAGCCATTAGTGCACGTGATCGCTAGGGCGCTGGCGAGGGCACACTTCGCCGAGGCTACCTGCCAGTCCAATGGCGAAGATCGACCTGAGTCGTTCAGGAGCAGGAGCGCAGAGGATGAGTAACCCGAAGATTAGCGAAACCGCGCCGAGGCCGTTTTATACGGTTCGCCATCTTGCCGAGATCTGGAGCTGCTCTGGCAAGACGATCCGGCGCGAGATTACGAGGGGCAAACTGGTCGCGCACAAGTTCGGCGGTCAGTTGCGCGTCAGCCATGCCGATCGCATGGCTTACGAACGCGCCAATCGGCTGAGCGATTGCGGATCGGAATCATGACCATTACTGTCCGCAATCGTCCAATTTTTCCCGTGCCTTGCGGAGATGTCGGGAGAACGTCCCGTCACAAACGAGTTGCGTTTGTGATGGTACAGTTTCCCGAACTGGGCGCGTTGTCCACTCTTGTCTTCCCGAGACCCGGGGAGTGCATTGAATGGGTTCCCGATGACCGCTTTCGATGATCGATCCCACCCGCACCGGTCCGCCGTCATGCCGGTCGCCAGGACGCTGGCCGACGTAATTGCGGCGGTCGAAGGCGATCCCGAGCTTCCGTCCACGCGGCGGCGAGATCTGCGATCGGCGCTGCGCCGGCTGTGCGCCCTGTTCCACCTCGACCCAGAGACGGCCCCCGCCTCCATGCGCGTCATCCGTGAGCGGCTCAGCGGGTTCAACTGGAAGACGGCCGGGATCTCGAAGAAGACGTTGCAGACCCTGCGGTCGAACGTCCAGTTCGCGATTCGGCGCTATGCCCTCCTCGTCGTGCCCGTCCGGGGCCAGGGTCTGAGCGCGGATTGGAAGATGCTGTGGGAGCGGATTCCCGAGGACATGCTGCGCTACAAGGTGTCCCGGTTCATGGGCTGGTGCAGCCTCATGGGCATCGCCCCTGACGATGTCGATGAGGACGCCTCGGACCGCTACCGCACGTGGCTGTTCGAGGGCACGTTGCTGAAGAACCCGCACATCCAGCACCGCAACACAATGCTGGCGTGGAAGAAGGCGGTCGCGTCCGTGCCCGGCTGGCCCAGAACGCGCCTCGCCGTACCGTCGAATAAGGAGGGCTACTGCCTCGTCTGGAACGACCTCCCCGAACCACTGCGCCGCGACGTCGAAGCATGGCTCGATTGCCTCGCCCACGCCGATCCGTTCGCGGAAAAGGGCCCGCTGCGCCCGGTCAAACCGCGCACCATAGAGCACCGCCGGTTCCAGGTCCGCCAGCTTGTCTCGGCGCTTCACCACCGCGGTCGTGATGTCCGTCGCTTCACAACGCTTGCTGATCTGGTAGAGGTCGCGACCGCCAAGGAGGCGCTCCGCTTCTTCCTCGACCACCACGACAATGAGACCAGCTCCCAGATCGGCGGCCTCGCCGCGGTCCTCTGTGCAATCGCCGAGCACTGGATCGAGGTGGACGACGACCACCTTAGTGCGCTCAAGCGGATCAAGGGCGCACTCGCCCATCGCGTTCAGGGGCTGACGAGGAGGAATCGCAAACGTCTCCTCCAGCTCACCGACCGCGGGAGTCTCGAGCGTTTCCTGATGCTGCCGCCGACGATCCACGAGCGCATGCGCAGGAAGAACCGGCTGACCGTCGCCGATGCCCGGCTGGTAAAGATCGCCCTCGCGATCGAACTACTCCTGATGATGCCGATCCGGCGCAACAACCTGGTCGGACTCAGCCTCGAGCGACACATCGTCCGCGCCGGCAGAGGCCGAACCGCCCAGGTCCAGGTCCACGTCCTCATCGCCGAGGACGAGGTCAAAAACGCCGTGCCGCTCACCTACTCCTTGCCGCCCGACGCGGTGGCCCTTCTCGAGTTCTACCTCGATCGCTGCCGGCCGATGCTTTCAAACGGGCCTTCGGCGTGGCTCTTCCCTGGCGACCGCCGCGACCGGCCCGCCAACCCCGATCAGTTCTCGCGCCAGTTCACCAAGACCATTCGCGACCTCACCGGGCTCGAGGTCAACATGCACTTGATGCGCCATCTCGGCGCCATGCTCTATCTCGACCGCAATCCCGGTGCCTACGAGGTCGTGCGGCGGGTTCTGGGCCACAAGCAGCTGTCGACCACGGTCAACTCCTACACTGGGCTCGAGTCGGAGGCCGCCATCCGGCACTTCGATGCGGTCATCCTCGGCATCCGCGACGGCATCCTCAACGAGACCGGGGAGGACGACGATGATCATCGACCCTAAGAAGGACCCAGCGCGCCGTTGCATGCCGGTCGAAGAGTGGCCTGCGCCCGACCGGCTGGCCTGGGCTGCCGCGCAGCGGAGCAGCGATCTGCTGGACGGATCGGGCCCAGCCGCCCATTGGCGGCCCGCCACGCGGAAGAAGGTCGAAAGCAGCTACGGCCGTTTCCTGACGTTCGTGGACCACCGGGGCCTTCTCGATTCGGCAGCGGGTCCAGCAGGCCGCGTCTCACCCGACATCTTGAAGGCCTATATCGATGAACTTCGTGCACAGCTGGCATCCGTGACCCTCGCCCAGCGGATCACGGATCTGCACGAGGCGCTCAGGGTCATGGCACCGGATGCGGGCATCGGGTTTGTCCACCGAATCCAACGTCGGCTTTGGGCCGCCGCCAAGGCGAGTCGGGACAAACGGTCCAGGGTCGTTCACCCGAAGATCCTGCTGGCGCTGGGCATGCGCCTCATGCAGGACACCGAAACCGGGACCCATCGCCGCCAAGACTGGCAGGCGTGCCGCTTTCGCGACGGGCTGATGATCGCGTTCCTCGCCTGCCGCGCCATTCGCCGGTCCAACTTCGCTGCGATCTGCATCGGGCAACATCTCATTCGCATGCCGTCCGGCTACGTGCTCCGCATAGGGGAGCGCGAGACCAAGAACCGCAGGCCAATCGAATGCCGGTTGCCCGATCTGCTAACCCGCTTCTTCGACCGTTACATCGAGACCTACAGGCCGATGCTCCTCAAGGGCGCGTCGACTAATCGGCTCTGGGTCTCCTATCTCGGCCGCCCGATGGCGCACGGCGCCATATACGGCAAGATCCGCGACGCGACCGAACAGGAGTTCGGAATTCCGATCAATGTCCATCTCGTCCGCGATTGCCAAGCGACGTTCCAAGCGATCGAGGATCCCGGGCACGTCGGCATCGTGCCGTTACTGCTGGGACAGAACGATCCGCGCACCGCCGAGCGCTACTACAATCAGGCCTCGACCAGCGAGGCCGCGAAGCGCTATCAGGAGAATATCCTGGCGCTGCGCAGCCAGATCACTGGGTCGTCGCGGCGCCGCCGAACGAAATGAAGGAACACCATCATGCGCGCCGCCGTTTATGCCAGATTCAGCTCCGACCAGCAGCGCGATGCCTCGATCGACGATCAGATCGAGGTCTGCAAGCGTTACATCGCACGAGAGGGCTGGACGATGGGGCGTATCTATGAAGATCGAGCGCTGAGCGGCAGCAGCGCCATCCGGCCGGGCTATCAGCGGTTGTTGATCGACGGCGACGAGAAGCGGTTCGACGTGATCGTCGTCGAGGCGCTCGATCGTCTCGGGCGCAACCTCGCCGACATCGCCGGGCTTTACGACCGGCTTTCCTTCGCCGGGGTAAAACTTCATGCCGTCTCGACCGGCGAGGTGACGCCGATGCATGTCGGAATGCTCGGGACCATGGCCCAGATGTATCTTTCCGATCTGCGAGAGAAGACCCGGCGGGGCCAGCTCGGCAGGGCGCTGCAGGGTCGCATTCCGGGCGGCAAGGCGTATGGCTATGACGTCGTGAGCCCAGACAGCGGTGTCCGTAACGAAGGGCGGGGTGAGCGTCGCATCAACGCCGCGGAGGCCGCTGTTGTCAGGCGCATTTTCGAATCCTATGCCAGCGGTATGAGCCCACGCGCAATCGCCCGGCAACTCAACGCAGAGAATGTTCCGGGGCCTGACGGCCACGCATGGCGAGACACAACGATCCGTGGCCAGGCCGAACGCGGCACCGGCATTCTCAACAACGCGCTCTATGTCGGCCGCCTCGAGTGGAACCGATGCTCATATATCAAGAATCCGCGCACAGGTAAGCGCGTCGCAAGACCCAACCCACGACAACTCTGGGAGATCGTTGAGATTCCCAAACTGAGGATAATCGCGGATGGGCTGTGGGAGCGAGTCAAAGCGCGGCAGAAGGCTTTGACGCACGAGGTCGGCCGCACCGAGGACGGCCAGCCACTCAATCGCGCGCACCGGCGCAAGCACCTGTTGTCGGGTCTTCTCAAATGTGGCGTCTGCGGCGGTGGTTACACGATCATGGCCAAGGATCGCTATGGCTGCTCGACGCACCGCAGCCAAGGCACCTGCAACAATACGCAGACCGTTGGCCGCCGCGAAATCGAAACGCGCGTTCTCGGTGGTCTCAAGGAACGATTGCTTGCACCACAGCTTCTCAAACCACTGCTTGAGGAATATCAGGCCGAACTCGAACGGCTACGCCGCGAGGCCGACGCCGCGCGCCGCGGCCATGAGCGAGAGCTTGCCCAGGTAAAGGGCCGGATCGCCCGCACCATCCGCGCGATCGAGGACGGACTGTATACCCCCTCGATGAAGGACACGATGCTCGCACTGGAGGCGCGCAAAAAGGAACTCGAGGCGTTTCTCGCGGATCAGCCCGATGCCGCGCCGCTTCGCATACATCCCAAACTCGCCGAACATTTTGCGGCAAAAGTCGCCCGGCTGGAGGAAACGCTCGACCATCCCCGTGACGGACCAGCCGCCATGGAAATCGTTCGCGACCTGATCGACCGCATTGTGGTGGCGCCGGGCAACGACCGTCCGGCAGTCGAACTGCACGGCGTGCTGGCCAGAATCCTCGATCTCTGCGAGACGGCGGACAGCGCCGACAAAAAACCCCCCGGAACCGTGGATCCGGGGAGTCAATTCTCGGTGGTTGCGGGGGCCCGCAGCCAGCGTTATTTGCAGCTTGCCGAGGGATGGATTTCGCGGGTTCGATAGGTCGAATTGCGAATTGCGGGGGCCTGCAACCATCTTGATTTGCCTTGATTGGCCGCATGCTTGAGAAATCCGGGCCCGGAGGCGCAGCAACCGCGATGCGGCGCTACTCCTCGAGAAGCATGCAAGACCGGGAAACGTCGGTGAACGCCGAGGCAATACCCTCGGTCCCGGAGCGCGCGGCCGTTATCGGGCCATTCCCCGTTCAAGATCCTGGATGATATGACCAACAGCAATCGCGTTCATCTGGATATCCGGATGCGCGTCGGTCTTCAGCACCATGACTGCAGTCTTAAGCGCGTCAATTTCCCCAGCGGCTCTGGCATCCGGCAGATTGGCGGCGCTGTTTGCTATGGCTTGCGCGATCTGCCAGCGGACTCCCGAATGATCGTGCAAACCGAAGGCCTCGATCAGGGCCGGAATGACCGCATTGGTCACTGGACCAATTGCGCCAAGCGCCTCAGCCGCGCGCAGCTGGACTCCGGGATGAACGTCCGTCAGGAGGGCTTCGATCAATGCCGGAACGACGGACTCCGTTGCCGGACCGAACTTTCCTAGCGCCTCTGCTGCACGGGCGCGGACTCCCGGAAACCCGTCACTGTCCAGCACTTCTGCAAGAGTCGGAACGACATCGTCGCTGGCAGGACCGATCGACTCCAGGGCTTCGAGGATCCGCCAGCGGACACGCAGCTGGTCTTCCATATCGAGCGCGCCGATAAGGGCTGGCACAACGTCCGCCCGCAACGGACGGATGACCCCGAGCGCCTCGGCGGCGCGTCCGCGCACAGCAGCATCGATGTCCCATTCGAGCGCCTGAATCAGGGCCGGTACAGTCCGGTCCGCAGGTGCTTCGATCGTCGCCAGCCGCTCGGCGGCGCGTTGTCGCACCGTAGGTTCCGATGCTTCCGCAAGCTCGTCCAACATCCTGTCCACGGATCCCGCGTGTTCCTCGACGGCAAGGCCAACCAACGGAGTCATGGACAGAAACACCACAGCCGATATCAGCAGCAGCCGAAAGACAACCTGCTCACAAGCGTTCATGCTCCAGTCTCCCTTGCGCGACGGTGACCCCTAGGGGCGCAGACCGGCGGTGGCTCTTGCCCGGTCCGGTTCCGCTTCGCCCTCTTGATCGCCGGACATCTGGCCCGCATGCAGGGAGTTGATCACCACGAGCAGGCTGGAACCAGCCATCAGCCCGGCGGCGATAATCGGCTGCAACAGTCCGCCCGCGGCAAGCGACAAGGCCACCAGGTTGTAGCCGAGCGCCCAGAAGATGTTTGTCAGAATCGTCCTGCGGACGCGCCTCGCCAGTCGGATCAGGCAAGGCAGTGTCTTGAGCGCATTTTCAGGCAGAGCGACATCGGCGGTTTCGCGCGCCAAATCGGTGGCACCGCCAACCGCAATCCCGACGGGGGAAGTGGCGAGAACCGGACCGTCATTCAGGCCATCCCCGACCACCGCCACAAGACCGTGAAACCGTGACCACTCCTGAAGCGCCTCGACTTTGCCGGCAGGCGAGAGCTCCGCCCGCCAGCTACCGATCCCCATTGCCTCGGCTGTTCGCGCGACCGCCCGCCGCGTGTCCCCACTGAGCACACAGGTTGCAAGCCCAAGCTCGCTCAACTCGGTGACGATTCGTGGCCCGTCGGCCAATGGCAAATCGGCGACGCTCAGCATCCCGCGAACCTTGCCGCCCCACCCAACGAACACCGACGAATGCTCGCTTCCGCGGGCCTGGTCGACGAAATTCGGCGGAGCAGACCACCCTTGCGTCTCCATGAAGACGGCGGAACCCATCGCAGTGTGAGCGCCCGCGACCCGTCCGGCGACACCTTTACCGGGGTAGACTCGTACGCTGCGGCTTGGTGCCGGTGCGAGTCCCCTGTTCCGCGCCGCCGCCAATACTCCGCGGGCGACAGGATGGTCTGAGCCCAGTGCCAATCCGGCGGCGCGACGAAGCAATTCCATCTCGCCGGCCTCCGCGGTCGAGACGTCGACCAACTGCATCTCGCCACTTGTCAGCGTACCGGTCTTGTCAAAGGCCACGGCCTTCACGCGCGCCAGACGCTCAAGCGCACCACTTCCCCGGATCACCGTTCCGCGCTGCGCCGCGGCGCCCAGCCCGATGGCCGTCGCAAGCGGTGCCGCAAGGCCGAGAGCACAGGGACACGCCACGACCAGCACGGCAAGGCCCGCCATCAGCGCCTCGTCGATCGGCCCCCGCCCGCCCCAGTATAGCGTTGTGGCTGCTGCCAGCATGACGACGGTGGGCACGAAGGCCGCGGCCACCCGGTCAACGATTTCGCCAACCATTCCTTTTTGGCTCAGCGCCTCGCGCACCTGTCGACTGATCTGGCCCCAGCGGGTGGCAGCGCCGACAAGCGTCGTCCGGATCATGAGTTGCCCGGTCCCGTTGACGCTGCCGGCGTATACGGTGGCCCCCGGGAACTTGGCGCGGGGCTCTGACTGTCCCGTGAGAACCGCTTCGTTGCACTGGGAGGTCCCCTCGACGACAATCCCGTCGACTGGCAACCGCTCTCCCGGGCGGACCCGAACCAGAGCCCCTGCCTTGATTTCGTTGACCGGCTGTTCGGTATCCTGGCCGTCCGTCACCACCCTTGCCGTCGACCGCTCTGCCGCCAGCATCGGGGCGAGGCTGCGGGCCGCCCTGACGCGGCCGACCGCCTCGAGATAGCGGCCAAACGTGAACAGAACCAGCACCATGGTCGCAGTGTCGAAATAGACCAAATCTCCGCCGGTCACCACTTGATGCGCGGAATAGCCGTACGCCGCGACGACACCTAGGCTCACCAGCGTATCGGCGGTCGTTCGGCCGCAGCGCCCGGCCTGCCAGGCTGCCCGCATAAAGGGCCAACCCAGGATAATCACCGCCGGAGTGGCGAGCGCCCAGAGGACGACATGGACGGCCGTCAGCAACCCTTGATCCGCGGATCCAAGACTCCCGGAGTAGAGCAACAGACTGAACAGCATGATATTCATGGCCAGGAACGCGCCGGTCCCGAGACGGATCAGAAGCCGGGCGGCCTCCGGCTCGTCATGCTCGCCGTGGCGAACCTGGTAGGCCAGACAGCAGCCGTAGCAACAAAACTGGCGGGCTTCGCCGATGACCTCCCGCGTCTGCCCCCTGCCACGTATCGGGAGCTGGCAATGGCTGCACATTGATGTGTTCATACGGGCTAACTATGTCCGGTCAGAGGAACTACCCCTCGCGCCAGCGTGATCGCGCCGAGCAGCAGAAGGAACCCGCCCGCCAACCAGACGCCGCGGCGACGCCAAGCGGGCGGGAATGCCACGCCAATTCGGCCCATCATCAACATCGCGGGGAATGTGCCCAGGCCAAACGCGAACATGATCGTGAGTCCTTCGAGAGTATCCGCCGCGGCCGCGGCCTGCGCGGCAAACGCGTAGACCAAGGGACAGGGAAGAAACCCGTTAAACACACCGAAGGCTAGCGGTGCGGTCCGGCCCGGCGCGGCGATCAGACTGCGCATCGAGACAACGAACATGCTGCCCCCAAAGCCGACGACGAACCGATGAGCGCGTTGCAGATAACCGAAAAACTGCAGCGCCATCACAATGATCAGAGTGCCCGAAGCAACGGCTAAGATCTGCTGGCCTGCCGCCAATGAGATAGGCGCCCCGTGCTTCAACAGGGCGTGACCCAGCTCACCGGATAGCGCGCCGATGAACACATAGGTTGCGAGTCGTCCGAAGTTGTACAACAAATGGCGTTCGACCGTCGCGGCGCGATGTGAGCCATCGCGGCCCAGCGCACAGGCAAAGCCGCCGCACATTCCTATGCAGTGGAAGCTGCCCGCAAGTCCGGCCAGGAAGATCATCAGGTAGTAAGCCATTCGAACTGCGCTCGCCCCATTCCATGGACACTTCATTCAAGGCCGGTGGATTGGCCGATGACGGTCGCGCTGAGCCGGGCGGGCGACATGGCAGCATCCAGTGATCGATTTTGCCGGCATGCCGCCGCTTCGGTTCGTGCCCAGCCCCTCTATTTCTTGATCGCCAAATAGGCCACCCAGGCAAAGAAGGCCACGGTCATGGCAACAAAAATAGCAAACGCGATACCCTCGGCAGCAGTCATGAATACTTCCCCTTATGACAGCGGCAGCATGGCGCTGAGTACATTGAAGGCGAGCTCTGTGAACAGGAAAGCGAGATTCACCAGTGCAATTGCGAGCACGATCCTTGGTACGATCACCGTTGCCACTCCCACCTGATAAACTCCGGCACTGCGAGGCCGCTCGTTCGCCTAAGATTTAATAGTCCAATCCCGGCCCGAGACCTCCCCAATACCTGTAGCCGTAATACAGCGCCCAAACGAACAGGACGGCGTACACCGCGAGCAACCATCCATTGACGCGACCATGGCGCGCCTTGATGTGGCCACCGCCATACTCCTCCAGCTCCTCGTGCGCCGCTTTGCCCGCCGGTTCATCCGGTTCGCTGGCCGGGGTCTCAGGCGCTGGGGTTGTGTTTTCGCTCATCGTCTTGCACCTCCGCACGATAGGCACGGTATTTGACGTCTTCGATATTGGTGAACAGGCCGGACAGCACGGCCCAGATGAATATGCAAAGGGCGCCGAGGCTCATGCACAGCGCGACCAAGAACTGCACAAATGTCAGCTCTGCCATCTTACCGTCCTCACTTTGAGAGTTCCGTTCCGGTGGCTTGGCTGGCTGCCCTCGCGGAGGGCAGCAGTTCCATGCCGTGACGTTCGGCCCAGGCCTCGCCGCCAACCGCCGATTCGTGCTTCGGATCACCCGCGTACTCGGAAGCAATTGGCCGTTGCCCTCTCGGCTTGTACGCGTAATGCGATTCGGTGGCTTTGACGGCTGGGTTATTGAGAGCCGCCCGGTCCTCGGCCGCAATTTGCAGCGGTTTTCCGGTTAGCGGGTCGGTAAAGGCCGACAAGGAAACAACGTAATATGCGAGAGCCCATCGATCTTGCTCAGAAAGCGGCTTTCTGTAGTCCGGCATCGGGGTGCCTCTCAGCCCCGTGCTCATCGTCCGGAAGATATCCTCAACGGATGGTCCGGACTTGAACTGACCGGTGGTCAGGTCGGCAGGTGGTATCGGGAAGCCCCAATCGTCCTTGAGCCCGGGCGCCTTCTCGCCATCCCCCTTGCCTGTCTGGCCGTGGCACTCCCAGCATTTTGCTTGCTGCCATACCTCTTTCCCGCGGGCCACCATCTCCTCCGATGGCGGCGGCGTTCGCTCTATGTAGAGGGGCGGCTTGGGTGGTTCCTCTACGAAATACAAGTAAGGCGACGCCGGATCGCTGCGATCGGCGGACAGCTCGTACTTGATGTACTGAATCGAGGCGAGGCGGTCTTTTTCAGGCAGCGTGTGCCAGGGCGGCATCGCGGTTCCCCGCACCCCGCGTGTAATGGTGCGAAGCAGATCACCGTCGGTCGGCATCGAGTTGGACGGCGTCAGGCGGAACTTGAAAACGCCGAGAGTGAAGTCGCGCGGACGGAACTTGTACATGAAGGTTGCGGCGGGACCATTGCCGTCGCCCTTGACGCCGTGGCAGCCAAGACATCGCCGCTCATACACCTCCTTGCCGTAGGCAATCCATTCCTCCGAGCGGGGGATCGAAACCTGGGAGGCTTCGAGGCGCTGTGGCGGAAACGTGTCGCGCCATTTGCCACGGTTCATGCCAAGTTTCTGCAGATACGCGATCAGGCCCTTGAGTTCTTGCGTGATCACCGCGAGCTGGACCGTATCGCCGGTGTACTCGTCATTGGGCGTAAAGACCACCGGGTATTTGCCGCGCTCCGGAATGAACAGCAGGCCATCTGCATTCGGGGTGAGCCGCATCTGTTCCTGACTGGCGAAGTCGAATATCGCTTCGGTTTCCGCCGTCCGTTCCAGGCTTCGATTGCCGGAGTCGTCGGTTATGATGCGGACCGTTTCCGCGGGGATCTCAAACAAACGGGCGTATCTCGTCATGATCGAGTCTGGCACAACCATGCGCGGATTCCAGAAGTGGGCCAAGTGCCATTCGTCACTGTATTTGAGCCCCACACGGGTCAGATCCGGCCCGATCCGGCGTGTGGAAAAGAGATGCGGCACATCGAAGGCGGATTCGCCGGACTGGCTGACCGGGCCCCAGCGGCGCGTCTCTCCAGTCACCGGGCGGACGAACTGCGAGTGGCAATACCAGCAGCCTTCCCGGGTGTAAACCGCGCGCCCCAGGGACTCGAGCTCGGAGTAGTCGGTTGCCTCGTCCTCAATCCACTTCAATTCGCCGAAGTCGGTGCGGACGACTTTTGTCACCTTGGTATAGCGGGATTGCGGCTCCAGCATCGGAAGCACGCCCTGCACGAAGGCGGCCAGCGAGATAAACAGAAAACCTGCTACCAGCGCGACATTGCGGGCATTCATCGGGCCACCCCCTCAGCGGCCGCCGGGCCAGTCGGTGCGACCGCCGACCGACCGAGCGCTGTCATCATCAGATTGAACACCAAAAGCGATATCCCGATATCCATCGAGATGCCGGCGACGGTTCGAACGAGCCAATACGGGCGCACGGGTATCAGCGACTCGAGCCACTCCGTGGCAGTCATCCACATATAGCCCTGTTGCAGACCCCCCGCCGTCAGGACCAGACCCATGATCGAGATGCCGACGGTGATGAGCCAGAACGACCAGTTTCCAAGCTTGAACGACCACAGTTCCTGATTGCAGAGTTTGGGCCACACATACACAAGGCCGCCGATGGCCCACACGACAAACGTCCCGAACACCGTCAGGTGGGAATGCGAGATCACGAAATCGGTAAAGTGGGTCGGCTGCTGTATCGAGCGCAGCGCCTCTGTCGACCCCTGGAAGCAACCCACCAGATACATGAGGGACCCCATGATCAGGAACTTGGCCGTAAGATTTCGACCGAAACTCTGCCAGCGTCCGATCATGGTACCGAAGAAGTTCTGCAGCACTGTCCAAACGGGGACGATCAACAGCATTGACGTGATAATGGCCAGGGTCTCGGCCCAGTCGGCGATCGGACTGAAAAGATAATGGTGAATGCCGACGAACGGATAGAACAGGGCCAGGGACCAGAAACCGACGAGCGAGAGCTTGTGGCTGTAAATTGGGTTTTGCACGCTGGCCGGCAGGAAATAGTAGATCAGCACGTAGCCCGCGGGCGTGATCCACAGGCCAACGATGTAATGAATGAAGAGCCCGTGCCACGCCGCACTATTTATGCCCGAAATGGTATAGGGAAGGATGAAGCTGCCGAGGATGAGGTTCATCACGGTCCACACGAGAGCCGCGATAAGGTACCAGAGGCTGACGTAGAGCTGTGGCTCGGTGCGTTTGGCGACAGTGACAATGAACTGCGCCGTGGCGATCGCAATTACGACGAAGATGACGGTGTCGATTGCCAGGGGAAACTCGCCGGCCTCAAGACCTTGGTTGTAACCCAGTGCCAGCGAGATAAGGCCGGCCGCCAAATTGAGGTTCCAGATCCAGGCGAGCGCCGGTCCAAGGCTTCCCCAGACCATGCGAACCCCGCAAAGCCGGGGCACAAGGTAATAGCAGAGGCCGATGAACAGGGTTGAGAACGCGCCGAAGATCACCCCGTTCACATGAATCGGTCGCAGTCTCCCGAACGTCAACTCCAAGGAGGTACCCAGGTACTCCGGGTAATTGAACATGGCCGATATGGTGACCCCGACCGTCGGGGTCAGCATGAGCCAGAACATGCCCCAGTAGAGCCACAACCGCACAAGCGGCCGATCCACCAGTTCGTCCAGGCTCTCGGGTGTCAACTCGGCTGCGCGTTCGACCATCTGCCTGTCCCTCTACCTTCTTGTTCGGCCGAATGGCCCGGCATACGCGCCACCGATCGAAAACAGCTCGGTCAGGCGCGATGCACTTGACGATCTGTCCGGCGCCGAACAAAGGTGCCCCGGTACCTCGATTGCCCAGATGCCGTTTCCATTCGATGCCTTGTTGCCCGCCATGGTTCGATCGATTCCATTGTTTCGCGGCGTTCGCTTGCCATTAACCGAGGAGCTGAGTCCGTCCGCCCGGGGCAACTCGCCGCAGCGTTCGTCACCGCCGCCGCAACCGGTAGCCCATTCCATTCCCAGTCCCAGCGATGGCCGACGAGCGCTCTTCCTTAGTGCCGCCCAGGATCGAGCTTGGAGCCCCGATTCGACCAGTACATGTAGGCCTCCAAGGCCTTCATGGCGTCCCCGTCGGGATCGATCTTCTCACCCTCATTCGGCTTCTCGATGCACCAGTTGGTCATATCCCGGAGCGTCGCGAACTCGTTCATCTGCTCCTGGAACTTCGGAAACTCGTGCGGGTGAATATCGGCTGACATGGGGTGGCACATGGCGCACGCCATACCCGTCTTGGACAACGTGACACCGAATTCCTTTTCCGTTGCCGCGTCACCGTGGAACAGCAGATCGCCAAGTCTCACTTGCTCCATGAACACTTCTTCGAAGGCCTTGAGCGTCGCCGGCGAATGTTTTGCCTTGTGGGCCAATGCTCCATAATTGGCGGCCAGCAGGCCGGCAATGACTAGCACCGCACCCGTCCCAAGCAGCACATATCGCTTATCGTTGCTTCTCATGATCATTCCTCCCGTTTCGCGCATGAGGCTTCAACTTCGAGGTACGGCCACGAGCCGGTCGGAGAATTGCGAGGACACGCCAGCGCCAGACCCGACAGGCTCGCGCGCCGCACCCTCTCTAGTACGGCCACATGTTGTCGGCGATGCGCGGACTCAGGATCTGGTTGATGTTGTCGCCGGTTCCGGAATCCACTGCGGATTCGGCGAGCACGTCTTTCCGCCACATCATGTAGTCGTTTTCCACGCGCGCCGCCGCGCTGACTGACAGGTTGCCCCAGCCAACGCCGTCGAAGGGGTCCCCGGGATCCACCCGAACCATGGGCTTGGTCAGAGCCGGCACGCCCTCGGGTGCGTAGGGCCATGGCCACGATGTGGCCAGCATGCCGATCGAGCGCATGGTTCCGATCTCGTTGTAGAGTACTTGGTGGACATGCCCATGGACGTTGGTCACGCTGGTATAGGGCCTGACGATCTCGTGGACCTCTCGCCAGTCCCGCACCCAGAAGTTCCACGGGGGGTAGTACTCGTACAGCGGCGTGTGGCTGAAGATGATGACGGGACTGTTCTTCGGCCAATCGGACAGGGCATCGTTCAGCCATTTCAGCTGTTTGTTGCCGAGGCCGGACCACGCCCCGGCCACGGTGCCGTCGAGGACCGACATGTGGTCCATGCGTTCCTTCGGGCTCATCTTTTTGGCTGACCAGTAATCGGGCGCATCGCCAACTGTGTCGAGCCCGATGATCCGCACCCCCTTGTGGTCGAATTGCCAAGGGGACTTGCCAAACAGCTTGTTCCATGTTTTCCCCATGTCGAGATACCAGTCGTGCTCTCCGGGGATAAACACCTTCCTGATCTTCACTTCCTTCAGGAGCTCGTTACCCAGCTCGAGCTCGACGGGATCGCCAAGCTGCGCCAAGTCACCACCGAAAATCAGGAAGTCGGCGGGCGGATCCATCGCTTGCACCTCCTTGAATGCCCGCACCGCTTTGTCCACGAATCGCGTGTTGACGCTCTTGGGATAGAGGTGGGTATCGGAGATCCATGCGAATTTGAAAGGCTGTGCGGCGGCTCCAAACGCCACGTCGATCGTATTGACGAGTGGCAGCCAGCCGAACGCTGCGCTGCCTGCACCGAAGGCCGTACCGGTCAGGAGCGATTTGTGGAGAAAGGTCCGGCGGGTGATGCTCGTCGACCTGTCGGGGTGTTTTCCGGGCTTCCGTAACTCCGCGTCCATTTCGCGGCGCATGCGGTCGATTTCAGACATTTGAGTTCTCCTCCCGTCAGGAGCAGCGCAGCCATCGGACCGCGCTACTTCTTCTTCAGTTCAATGGAGACGTCTGCCGTCTCTCCGGCCTTGACCGTCACCAGCGTCTCGACAGCGCCTGTATATTCCTGCCATGCGACCAGGGTGTACTCCCCCGGGGGGATGTCCGTGATGTTGAACGTGCCGTCCTCGGCCGTGACCGTGTAATAGGGGCTGTCAGCCACATACACCCAGGCAAGCATCCAGCCGTGGGCGTCGCACTCGACCCGGACCAGGCCCGGCCGCTCCAGTTCAGTGGTGATCCTTTGGCCCTGATTCGGCAACGCCATGTTGAAAGCCGTACGTCGGCCATAGAAGCCGTGGGTGTTATGAAGGATCGGGTCAGAATTGACGATTTCGAGTGAGCCGGCGCGCATGACCTGAACATGCGGCACAAACAAGCATTTCTCCTGATCCAGCACCGGCGGTTTGAAAGGCTCCGCGCTTCCCCAATCCTTGCCGCGTTCCATCTTCTTCAGGTAGACGACAGCGTGTTGGACGCCGTTGTCCGGCCCGAGGACGACTTCCGGCCGATCACGGATTCCGCCGCAGACCTCCTGATCCCTGGTCGGGATGACCTTCTTTGAGCGGACCCGGCCCTGATAAAGGACTTTGCCCTGGATTGTCGCGCCATTCGCGACGGTCACGACTTCGTAGGCCTGTGCCCCGGAGGCGGAAGCAACCAAAAGGACCGTCGTGAAAAGAGTAACGATTACCGCGGAAGGTCTAATCGACAAGGTCCCTCTCCCAGCGCGTTTATTGCCTTTCCTGCCGTGCGGTGCGATCTTCCCGATCACTCGCGCACGTATCTAGGCTATGCTTGGGATTCAAGGCTGCCAATTCGGGGATTCCCCCGATTTGATTAGGGATTCCCCGAATGCAGTTCCACGCTCATGCAAATTTTCATGAGATCCGCCAAAGACTTGGCCTGCATTTTCTCCATCACTTTGGCGCGGTGGGCCTCGACCGTTTTTTCACAGATTCCGAGCTTGACGGCGATTCTCTTGTTGGGCTCTCCGGCCACGATCAAGTTCAGGACCTCAGTCTCGCGGCGCGTGAGCATATCGAGACGGCTGCGGATTTCAGCCTGCCGGCTGTGATGCCGGGCGTCCCGCACACTTTTGTCGATTGCCCTCTGGATCGCATCCAGCACGAGCTGCTCGTCAAACGGCTTTTCGATGAAATCGAAGGCGCCGGCCTTCATGGCGCCGACCGCCATATCCACATGGCCATGGCCGGTGATGATGATGATCGGAAGATCGTCGGAGCGCACCGCTAGTTTCTTCTGCAACTCGATGCCGCTCATCCCCGGCATGCGGACGTCGACCACAAGGCAGCCCAGCTGATCCGGCCGATACGATTCCAGGAATTCGTTGGCAGAGGCAAAGGTCTTTACGGGTAGGTCGACGGACGTGATCAACCAGTCAAGGGCGTCGCGCACCGACTTGTCGTCGTCGATCACATAGACGGTTGGTTCAGGTGTTGTCACCGTGGCCCTCGTTGTCGATGGGCAGCGTAAACGTGAAAATCGTGCCGTTCTCAGCGTCGCACGTCGCCCACAAACGACCTCCGTGAGCTTCGATGATCGAGCTGCAGATCGGCAGGCCCAAGCCTAAGCCGCTTTCCTTGGTCGTAAAGAACGGATCGAAGATGTGCTCGAGGGTTTCGGGGGGTATACCGTGTCCGTTATCCTCGACGGTAACCAAGATCGTATCACTGCCGTTCTTCGATGTCCGAATGGTAAGGTGCGGCACAGAACCGGTTTCATCCATGGCCTCGATGCCGTTGCGCATCAGGTTCAGAACTGTCTGTTGAATCTGGATCGTATCCGCCATGACCATCGGCAAGGATTCCGCCAGGTCCAGCTTTATCGTGACACCGCGCCGGTGGGCCTCGGCTCCGAGCAGGTCGGCCGTCTCACGAATGGCGGCATTGGCGTCGATCAGCGACCATTGCGGGCTCTCCTTTCGCACGAAGCCGCGGACGCGACGGATGATGCCGCCCGCCCGCCTAGCCTCGGCAGCTATCTTATCCATGGTGTCGAGCATCTCGTCGGGCTTCGCCTTTTTTGATCGCAGCCGCTGCACGCAGCCTTGGGCATAACTGGTGATCGCGGCGAGCGGTTGATTGAGCTCGTGGGCCAGCCCGGTCGCCATCTCGCCCATCGTGCTCAGCCGGTGAACATGGGCCAGTTCCGTTTGCAGCACACGCGCCTCGTGCTCGGCGTGCTTACGTTCGGCGATCTCCCCGACGAGCCCTTCGTTGACCTTGGACAAAGCTCTGGCCCCTGCCTGTAGCCGGTAGAACAGGTAAACCAGATAGATCAGCAACAGCACCGAAAGCCCATAAAGCAGGATCCGATGCTTGTTGGCGTTTCGCTGCAGGCGGTGATGGTATTCCAGATAGGCGTTGCGCAAAGTATCGATAAGCGTTCCAGTGGGCGTCGTAAGCAGCTCGCGCAACGTGCTGTCCAGATCCGGCGAAAGGTTGAGGATCAGTCGCCCGTGTCGCATTACCGATTCCAAGCTCGATCTCTGATCCGAAGGCACGGCTATTTCTCCGAGGCGGTCGAGATGCACGATGGCGGTCTGCCTCGTCTCGCCAACCGGATCTTTCAAGACGCGCAACATTGCCGACGACAGCGCGCCGATCGTGGCGGTGACCTCGTCCGAGCCGGGCCGCGCCGCGTTTCGCCGGCCGAGCAGATAGCTTCTGTCCGTGAAGTACGCCCAAGAATTCCGGAGCAGGGCGTTGCTCGACTTGAATCGCTCAACCAGCTGGTCCTTGTGTGCAACGTTGTCGCGGACCGCCGCAAACTGCCGGCCAATTTCGTCCGGAAATTCTTGAGGCTGAGCGGCCCCATGGCCGAACGGCAGCAGATCCAGCTGTCCATAGAGGTCGGCCACCGCTTGATTAAGAGGGTCGTAATGAAGCAGCAGGCCGTTTCGCGCCAGCAACACGTTCCGATTCAGCTCCGCGTCGATGCGGTTCAGGGCGTTCATAGTCTGCAGCGTGCGCAGATGCTGGGCCGGATCGAGCGCGGTACTCTGCACGAACAAGTAGGTTACCGTGGCAAGTAAGCCCGTTATGACCAACAAACGCACCCAGGGACCACGCGACATCGGCACCTTCCTAATCAACATCAAGCGGCCGGCCCCGGTATTCACCGGTCAGGGTGTGCAAGAACTTGACGATAAGGCCGATTTCTGCGTCCAGGAGCGTTTCGCCCAGTTGCGCCTCGCCCATCTTGCGGACAGCTTCGGCCAGGCTGTCGACGCTGCCGTCGTGGAAATAGGGCCCGGTCACGGCAACATTTCGTAGGCTGGGGACCCGGAATACGTAACGGTCGCGTTCGGCGCCTGTGTCGAGAAACCGGCCGAAATCCGCTTCGGTGATCGTGCCGCGGCTGGCAAAATAGTCCTTGAATATCCCCAGTTTCTGAAACAGGTTCCCGCCGACGTTGACCCCCTGATGACAGGCCGCGCAGCCGTAGTTCTTGAACATCCGGTAGCCCTGTATCTCCTCGTAGGTCAGCGCGTCCTGCTGGCCCCGCAGATATCGGTCGAAGGGGGCATTGGGCGTTGTGAGAGAACGCTGGAAATTGGACATGGCGTCGAGCACGTTGGTCCTTGTAATGCCGTCCGCGTAGAGCTGGCCGAACGCCGCGACATAGTCGGGCCTGGCCTGAAGCTTGGGGAGAATCTCGGCCCAGCTGGTGTTCATTTCGCTGGGGCTGTGGAGGACGGATTCCACCTGTTCGTCGAGTGTGCGAAACCGACCGCGCCATGTCAGGCGGAAGTTCAGGGCGCTGTTGAACACGGAGAGCGAGTTTATGACACCCGGCTCCCCCTGATTGGTGATCGACAATCGCAGGCCGTCGTCGCCGCCATGATCGAGCTGATGGCATGTAAGGCACGCCAGCGAGCCATCGTGTGACAACAGAGGATCCCGAAACAGTTTTTCGCCCAGCGCCACCTTGTCCCAATCGACATCGACGTCGAGGGGGATCGGAGAAATGGGCTCCGTGGCCCACAACGCGTTGAAGGCCGCGTCCGGCTCGGCCGCAAATACCCGCCCGGCGCGCATCGGCAGAGTGGCCGCCAGCACCGCAGCGATAAGAGCAACGATCACGATGCCCTGCAACCGCCGAACGAACCAGTGAGCCGACAATGCAAGCACCGGCCCGGCGGCGGCGCGGTCGGATCCGAGATACATGGCCGCTCCTCGAAGCGTGCGTCCCTTGCTGGACGACGGTAGCACACGCTCTCCTTTGCGATTCAAGTAGGATGATTGACCTTAAAAGAAAGATCTGCCCACCCCGTTGCTGCGTGCGGCACCGGACCCGGCGGGCGCGACCGTCAGAACCGCCTGCGGCGTCGCCGGGCCGGGCAGCAAAAAGGCCGTCCTGGATGAGAGGACGGCCTGTTCGGTAAAATTGGTTGCAGGGGCACGCAATCACTTGTGCCGAAAAACTGCGATGGCGCAATATCGGTGTTCAAGGCCAAACGGTCTGCTTCTTGGCGTCGAGCAGCACCTCCTGCCTTTGGCTTCCGCCGTCGGGTGCAAAATCGCGAAGAAGCGCGCCACGAAATCCGGGACGCGCGGGTTAGGATTCCCGATCATTCGCAGGCGCGGCCCCAATCTCGTTACGGCGCCCCGCATGCGGTTCTTGACAATCGGATCTTTTGCGACACAGTGGCCCATGGTTTGGATTTGACAGGGGCGCGTTGCAGCGATGTCGATCCGCAAGCGCAGATGGAAATCCGGTGGCGTCAGCAAAACGGCATGGGTTGTCGATTACAGGGACCAGGACGGCAAGCGCCGCCTGAAGACGTTCAAGACCAAGAAGGAGGCGGATGCATGGGCGCCCAATGCCGCGGTGCAGGTGCAGCAGGGGATCCATACCCCCGACGGCGCCAGCATCACGGTCGGCGAAGCCGGTGAGCTGTGGATCGCCGCGGCCGAGGCCCAGGAACTGGAGGCGACGACCATCCGGCAGTACCGCCAGCACGTCGATCTGCATATCAATCCGCTTATCGGCGGCGTGAAGCTTTCACGGCTCACCGCCCCCGCCGTCGAGGACTTCCGCGATACGCTGATCAAGGCCCGCTCGCGGGCGATGGCAAGGAAGGTGCTGGGCAGTCTGAAAGCGCTGATCTCGGAAGCGCAGCGCCGCGGCAAGGTCTCTCACAACGTCGCGCGCGAAGTAAAGGTGCGCCAAGCAGGGCGCCATCGGGAGCATGTCGAGGTCGGCAACGGGATCCCCACCAAGGCCGAGATCAAGCGCATATTGGACCAGGCGGACGGAAGATGGCGCCCGCTGCTCGTCACGCAACGTTTGCCGGCCTGCGGGCATCGGAACTGCGCGGCCTTGCCTGGGACAATGTCGACTTCGCCAACAAGTTGATCCGCGTCCGCCGGCGCGCCGACCGCTTCAATGTGATCGGCAGCCCGAAATCCTGCGCCGGCAAGCGCGACGTGATCATGCCGCCGGTCGTGCTGAACACCCTGCAGGAGTGGCAACTCGAATGCCCGAAGGGCGATCTCGGATTGGTCTTCCCGAACGGGGTGGGCAACGTCGAATCGCTCGGCAACATTTATCGCCGCGGCTTCGCGCCCGCGCAGATCGCCGCCGGCGCGGCGATCGACAGCGGGGCGGTCGGCAAGGACGGCCGATCATGAAGGCCAGATACGGCCTGCACGCCCTGCGCCACTTCTACGCGGCCTGGCTGATCGAGCAGGGCTTCCCGCCCAAGAAGGTGCAGGCGATGCTCGGGCACAGCTCGATTCAAATGACCTACGACGTCTACGGCCACCTGTTTCCGTCGGAGGACGACGATTTCGAGAAACTGGCCGCCGGCGAGCTCGCGGTGATCGGCTGAACGCAACAAGAATGCAACATACGCAGATTAAAGAGTTATAAAATAAGGAAATTATGCGGAATCATAATCCGCGTGTCGGGGGTTCGAGTCCCTCCTCCGCTACCATTTCGCAAGGCCCCGCACGGTCCGACCGGCGCGGGGCCTTCGCGCGATGGCGCCCCGTGCGCTAGGGCCCGAGGAAAGCGGCGCGGATGAATTCGCGGAACTGCAGGACTTGCTTGGGCAGGACGTCCTTGTCCCTGACGACGCGCGAGATGATGATGCCGCCGTCGACCAACACCGAGACCATGTCGGCCAGCACATCGAGGTCGACGTCGATGCGCGGCGGGTAGCGCTCGGCGATGCGTTCGAGCCGTTCGCGGAAGCGGCGGCGCCAACGCAGGACGCCGGCAGCGTTCAGCTCGCGCACGTCCGTGTTGAACAGCTGCTCCTGGTAGCAGAAGGCGGCGACGAGACAGCCGGGGTGCCTCTCCGGCAGGTCGGCCATCACCTCCGCGAACATCTTCAGCGCGACGAGAAAGCCGTGGAGCGGATCCTCGTTCAGCTCGTCGGCGCGCCCGAACAGATCGTCGAGCAGCGCCTCCTCGCGGTCGAGGTAGCGCTGCAGAAGCGCCGCGGCCAGCTCGCCCTTGTCCTTGAAGTGATAGAAGAACCCGCTCTTGGTGATGCCGACCTCGGCGATCAGCTCGTCGATCGAGGTCGCAGCAAAACCTTTGTCCAGAACGGCCGCCTCGGCCAGTTCCAGAAGTCTCTCGCGGGTGTCGCTCCCGCGCCGTATTGCGGTTTCAACCATGCGCGACTGTACCGCAAGTACAGTCGATGGCGCATATGTGGCGGTCGCCGGCCCCGGATCCTGCCCAATCGCGCGGCATAAGTATTTGATTTATATGCACAAATAAAAAGTTGAACGGAGCTTGACCGCAGGTCGTCTAGAGTCGCCGAAAGCGATCGCCCACAATTGGGGCCAACGGTCCGGGATGTGACCGATTGAATTTGAGAGGAGGAGACGATGCCCAAGTACCGAAACCGGCTGCCGCAGCTGGACGGCGAGTTGTTCCTGACCGACGGTGGCATGGAAACCACGCTGATTTTTCATCAGGGTCTCGACCTGCCGTATTTCGCGGCCTTTGACCTGCTGCGGGCACCCGACGGCCCGGCGACCATGCGGTCGTACTACAAGACGTATCTCGACATCGCGAAAGCGGGTGCGGTCGGATTCGTGCTCGAGAGCGCGACCTGGCGCGCGAGCCGGGACTGGGCCGACAAGCTGGGCTACGAGACCGATGAGCTGGACGGCGCCAACCGCAAGGCCATCGACCTGCTGGCCGACCTGCGCGAGGAATATGAGACAACCGACCGGCCGATCATCATAAGCGGCTGCATCGGCCCGCGCGGCGATGGCTACGATCCGGCCATCACCATGACGCCGGATGACGCGGAGAGCTATCATGCCGAACAGGTCCGTACCTTCGCCGAGACCGAGTGCGACCTCGTATCGGCGCTGACCATGACCAACGCGGAAGAGGCGATCGGCATCACCCGGGCCGCGGCCGCGGCAGGCTTGCCGGTGGTGATCTCGTTCACCGTCGAAACCGACGGCAACCTGCCGACCGGCCAGACCGTACGGGACGCCGTCGCGGACGTCGACGCCGCAACGGGCGGAGCACCTGCCTATTACATGATCAACTGTGCCCACCCGACGCATTTCGAGCACTGGGTCGGCGCCGGCGAGCCCTGGCTCGACCGAATTGGGGGTCTGCGCGCCAACGCGTCGAAGAAGAGTCACGCGGAGCTCGACGAGGCAGAGGAGCTGGACGACGGCGATCCGCTGGAACTGGCGGCCGACTATGTCCGTCTGCAGACGCACCTGCGCAAGGTAAACGTCCTGGGTGGCTGCTGCGGTACCGATCATCGCCACGTTGCGGCGATCTGCGACATTTGCCTTGCCGCCTGATCTTCCCACCGCCGGGCCGGCTTGGCCGTCATTGTTCCGTTCGGCGCGCTTCAAATCCGCGCCCGCATGCAGTACCGTCCGGCAGGGGCCGCGGACGGGAAGGGAGCCGGGCAATGGCGCGCAAGCTGACGGGCGGCGAGGATTTCGCTGGCCTCAAACGCGTCGAGAAGACGCTGCCGGGCCGCGCCTATCACGACCCGGACATCTATCGGCGTGAGCTGCAGCCGATCTGGTACGGCCAGTGGCTCTACCTGTGTCGGTCGGACATGTTGGCCGACGCCGGATCGTATTGCACCGAGTCGATCGGCGACCAGCCTGTCCTTCTCGTGCGCGACGAGGCCGGCGCGGTGCGCGCGTTCCACAACACCTGCCGCCACCGCGGCTCGCTGCTGTGCCGTGAGAAGGCGGGGCGGCTCGGCGGCAAGCGGATCGTCTGCCCGTATCACCAGTGGGCCTACGACCTGCGGGGCAATCTCGTCCGCACCTCCTCGCTCTCCGAGGCGCCGGATTTCGATCGCGCCGACTATGCGCTGTACGACATCGCGGTCAGGGAATGGCGCGGCTGCGTCTTCGTCTGCCTGGCCGACGATCCACCGGCCGAACTGTCGGCCTTCCGCGGCGGCGGCGACTATACCGAAAACTGGCCGCTCGCGGAGCTTGCGGTCGGCCATACCTGGCGCAAGACCGTGGCCTGCAACTGGAAGGTGTTCTGGGAGAATTTCAACGAATGCCTGCACTGCCCGAACGTGCACCCGGAGCTGTCGCTTCTGGTGCCGATCTACCGGCGGCGGATCATCCTGCCACAGGACGACCCGGACTGGCAGCGCCACGAGGGGTCGGCCGACCCGAAGCACCGCGGCGGGCTGCGCCCGGGCGCCGAGACCTGGTCCAGCGACGGCAAGGCGCACGGGCCGCGGTTCGAGAGCCTGAGCGAGGCGGAACGGGCGGCCGGGCAACGCTACTATGTCAACACGCCGTCGATGTATATCGCCGCCCATGTCGACTACATGCGCATCGTGCGGATCCTGCCGCGCGGCCCGCAGGAGACGGAGATCCAGGCCGAATGGCTGTTCCCGCCGGCGGCGCTCGACGACCCGGCGTTCGACCTCGACAACTTGGTGGCGTTCGGCCAACTGGTGCTCGAGCAGGACGGCGCGGCCTCGGAGATGAACCAGCAGGGACTGCGCTCACGCCGCCACGAAGCCGGCGTCTTGATGCCGGAGGAGCATTACGTGGCGGCGTTTCACCGCTGGTACCGGACGGCGATGGGGGAGGGTTGACCGCCGTTTCGAACTGACGGTGCCGGGCCGCGCGGTCAGTGCGTCGCAAGGCAGCCCTGCCCGCCGAGCGCAACGTTGCGGGCGGTCGCCCAGTGCGCGCCCATCTCGGTCAGCGCGTCGGCGCCGATGAACCGCTCCGCCATGTCGAACAACACCGATTCCTCCTTGCTGAAATGGCTGCGGGCCAGCTGCAACAGCTGGCTGAGCAGTTCCTTCAGCGCGGCCACTTCGGTTTCCGTTCCGGCGGCGTCGAGCAGCTGATCAATTTTGCTGTGTTCGTCGCGCATCACCGCGAGCGGTCCCGCCCGGCCGAGATGCGGCTCGAGACGGGGGAACAGCAGCTCCTCCTCGATTCGGGCGTGCGCGACGAGGAGCCGCGCCAGCACGGCGACGGCACCGCGGAGGTGCGTGCCGTCGTCGCGTGTCCGGATCGCCTCGTCGAGATGCGCGAACAGATCGTACAGGACGGCATGTTCACCCCGCAGGGCATCGGTGAGTTTCATGGTCGGCTTCCCTCCCTCTCTTCACGTTGGCTCCGCCTCAGGACCACGCCGGCGAAATTACGTTGCAGACCGACAGGTATCCTTGACCGCTGTCAAGCGAGGAGGTGGAGAGAGGGCGCCCGCACGGCCCGCCTGGGAGCGGGTATCATCCGGCCAGTGTGCGAAGCGCTTCATTGGCGCTGCGTAGATGGTCCGCGAGCCAGACCTCGATGCACGTGCGCGGGCTGGCGCCACAGCCGTCGCAGGCGCCGTCCTCGAATGCCTCGGCGATGCGCCGGAGCCCGCTGAGGAGCCGTTCGTGTTCGGCACTGTGGTCGTCGACGAACAGATAGCCCCTGCTGTGCATCAGCCGCTCCTCGAGGACGAAATACCGCGATGCCTGGGTTTGGAGCGCGGCGAAGTGGGCGGCCACCAAGTCGTATGATCTTTGCTTTTCGCAGTCGTCACACAACCGCACGCACAGCCGGACGAGGCAACGGTGTGCTTCGTCGAGGCCGTCGATGCCGGATCGCGGTTCTCGCTTTAGGCCAGCTAGCCTCACGGCCTTTTCCCTTGCGGAAGTCCGTCTCGCTACCCGCAAGCCCAACGCAGGACACTACAACTATTTGGAGCAAATCACAAGCCGCCAGACCGACTGACGGGCATCCGGGAGGGCACACTACCCGCCGGCGATGGGGGGCCAGATCGCGAGGGCGTCGCCCTCGTGCATCTCCCGGCTCGCGCGTTCCTCGGGCGGCACGAAGACGCCGTTCACGAGGACGAGGAAGCACGACTCCCGCGGCAGCTTCATATCATCGATCAACTGCGACGGCGTCGTGCCCTCGGCGATGTCGAGCACCGCCTTGTGGTCGACGGCGCCGTTCGGCAGGTATCGCGAGAGCGACGCGTAGAGTTTCAGTTCGACCTTCATACACCTTGGGTCCGGTCGATATAGGCCTCGACGATACGGTTCGGGTCGGCCATCAGCTTCTGCTTCCAGGGCCCGAGCGGGATTTCCGTCTGGATCAGTCCGCGCAGCACCCCGACATGGTCGGTGCGGCCGAGCGTCAGCGCGCCGACGATGCGGTCGCCGTCGAACTCGAGCCGCGTGTAGCGGAAGTTGTCCGCATCGATGGATTCCGCGCGATCGCCGCCCTCGACGCCGTCCCAGCGCCCGAAGCTCACCGAGATCAGCCCGGCGGTATCGAGCACGTTCATGATCAGGCTGCCCTTGTAGGGTGTCGGCCGTCCGGCCATGTTGAGGGCGGCGATTCGGCCATGATCGACCGCGGTCGGCTGCACCGCGTGAACGGCCCATTCCCCGGTGGAAAAGTCGATGCCCTGGGCGCAGTCGCCGGCGGCATAGATGTCCTCGACCGATGAGCACATGTGCCGGTCGACGACGATGCCAGTGTCGACCTTGACGCCGGATCCCTCGAGGAAATCGGTGTTCGAGCGCACGCCGGTGGCGACGACGACGAGGTCGGCGGCGGTCGTCTCGCCGTTGTCGAGCTCGGCGGCGAGCCGGCCATCGGCCTGTGACAGCCGGGCGACCTTGGTCGAAGTCAGGACGCGGACGCCCTTTTCGGTGCACCAGTCCTTGATCATGTTGCCGCCGGCCTCGTCCATCATCCGCGGCACCATCCGGTCCAGTGCCTCGACGACGGTCAGGTTGACCCCGCGTTCGACCAGGGATTCAAGAATGATGCAGCCGATGAAGCCCGCGCCCATCAGGACGACATCGGCGCCCTTGGCGGCGCGATTGGCGATCTCGCGGGCGTCGGCCATGGTCCAGCAGTGATGCACACCCGGCAGGTCCAGCCCCTCGATGGGCGGCCGGATCGGGCTGGCCCCGGTAGCGACGAGCAGCTTGTCGTATGACTGGCTGTCGCCGCCAGCCAGATGCAGTATTTTCTTGGCAGGGTCGACGCGTTCCACCGTCGCCTGGCGGTAGCCGATGCGGTGGGTTTCGTAATAGCCGTCCTGCTTGCGCAGATAGGTGCCGGCCTCGTCGATCTGCCCGGTCAACAGATACGGGATCGCCATCCGCGAGTATGGCGGCTCGGGTTCGCCGCCGATCAACACGATCTCGCCGGCAGGATCGGCCTTGCGAAGCGTATCGGCCGCCGCGACTCCGGCCGGTCCCGCGCCAATGATCACGTAGGTCATGTGTCCGCCTCCCCGCTGGGGTTGCTGGTGTGGAGCAATCGTCCGGGCGGCCGGGGAGGGGCTGGGCCCCTCCCCGCAACCGTCACAGGCTGAGCCGGTTCAGCGTCTCGTTCGTCGGCACGCCCTCCGGGGTCCAGCCGCGCAGCTCGTAGTACTCGGGCAGCATCTTGTCGAGCTGGTTGGTCAGGCCCTTGGCCGGGCCGACCTTGGCCGCATCCTTGAGCAGCCGCGCCGGCAGGTTGTCGTCCTTGGCGGTGAACCCGGCCGCGTTGTTGAACTGCCGCTCCAGGTTCCAGACCCGCTCACCGACCTCCAGCAGCTTCTCCGCAGACCACTCGCCATCGCAGGCCGCGTCCACCTGCGGCGCCACGTCCTCGAGCGTCCAGGCAAACGAGGTAAAGATGCAGAGCCCGGACGAATCGAAGGCCGCCGTCGCGTCCTGGAAGGCCTTCACGAGGCCGGCCTTACCCTCGGCGACCAGGGGGTCGGTCTTCTCCGGAATGCCCAGGATCTCCGACGCCACGGTGTAGCTGCGCAAATGACAGGCGCCGCGGTTCGATGTGGCGTAGGTCAGGCCCATGCCCTGGATCCCACGCGAATCGTAGGCCGGGAACTCCTGGCTCTTGACCGCCATGGACAGCTCGGGATGGCCGTACTTCTCGCACAGGCGACGCGAGCCGAGGCCGATCTCGGCGCCGAATCCCTCGCCCTTGCCGCACAGCTCGGCGAGCTCCGTCAGCGCCTTGGCGTTGCCGAATTTGAGCTCGATGCCGCCGGTCGTCTTCTTGTCGATGACGCCGGTCTCGTACATCTCCATCGCCGCGCCGACGGTGGCGCCGAACGATATTGGATCGAACCCTTGCTCGTTGCAGATGAAGTTGGCGAAGGTCAGCGCGTCGAGGTCGTCGACGCCGGTGGCTGCGCCGAGCGCCCAGGCCGCCTCGTATTCAAGGCCGCCGGAGGCGATCTGATATTGCGGCCGTTCGGCCACCGTATAGTGAGTGCGATCGATGGTCGAGATGCGGCCGCAGGCGATCGTGCAGCCGAAGCACGCGGCATTGCGCACGAGGTTCGGCTTGCCGTCCGATTTGCGCGGTTCCGCCATCGCCTCGGCCGAGATCGCGTGGGCGCCCTCAAACTGCACCGTCTGGTGATTGCGGGTCGGCAGCGCCCCGGTCTCGTTGATCACGTTCATCAACACCTGGGTGCCGTAGGCGGGCAGGCCCTGGCCGGTCACGGCATTTTCCGCGAGGACCTTCTTGGCGTTGCCGGCCGCCTCCATGAAGCGCTTGTAGTCCTTGACCTGCACGCCCCTGTTGCCGCGGATCGCAACGGCCTTCAGGTTCTTCGAGCCCATAACCGTACCGACGCCCGAGCGCCCCGCGGCCCGGTGGTAGTCATTGACGACGCAGGCAAACTTCACGCCCTTCTCGCCAGATACGCCGATCGAGGCGACGCGGATCATCGGATCCTGGTGATGCTCCTTGATCCAGTCCTCGGTGTCCCAGACCGACTTGCCCCAGATCGGACCTGCATCGAGCAAACGCACCTCCTCGTCGTCGATGAACAGGTAGACCGGCTTCTTCGACTTGCCCTCGAAGATAACCATGTCGTAGCCGGCGTTTTTCATCTCGTTGCCGAAGAAGCCGCCGGAGTTGGAACAGGCAATGGCGCCGGTCAGCGCCCCCTTGG
>CAYFYY010000041.1:30185-36284 GCA_964347475.1 uncultured Flavobacteriales bacterium
CGACGCCGTCGTATCCAGAGAACTTCATGTATGCCCCCATGAGGCCGTTGGCCTGTACCGAGGTGGACCCGCCGGTAAGCGCCCCCTTGGTGACGACCGAATAGCGTCCCGCGGTTGACGCCGAGGTGCCGGTGAGCGGCCCGGTCGTCATGATTAGCTTGTTCTCGGGCGCCAGCGGGTCGACCTTGGGGTCGACCTCCTCAACGAAATACTTCGTTGCGAGGCCCCGCTGCCCCAGATACTTCTCCGCCCACTCCATGTTGAGCGGCTCGTTCTTGCAGGTTCCGTTCGTCAGATTGACGCGGAGGATGTTCTTAGCCCAAGCCATGTTGTCCTCCCGATCGTTACGCGCTGGCCTGCTGGCCGGCGTCGGTCTTGCCCGCCCAGGCGCGCATCTTCTCTAGCCCGGTCCAGTTCGCGTCGACATAGACGATCGCTTCCGTCGGGCAGGCCTTGGCGCATTCCGGCTCGCCGCCGCAGAGATCGCACTTGATGACCTTGCCGGTGTCGGCGTTGTAGTTCACGGTGCCGAACGGGCAGGCGATGGTGCACACCTTGCAGCCGACGCACAGCTCGTCGGAGACGAGTTTGGCGCCGGTCGCGGCGTCGACGGAGATCGCGTCGACTGGACAGGCCTTCATGCACCACGCCTCGTCGCACTGCGTGCAGGTGTAGGGCACGAACCGTCCCTTGTCGTGAAAATTGAAGACTTTGATCCGCGACTTCGAGGGGTTGAAGATGAATTCGTTGTCGTACGAGCAAGCAAGTTCGCACTGCAGACAGCCGGTGCATTTACTTGGATCAATCACCAGGGATCTTTGCAAACCGATATCCTCCCACGGTTACGGGCCGACACTCGTTGGACGCCGGCCGCTGCGATTATCAGCATGCGATCGCGTTCCGTTTATCGTTTTGTTATCTGGCAAGACGCGGACGCGCAATTTGCTATCAAAATGATAGTAGCAACGATTTTCCCTGCAATTCAATCGGTATGATGTTCAATTATCGCTGATCCCGGCAAGGGACGGCGGTTCGTGAACGCGAGCTCGGAGAACACGGATGGCGGAGCGCCCGCATATCGTCGACAAGGAAATGGGTTACACGCACGCGGACTTTCTCCGGCTCCTTCCGAAGGCGGTCGGGACGGCCGATATCAGGGTGGACGGGACGGGCATAGAGGTCCGCGACGGCGAACGCCGGCTGTGCATCGATCTTGCGGCGGAGACCGTGCGTTGCCTGGGGCATTTCCGGCTTCCCGTCACCCGGGTCCGCCTGGCGTTCTTCGGTTACAGCGAGACTGAACGCGAGGCCGCGCTCGACAGGTTCTGGAAAGCCTACCAGAAGGGTGGCGGCTGAGTGGCCGGGCGCGCCGGCCGGATCACACCACCGGTGCGCCGTAGCCCCAACTGTACGGCACCGGCCCCGATAATGCGATTACGTCCCCCTCGTCGAGGATGGCGTCCGTGTTGAGCGGGGTGTGCAGGCTACGCGTGATGTCGCGGCCGTTGCAAAGGGCGAGGAACACCTTGTCGGGCGGGATCGCGAGCCTGCGCAGGATATCGCCAACGCAGCTGCCGGCCGGCAGCGACAGGGGTATCACGCCGTCCGCGGCGCCGGCATATGCGTGCAGGCTGTTGAACAGGCGAAGCTCGATCGTCACCGTGACCGCACGGATGTTGTGGCCGATCAGCCTCGCATCGGTCCCGTTGCTGCCTTTCGAATCCATCCTGCACCACTCCTCGCAGTTGGCCGTATCCAGTGACCGACGCGCAACAGGATCACGCGGTATGGCTCGCGTCGGTGCCGTCGACGCGTCTTTTGTTTGCGTCGGCCCGGTTTGCCCCAGATTTACGGCGGATTGAGGAGATCGGTATTGACAACAGTCAAATGCGGCGGGCCGCGTTTCGCTCAACCGCCGAGGATCAGCAGCAGGATGCCGCCCGCGACCATCAAAATGCCGACCACCTCGGCGCGGCTGGTGCGCTCGCGGAAGAATACCACCGACGCGATAAAGGTGAAGATCAGCTCGATCTGGCCGAGCGCACGCACATAGGCCGCATTCTGCAGCGTAAAGGCGGTGAACCAGCAGATCGAGGCCAGCACGCCGGCGACGCCGACCGCGAGCGACCAGCGCCAATGGACCAGCACGGCCTTCAGCGTCGCCGGTTCCCGGCGGACAAGGTAGACGCCCATGACCAGCGTCTGGATGAGCAGCGCCACTGCCAGGGTGAAGGCCGCCGCCATGATCGCATCGTCGTAGCCAAGGGCCAGCGCCGCACCGCGGAAGAACACGACCGACGCGCCGAGGAAGGCACCGCTAGCAAGGCCGATCAGCGTGGGCTTCTCGGCGAGGCTGGAGACGAGGGTCCGTGCTGAGACACTGGTCTGGCCGGCCGACAGCACCATCACGCCGAGGGCCGCCACTGCGACAGCGAGGGTGGCGAGCGGTGTCAGGGTGTCGCCGAGGATCAGCAGGCCGAGAATCGCGACCTGTACGACCTCGGTCTTGGAGAAGGTCGTACCGACGGCGAAGTTGCGGAAGGAAAACAGCCGCATCAGGAGGGCGGTGAAGACGATTTGCGCGACGCTTCCGAGAACGGCGTAGACAAGGAACAAACCGTTCGGTTGCGGCAGAGGCTTCGCGCCCAGCACGACGAGCGCCGCGACATACAGGATCGCGAACGGGAGCGCATAGAGAAAGCGCACATAGGTTGCGCCCAGCGTCGTCAGACGCCCCGTCAGGTGCTTCTGCACGGCAGAGCGGGCGTTCTGCATGAACGCCGCGACGATGGTTACGGGGATCCACAGCTCGACCATGCGGGCTCCGGCGTCATGGTGGCGTGACATGGAAACGCCCCCGGGGGATCGCGGGGGCGGCTCCAGGTGGCCATGATAGCGGCATTTTCCCGGATCGCCAGCGGGATCGGCACGCGCAGCCGGTGCTGTCGCCCGCCTCGGGTCGCGGCACCAAATTTATTAAATGTTGCTGGCCGTTAATCTTTTCTTTGGCACTGCTGAATACACTGGAATTCGTTCGGAATCGTGACGGGAGACGGATTGCTGCAAACCATGTTTCCGGCGTTGCAGCGCCGCGGCAAGGAGTCCAAAATGAAACGGATGATGGCCGTGCTGTGGACGGCGATTTTCCTTTCGGTGCCGTTGACCGCGATCGCGGATGACGGGGATGCGCCGATTCAGTTGCTCGGCCACGACCTGCGCGACAACGAGGAATACCGCCTGAAGGCCAGCGCTCTCGAAGGCACGTGGCGGGATCTCGAGTATCGGCAGCAGTGGGTCATGGCGGAATTGATCGACATCTGTTACCGGCTGGCGGAAACCAAGGCTGCGCTGGAGACTGCCATCGACCGCGCGGACTGGAACCGCGAAGAGAAGCTGGAACAGCAGTATCTGGCCCTGAAGGCGGAAGAGGGACGGCTCTGGGACGAGCTCGAGCGCCTGTCAGATTAGCGCACCCGTCGGCAGACATCTTCGTCGCCGGATTACCATACGATATGTCCCGGCGTGGCGGGCGGCGGCGCCTTAATTCCCGATCAGATGCAGCGCCAGCACACGCTCGTGCGGCCGTGTTCGGTGCTCGAACAGGTAGACGCCCTGCCAGGTGCCGAGGGCCATGCGCCCGCCGGTGACGGGGATCGAAAGCTGTGTCGCTGTCAAGGCGCTCTTGATGTGGGCCGGCATGTCGTCCGGGCCCTCGACGGTATGGCGGTAGAGGCGGTTGTCCTCGGGCACCAGCTTCTTGAAGAAATCCTCGATGTCCCGCTGCACGTCCGGGTCCGCATTCTCCTGGATCGTCAACGACGCCGAGGTGTGACGGCAGAACACCGTCAGCAGCCCGTCGGCGATGTCCTGGCCGGCCAGCCAGCCGGCGATCTGCCCGGTAATCTCGTACAGGCCCTGACCGGTGGTCTGAACAGTCACGCTGTTCTGCGCTTGCCTCATCCGTCCCCGCCGCCGGCCACCATCTCGCGCAGCCGGAACTTTTGTACCTTTCCCATGGCGTTGCGCGGCAACGCCGGCACGAAAACCACATCCTTGGGATGTTTGAACCGGGCGAGTCGACCCTCGAACAGGGCCAGCACCGCCGCGCGGTCCATCTCGCCGGCGGCACGCAACACGACCACGGCCACCGGGACCTCGCCCCACGTCCCGTCCGGCCGTGCAACGACCGCGCTCTCGACGATGGCCTCGCATCCGGCCAGCACCGCCTCGAGTTCCGCCGGATAGATGTTCTCGCTGCCGGAAATGATAACATCCTTCTTGCGGTCATCGACATAGAGCCAGCCGTCCACGTCCAGGTGGCCGATGTCGCCAGTGTGAAACCAGCCATCGCGCAACACGTCGGCGGTGCCGGCGGAGTCGCCCCAGTATTCGCGCATCACCTGGGGCCCGCGGACCAGGATCTCGCCGGGCACCCCGGGGGGCGTATCATTGCCGTCGTCGTCGACCAGCCGCAACTCGCTGTGCAGCCCGGCGCGGCCGGCCGAGCCGATCTTGCGCTCGGCGTCGGCGGCGGTCTGGTAGACGACGACCGGGGCCGTCTCCGTCGTTCCGTAGACCTGGATCACCTTCACGCCGCGCGCGTGGATGCGTTCGATCAGCGGCACCGGCACGATCGTCGACCCGGTGGTGACCAGCCGCAGTGGCGACAGGTCGGCGGTCTCCCAGGCGGGATGCGCGAACAGCGCCATCATCTGCGCCGGCACCAGAACGGTCAGCGTCGGCCGGTCGCGGGCGATGGCATCCAGCGTTGCGCCGGCGTCGAACCGCGCATGCACCGTCACACTGCCGCCGGCAAGGAGGACCGGGACCGTCTGGATGTTGAGGCCGCCGACATGGAACATCGGGATCGTGGTCAACACATGGTCGTAGCCGCTCATCGCATGCATGTGGATGCTGTTGGCCGTGTTCCAGTGGATGTTGGCCTGGGTCAAGAGCGCGCCCTTTGGTCGTCCGGTGGTGCCGGAGGTGTAGACCAGCAGCACTGGATCGTCCCGCGATCCGACGCCGACCGCGGAATCGCCGCCGGCGGCGAGCCGGGCTTCCCACGACGACCAGCCGGGAACGGTCCGGCCCAGGCTCACCTTGGGAATCGCCGCGACAGCCGCACCGATGGCCGCAATCTGCGCCGCGAAGTCCGACGCCGCGACCAGCAGGCGCGGCTTGCAATCCCGCAGGATGAAGTCATGCTCGGGTCCGGCGAGGCGCCAGTTGAGCGGCACGAAGATCGCGCCGAGCCGCGCGCAGGCGAACAGCAGGACCAGCATGTCCGGGTGGTTGAGCCCGAGATAGGCCACGCGGTCGCCGCGGCGGATCGCGAAATCTCCTGCCAGCACCGCGGCGGTGGCATCGATCCGCGCAGCCAACACGTCATATCCCATATCCACACCCTCGAAGCGGACCGCCATCTTGTCGGGTACCGCCTCCGCGTGGGCAGCGATCGCATCGGCAAGGTTCATCGTCTGTTTCGTCTCCCCGACCGCTCACATCGATTCCTGTCCGGCAGCATGGCCCGGCTGACGGCGTCTGACCAGCCCCACGAAACCGCCATGGTGCGGCACGATTGGCCGGCCGACATCGGAATTCGAAAAATACGTGACCGGACGGTCGTCGTTGCGCGTGTTACAGTGGATGATATCCCACCCAACTATACTGTTTCTCACGCCATCAGGGAGGTTACCATGCGACAGACAGTCACGACACTTGCCGCATTGGCATTGGTACTGGCCCTGCTCGTCCCTGCGACGAGCGTCTCGGCCGGACAAACGGATAAGGAACGGTCGTTTGGCAAGGGACACAGCGTGTAGCTCGGTCCGCGCCCGTTCTTCCTCGTCGAGGACATGGATGACGGTCCGCTCAAGGCCGAACTCCGCAAATGCGCCAAGGGACCCTTCACGAAGAGCGATTTTTCCATCGGCCATCGCGGCGCCGCACTGCAGTTTCCCGAGCACACCAAGGAATCCTATATCGCGGCGGCGCGGATGGGGGCCGGCATCCTCGAATGCGACGTCACCTTCACCAGGGACCGGGTGCTGGTGTGCCGCCATTCGCAGGCCGACCTTGCGACGACGACCAACATCC
>CAYFYY010000042.1:0-35322 GCA_964347475.1 uncultured Flavobacteriales bacterium
GGCGACGCTGGACGGGTTCCTACGAAAACTTGCGCTGGAGCCGCGCGCGCTGATGCGGCGCAAGGAGGCGCCGTACAGCGAGCTGAACCTCGCCGACGAGTCGGTGGGCCGCGACGCGCTGATCGTCGCGATGGTCGAGAACCCGATCCTGATCGAGCGTCCGATCGTCGTGAACGGCGAGAGGGTCGCGCTCGGCCGCCCGCCGGAATCGGTGCTGGAGATCCTCTAGCTTCGCTCGAACCGTAGGGACCGGCAATCGATGGCGCAGTGGTACGAGGACATCGCCGCCGCGCTGGCGGAATACGGGCTGGTCGCGCGCGGGGCGTTTCATCCCGGGCCCGGGGACGGCGCGCCGAATGGCGTCGGCACGCTGCTGCTGGCCGGCAATGCCGGCCCCGCGATGTGGCGGGCCTTCGGCACCGATCCGCCGACGGGACCGGACCCGATGGACACGTGGTGCGGCGCGGCGCTCGAGGAGACCGCGCAGCGCTTCGGCGCCACAGCTTTCCTGCCGTCCGACGGCCCGCCCTACCTTCCCTTCCAGCGCTGGGCGATGCGGGCCGACGACGTGTTCCGCTCGCCCCTCGGCATCCTGATTCATCCCGAGTACGGGCTGTGGCACGGCTATCGCGGCGCCCTCGCCTTCGCCGACCGGCGGGCGCTGCCGCCGCGCACGCCGCGCAGCCATCCGTGCGAGAGCTGCGATACCCGCCCGTGCCTTGCCACCTGCCCGGTTGCGGCGTTCGGCGCCGAGGGGTATGACGTGCCGGCCTGCGCGGCGCATCTGCGCGACGAGGCCGGCGCCGACTGCATGGCGCTCGGCTGCCGGGCGCGGCGGGCCTGCCCGGTCGGCCGCGACCACGCGTATGAGCCGGCGCAGGCGGCGTTCCATATGCGCGCCTTCCTGGCGGCACGCGGCTGAGGGACGGGAATGGCGGCACGGCTGACCAGCGGCAAGATCGCGATCCTGGTGATGCTGGGGGCGGTGGCCGCCTATGTCGGCGTGCTGATGCTGATGGTCGAGCCGACGATCTGGCGCGACATCCCGACGGAGGGCATGAGCCGGAACGGCGCCGCTTGGTCGGACGAGATCGCCGAGCTGCGGGTCTACCGCCTGCCCTATCGGGGGTTCCCGTTCTATTTCGAGGACGAGCTGGCACCGGTCGAGCCGCTCGCCCGGATCGGGGACGCGGAGACCGCGAAGCTGCTGCTGCACGTCCTGCGGGACAGCAGCCCCCCGGGCGAGTCCGCCTGGTGCCGCCGCATCAAGTCGGACACATGGCTCCATATCCTCTCGCTGCGCGGCGACGGCTCGGTGTTCGGCTACGTCATCCTGTCGCCGGCACGCAAGAGCGCGGAGGCGCCGGCCTATCTGTCCGGCTGCGGCCTGCTGATCACCGACCGCACCGGCCCCGGCGTCGAATACACGGATGTCTACGGCGCCTTCGAGATGCTGCGCGAGATCACCGGTACGCGGTTCTGATGGAGTGTCGGCTCATTTGGACGCGAATTTCCATTGTCGCGACGGTGAGTCCCACCCCCACCCTGCCCTCCCCCATCAAGGGGGAGAGATGATTTTTGTTTTCTGACAATAAGTTAACCCCCTCCCTTGGTGGGAGGGGGCAGGGGGAGGGGGACACGCGGAACCTGCCGGCGAACGCCGGCGCCGATTTCATCCTGACGGATTTCGCCCTGCAAGCCTTGCCATCCGCGGCGTCCGCCCCGAACCGCGAGACGCGCTCCTGCGCTATTCCGCCGCCGGGTTGCGCAGGCGGGCGGCGCGCTGCTCGCGCTCCTCGAGTTCGGCCTCGGCCCGCTCGAGAATATCCTCGGACATGTCGTTCTGCGCGTAATGGACGAGGCCGACACGGACGAAGAGCGGGATGTCCTGGCCGTCCCATGGCACGGTGACGTCGTCGAGGTGGCCCTTCAGCGAGGCGGCGCGGCGGCGCGCGTCGTCGTCGCTGATCGCCACCAGGTGGACGGCGAAGCGGCCGCGGTCCAGGCGCGCGATGTGGTCGACCTCGCGGAACCGCCGCCGCAGGATGTTGGCGACCGCGGTCAGCACGTAGTCGCCGGCGTCGACGCCGTGCGCCTCGATGACCTCTTCGTGGCGCGGCAGGTCGACCAGCAGGAGCGCACCGGTCTCGCCATAGCGGCGGCAGCGCGCCAGGCCGCGATGAAGCGCATCGGCGAAACCGCGGCGGTTCAAAAGGCCGGTCACCTCGTCGCTGACATTCCGGCTTTCCAGCCACTCCAGGCGTCGTTCGGCCCGCACGAGACGCAGCTCGGCGTCGGCGATCCGGGCCAACGTGTCCTCGATGACGCGGCGGACCGCCTGGTCGGCCGGTGAATTCGGGTCGAGGGACCCCAGCATGGCCTCGGCGGCCCGCCGGACCGGATCCGGCTTCGCCGGGGCAGCCCCGTCCGCCGCGTCGTGGCGGCCGGTGCTCTCGTCCCTATACGTGTCGTCGTCGTTGGTTTCCATGTCTCATGCACCGCCGGTTCGGCCTGCGGCACCCGTTATGGTGATCACGTCATCCACGAAAAAGGTCGCATCCCCGGTTCACTCTCCCGTTGTCGCACAGATCGATTTCAGCGCCTGCCACTGCGCGTCCGTCAGGCCGGCCTCGCCACCCGGCGCCGCCGCCGCCCGCACCCGGCGTTCGCGATCCGGTGTCGACGGATGCGTCGACAGCATGTCGGGAATGGAGAACACGCTGCCGTCGGCCGCCCCACCCTCGCCGGAGTCCTCGTCGCGAAGGCCGTATTTGTCCTCGATCCGCCGCAGCAGGGTGGTGAAGCTGTCGGCCTTCAGCCCGGCCCGGTTCATCAGCTCGACCGCGCCCAGATCCGCGTCTGTCTCGGCATCGCGCGAGTACGATGCCTGCACCGCCATCTGGCCGATGCCGGCCATCACGTCCGAGGTCATCGCGCCGCCGGTCAGCAGCGGGATGATGAAGGCCTGGAAGCCGATCGAGCGCACCATGTTGGCGGTGGCGTGGCGGTGCGTGACATGGGTGATCTCGTGCGCCATCACGCCGGCGACCTCGTCCGGTGTCTCCGCGAGCTCGAGCAGCCCGTCGAAGATCACGATGTAGCCGCCCGGCGCCGCAAACGCGTTGGCCACCGGGATGTCCAGGACACTCACCTTGAATTCGTATTCGGACCGGTCCGCCGCCTTCAGCCGCGCCGTCAGCGCCTCCAGCGCCCGCAGCCCGGCCTCGTCGCGGCAGGTCAGCTCGGCCGACTTCTTCCAGCCGCCGAAGATCATCGTGACCTGCTCGACCGCCGTCCGGCCCATCCGCTCCTCCATGGCCATCGGCATCATGGCGGCGATCACCGGCGCGGAGTTGGCGAGGACGAACCAGCCGCCCCCGAACAGCACGAACATGACGGCGATCCAGAAGGCGACGCGGCGGCGCGCCACGGGGTCCCGGGCCCCGACATTGCCGATCGCCGGTGCCAGCTGGCGCAGCTCCCCGAGCACCGACGCGTCGGCGATCTCCAGCCGCGCGAGGTCGCGCGACAGGTTCTTCAGGCGCAGCGGCCGGTCGGGCAACGGCGCCTCGACGATGCGCAGATCGTCGTAGGCCCAGACCGTCATCAGCCCGCCGGCGCCGTCGTGTATGCGGATGCCGTCGCCGCCGAACGTCAGCCATACGTCGTGGACGGTGGCGGTCTCGCCGTCCGCGTAACGGCCGGCATGGCTTTCCGGCGCCGCGGGCGGCGGCGCGCTGCCGGTGCTGCTGCCGTCCTCGCCCATGGCTCAGAAGTCGCCGAGATCGAAGGCGTCCGCCAGGCCCTCGCCCATCTTCGGCGCCTCGTCCAGCGCCTGCGCGACCCGGCTGAAATCCTGGGCCCCGGTCAGCGCCAGCGAGGTGACGACGGCATGCGCCATGCGGTGGAACACCAGCACGCGGTTCAGCACATGCGAGCCGATGGCGAACAGGAAGAAGAACAGCAGGACCAGCCCGCCGAAGCGCTGCTGGTCCATGCCGGCGGCGACCATTTCCGGATCGATCTCGTTGTTGGCAGCTGCCATCATCGTGTCCCAGCCGACCAGCCCGATCATGGCGCCGGAGAACAGGAGGACGAACAGGACGAAGAAGCCGAACATCAGGAGGTAGGACGAGAAGTGGATCCAGAACACGCGGCCGAAGCCGAGCGTGGAGGAAAACCGCATGCCCTCGAAGCCGACGCTGCCGGCGAGATAGCGGAACTCCGCGACGCGGTACCACGACATGGCGAGGATGACGAGCAGGTAGACGAACATCGTCGCCGCCACCACGCCGCCGTGCATCTGCGGCGTTGCGGCAAATTCCGTGTCGACCGGCTCGAACGCCGGGCTGTCGTACAGGCCGCTGGCGAACAGTACCGCGAGCAGCAGCGGCAGCGTCAGCCACGGCCAGATCCACAGCTTGAACAGCTCGCCGATCTTGCCGTGGAAGGAGAACGGCCGGTTGCCGAGATGCATGTTCTCGATCTCGAGCCGCACCAGCCCGACCCGCATCACCGGCGACGCCAGGCCCAGCGTCAGCATGACGAGCAGCGTGTAGCCCATGGCGGTGAGCGCATAGCGGACCGGCGAGCCGGTCAGGGTGCCGCGGATGCCGCGCCACAGGGTGCGCGTCAGGCGGTACCGGCGGGCGCGGTAAATCGCGACGTACATCAGGAACACGAGGACCAGGATGTAGAGGACGTAGACGATGCTGAAGATCACCGGGTCCTCGCCGAACAGCACCATGACCAGGGTGAAGCCCCCGATCACCGGGAACAGGATGACAGCGAGCACGATCAGGAACCCGAGGAACAGTTCGAGCCCGGTGCCGGTGTATTCGAGCCGGTCGTCGCCGAGCCGCACATGCGACCACAGGTACTTACGCTCGCGCGTGCGCGCCCAGAAGCGGAATATCATGCCGGTCAGCAGCTGGTAGATCGCGTTGACGGCGACGATCTTGGCGAACGGCACGTGCTGGCCGTCGTATTGGAGTCTGAGGGTCTGGTCCGTCGTATCGGTCATGGTCAATACCCGCGGTTCGTCGCGAACCGCCCAAGAATGAATTGTTTCGGCCGGCGCGGTCCGGGCCCGTGGCGCGCAGCCGCCGGTCGAAGCGAATATTGAATCAAATCAGCGCTATTATGGCGTGCCGGCGGTTAGCAAATCCTTACCCGGTTCGCGACCGTGGGGACCCGTTTGCGGCGGCACATGCGGTCCGGCCGTCCGTTGACGGGCGCAGCGCCCCATGCCTAAATGCCGGGAGCGGCGCTGCGGTGCGCAATACCGCATGAAATTGCGGACTTCGCCAGCGCGGCCCGCAGCATGAATCGACGGCCGTCTGCCGGCCGATCGCACGGCGCGCCTTGCAATCCGCGACGGGACCACGCGCCGGCCACAAGTAGCTTGGAGGCTTGAAACAATGAAACGTACAGGGATCCGCCACGCATTTCTGATCGCCGCCGCCGCGGCGCTGGCCTGGGGCACCGCGCCGGCGACCGCGGACGTCGTGAAATGGGACATGGCCAACGAATACAACGCCACCTCCAACCACGGCGAAGGCGACACCTTCTTCGCCAACACGCTGCGCGAGAAATCCCGCGGACAGATCGAGATCACCCTGCATTTCGGGGCCTCGCTCGGCTACAAGTCCAAGGACCAGCTCGATGCCGTGGGCGACGGGGCGATCCCGATCGCCGACACCTATGTCGGGCCGCTGGGCGGCATCGATCCGATGTTCCTGCTGCCGTCGCTGCCGTTCCTTGCGGCGACCACGGAGGAGGCCGCCACCCTGTTCGAGGTGGCGCGGCCCTACTACGAGCAGATCTTCGCCGCCAACAACCAGAAGCTCCTCTATGCCTCGCCCTGGGCGCCGTCCGGCATCTGGGCCAAGAAGCCGGTCGACAGCATCGCCGCGTTCAAGAACCTGAAGATCCGCACCTACGATGCGAACGGCACGATCACCCTGCAGGAGGCCGGCGCCGCGCCGATCCAGCTGAGCTGGGCCGACGTCGTCCCGCAGCTCGGCACCGGCGGCATCGAGGCGGTGCTGACCTCGGCCGAGGGCGGCACCAACGCCAAGTTCTGGGAGCATCTGAGCCATTTTACCGAGATCAACTACGCCATGCCGCTCAACATGGTGCACATCAACCTCGACGTCTTCAACGGGCTGTCGCCGGAGCTGCGCAAAGCGGTGCTCGACGCCGCGGCGGAGACCAGCGCCCATAACTGGAAGGGCGTGGACGCCCGCAACGCCCGCAACTATGCGACCATGAGGGAAAACGGGATGACCGTCGTCACCGGCGTGTCCTCGGACTACCTGAAGGCGCTGAGCGCGGCCGGCCAGCGGGCGCTCGACGAATGGCTGGTCAAGACCGGCGACAAGGGAAGGGCGATCATCGCCGAATACCGGAAACGGACCGGCAAGTAGGGGCGATCGCGCAGGGCGGCCTAGCGGGACCGGGCCGGGCCGCCGATGCGCCCGCACCGAATCTGGTGACCGCATGGCGGGACCGGTGGAGCGACTGATCCGGGCGGTGGAGCGCCTGTCGCACGCGGCCGGCGTGGTGTCGGCGGCACTCCTGATCGGCATGGTGCTCCACATATTGCTCGAGATCGTGCTCCGGGCCTTCTTCTCGAGCTCGACCTTCGTGCTCGACGAGTTCGTCGGCTACGGCGTCGCGGCGATCACCTTCCTGTCGCTCGGCTATGCGCTGAACGAGGGCGCGCTGATCCGGGTGAACATCCTGCTCTCGCGGACCGCCGGGCGGCCCCGCATCGCGCTCGAAATCTTCTGCGTCTCCGCCACCCTGGCGATGACCGTGTTCATCGCGGCGTATTTCTGGCGCAGCGTCGCCCGCAACTGGACGCGCGGCGCGGTCAGCGAGAGCATCGCCGAAGTCCCGCTGTGGATTCCCGAAGGGCTGGTGCTGGCCGGAGTCGTCCTGTTCGCGATCCAGCTGGCCGCCTACCTCGTGCGGCTGGTCGCCGGCGACCGCCGCATCGTCGGCGAGGACAGCGAAGACCGGGAGCAGGTCGAGTGAGGATCGCATGGAAGCGCTGATCGCAGGGCTCGTCATCCTGATCCTGGTGTTCCTGTTCCTCGGCGCCGGGACCTGGGTGTTCGCCGGCCTGCTTCTGGTCAGCACCACCGGGCTGCTGATCCTGCTGCCCGACAGCTTCTCGGCCCACCGCATCGGCGTCGTCATCACCAAGATCATGTACCGCTACGCCAGCACCTGGGAGCTGGCGGCGATCCCGATGTTCATCTGGATGGGCGAGATCATCTTCCGCACCGACATCTCCGAGCGCCTGTTCAAGGGCCTCGCGCCGCTGGTCGACCACATTCCCGGCCGGCTGCTGCACACCAACATCGCCGGCTGCACCCTGTTCGCCGCGGTCAGCGGATCGAGCGCCGCGACCACCGCGACGGTCGGCAAGATCACGACGACGGAGCTGGCCCGGCGCGACTACGACACCGACCTTGCGATCGGCTCGCTGGCCGGCGCCGGCAGCCTCGGCCTCCTGATCCCGCCGTCGATCGTGATGATCATCTACGGGCTACTCGCCGAGGTCTCGGTATCGCGGCTGTTCGCCGCCGGGGTGTTCCCCGGGCTGCTGATCGCGGCGCTCTATTCCGGCTACATCCTGGTGCGCTGCGCCATCCGGCCGTCGCTCTCGCCCGCCGCGGCCGACGACTACAGCTGGATGGACCGCCTGCGCGCGGTGGGCAACCTGGTGCCGGTCGTCATCCTGATGGTGATCGTCCTCGGCTCGATCTATTCCGGCATCGCAACCCCGTCGGAGGCGGCGGCGGTCGGGGCGACGGCGGCGCTGCTGCTGGCGGCGGCGATGCGGCAGCTGACCTGGGACGTCTTCAAGACCTCGATCATGGGCGCGGTGCGGACCTCGTGCATGGTCTGCATCATCCTGGTGTCGGCCGCGTTCCTGTCGACGGCGATGGGCTACCTGCACGTGCCGATGGACCTCGCCGAGGCGATCGGCCGGCTCGGCCTGTCGCCGTATGGGCTGATCATCATCCTGTCGCTGTTCTACATCATGCTGGGGCTGTTCCTCGACGGCATCTCGATCACCGTGATGAGCCTGCCGATCGCGCTGCCGCTGGTCATCCAGGCCGGGTTCGATCCGGTGTGGTTTGGCGTCTACCTCGTGATCATGGTCGAGCTCGGCCAGGTGACGCCGCCGATCGGCTTCAACCTGTTCGTCCTGCAGGGCCTGACCGGCCATTCGATCGGCCGCATCGCGCTGGCCGCGCTGCCGTTCTTCGTGCTGATGTGCATCGGCGTCGCCATCGTCACGCTGTTCCCGCAGATCGCGCTGTGGCTGCCCGACGCCCTGTTCAGCCGGCCGGTGGGATAAAGCGCGGTGGCGTCACACGAGCTCGTTCTTCCAGAACGCGCCGTCCTTCAGGATCGCCTTCATGTGCCGGCCCTGGTCCTGCAGCAGCGTGAGGTCCTCGAGCGGGTTGCCGTCGACCACCAGCAGGTCGGCGCGGGCGCCCTCGGCGACGACGCCGATCTCGCCGGCGAGGCCGAACAGCTCGGCGGCGACGGTGGTGGCCGAGCGGATGATGACGTCGGCCGCCTGCACCTGGGCGCGCAGCGCGAACTCGTTGGACTGGTGGCGGTGCATCGAGCCCAGAAGGTCGGTGCCGTAGGCGATCTTCACGCCGCTGCGGTCGGCGCGCTCGAGCGCCGCCATGCCGGCGTCCATGACCTCGGCGATCTTGCCGTGCATGTCGGCCGGCAGGCCGGCCTCGATGCCCTCGTCCCACAGCGCGTGGTAGGTCGACAGCGTCGGCACCAGGTACGCGCCGGTCTTCCGGAACAGGTCGATCGAGTCGCCGTCGATGAGGTTGCCGTGCTCGATCGAGCGCACGCCGCATGTCAGCGCCCGGTTGACCGCGTCTGCCGTGTACGCGTGGGCCATGACGTAGAGCCCCGCCGCCTCGGCCTCGGCGACGATCGCCGCGATCTCCTCGATCGAGAACTGCAGGTTGGAGATGCGGTCGGTCGGCGAGGACACGCCGCCGGAGGCCATGATCTTGATCTGGTTGGCGCCCTTGCGGATCTCGTTGCGCGCGGCCCGGCGCACCTCCGTTATGCCGTCGCAGACATGGCCCAGCCCGGCGCAGCAGAAGCACTCGCCGAGGCCGTGCTCGCCCGGCCGGCGCATGTCGCCATGGCCGCCGGTCTGCGACAGCGCCTTGCCGCAGAACAGGATGCGCGGGCCGGTAAGGTAGCCTTCGTCGACCGCCGCGGCGAGGCCGTAATCGGCGCCGCCGGCATCGCGCACCGTGGTGAAGCCGCGCATCAGCATGCCCTCGAGGACCTCCGCCGCGCGCGCCGTCACGTAGGACGGCGACCAGTGGCGCAGGGCCGCGAAGTCCGGCGTCACCGCGGTCACGTGGACGTGGGCGTCGCACAGCCCGGGCATCAGGGTCCGGCCCTTCAGGTCGAAGACCTGCGCGCCGCTGGCGCGAAGCGGCGCGGCGGAGATGGCCGCGATCCGTCCGTCCTCGACGCGCACGTTGCACTCGCCGGTCAAGGCGCCCTTGTCCGCGTCGAGCACCAGGGCGTTGGTGAAAATGATATGGGTCACAGGCGGGTTCCTCCCGGCGGCCATCATAGCGCCAATGATCCCGCGCGGCAGCCCTCGCCGCGCGCCGCTTGCCGTTCGTGCCAAAGCGGCGTATTTAGACGGGTAACAATCAACACAACGGGACGGGGCGGGATGGCGGTCAAGACCGCGAAGGGACCGGGCGATACCGGGACCTATATTCTCGAGGACCAGGTCGGCCATCTGCTGCGCCGCGCCCACCAGCGTGCGTCCGCGATCTTCCAGGAGCATATGGCGGAGGACCTGACCCCCCAGCAATACGCGGCGCTGATCAAGATCCGCGATTTCGGGTCGGTGTCGCAGAATCGCCTCGGCCGCGCCGTGGCCATGGACCCCGCGACCAGCCAGGGCGTGGTGCAGCGCCTGATCGCCAAGCGCCTGATCCAGCGCGGCGACGACCCGAAGGACCGGCGCCGCAGCCTGCTGAGCCTGACCGCCGAGGGTGCGGAGCTGGCCGAAACGCTGATCCCGTCGGGGCGGAAGATCACGGCGGAGATACTCGAGCCGCTGTCGCAGGACGAGCAGACGGCGTTCCTGACACTGCTGAAGAAACTGACCTGACGCCGGACCGGGCCGTGGGCGGCGCGCTTGACAGGACGACGGCAGGGATCGCTATTATGTTCGTGTGCACATGAACACCGGAGCGCGTCGCGGCCTCGGGCGATAGCCGCGGCGGCCCGGGCGGAGGGCCGGCGATGGGCAGCTATCTGCGCCCGGATTCCTTGGCGGAGGCGGTGGCCGCGCTCGCGGCCGGGCCGCGGACGGTGCTGGCGGGCGGGACCGATTATTATCCGGCGCGGGTCGGGCTGCCGCTCGACGACGACATCCTCGACATCACGGCGATCGACGCGCTGCGCGGGATTGCGGCGACCGACGGCGGCGTGCGGATCGGTGCCCTGGTGCGCTGGAGCGAACTTGCCGGCGCGGCACTGCCGCCCGCCTTCGACGGCCTGCGCCATGCCGCAGGGCAGATCGGCGGCCGCCAGGTGCAGAACGCCGGCACCGTCTGCGGCAATGTCTGCAACGCCTCGCCGGCCGCGGACGGAATTCCGAACCTGCTGGTGCTGGAGGCGTCGGTGGAGCTGGCGTCGGCGGCCGGCACCCGCACCGTGCCGGTCGGCGCGTTCGTCACCGGCAACCGGACCACCGTGCGGCGACCGGACGAGCTGGCGACCGCGCTCGTCGTTCCGGCGGCGCCAGAGGGGGCCCGCAGCAGGTTCGAGAAGCTCGGCGCGCGGACCTACCTCGTCATCTCGATCGCCATGGTGGCGGCGCTGATCGCGCCGGCACGCGATGGCACGGTCGCCGCGGCGCGTATCGCGGTCGGCGCCTGCTCCGCCGCGGCGCAGCGCCTGACTGCGCTGGAAGCGGCGCTCGGCGGCGCGCGCATCGGCCCCGAACTCGCCGCGATCGCGCAGCCGGGTCACCTCGCGTCGCTGGCGCCGATCGACGACGTGCGCGGCTCCGCCGAATATCGCGGCGAGGCGGCGCTGGTCCTCATCCGTCGGGCCTTGGCCGCGCTGGGCGAGGACGTGCGATGAGCGGGCGCCAGCCGATCGCATTCGCCGTCAACGGACGCGCCGTGACCGTGACCGCCGAGCCGGCGACGCGGCTCAGCGACGTCCTGCGCGAGGAGCTGGCGCTGACCGGCACCAAGGTCGGCTGCGAGGCCGGCGACTGCGGCGCCTGCACCGTGCTGCTCGACGGCACGCAGGTCTGCGCCTGCCTGGTGCCCGTCGCCCAGGTCGCCGGGCGCGCCGTGCAGACCGTCGAGGGGCTGGCCGGGGATCCCGCGACACGGCGACTGCAGGAGTCGTTCCATCGCCACAATGCCGCGCAGTGCGGGATGTGCACGCCCGGCATGCTGATGGCCGCGGCCGACCTGCTGCGCCGGCAGCCGGACCCCGACGAGCGGCAGGTCGAGGATGCGCTGGCCGGCGTGCTGTGCCGCTGCACCGGCTACCGGGCGATCGTCCGCGCGGTTCTCGATGCCGGCAGCGCGACGCGGCCCGTCGCGCCCGCCGCGGGCCGGGCCGTCGGCGCGGCGCTGCCGAAGGTCGACGGCATGGCCAAGGTGGCGGGGACCGAGATCTATGGCGCCGATGCGGCGCCGGAGGGCGCATTGTGGCTGCGCGCCGTCCGGTCGCCGCATGCGCGCGCGCGATTCACGATCGGGGCGCTGGAGGGGCTGCATGCCCGCTTCCCCGGGCTCGTGCGGGTGTTGACCGCGGGCGATGTCCCGGGGCGCAACGGCTTCGGCATCTACCCGCAGATCAAGGACCAGCCGGTTCTGGCGGACGGCGTGGTGCGCCATCGCGGCGAGGCGGTCGCGGCGCTGGTCGGCGATCCGGCGACGATCCGGGCCTTGCGCGACTCCGACGTGCCGGTCGCGTGGGAGCCGCTCGACCCGGTCGTCGGCATCGACGGCGGACTGGCGGAAGGGGCCCCGCCGGTGCAGGAGGACCGGCCCGGCAACATCCTGACCCGGGGCCGCCTGCAGAGGGGGGATCCGGACGCCGCGCTGGCGGCGGCCGCGCACGTCGCCGAGGCGCACATGCAGACCCGCGCCGTCGAGCATGCCTACATCGAGCCGGAGGCCGGCTGGGCGCGCCGGGCCGGCGAGCGTCTGGAGCTGTTCGTGACCACCCAGTCGCCCTATATGGACCGCGACGAGACCGCCGCGATTCTCGGCATCGAACCCGAACGCGTACGGATCATCCCGTCGGCCTGCGGCGGCGCGTTCGGCGGCAAGCTCGACCTGTCGGTGCAGCCGCTGCTGGCCGTTGCCGCCTGGCTGCTCGACCGGCCGGTACGCTGGGTCTACACCCGCCCGGAGTCGATGATGTCGACCACCAAGCGGCATCCGGCCCGCATGACGGGCCGGGCCGCCTGCGACGCCGAGGGGCGGCTGACCGCGTACGACTTCAGCGGCGATTTCGATACCGGGGCGTACGCCTCGTGGGGGCCGACCGTCGCCGACCGCGTGCCGATCCATGCCAGCGGCCCCTATCGCGTCGCCAACGTACGGGCGGTGACGCGGGCGGTATTGACCAACATGGCGCCGTCGGGCGCGTTCCGCGGTTTCGGGGTGCCGCAATGCGCGCTGGTGCACGAGGCGCTGATGGATGCGCTGGCCGCGAAATGCGCGATCGATCCGCTGCAGTTCCGCCTGATCAACGCGCTCCGGCCGGGCGATGCGATCTCGACCGGCCATGTGCTCGACGCCAGCGCCGGCCAGGTGCCGTGCCTGGCGGCGCTGCGGGAGCGCTGGCACGACTGGCGCGCCGCCGCGGACGCTTTCAATCTCGACGATAAGTCGGTGCGTCGCGGCGTCGGCGTGGGCAGCGTCTGGTATGGCTGCGGCAACACCTCGATGTCCAACCCGTCGACCATGCATCTGGGCCTGGATCCCGACGGCACGGTGACGCTGTACAGTGGCGCGGTCGACATCGGCGAAGGCGCCAACACGGTGCTCGTCCAGATTGCCGCCGACGCGCTCGGCGTGCCCGCCGCGGCGCTGCGCTACGTGATGGGCGACACCGACCTGACCGCCGATGCCGGCAAGACCTCGGGATCCCGCCAGACCTACGTCTCCGGCCGGGCGGCGCAGCGCGCGGGCGAGGACCTGCGGGCCCAGCTTTTGCGCCTGACCAATGCCGGCGCGCAGGCCGCGATCGAGCTTGCGTCCGGGCGGGTCATCGTGCGCGACGGCGACGCCGTGCATCGCATCGACCTGCGCGACATGCCCCGGGACCGGCGCGGCGACGTGCTGAGCGGCGCGGGCACGTTCGATCCGCCGACCAGCCCGCTTGACGGGAACGGGCAGGGCAAGCCATATGGCACCTTCGGGTTCGGCGCGCAGATCGCCCTCGTCGAGGTGGACATGGCGCTCGGCCGGGTCGCGGTCCTCGGCGTGGCGGCGGCGCATGATGTCGGCCGCGCGATCAACCCGGCCCAGCTTGAAGGCCAGATCCACGGCGGCATCGCCCAGGGGCTGGGCTATGCGCTGATGGAGGAGTACGTGCCGGGACGTACGGAAAACCTGCACGACTACCTGATCCCGACCGTCGGCGACCTGCCGCCGATCGAGGTGATGCTGATCGAGGAGCCCGAACCGACCGGACCGTATGGCGCCAAGGGCATCGGCGAGCACTCGCTGATCCCGACGGCGCCGGCGATCCTTGGCGGGATCGCGCACGCCACCGGCGTCCGGCTCACCGAGGTGCCGGCGACGCCGGCCCGGGTCCGCGCGGCGCTGCGGGCGAACGGCCATGTCTGAGCGGCAGCGCAAGCGCGACAAGGACGCGGGCATCGTGACCTGCGACGCCTGCCCGGTGCTGTGCCGGATCCGCGAGGGACGGGCCGGCGCCTGCGACCGCTATGCCAACCGGGACGGCCGCCTCATGCGGGTCGACCCGGTGGTCATCGTGCAGAGCAGGGCCGAGTCCGAGGGCCGGCTGACGCCGTTCCTGAGCAGCGCCGACGAATGGGACGGCGACATCATGCCGCGCGATACCACGCTGACCGGGATCGGCGCCGGCACCACCTATCCGGACTACAAGCCGGCGCCGTTCATCGTCTCCAGCGTCCACGACGGCATCGACATGGTCACCGTCGTCACCGAGGGCATCTTCAGCTATTGCGGCGCCAAGGTGAAGATCGACACCGACCGGTTCATCGGCCCCGAGCAGGCCACGGTCCGCAGCGAGGGCGAGCCGGTCGGCCATGTCACCACCGCCGAGTACGGCTCGCAGATGCTGGCCCTCGGCGGCGTGCGCCACTTCACCGGCGGCAGCAAGGCGGAGGGTGCGGCGACGTGCCGGATGATGCTGTCGCTGTGCAACAAGCAGGTGGTCGAGCTGGCCGTCGACGGCGGCGCCGCTCTGGTGCTGCAGGCGGACCGCCCGCCGGTGGTCAACGGCAGCCGCGAGGAGCGCATGCGGGTCGGCTGCGGCTCCGCCGCCATCGGCATGTTCGCGCGGCAGTGGGACGGCCACGTCGACGAGGTCGTCGTCGTCGACGACCACATCACCGGCGTGCTCTCGGAGCACCAGGCGGGCCGCTTCCTCGGCATGCCGCCGACCGGCATACGCGTACGCGGGCGGCGGTCGACGCCGGGCCGCTATTTCAAGGTGGCGGAGCCGGGCACCGGCTGGGGCGGCACCGACGTGACCGACCCGCTGACCATCATCGAGGCGATCGACCCGGCGGTCGCCCGGCCCGGCCTGCGCCTGCTGATGGTCAGCACCACCGGCCAGGATGCCGGCTATTACCTTCTCGATGAGGCTCTTCGGCCGACGCCTGCGGAAATGCCGGAGGCGGTGGCCAGGGTCGTCGAGCGGATCGGCGAGAACTGCGAGCCGGCGTTGACCTCGGTGCTGTTCGTGGCGGGCGCCGGCGGCAGTCTGCGCGCCGGCGTCACCGAGAACCCGGTCGGCCTGACGCGCTCGGTCAAGGACGCGCTGACCCGCGTCACCTGCGGCGGCGTACCCGTGTACGTGTGGCCCGGCGGCGGCATCACGGTGATGGTCGACGTCGCGCGCATGCCCGACAACGCGTTCGGCTCGGTGCCGACCCCGGCCCTGGTCGGGCCGATCGAGTTCACCATGCGCCGCGAGGACTATCGGGCGCTCGGCGGGCACATGGACAGCATCCGCGACATCGACGATGCCCTGCGCAGCGCGCAGACGCGCCTGGCGCCGCCGCGCGGCGGGGGCTGAGGCGATGCGCGGACCGCTGTCGGCGCTGCGACCGGATGGCAGGCTGCACCTGCAGCACGGCCCCATCGACCTCGTCATCGGGGCCGCGGGGCCGCCCGGCGAGGTGGCGGCCGCCTACCGCCAGGCCGACGCGCGGTTCCGCACCATCCTCGACGAGCTGGTCGGTGAGCTGCCGTGCCTGCGCCGGCCGGCCGGCCCGGAGGTCTCGGCGGCGGATTTCCGCGGGCCGGCGGCGCGCCGCATGGTGCGGGCGGTGCGGCCGCACGGTGGCGTGTTCGTCACGCCGATGGCCGCGGTCGCCGGCGCCGTCGCCGACGAGGTCCTGGCGGCGTTGTGCGCGGGACGGCGCCTCGTCCGCGCCCATGTCAACAACGGCGGCGACATCGCCCTGCACCTGGAAGCGGGGCAGCGCTACGTTGCCGGGCTGGTGGCGCGGGTCGACCGTGCCCGGCCGGACGGGCGCTGCACGGTCAGCCACGACATGCCGGTGCGCGGCATCGCGACCAGCGGCCGCGGCGGACGCAGCTTCAGCCTCGGCATCGCCGACGCGGTCACGGTGCTGGCGCGCAACGCGGCGATGGCCGACGCCGCAGCCACGCTGATCGCCAACGCGGTGACGCTCGACCATCCCGCGATCCGGCGCGCCGCCGCCGAAACGCTGGACCCGGACAGCGATCTGGGTAATCTGATGGTCACGACGGACGTCGGGCCGCTCGACCGGCAGGCGGTCGCGGCGGCGCTGGACGCCGGCGCCGCCGTGGCGATGCCGATGCGCACCGCCGGTCTGATCCACGGCGCGGTGCTGTGCCTGGACGGGCGCTACCGGGTGGTCGGCGCGGCGCCGTCCTTTGCGCTGACGCCGGCGACACGGCCCGCGCGGCCAGAGGGACTGCGCGCGGCCCGGCGGTGAACGGCACGGCCGCTTCCGTGCCGGAAGAACAGGAACAAGGGAGACGAAAGATGACGACAAGACGGGTATTCCTGATGGTGGCCGCGGCGCTGACGGGTGCGCTGTTCGCCGTCGCCGCACCGGCCCAGGAGACGATCAAGATCGGCGAGATCAACAGCTACACCCGGCTTCCCGCCTTCACCCTGCCGTACCGGAACGGCTGGGAGCTCGCAGTCGAGGAGATCAACACCGCCGGCGGCGTGCTGGGCCGTCCGATCGAGGTCATCTCGCGCGACGATGCCGGCAAACCGACCGATGCGGTCAAGATCGCCGAGGAGCTGGTGAGCCGCGACGGCGTGGTCATGCTCGCCGGCACGTTCTTCTCGCATATCGGCCTGGCGGTGACCGACTTCGCCCAGCAGAAGGAGGTCATGTTCGTCGCCGCGGAGCCGCTGTCCGACGCGCTCACCTGGGCCAAGGGCAACCGCTATACCTTCCGGCTGCGCCCCAACACGACGATGCAGGCGGCCATGCTCGCCGAGCAGGCGGCCAAGCTGCCGGCCACCCGCTGGGCGACCATCGCCCCGAACTACAAGTACGGGCAGGATGCCGTCGCGGCGTTCAAGGCGGAGCTTCTGAAACGCAAGCCGGAGGTCGAATTCGTCGCCGAGCAGTGGCCGGCGCTGTTCAAGATCGACGCCGGGGCCGAGGCGCAGGCGCTGGCCAATGCGAACCCCGAGGCGATCTATAACGTCACCTTCGGCGGCGACCTCGCCAAGTTCGTGCGCGAGGGCAAGCTGCGCGGCCTGTTCGAGGGCCGCGAGGTGGTCAGCCTCTTGTCCGGCGAGCCGGAATACCTCGACGCGCTGAAGGACGAGGCGCCGGTGGGCTGGATCGTCACCGGCTACCCCTGGTACGCCATCGACACGCCGGCGCATCGCGCCTTCGTCAACGCCTACCGGGCCAAGTTCAACGACTACCCGCGGCTCGGCTCGGTGGTCGGCTACAACACCTTCAAGGCGATCGCCGCGATCATCGCCAAGGCGGGCTCGACCGACACCGACAAGATGATCGCCGCGGCGGAGGGCATCACCGTCGAATCGCCGACCGGGCCCTTCACCTTCCGGGCCATCGACCACCAGGCGACGATGGGCGCCTATGTCGGGCGCACCGCGCTGAAGGACGGCAAGGGCATCATGGTCGACTGGTTCTACGCCGACGGCGCCGCCTACATGCCGAGCGACGAGGAAATCCTGCAGATGCGGGCCAGCAACTGAGCCGCACGACCCCTGCAAAGGGGGCGGACGGCCCGATGCCGGTCGCGCTGTGCCGGAGGCCGCACGACGCCGGCGCCGGGCCGGCGCAGCCCTGCCGCGGGCGTACGCCGTGACCGGGCAGATCGTCGTGCAGTTCCTGACCGGGCTGGCCAGCGCGGCGTCGCTGTTCCTGATCGCCGCCGGCCTGTCGATCATCTTCGGGGTCACGCGGATCGTCAATTTCGCGCACGGCTCGCTGTACATGCTGGGCGCCTACATCGCCTACAGCCTGACGGAGCGCCTCGCGGCGGGCACCGCGTACGGGTTCTGGGCCTCGGTGCTGCTGGCGGCCCTCGCGGTGGCGGCGATCGGCGCGGTCATCGAGATCCTGGTGCTGCGGCGCATCTACAGGGCGCCGGAGCTGTTCCAGCTGCTCGCCACCTTCGGCATCGTCCTCGTCGTCCAGGACGCGGCCCTGTGGATCTGGGGGCCGGTCGACCTGATCGGGCCGCGGGCACCGGGGCTGGACGCCTCGGTCGCCATCCTGGGCCAGCGCCTGCCGGAATACGATATCGCGCTGATCGTCATCAGTCCGGTCGTGCTCGGCCTGCTCTGGCTGCTGTTTCACCGGACGCGCTGGGGCATCCTGGTGCGCGCGGCAACGGAAGACCGCGAGATGGTCGGCGCCCTCGGCCGCAACCAGGCCTGGCTGTTCACCTCGGTGTTCTTCGTCGGCGCCTTCCTCGCGGGGCTCGGCGGCGCGATCCAGCTGCCCAAGGGCGGCGCCGACCTGCTGATCGACCTCAACGTCATCGCGGCGGCGTTCGTCGTCGTCGTGGTCGGCGGCATGGGCAGCATCAGCGGCGCCTTCCTGGCGGCGATCCTGATCGGCGAGCTGCAGGCCTTCGCGGTGCTGCTGCTGCCCGAGAGCACGCTGGTCATCATGTTCCTCGCCATGGCCGTGGTGCTGGTGATCCGGCCGTGGGGCCTGCTCGGGCGGCCGATGCCGGGCCCGGCGCCGGGACAGGCCGCCGAACCGCTGCTCCGCCCCGCGGGCCCGCGGGTGCGCCTGATATGGGCCGCGGCGATCGGGCTGCTCCTGTTCCTGCCGCTCATCGCCGAGGACTTCACCCTGACCCTGACCATCGAGATCGTCATCCTCGCCCTGTTCGCGGCCAGCCTGCATTTCATCATGGGGCCGGGCGGCATGGTGAGCTTCGGCCATGCCGCCTATTTCGGGCTCGGCGCATACGGCGCCGCGCTCCTCGCGACGTCGCTGGACACGCCGATGGAGCTGGCGCTGCTCGCCGCGCCGCTGGTCGCCGGCGCCGGCGCCCTCGTCTTCGGCTGGTTCTGCGTGCGGCTGTCGGGCGTGTACCTGGCGATGCTGACCCTGGCCTTCGCGCAGATCGCGTGGTCGGTCGTGTTCCAGTGGTACGAGCTGACCGGCGGCGAGGACGGTCTGCTCGGCATCCGCCGCGCACCCTGGGCCGACGAGCGCATCGTGTTCTACTATCTCGTTCTGGCCGCCTGCGGCGTTGCCATCTACGCGATGCGACGCATGATCTTCGCGCCGTTCGGCTACGCCGTGCGGGCGGGCCGCGACTCGCGCCTGCGCGCCGACGCGATCGGCATCGACTGCCGGCACTTCGAGTGGATGGCCTTCCTTATCGCCGGCACGATGGCGGGCATCGCCGGCGGGCTCTACGTGTTCTCCAAGGGCAGCGTGTTCCCCGACGAGATGTCGATCCCCCGGTCGGTGGACGGACTCGTCATGGTGCTGCTCGGCGGCGTGCAGACGCTGTCCGGCCCGATCTTCGGCGCCACCGCCTTCACCTGGCTGCACGACGCGATCTCGCGCCTCGACTACTGGCGGTTCATCCTCGGCGGCACGATCATCGGCCTCGTGCTCGCCTTCCCCCAGGGACTCGGCGGGATCTGGCAGCAGCTCGAGGCGCTGGTCCGGCGGCGGCATGCGGCGGCGGACGAGGCGGATCCGTGACGGTGCTCGCGGTCCGCGCCCTGTCCAAGGCCTTCGGCGGCGTGCAGGCGGTCGCCAGGGTCGGCTTCGACGTCGCCGCGGGCGAGCTGCTGGCGATGATCGGACCGAACGGCGCCGGCAAGTCGACCTGCTTCAACCTGCTGAACGGCCAGCTGCGGCCGGACGGCGGCTCGGTCCGGCTCGACGGACGGGAGATCGCCGGCCTGCCGCCGCGCGAAGTCAGCCGGCGCGGTGTCGGGCGCACCTTCCAGATCACCGCCACCTTCGGCTCGATGACGGTGGCCGAGAACGTCCAGACGGCGCTGATCGCCCACCACCGCGGCCTCGGCGGGCTGTGGCGGCCGGCCGCCTCCCTGCACCGCGATGCCGCGATGACGCTGCTGGCGCGCGTCGGCATGGCCGACCAGGCGGACCGGGCGTGCGGCGTCCTCGCCTATGGCGACCTCAAGCGCGTCGAGCTCGCGGTCGCGCTGGCCAACGATCCGGTCCTGCTGCTGATGGACGAGCCGACCGCGGGCATGGCCCCCGGCGAGCGCGTCGAGCTGATGGCGCTGGCCGCCGAGATCACGCGCGAGCGCAACATCGCGGTGCTGTTCACCGAACACGACATGGACGTCGTGTTCGCCCATGCCGACCGCATCATCGTGCTGAACCGCGGCGAGCTCATCGCCGCGGGCACGCCGGACGAGGTCCGCGCCGACCGCAGCGTGCGCGAGCTCTATCTCGGCGAAAGCGTGGCGACGCGATGACGGGCGAGCCGCAGATGCTCAAGGTCACCGGCCTGGCCGCCCATTACGGCTGGGCGCGGATCCTGTTCGACCTGTCGCTCTCGGTCGGCCGCGGCGAGGTCGCGGTGCTGCTGGGACGGAACGGCGCCGGCAAGTCGACGACCCTGAAATCGATCGTCGGCCTGGTCCTGCCGTCGGCGGGCTCGATCAGCTTCCGCGGCACCGAGATCGCCGGCCTGCCGCCGCACCGCATCGTCCGCATGGGGCTGGGCTACGTGCCCGAGGAGCGCCGCATCTTCGCCGATCTTACGGTCGCCGAGAACCTCGAGGTCGGCCGCCAGGCGCCGCGCGCGGGCGCCCCGGAATGGACGCAGGACGCGCTGTTCGCCCTGTTCCCGAACCTCGCCGGCATGCGGGACCGGCGCGCCGGACAGATGAGCGGCGGCGAACAGCAGATGCTGACCGTCGCGCGCACCCTGATGGGCAACCCGTCGCTGATCCTGCTGGACGAGCCGTCCGAGGGGCTGGCGCCGGTCATCGTCGACCAGATGGCCGCCACGATTCGCGCGCTCAAGACGCATGGCCTGTCGATCCTGCTGTCGGAGCAGAACCTGCGCTTCGCCGGCATGGTCTCCGACCGCGCCTATATCATCGAGAAGGGCCGCATCCGCTGGCACGGCAGCATGGACGAGCTGCGGGCCGACGATGCGGTGACGCATCAGTACCTCGTCGTGTGATTCGTGGTAAACCGTGTCGGACGCAGCGCGCAGCAGGATTGCAGGACCGATGCAGAACCGGAACTTGGCACGGCGCGGACGGTCGAGGCGATGGCCCGGCCTGGTGCTGCTGGCACTGCTGCTGGCACTGCTGCTCGCCGGCTGCGCCCGGCCGCTCGCGGCGGGCGAGCGCATCGTCGACCTCGGGCCGGCCGGCGGCCTCGCGCTGCAGGTTCCCGCCGGCTGGGTGATGCGCGAGAGCGGGCCGCCCGAGGCGCCGCTCGTCACCCTGACCTTCGGCCCGGAGGTCGGCGACGAGTTCGCCGTGCTGCTGACCCCGATCCACCCCGACCGCGGGGCGGACCCGGACTTCGGCTCGCCAGAAAACGTCCACCGCATCGTCGCCGCGGCGGCGCAGGACGTCGCCGCCCGGGCCGCCGAACCCGAGCTGGAGATCCGCGCGTTCGACGGCGGCAGGGTCGGCTACTTCTTCTGGGCCACCGACCGTGACCTTCTCGGCATGAGCCGGATTCCGCCGGGCCAATACCTGCACCTCACCCAGGGCGCGGTGATGGTCGGCGACCTCCTGTGCAGCTTCAGGGTCCAGACCAACGAGCGGCCCTCGGGAATCATCGACGCCGCGATGATGATGTTGCGCACGGCGGCGCACCGCACCGCCGCCTGACCGCCGGCCGCCCCGTCAGCGCGCCGTTCCGGCCGCCGTCGCCTCGCGCACCTCGTTCAGCCGACCGGACCTGACGTCGTAGATGTAGCCGTAGATCGGCACGTTCGCCGGCACCAGCGGGTGCTTGCGGATGCGCGCCACGTCGGCGACCACGCTCTTCGCGTTGTCGGCGATCGTCAGCCAGTCGATGTACTCGGCTTCCGTCGAGCCCGGCCCCTTGCCGGTGTCGTGCCAGCCGCTGGCGTCGATCGTGGCGGTCTCCAGGCTGTTCGCCAGCAGACCCCGCATGATCTCGTCCGTGAACGTCTCCATGCCGCAATCGGTATGGTGGATCACGAACCATTCCCGCGTTCCCAGCAGCTTGTGCGAGATCACCAGCGAGCGGATCGCATCGTCGCTGGCCCGCGCGCCGGCGGCATCGCCAGTCCGGCCTTGTCGCCGAACGAAGCGGCGTAGGCCTCGTTGGCCGACAGAACCTCGTTTACGATGTTGCTCATCGTTGCCTCCCGTATGCGGGTCCGACCCTACACCCCGTTCCGCAACGAACTGAAGACAAATATCGGTGAATGACCGTGGTGCGCGCCGGCCGGCGCGCGCACCCACGCGGGTGCGGCGAAATAAGCTGCGGCGGAAAAGGCGAAAAAAATATCCGCCCGGCTCGGAACCTTTGCGGGGGGACAGCGTTCAATCCCTCATGCGCGCCGATTGTTCGCCCCGCGCGTCGGCGCCGAACCGCGGTGCGCCGGAGCGGGCGCGAACGCCGCAGAAAATGCCAGGAGGACCCACACGATGAAAGCCACGAGACCGAACCGCAGCCGGAAGACCTCCGGAACCGGCGGGCATACGACGCCGGCCGGCGGCCGGCGCCGCTTTCTTGCCGTCGGCGGCGTGCTGGCCGGCGGCGCGATGGCCGCGTCCGGAGGCGCCATGAGCGGCGCCGGCGCGTCAGTGCTCGGCGGCGCAACCGGGGACGGCCGGCCAAGTACCCCAACCGCACATCAGCGCCTCTACTACGAGAAGGCGCGGTTCTGATGTAACCGAATCACCTGCAACCAAAACACTGCAACTGCGACACATGGCGGGAAGGTTTCCGATGTTAAGAAAACGCACCACACGAAGCACTGGCGGGCGAAGCATGGCGTTCCATGACGCGTCGGACGCGGCGGCGCCCGTCTCGCGCCGCAAGTTCCTGCGGACCAGCGGCGTCGTCGCCGCGACCATTCCGGCCGCCTGTGCAATGGGGCCGGGCGTCGTCCGCAAGGCCGCGGCCCAGGAGGGCAGGGCTGGCCCAGGGCTCGAGCTCAAGAAGACCGTCTGCCCGTTCTGTGCCGTCGGGTGTTCGATCTGGGCCGAAGTCGAGAACGGCGTCTGGGTGGGCCAGGAGCCCGCATTCGAGAGCCCCATCAACATGGGCACGCACTGTGCCAAAGGCGCTGCCACGCGCGAGCTCGCGATCGGCGAGCGCCGTCTGAAGTCCCCGATGAAAAGGGCCGGAGGCCGGTGGCACAAGGTCACATGGGAACAGGCGATCGACGAGATCGGCGACCGGATGCTCAAGATCCGGGAGGAATCGGGGCCCGACTCCGTCTATTGGCTGGGCTCCGCCAAGTTCAGCAACGAACAGGCCTATCTGTTCCGCAAATTCGCCGCCTTCTGGGGCACCAACAACTGCGATCACCAGGCGCGCATCTGTCATTCCACCACCGTCGCCGGCGTCGCCAACACCTTCGGCTACGGCGCGATGACCAACAGCTTCAACGACATCCACAACGCAAAGGCGATCTTTCTGATCGGCGGCAACCCGGCCGAGGCGCATCCGGTCTCGATGCTGCATATCCTGCGCGCCAAGGAGTTCGGGACCAAGCTGATGGTCATCGATCCTCGCTTCACGCGGACGGCGGCTCATGCCCACGAATACGTCCGGCTGCGCCCGGGGTCCGACGTCGCCTTCATGTGGGGCGTTCTCTGGCACATCTTCGAGAACGGCTGGGAGGACAAGGAGTTCATTCGCCAGCGCGTATGGGGCATGGACCGGATCCGGGCCGAGGTGGCGAAGTGGACGCCGGAGGAGACGGAGCGCGTCACCGGCGTTGCGGCCAACCAGGTCGAGCGCGTCGCACGGACGATGGCCGAGAACCGCCCGTCCACCGTGATATGGTGCATGGGCCTGACCCAGTCGACGATCGGCAACAACAAGACGCGTGCCGCCTCCATCCTCCAGCTCGCCCTCGGCAATATGGGGATCGCCGGCGGCGGCGCGAACATCTTCCGGGGCCACGACAACGTCCAGGGGGCGACCGATCTCGGTGTTCTTTGTCACACCCTGCCCGCCTATTACGGGCTGTCGACGGCAGCCTGGCAGCATTGGGCGCGCGTCTGGGACGTCGACTACGAGTACCTGAAGGGGCGGTTCGCCTCGCAGGATCTGATGGAGAAATCCGGTATCCCGGTGAGCCGCTGGTTCGACGGGGTGCTCGAGGATCTCGATCAGCTCGAACAGCCGGACAACGTCCGCGCCATGGTCTTCTGGGGCCATGCACCGAACTCGCAGACGCGCATGCCCGATCTGAAGAAAGGGCTTGAGAAGGTCGATCTTCTGGTCGTGATCGATCCGGTCCCCGGCCTGCCGTCGGCTCTCGCGGAGCGGCAAGACGGCGTCTACCTCCTGCCCGCGGGCAGCACGATGGAAATGGCGGGGTCGGTCACGAACTCCCAGCGCGCCATCCAGTGGCGCGAAAAGGTGATCGAGCCGGTCTTCGACGCGAAGAGCGACTATGAGATCACCTATCTCCTGGCCAGCAAGCTCGGTTTCGCCGACGCGCTGTTCAAGCACGTCGAAGTCAGAAACCGCGTGCCGGTCGCCGAGGATCTGACGCGAGAGATCAATCGCGGAACCTGGACCATCGGCTATACCGGACAGTCGCCCGAGCGGCTCAAGCTCCACATGGCGCACCAGGACAAGTTCGATTCGACCAGCCTGCGCGCCCGCGGTGGCCCGGTCGACGGCGAGTATTACGGTCTGCCGTGGCCGGCATGGGGCGACCCGGAGATGAAACACCCGGGGACACCGATCCTGTACGATACCTCGAAGCCGGTGGCAGAGGGCGGCCTGTGCTTCCGCGCCCGCTGGGGCGTCGAGCATGAAGGCGAAAGCCTGCTCGCCGACGGCTCCTACACGGCGGGATCGGGAATCCGGGACGGCTATCCCGAGTTCACGATGGCCATGCTCAAGAGACTGGGATGGGATGGCGACCTGACGGCCGACGAGCGGTCGACGATCGAGGGCATCGCCGGCGACAGGACCAACTGGAAAACCGACCTTTCCGGCGGCATCCAGCGCGTTGCGATCGCGCATGGCTGCGCCCCCTTCGGCAACGGCAAGGCGCGCGCCGTTGCGTGGAACTTTCCCGACGGGGTGCCGATCCATCGGGAGCCGCTGTATTCGTCGCGGCGCGATCTGGTCGCCGACTATCCGACCTACGAGGACCGGCGGGATTACCGTCTGCCGGTCCTCTACAAGAGCATCCAGGAAAAGGACGTCTCCCGGCAGTTTCCGATCATCCTGACGACGGGCCGCCTGGTCGAGTACGAGGGCGGCGGCGACGAGACGCGCGCCAACAAGTGGCTCGCGGAGCTTCAGCAGCAGATGTTCGCGGAGATCAATCCGCAGGATGCTGCGGTGAAGGGCATCCGGGACGGCCAGATGATCTGGCTGCACACGCCCGAAGGCGCGCGCGTCAAGGTCGCGGCCATGGTCAGCCGGCGTGTCGGACCGGGCGTTGCCTTCATGCCGTTCCATTTCGGCGGGCACTGGATGGGCGAGGACCTCGGCCACCGCTACCCGGACGGAACGCGACCGTATGTCCTGGGCGAGTCCGCAAACACCGCGACGACATACGGTTACGACGTGGTGACATTCATGCAGGAGTCGAAAGCGACCCTGTGTCGCATCGAACCGGCCTGAGGAGAATAGAAGATGGCACGCATGAAATTCCTGTGCGATGCGGAACGCTGCATCGAATGCAATGCCTGCACGACGGTATGCAAGAACGAGCACAATGTCCCGTGGGGCATGCAGCGCCGGCGCGTCGTCACGCTTGATGACGGTGGACCCGGCGAACGCTCGATCTCGGTGGCCTGCATGCACTGCACCGATGCCCCGTGCATCGCGGTCTGTCCCGTCGACTGCATCTATCAGAACGACAACGGCATCGTGCTGCACTCGAAAGACATCTGCATCGGCTGCGGCTACTGCTTCTACGCCTGCCCGTTCGGGGCTCCGCAGTATCCGCAAGCGACAAATTTCGGGACCCGCGGGAAGATGGACAAATGCACGTTCTGCGCCGGCGGCCCGGAGGAAAACGAATCGCAGGCCGAGTACGAGAAATACGGCAGGAACCGGATCGCCGAGGGCAAGCTTCCGCTTTGCGCCGAGGTATGCTCGACGCGGTCGCTGCTGGCCGGGGACGGCGACATCATCGCCGACATCTACCAGGAGCGCGTCATGAGGCGCGGATACGGCAGCGGTGCCTGGGGCTGGGAGACCGCCTATTACGGCACGCAGGGCGAAAGCTAGGTGGAGGATTTCACAATGGCCCGAATTTCCGGCGCAATCGTCGCAATCGTCATGGTGATCCTTCTCGGCATTACGATCCAGGGGGCACTCCGGCCCGAAGGCGTCGTCGTGCCGACCGGAGGGGTGACGGATCGTGGTCCGCAGGACAGCGTTCCGTCCGACCGGGATGCGCAGAAGGGTCTGGCCGACCGGACCCGGCTGCAGATGTGGCGCGGGCGGTCGGGGCCGGCGCCCGGCATACCCGCCAGCCCGGCGGTCGACGGCCGGACGCTCGACGGTCCGGCGCAGGCCGACTCATCGGCGGATTTGGTCCAGGCGTGGCTGGCAAAGCGCGATGACAACTGGGGACTCCTTCGCGCCCGCGGTTATCTGAACGGAACAGTGAACCTGCCGGAACCACTTTCCGCCGTGCTCCAGCAGCCCCAGGGCCGTGAATGGCGCAGGCTGCACAACGAGCAGATCTATTTCGGTGGCGGCATCGTCATCTTCGGCTCGGCGTTCTTGCTTGCCCTATACCTCGCCGTGCGCGGTCGCGTACGGACGAAGAGCCCGTTGAGCGGCGAGACCATCGATCGCTTCAATCTCCTGGAGCGCACGAACCACTGGGTAACGGCCGTCAGCTTCATCCTGCTTGCGCTGACCGGGCTGCTCCTGATTTACGGCCAAAATCTGATCAAGCCGCTGCTCGGGGCTCCCGCCTACAGTGACTGGGCGGCGGTCAGCCTGTACACGCACGTGATTTTTGCGGTCCCCTTCGTGCTCGGCGTGGTCCTGATGGCGGTCCTGTGGCTTCGCAAGAACTGGCTGACCCGCGTGGACTGGGCGTGGATCATCCGGGGCGGCGGCCTGTTCGGCGGAAAGGATCCACACGCCTACAAGTTCAATGCGGGGCAGAAGGTGATCTTCTGGCTCGTCCTGCTGAGCATGCTGATCCTGCTCGGCACCGGCCTGTCGCTGATCTTCCCCTTCGCCTGGCTGGGCTATGACGGGATGCAGTGGGTCCAGCTTGTCCATGCGGCGGTCGCCCTGATCATGGTGGCCGTCATGCTGGGCCACGCCTATCTCGGCTCGATCGGGATGGAGGGCGCGTTCGACGCCATGTGGAGCGGCAAGATCGACCGCACATGGGCGCGCGAGCATCACGATCTCTGGTATGAGAACGAGGTGGGCCGCAGCTCCCGCGCCAGTTGACGCCAGGGTCGCTGCAAAGACCGGCCGGCGAGGAAACTCCGGCCGTATCTTTGCGCGCGCGGTCCTCAACGGGGAACGGCCGCCTTTTTCACAGTCTCCTTCAGACGCCGCACCGTCTGGCCGGTCGCGCCCCGAACGGCTTTGCTGTACGGCCGCAACATGCAGTAAGGTCTCCCGCCGGCAGGCCGGTCCAGGCGATTCGGCTTCGGCAGGGAAGACGGCAATGGTGGAACGCATTATCGGCGTCGATGTCGGCGGAACCTTCACGGACCTTGTGCTGATGGAGGCGGGCGGCGTGCCGCGCGTCGCCAAGGTGCCGTCGACCCCGGACAACCAGGCGTTCGGCGTGCTGGCGGCACTCGCGGATACCGGCGTGCCGCTGGATGAGGTCGCCGGCATCGTGCACGGCACCACCATCACCACGAACGCCCTGCTCGAGCGCAACCTCGCCCGGGTCGGCCTGATCACGACGCGGGGCTTCCGCGACGTGCTGGAGCTGGGGCGCCGCACGCGGCCGCGGCCCTACGGGATGAAAGGGCAGTTCGTGCCGCTGATCCCGCGCGAATTGCGCATGGAGGTCGACGAGCGGATCGACGCCGACGGCGAGGTGCTGGTGCCGCTCGATACCGACGACGTGCGGACGGCCTGCGCCTATCTGCTGGAGCAGGGTTGCGAGGCGCTGGTGATCCACTTCCTGCACGCCTACCGCAATCCGGTGCACGAGAACCAGGCCGCCGAGATCGCCGCCGAGATCTGGCCGAACGCGTATGTGACGCGGGGCCATGCGATCCTCTCGGAATACCGGGAATACGAGCGCGGCGTCACCGCGGCGGTCAACGCCTCGGTCCAGCCGGTCCTGCACCGCTATCTTGCGCGCCTCACCGAGGAGCTGGCGGCCAACGGTTATGCCCGCGATTTGCTGGTCATGCAGGGCAACGGGGGGACCGTGACCGCCGACCTTGTGCCGGAGCACGCCGTCAACACGGTGATGTCGGGGCCCGCCTCCGGCGTGATGGCGGCCGCGCACACCGGCGCGCGGGCCGGGTTCGAGAACCTGCTGACCTACGACATGGGCGGCACCAGCTGCGACGTCGGCGTGATCCGCGACGCGATCCCGCAGGTCAGCTCCGAGCTCGAGCTCGAATACGCGATGCCGATCCACGTGCCGATGGTCGACGTGCACACGATCGGCGCCGGCGGCGGCTCGATCGCGTGGATCGACGAGGCCGGCCTGCTGCAGGTCGGGCCGGAGAGCGCCGGCGCCGTGCCGGGCCCGATCTGCTACGGCCGCGGCGGCGCGCGGGCGACCATCACCGACGCCAATCTCGTGCTCGGGCGGCTGAGCCCGGCGGCGCTGCTCGCCGTCGGCACGCCGATAACGCAGGACCAAGTCCGCGCGGCCCTGGCAAGGCAGATCGGGGCGCCGCTGGGTCTCGACGCGGATGCGGCGGCGGCGGCCATCCTCCAGGTCGCCAACGCCCGCATGGCCGGTGCGCTGCGCATGGTCTCGCTCGCCCGCGGCTACGATCCGCGAGACTTCGCGCTGTTCGCGTTCGGCGGCGCCGGACCCCTGCACGCCGTCGCCCTGGCGCGCGAGCTCGGGATCCCGAAGGTGCTGATCCCGGCGCGGCCCGGAATCACCAACGCCATCGGCTGCGTCGTGGCCGATTTGCGGCACGATTTCGTCAACACGATCAACGCCCCGGTCGACGCGCTCGACATGGAAGAGGTCAAGGCGATCGTCGAGGCGCAGATGCGCGAGGGGCGGGACACCATCGAGCGTGAGGGCGTCGCGGTCGAGGGCGTGCGCTACGTCCATGACGCGGACATGCAGTTCCTCGGGCAGAGCCATATCCTCACCGTGCCGATCCCCGGCCCGGATGTTGCGCGGGACGCGCTCCGGGCCCTGTTCGAGACCGCCTACTGGGACCGCTTCGCCGTCGCGCTGCCGGAGATCCGCCCGGTGCTCGTCAACCTGCACACCGCCGTGATCGGCCGCCGGGCGCCGGCGGACATCGCGGCGCTGGCGGACCGGGGCACGGAGGCCGGCGCGGGCCAAGCCGGTACGCGGCAGGTCTGGTTCCCCGCGGGCTGGCAGGAGACGCCCGTATGCCGGCGCGCCGCGCTGGGCCCGGACGCACGCATCGACGGCCCGGCAATCGTCGAGCAGATGGACACGACAATCGTCATCGAGCCGGGCTGCCGGGCGCGGGCGGACGAGATGGGCAACCTGGTGGTCGATGTGGGGGAGAGAGGATGAGGGCACCGATACCCGGCGACCCCATGCGTCGAGACGGCGCTCCGCACTTGCGCCTTACGGAGACCTGTGCGCGGACAAGGAGGCCGTCATCGCGAGGCTGCGAAGCAGCCGCGGCGATCCAGAAAAGGGCTTGTTTCTGCGCCATCCTGGATTGCCGCGTCGGCCTTTGGCTTCCTCGCAATGACGGTTCGGCGTTTCGTGCAAAAGTCTCCAGCGCCAGGGCACAGAGGCCGTCGGAGCCTCATGTTGGAGACCGTTGCACGGATCTCTTGTTCCGGCGTCGCCGGTTGCGCGGCCCCCTCTCCAACTCCGTCCCCAACCCCCTCCCCAACCCCTCCCCCCATGGCATGCCCATGCGTCCTCGCAATCCTCGGCGCGAGGGAGAGGGGCTTTGCCCGCGCATGCGCGACGAACGAGCCCCTCTCCCTCGCGGCGGTGCCTGGAAGTCCGGACAATCCTGCCATGGGGGGAGGGGTTGGGGAGGGGGCCGCTTCCAGCCGTTTCTGCCGTCCGAAGGCCTGCATGCAGGGGGGAGCCGAAGGCCCGTCTTGAGGCATGGGGTCGCTGGGTACTGGAGAATGCACCCATGACCGTTCTCGACCCCGTCACCCTCGCGGTCGTGCAGAGCGGGCTGAGCCAGGTCTGCAACGAGATGGACCTCGCCTTCGTGCGTTCGGCCTTCAGCCCGGTGATCTCGGAGGCGCTGGATCGCTCGGACGGCATCTACCACCGCGACGACGGGGCGCTGATCGCCCAGGGCGACCTCGGCCTGCCGGTGTTCGTCGGCACCATGCAGTTCGGCACCGCCGAGGTGATCAAGCGCGCCCGCGACCTGCAACCCGGCGACCTGTACATCGTCAACGACCCGTATCTGGGCGGCACGCACCTGATGGACGTGCGCTTCGTCAAGCCGTTCTATTACCGCGGCGAGATCTTCGCCTGGCTGGCCAACACCGGCCACTGGCCGGACACCGGCGGGGCGGTGCCCGGCGGCTTTTCGGCCAACGCGACCGAGGTCGAGCAGGAGGGGCTGCGCCTGCCGCCGGTGAAATTGTTCAAGCGCGGCAGGATGGACGAGGAGATCCTGTCGATCGTGCTGTCCAACATCCGCATCGCCGACCAGCGCATCGGCGACATCAAGGCGCAGGCGGCGGCGCTGACCGTCGGCGAGCGGCGCTTCACGGCCCTGCTGGACCGCTACGGAAGGGACGTCGTCGAGGCCTGCATCGCCGAGCTGCGCGGCCGCGCCGAGCAGCAGATGCGGGCGAAGATCGCGACGATCCCCGATGGCGCATACCACGGCGTGTCGTGGGTCGACTCCGACGGCGTCGTCGACGAGGCGCTGCGCATCGACATGAAGATCGAGAAACGCGACACCGACCTGCATTTCGACATGTCGGGCTCGAGCCCGCCGTGCCGCGGGCCGATGAACAGCGTCATCGCGACCACCCGCTCGTCGATCTACCTTGCCATGAAGCACATCTTTCCCGAGGTGCCGATCAACGCCGGCACCTTCGCGCCGCTGCATATCGCGGACCCGGAGGGAACCTTCCTCTATGCGAGGTACCCGCGCCCCGTGTCCGGCTGCGCCGCGGAGGTCAGCCAGCGCATCGCCGAGGCGGTGTTCGCCGCGCTCACCCCCGCCCTGCCCGGTGAGCTGTTCGCCGCGCCCGCCGGGACCAGCGGCAACTTCGCGCTCGGCGGCGACGATCCGAAGACCGGGCGCGGCTACGTGCTGTACCTGATCTCCGGCGGCGGCTACGGCGGCAGCGCCGAGGGTGACGGCCTGTCCAACGGCTGCTCGACGATCGGCATCTCCAAGACGACGCCGATCGAGGTGGTCGAGCAGCGCTATCCCGTCCTCATCGAGCGCTATGCGCTGCACGAGGGATCGGGCGGCGCCGGCGAACACCGCGGCGGCTTCGGCGTCCACTACACGGTGAAGGTCCGCCGCGGCGCGGCGCGCGCCTCGTTCGTGATGGACCACGGGCGCACCGGCCCGCAAGGCGTCCTCGGCGGCGCCGACGGCGGGTGCAACCGGGTGCGCGTCGAGCGCCGGGGCCAGCCGGACTACGTCCCGCCGCACCTGTCCAAGGACCAGGACATCCACGTCGGCGCGGGCGACCGCATCCATGTCTCGACCCCCGGCGGCGGCGGCTACGGCGATCCGCTGGCGCGCGACCCGCGGGCCGTGCTTCTTGACCTGGGGCGCGGCTACTACACGGACGCCGAAGCCGAAGAGCTATTCGGCGTCGTCGTGGCCGACGGCAGGGTCGACGAGGCGGCGACGGCAAGGCTGCGGGCGGCGAAGGCGGCCGACCGGAAGGACCGGTGACAGCGGCGCGTCCTCAGATGCTGAAGTCCATTGCCTCGTACTTGCCGCCCTGGGTCTCGTAGCCGGCCTTCTTCCAGGCGTCGATGCCGCCGGCGAGGTTGTAGAGGTTGGCGATGCCGGCCTCGGCGAGCTGTTTCTGGGCGGCGGCGGAGCGCTTGCCGATTGCGCACATGACGATGATGCGGGCGCCGCCGAGCGGCGGGAACAGGTCGGCCTCGAGGAACGACAGCGGCAGCAGCAGCGCGCCCGGCACGTTCTCGAACTCGTATTCGTGCGCCTCGCGGACGTCGAGGAGGACGGCCTCGCGCGCCTCGAGCCACGCCCGGGCCGTGGGCGCGTCGATCTCGGGCAATGGGTTCTCGTCGTTCACCGTGCAGGCCCCGCCGGACTGGACGCGTTGCGATGTCGGAGTGTAGCGCCTTGCGCCCGGTAGTGCACGACCGATTTCGTAATTAACTTTTTAATACAGTGAGAATAATGTAGTTTATGGACGGAAATACCGGCCGCCAAAGGGTGTCTCCGATTGTCTCCGAAGGGCGGAGCCGGCGGGCGCTACCGGGTGAGCGCGAAGGTCGCCGCCGCAGCGATCGGGCCGCCGCCGGCGCGCTGCAGCAGGACCGCGCAGCCGCCGTCGCCCGCCATCGGGTCGAGCGGCACCGTCACCGCGACCGGCGCGCCGGCCCATTGCCCAACGCGCTCGAAGCCGCGCACCACGTTCGCCTCGACCAGGGTCTTGCCGCGGTTCTCGCCCGCCGTCACCCTGGTCTCGTGCTCGCGGTCGTAGGTCACCACGAGGATGTCGTATATGCCCGCCGGGCCGCTGCCGTCGACCGTGATGACGGCCTCGCGCCCGCGGTTCTCGACGGCCAGCCGCGGGGCGATGCCCTGCTGCGTGCGCGCCGTGCGGATGCGGGATTCGGCCTGGCGGCGCTTCGATCCGACGACGTGGCTGGCCCCGCCGACGACCATGAAGGGCGTGTATTCGTAGCGGGCGCCGAGCGCCTGGGCATAGCCCCGCCAGCGCCGCGTATGGTCGGCCCGGCCGAACGGGTCCTTCCAGCCGGCGTAGTCGTAATAGTCAATGTGGTATTCGAGCGCGATGACGTCGTTGCGCTGCGCGAGCTCGCGCAGATAGGCCTCGGCCGGCGGGCAGGCCGGGCAGCCCTGGCTGGTGAACAGCTCGACGACGACGGGGGACTGGGACTGCGCCCCGGCCGCATCCGGCAAATTCAGTGCGGCCAGCACCGTCAGGAGAGAGAACAGCCGCTTCATGCGCACAGACAATAGGCGCCGGCCGCCAGTGGCGCGAATCAATATTAAGTGACAGCGCGACTCCCGCGGCAAACCGCACCGATCCGGCGGCTCACGCCGCCTTGGCCAGATTCCGCAGCACGTATTGCAGGATCCCGCCATGGCGGAAGTATTCGACCTCGTCCAGCGTGTCGATACGGCAGGTGAGCGCGATCTCCTCGACGCTGCCGTCGGCGCGGGTGATGCGGCAGGCGACGTCCTGGCGCGGGGTGATGCCGTCGGCGATGCCGGTGATGTCGAACCGTTCGGTGCCGTCCAGCCGCAGCGTCTTGCGCGTGACGCCCGGCTTGAACTCCAGCGGCAACACGCCCATGCCGACGAGGTTGGAGCGGTGGATGCGCTCGAAGCTCTCGACGATCACCGCCTCGACGCCGAGCAGCCGCGTGCCCTTGGCGGCCCAGTCGCGCGACGACCCGGTGCCGTACTCGCGGCCGGCGACGACGACCAGCGGCACGCCCTCCTTCTTGTATTTCATCGCCGCGTCGTAGATCGGCATGACCTCGCCGCTCGGCTGGTGCCGGGTCACCCCGCCCTCGGTGCCGGGGGCCATCTCGTTGCGGATGCGGATATTGGCGAAGGTGCCGCGCATCATGACTTCGTGATTGCCGCGGCGCGAGCCGTAGGAGTTGAACTCGCTGGGGCGCACCTGGTGGCTCGTCAGGTACTGGCCCGCCGGGCTCTCCTCGCGGAAGGCGCCGGCCGGCGAAATGTGGTCTGTGGTCACCGAATCGGCGAGGATCGCCAGCGGCCGGGCCCCGTGAATGTCCTCGACCGGCACCGGCTCGGATTCCATGTCTTCGAAGAATGGCGGGAAGCGCACATAGGTGCTGACCGCGTCCCAGTCGTAGGTCAGGCTGGACGAGGCCTTGATGGCGCGCCATTCCGGCGTGCCCTCGGACATGTTGGCGTAGCGGCTACGGAACATCTCGGGCGTCAGCGCCTCCTCGATGACGGCATCGACCTCGGCATTGCTCGGCCAGACGTCCTTCAGGTACACCGGCTGGCCGTCGGTGCCCTTGCCGAGCGGCTCGCCGAGCAGGTCGCGAGTCATCGTTCCGGCCAGCGCATAGGCGACGACGAGTGGCGGCGACGCGAGGTAGTTGAGGCGCACTTGCGCGTGCACGCGGCCTTCGAAATTGCGGTTGCCCGACAGCACCGCGGCGACGTGCAGGCCGCCCGTGTCGACCGCCTCGGCGATCGCTTCCGGCAGCGGTCCGGAATTGCCGATGCAGGTGGTGCAGCCGAAGCCGACGATGTTGAAGCCCAGCGCATCAAGGTCGTCCTGAAGGCCGGACTTCTGCAGGTAATCGGCAACGACCTGCGAGCCGGGGGCCAGCGAGGTCTTGACCCAGGGCTTGACCTGCAGGCCCTTTTCCCGCGCCTTGCGGGCGACCAGGCCGGCGGCGACGAGGACGCTCGGGTTGGAGGTGTTGGTGCAGCTGGTGATGGCGGCGATCACGATGTCGCCGTGGCGCATCTCGTAGTCGGCGCCCTCGACCGGCACCCGCTTGGCCGGGTCGGCCCCGCCCTCTTTGATCGCATCCTTGCTGGCCGCCGCGGCGGTCGACAGGGCGATGCGGTCCTGCGGGCGCTTGGGGCCGGCAAGGCTGCTCTCGACGCTGCCGAGGTCGAGCTCCAGCGTCTCCGTGAACACCGGGTCCGGGGTGTCGGTTTGGCGCCACATTCCCTGGGCCTTGGCATAGGCCTCGACCAGGGCAACGCGCTCGGGGTCGCGGCCGGTGAAGTTGAGGTAGCGGATGGTCTCGGCATCGATCGGGAAGAAGCCGCAGGTGGCGCCGTATTCCGGCGCCATGTTGGCGATCGTTGCCTGGTCGGCGAGGGTCAGGTGGTCGAGGCCCGGCCCGTAGAACTCGACGAACTTGCCGACCACCCCGTGCGCCCGCAGCATCTGCGTGATCGTCAGCACGACATCGGTGGCGGTCACGCCTTCGCTCGGCGCGCCGGTCAGCTTCATGCCGACAACCTCGGGAATCAGCATCGAGATCGGCTGGCCCA
>CAYFYY010000043.1:0-35129 GCA_964347475.1 uncultured Flavobacteriales bacterium
ACTATGCGCACATGGCTGCCGACTGGACCGTCCCGCAGGTCTGGGACGAATACGGCGCAGCGGAGCATGAAACGTGGCGGCGGCTGTGCGCGCGCCAGACCGAGCTGGTGAAGCGCTGCGCGGCGCCCGAGTACCTTGCGACGCTGGCGGCGCTCGACTTCGGGCCGCGGATCCCCCGCTTCGAGGACATCAGCGCATTTCTGAGGGAACGCAGCGGCTGGGAAATCGTCGGCGTGCCCGGCTTCCTGCCGGACGACGTCTTCTTCGGCCACCTCGCGGCGCGATGCTTCCCGGTCACGGTGTGGATCCGCACGCCGGAGGAATTCGACTACATCGTCGAGCCGGACGTGTTCCACGACCTGTTCGGTCACGTGCCGGTGCTGGCCGACCCCGTGTTCGCGGACTTCATGCAGCTGTACGGCCAGCGTGCGCAGGAGGTCGAGCCGCTCGGCGGCACGGCGATGCTGTCGCGGCTCTACTGGTACGCCGTCGAGTTCGGCCTGATCCGCAGCGCGGCCGGTCTGCGTGCCTACGGCGCTGGCCTCTTGTCCTCGCCCGGCGAGCTCGTGTACGCGCTGGACGATCCGCGACCGCACCGGGTGCCCTTCGACCTTGCGCGCTGCCTGCGCACCGGGTTCAAGATCGACGAATACCAGAAAACCTATTTCGTTCTGGAGAGTTACCGCCAGCTGTTCGACTCGTTCGAAAGCGCCGACCTGGCCGCGCTCTGCCGCACCTGGAAGGATGCGCCGCCGCTCGATCCCGCGGCGCCGTTGCCCGGCTGAGAGTTTGAACGGAAGCGGACGGCGCCGCCATGCGCGCGCCGTCCGCATCGAAACCTCTCCCGGTCAGGCCAACCCGGGCCGGCCGTCCCCGACCATCACTTGCCGACAGTATGGAAGTTCGTGATCTTCGCGAACTCCGCCTTGCTTGCCGCGGCATGGCACGGGAAACAGGCGTATTCGAGGCTGATCGCGTCCTTGGCCGCTTTGCCGTCCGGCGTGAACATCACATAATCGGCCGCGGGGTTGATCCGTATGATGTGCGTGCGGACGTCGCCCTCGTACGGGCCGAAGGCGATCGCCGACTTCGTGACCCGGGCCATGTGACAGTCGACGCAGGTGACGCCGGCCTTCTGCATCGGGCTGCCGCTGAAGTCCCGCTTCTGCTTGGCGTGGCACTTCTCGCACACGACGTCGGCGCCTTTGCTGACCTTGATGCCGCCGGCACGGCCCGCGTGCGGGCTGTGGCAGGTCACGCACTGCAGCTTCTGGTGCGGGCTGTTCGCCAGCTCGGGATACTGCTCGTGATGGCGGATGAAGCCGCCGCTCGCGATGATCGTGTTCGGGTCGGAGCCGCGCACATGGCAGGTGCCGCACAGTTCCGCCGACTTGTCGATCTTGATGTTGGCCTTGGTCGGCCGCCGCGCATGGGCGTCACCGGGGCCGTGGCAGGCCTCGCAGGTGATGTTGAACTGGGCCCAGTCGCCGGTGATCCCCGGCATCGGCCCCGACTTCGTGCCGGGCATGCCCTTAGCGAACGCCTTGCCGTCCTTGCGATAGCCGGTCGTATGGCAGGTCCCGCAATTGAACGAGCGCTGCTCGTCCTTGTGGTAGTCGGACCACGAGCCGTCGGCCCAATTGTACTGGTTCTGTCCGCCCTTGGTGATGATGTAGCCGTCCTTGCCGACGAAGCGGGTCTTCCAGCGCTTGCTGGCGCCGACGATGAAGGCGATGTTGTCCCAGTTGTACAGGTCTTTGTCATGGTCCGGCAGACGGAATCCGCTGTCGCGGGCATTCGAGAACAGTCCGTAGCGCCCGTCGAGCGCCTTCAGTGCCGGCCCGCCGATCCCGAGCTTGCGACTGTGGCCGTGGTTGAGCCAGTCCTCGAACTGCTCGGCGTGGCAACGGCCGCAGACCTGCGGCCCCTCCGTATAGGCCTTGTCGCCGTTGAGGCCGGCGGCGCTCGCGGGCGACGAAAATCCACCTATCAGGAACAGGGACAATGACGCCAGGGCCACGAGCCATCGGCCGGCAGCGCCGCGATGGCGCGAGGAGGAAGCATCACTTTCGCCGCATGTTCGGTGCGCATCGAAACATCTCATCTCGCAGTCTCCTCATGGCTTGAACATTCCTGGACGAATTCCCATTCTACGTATGGTTTTAACACATAAAGTAATGTTCTAAAAGAATCTTTTCCCAGTCTTTCCCAGTTTTTCGTGCGTATTATTCGCTTCTTGGTAATGTTTTCGGCACGATTGTCTGCAGTCGGCAGCTTCAATAGACAACCAAAGTAAAACGGAAAATTCTCGTAACACGTGTATTCGGGGCAAACCGGTCAGCTTGCCACCGTGTCCCCGGTCGGCCGTTGCCATGCGGCTCGGCCGATCCAGTGTCGGACCGCCGTCAGCCGCGCAGGCGCTCCGCCCTCGGGTCGAACAGCGGCTGTCGGAACAGCGTCGCCTTGCGCATCTCGCCGAGGAGCTCGATCTCGAACGTGGCGCCCTCGGCGATCATCGCAGTCGGCACGAAGCCGAGCGCGACCGATTTCTCGACGTGATGCGCGTAGCCGCCCGAGGTGACGTAGCCGACGACCGCGCCGTCCTTCCAGATCGGCTCCCAGGCGACCGCGTCGGCGTCCGCGGCCTCGACGACGAAGCTGCACAGGCGTCGCGGCGGCGGATCGTCGCGCTCGGCCAGCGCCGCGGCGCGGCCGACGAAGTCCGACTTGCCAAAATCCACGAAACGGTCGAGGCCGGTCTCCATCGGCGTATAGTCCGGTTTGTATTCGCGCATCCACGCGCCGAAGCCCTTCTCCAGCCGGAGGCTCATCATCGCCCGCATGCCGAACGGGCGCAGCCCGAGGTCTTTGCCGGCGGCGGCCAGGGCCTCGTATAACGGAACTTCCCGGTCGGCGGACACATAGATCTCGTAGCCGAGATCGCCGGTATAGCTGATCCGGGCGACGATGGCGTCGATGCCGCCGACCTGCATTTCGCGTACCGACAGGAACGGCAACGCTTCGTTGGAAACGTCCGCGCCCGTGACGCGGTCGAGCAGCGCGCGCGCCCTTGGGCCGGCGATTTGGAAGCCGAGGCGCTCGCGCGAGACGTTGCGCAGAGTGACACCGCGTGCCGGCAGGTGCCGGGCGAACCAGCGCATGTGGTAGGCCTGCGCGGCGTAGGAGGCGGTCAGCTGGAAGCGCTCCGGCGCGAGCCGCATGATCGTGAAGTCACCGATGAGGCGACCGCTTTCGGCCAGCATGGGGGTCAGCGATATCCGGCCCTGCTTCGGCAGGCGGCCGGCCATGATACGGTCGAGCCAGGCTTCGGCGCCCGGCCCCGTTACCTCGTACTTGCCGAAATTGTGGATCTCGTTGATGCCGACGGCGGTGCGCACGGCGCGGCATTCCTCACCTGTCGCATCAAAAGCGTTGGAGCGGCGGAATGACGGTGTTTCAATGCGCTCGTCGCTTGTTCTGGCAAAGTAGTTGACGTGCTCCATGCCGTAGGCGGCGCCGAAGACGGCGCCCTGCCGGTCCCAGATGCCGTAGGCGGGCGTGGCGTGCAGCGGCCGGCCGGCCGGCAGCTCCTCGTTGGGATAGCTGATGGCGAAGCGGCGCTGGTAGTTTTCGCGCACCTTGGCCACGGTGTAGTCGTGGGTGCACCAGTCGCCGAAGCGCGCCACGTCCATCGCGAAAACATCGCGTGACGGCTCGCCCGCGACCATCCATTCCGCCAGCGTCAGCCCGACGCCGCCGCCCTGGCTGAACCCGGCCATCACGGCGCAGGCCGACCAGAAGTTCCGCAAGCCCGGCACCGGGCCGACCAGCGGGTTGCCGTCCGGCGCGAAGGTGAAGGGACCGTTGATCACCTTCTTGATGCCGGCGGTCTCGAGGCACGGGTAGCGGCGGTAGGCCGCCTCAAGCGAATCGGCGATGCGGTCGAGATTGTCGGGCAGCAGCTCGAGCCCGAAATCCCAGGGCGTACCGTCGACCGACCAGGGATCGCAGTCCTGCTCGTAGATGCCGATGACGAGGCCCCTGCCCTCCTGCCGGAAATAGGTGCCGCCGGCCGGATCCATCATGTGGGGCAGTTCGTCGTCGCGGCGATAGACGTCCGGGATGTCGTCGCTGATCAGGTACTGGTGCTCCATCGCCTGCAGCGGCAGGTAGACCCCGGCCATCGCGCCGACCTCGCGGGCCCACAGCCCGCCGGCGTTGACGACATGCTCGGCGCGGATCGTGCCCTTCTCGGTGACCAAGTCCCAGCTGCCATCCGGCTGCGGGACGAGCTCCTCGACCTTGTTGTGCTGATAGATCTCGGCGCCCTGCATCCGTGCCGCCTTGGCATAGGCATGGGTGGTGCCGGCGGGGGCGAGATGGCCGTCGAGCGGATCGTACAGCGCGCCGACGATGCCGTCGGTGTTGATCACCGGGCACAGCCGCCCGACCTCCTCGACGCCGACGATCTCGGTGTCGAGCCCCATATGGCGGTGCATGGCCCGCGCCGCTTTCAGGAAGTCCATGCGCTCCGGCGTCGTCGCGATGGTCAGTCCGCCGACGTGATGAAGGCCGCAGGGCTGCCCGGAAATCTCCTCCAGTTCCTTGTAGAGCCGGATGGTGTACCCCTGCAGCGCCGCCATGTTGGTATCGGCGTTGAGCGTGTGGAAGCCGCCGGCCGCATGCCAGGTGGAACCGGCGGTCAGCTCGGCGCGCTCGATCAGCACGACGTCGCGCCAGCCGAACTTGGTCAGGTGATAGAGCACGCTGCAGCCGACCACGCCGCCGCCGATCACCGCCACCTGCACGTGGGATTTCATGGACCTGGACCTCCGCCGTATGGAGCGACCTCATGCTTCGAGACGGCGCTTCGCGCCTCCTCAGCATGAGGGCACAAACATTGGAGCCTCATGCTGAGGAGCGGCGCAGCCGCGTCTCGAAGCATGAGGTCGCGCCGCTGCAGCCGACTCAACGTCTGCATCCTCACCCCAGCACCGAAAAGCTGCTGTCGGGATTGACCTCGCGCCGGCGCGAGTAGAACCCGACCGACACCTCGCGGCCGATATGCCTGAGGCGGAATGTCACCGGGTCGCGGTCGTGGTCCCGCCCCGCCTCGCAGGCGGCGATCAGCTCCGCCATCATCTCGCCGGCCACCGGCGCGTTCTTGAACTGGTTGCCGCTGGTGCCGACGGCCATGTAGAAGCCGGGCAGGTCGGACCTGTCGTAGATCGGGATCCAGTCGTCCGAGACGTCGTACAGGCTGACGACGCCCCGGGTTTTGCCGGGAATGCCCAGCTCCGGGAAGCGCTGCGCGAGGCGCATCACCATGACCCGCCACTGCTCGGAGAACTCGGTGTTGTAGTCGTCCGGATCGACCCATTCGCGCCGATCGCACGCCGGATCCTCGCTGCCGATCAGCACGTGGCAGCCGGTCTCCGGCCGGCAATAGGTCCCGGTGTCGCTGTCCGAGAAGACGGTGCCGTCACGCTCGAAATCGAGGCCCGCAGGCGACGGCACATGGGCGACCTCGTGGCGCAGGGCGCGGGTGTGGATCTTCATCGCGTCCTCGACCCCGGCGATGCGGTTGACCTTGAAGGAATGCGGTCCGGCGACATTGACCACGACCGGTGCCTCGATCGCCGTCCCGTCGGCCAAAGTGACGCCGGCGACCCGGCCGTCCCGCCGGTTGATTTCCGTGACCCGGCTGTTGAAGCGGAAGGTCGCGCCGGCCGCCTCGGCGGCGCGCTGTAAATTGTGGGCGGCAAGCTGCGGGTCGGTGACGTAGCCGCCGGTCGGGAAGTATACGGCGCCGGAGATCCGCGCACCGTTCGGCGTGCCGAACGCCGGATCCTCGGGCCGTTTCGGCGGCGCATAGGCATTCAGGTCAATGGCCGGAAAGCGCGCCTCAAGGGCCGCGGGGCTGAGCTCCTCGTAGGGCACGCCGATCTCGTCCATCAGCGTCATGGTCGCCGCAAGCTCGCCGTTCTGCGCGGTCTTGAGCAGCGTGCAGCCGCAGTTGACGTAACGGGCGAGGCCGCGCTCGTCGTCTGCGCCGAGGAACGCGCGCCAGCCCGTCCAGTAGAAATGGCTCTCATAGGCGATGGCCGAGCCGTCGACCGTCGAGTAGTACGGCCGGATGATGGCGCAGGAGGCGCTGGTCGACCCGTAGCCGGCCGCCGGCAGCGCGTCGACGATGAGCGGCTTCCAGCCCTTGCGGGCGAGCGCCAGGGCCGTCGCCGCGCCGATCACGCCGGCACCGATGATGATCGAATCGCGTGTCTCCGCCATGCGCGCCCCCGAAAGCCGCCCGATCTAATTCCCTTATCCATCATGACATGAGCGACCGGCGCCGCGATGGCGACGACCGTTATTCCCCCGGAAACGACACGGCGCAGCGACCGGTTACCGCTCCTCCGGGCTCCAGGCCCCAAGCAGCCGCGGCAGGTCGCCGAAGCGCGCCAGCAGGCCGAACACCAGCATCGCCAGCAGGACGAACAGCACCGCCACCACCGCCATCACCGGCGTATAGCCGTAACGCAGGCTGTTGAAGATCCTGATCGGCAGGGTCTCGACGGTGAACCCCGCGACCATGTAGGCGACGATGTATTCGTTGAGGCTGAGCACGAAGGCGAAGGCATAGCCGGACAGCAGGTAGGGCCGCACCAGCGGCAGCACGACGGTGCGGAACATCATGGCCTCCCGCGCGCCGAGGCTCTCGGCGGCCTCGACCACCTCGACATCGATCGACTCGAGGCCGAGCGAGACGGTGACCAGCGGCAGGGTGACGAAGAAGATGCCGTGCGAGACGATCACCGACGCCATCTGCCCGTACATGCCGATCGTCGCCCAGAACGACAGGAACCCCAGCGCCGTGATGACCGGCGGCAGGATGAACGGCGCGACGCCGAGCCCGAACAGTGCCCGCGCATAGCGGATCCGGTAGCGCCACAGGAACCAGGCCAGGGGCAGCGCCACCGACAGCGCCACCAGCGCCGACAGGCTCGCGATCATGAGGCTGTTCTTGACCGCGTTCAGCCAGCCGGCATCGGCGAACAGCTCGCCGTACCAGCGCAAGGACACCCCGTCGGGCGGAAAGAACAGCCGCTTCCTGGCGTTCAGCGACACCCCCGCCACCACGACCAGCGGCGCGGCCAGCACCAGCCCCACGGCGCCCATGAACAGCGGGCGGAACAGGCGCGTGCTCATGCCGCCCGCCTGTCGCCGCCGACGACGTAGGTCAGGCCGACCAGGGCGAGGCTGACCAGCATCAGGAACATCGCCATCGCCGCCGCGAAGGGCAGGTTCGACTGGTAGATCGCCTGGTCGGTGATCATCACCGACAGCGTCCAGTGCTGCGGCCGGCCGAGCAGTTGCGGCAGCAGGTAGGCGCCGAGGGTGAACACGAAGACCATGATCAAGGTGGCGACGATGGCGCCGCGCAGCGCCGGCACGACGACGGTGAAGAACGTCCGCAGCGGCGATGCGCCCAGCGTCCGCGCCGCTTCCGGCAGCTGCGGGTCGAGCCGCGACAGCGCCGGGTAGAGCACCAGCACCGTATAGGGGAAGGCGAGGTAGCACAGCCCCAGCATCAGGGCGACGAATCCGGGCGACCAGCTGGCCGGCCGCTCCATCAGCCCGAGGGCGACGAACAGGTTCGACAGCCCGGCGGTCCGCGACAGCAAGATCGACCAGGAAAAGCCGATGATGACCTCGGACAGCGAGAGCACCGACAACAAGAACACCAGCCAGACGACCTGGCGCCGGCGCCGCAACCTTGTGAGCATGTAGGTGAACGGGAATCCCACGGCGACGCAGACCAGCGCCGCCAGTCCGGCGACGAACAGCGAGAAGCCCAGGATCTCGCCGAAGAAGGCGGTGAAGAAGCGGCCGTAGTTGGCGAACTCGAAGCCCGGCTCGTAGAATCCGCCCTCGATGCGGTGGAAGAAGCTGATCGCCGCCATGATCGTGAACGGGATCACGAAGAAGACGCACAGCACAAGCGTCGGCCAGGCCCCCGTGGCCCAGCCGGCCACCGTCTCGGGCCGGCCGCGCCTCATCGCGGCAGCACCACGCAGGATGCGGCCGGCAGCTCGACTATGACGGCATCGCCCTGGCGGACGTCGGGCCGATCCTTCGGGGCGGCGACGGAGATCACCTCGACGCCGTGGCACTCGGCGTGGGTTTCGACGCTGGCGCCGACGTCGCGAACGAACGTCACGGTGCCGGCAATGCGGTTCTCGCCGTCCCGTCCCTGCCGCAGGATGTGCACGTCCTCGGGCCGGATGGAGAGGGTCGCGGCGCTGCCGTCCGGCACATCGGCCCCGATTTCCGGGACCCGCAGGGTGCGGCCCGACAGCGCGACGCCGTCGCGGCCGGCGACCGTCACCGGCAACAGGTTGCTGGTTCCGATGAAATCGGCGACGAATGTATTCACCGGATTGCGGTAGATCTCCAGCGGCGTTCCGACCTGCTGGACCCGCGCGTTGCCCATGACGACGACGAGGTCGGACATCGTCATCGCTTCGCGCTGGTCGTGGGTGACGATGATAGTGGTGATGCCCACGCGCTGCTGCAGCAGGCGGAGCTCCACCTGCATCGCCTCGCGCAGCTTGGCGTCGAGCGCCGACAGCGGCTCGTCGAGCAGGAACAGCCGCGGCTCCAGCGCCAGGGCCCGGGCGATCGCCACGCGCTGCCGCTGGCCACCCGACAGTTGTGCGATGTGGCGGCCGGCAACGCCGGGAAGTTGCACCAGTTCGAGCAACGCTTTGACCCGCGCGTTCTGCGCCGCGGCATCGCGGCCGCGCACGCGCAGCCCGTAGGCGATGTTGCCGGCGACCGTGAGGTGCGGAAACAGGGCCAGGGACTGGAACACCATGCCGAAATTCCGCCGGTGCGCCGGCAGCCCGGTGATGTCCTCGGCGTCGAGCAGCAGCCGTCCGGTCGTCGGCTCCTCGAGGCCGGCGACGATGCGGATCAGCGTGGTCTTGCCGCAGCCCGAGGGGCCGAGCAGGCAGACGAGCTTGCCGTCGGGGATCGTGAGGTCCACGTCCTCGACCGCGACCACCGGGCCGAACCGCTTGCCGACCCCCTGCAGCTGGAGTTCCGCCATGTCACGTGACTGGGTGTTACCCGTCCGGCCCGCAAGGAGAACCGGGGGCGCGGCGGCCCCCGGTCCGGTCCCGTGCGGTCAGCCGACGACCATCTCGGTCCATTTCTGGTCGAGCCAGTCGCCCCGCGTCATGTACATGTCGTAGCGCGGGATGATCGGCGGGATCGCGCTCGATACCGCGTTGAACTCCTCGTCCGACAGGTCCAGATGCGTGCGGTCGACGGTCGGCGCGGTGCCGACCTTGCGCGACAGTTTCGCCTGGATCGCCGGCTGGCACATGTAGTCGATGAAGATATGGGCTGTCGCCATCTCCTTGGACGCCCTCGAAACCGCCCAGCAGCCGGAATCGTTGAGCCCGCCCTCCTTGGGAAAGGTCGTGCGCACGGGGAAGCCGTCGGCAGCGGCGAGTCCGGCGACGTCGTGGTAGTACTGCCCCATCGGGATCTCGCCCGACTGCAGCGCCTGCTGGAACTGCCCCTCGTCGCGGTACCACAGCTTCACGTTCGGCTTCAGCTCGGCGACCTTCTTGAGCACCGTGACGATGCCGTCCTCGGTATCCAGGATCTTGGTGCCGCCGAAGAAGGTGGTCGCCGTGATCTCCAGCAGGAAGGAATTGCTCACCAGGGCGAGCAGTCCCAGCCGGTCCTTGTGCTCCGGCTTCCACATGTCGGCCCAGCTGGTCGGTGCCTCCGGGTAGACGTCGGTGTTGGTCACCAGGGTGATGTACCAGGCGACCGCGCCGATGCCGTCCACCGTGCCGTCCGGATATTTGTGGACGAATTGCGGCAGCAGGTATTTCGAGTTCGGGATCTTGCCCATGTCGAGGCCGGCCCACAGCTTGGTGCTCTGTCCCTTCAGCATGGCGACCTGCGAAATCATCGACACGTCGGCGGGTGCGACGCCGGCCTTGGCCGACTGCTCGAGCTGCACGAGCCACGCCTCGCCGGTCGGCTCGGCGACAGATTCGATGGCGATCCCGGTGTCCTTGGTGAATTCCGGGAAGATGTGCTTGTCGAACGAATCCTTGAAATAGCCCCCATAGACGCCGACCTTCAGCGTGGTTGCGGCGCGCCCGATGATCGCCGGAAAGCCCAGGGCGGCGATGCCCGCCGCCGCGCCGGCGCCGGCGACAAAGCCGCGCCGGCCGATACCGGCCCTGCGGATGATGTCCTTGTTCTTGCTCATTCGGATGTCTCCCTATCCGGTGTTGCCACTCATGCCGCCGCGCCGGTCGCGTTGGCGGCAAGGCGGTCCACGACGTCCGTCATGGAGTCGGCCCCCAGGTTCGCGAAGGCGAGCCTGAGATATCTTTCCTGTCCTGGCCCGAACATGCTGCCGGGCAGGCACAGCAGATTGTGATCCTTTGCCAGCGCCCTCGCAACCTGCATCGAGTCCGTACCGTCATGCGGATGCCGCAGCCAGGCGAAGTAGGCACCCGAGGACACCAGAGCATAGCCGCTGTTCGCGCCGGCGAAGGCTTCGCCGAGGGCGGCGATGCGGCCGTTCATCAGCTGCCGCTTCTCCTCGCGCCAGGCGGCAAGATGGGCGAGCCCGAACAGCGCCGCCTGCTGCGCGATGGCCGGCGCACAGATGGCAATGCAGTCCATGACCTTCTCGACCGCCTTCAGCAGCACCGGCCCGCCGACGATCGCGCCGACGCGATAGCCGGTCAGGCTGTAGGCCTTGGAGAAGCTGTAGAGCTGGACCAGCGTGTCCCGCCAGCCGGACCGCTGGAACAAGTCGTGGGCCGGGCCCGTGTCGGGCCGGAAATCCTTATAGGTCTCATCGACGATAAGGGCGATATCGCGATCCCGCGCAAGCTCGAAGAACGCCGCCAGGGTGTCCGGCGGGTAGATCGCTCCGGTTGGGTTGTTCGGGGTTACGAGCACGATCGCGCGGCTGCGGTCGGTGATCAGCCGCTCGGCGACCTGTGCGTCCGGAACCGCGCCGCGGGCGTCCTCGCAAGGCAACGGTATCGCGCGGATGCCCTGCATCTCCAGCCACATCGCGTGATTGAAGTACCAGGGCGCCGGCAGGATCACCTCATCGCCGGCGCCGGCGAGCGCGTTGACGGCAACGCAGAACGCCTGGTTGCAGCCGGCGGTGATGCCGACCTCGGCCGCCTCGATATCGGCCGCGTAAGCCTCGCTCATATGCGCCGCCAGCGCCGCACGCAGCGCCGGCAGGCCGAGGATGTCGGTGTACAGCGAGGTCTCCGGCCGCCTCATGATCACCGCCAGGTGATCGAGCAGCGAGTCCGCCGGCGGGTAGCTCGGCACCGCCTGGGCGAGGTCGAGCAGCGGCCGCTCGGCCGAAAAGCGGCGCCCGACGATCCACGAATGCGCTTCTGCGATCGGCGGCTCCACCGCGGCGGCGACGAGTGGATTGATGGGGTGGGACATGTCGGTGTCTATGCTCCTGCCCCGCTGCCGGGGCCCATGAGGCCCCGTTATAGCGGCACGGAACAACGGCGGGAAGGGACCTGGATGGTCTGCGTCATTGCCAACAATCGGCGCCGTTCCGCAGCCGCAGCGTGAACGGTTCCGTGCCGCCTGGGATTTCCATCAACACACCCGCACATGCGTTTCCCGGGTCACCCGGGCGGGCCCGTGCCGGGGCACGGCGATACCGGATCGTCCGTCATCAGGGCACGGATTTCGAAGGGCCGTTCGCCCTCCGGATCGAATGCGACGACCGCGGCATCGATGACCGCGAAATCGCCCGGACCGTTCAGCCGCCACAGTTTCAGGGCCCGCGATTCGCCGAACGCCTTATCCAGGCAGAATCCGCCAGTGCTGCCGTGGACGAGCAGCACCGGCTTGTCGAGGCTCCCGGCACGCTCCCGCAGGCGCCGCACGAACGCAAAGTACGGATTGCATCGAATCCGCTCGTCCCGCGTACAGGGCCGGTCCCGATACCGTCCGTGCCTGATGTCCAGCGGGTCGGCGTGAATGATCGCAACGAGGCCGTCCGCGCCCCGTTCGGCCGCCTCGTCGAAGGCGGCATCCAGCCACAAAATATTCGCGCGGTCGCGGGCGTCGACGGCATCGAGGGCCCGGGTGACATCGGATTTCAGTATCTCGTGCCGGCCGTTGTCGGTCCCGACGATGTGGAGGGTGACGAACTGCAGACCGCCGTAGGCCCAGCGTGCGTTCTCGGGATAGTCCGGAACCTGGCGCGCGATCCGCCATTCGGGATGCGCCGGGAGACCTTGCGAAAAGAAGATGCGGCGCAACAGATCGAGGCGCACCAGCTCGTCGTGTCCGCCCGCCCCCGGCCGGTCGCAGTCGGTCCAGTCGTTGTCGCCGGGCGTGTAGAACACGCGGCCCGGAAGCAGGCCGTAGATCAGGTCGCGCCGTTCGGGGATGAGGTCGCACGGCGCGTTGCCGGCCTTGATGTCGCCGTAATGGATGGCGAAGGGGAAGTCCCGCTCCCGGATCCGGTCGCCGATGGCCTCCAGCCTTTCGACCTGATACCCGCCGTACGGGATGTCGCCCATCACGACGAATTCCGTCGCGCCAGCGCCGCCGGCCGAAAGCCACAGCAGGGCCAGGACGGCCGGGCCCATGGTGCGCCGCCTCAACGACATGGTTCGGTCCTTTGGATGCGGTTGAAGCCTCTCGGTCGCGACGCCGTCGCCGTGCTTTCCATAATACCCCGCCGAAACCCGCAGAAATCGCCTTTGCATGGGGTTGTTTCGCAAATCCGTGCCTCGCTCGCGGCCCCTCCCCCTCAGATCAGCTTGCGGGCCGCGAGGTTGCGCATCAGCGCGCCGGCGCCGAAGCTCCAGGGCGCCGCCCTGTCCGAGGTCGTCACCCGGTTGACCAGCGCACCGAGCGGCGGTGCCGAGATGGTAACGACGTCGCCCTCTTTGTGGGTGAAGCCCATGCCCGGCGCGTCGCGGTCGTCCACCGGCGCGAACATGGTGCCGGTGAACAGCGCGAGCCCGTCCGGATATTGGTGATTGCGGCTGATCGTCTGGCCGACGAGGTCGGGCAAATCGCGGCTGATCTCGCTGAGCGAACTGCGCCCGACCATGCGGAACCCGTCCGCGCCCTCGACGGTCAGCGTGATCTCGAGCGTCCGCGCATCGTCGAGGCCGAACGTCTCGTCGAACAGGCGGATGAACGGGCCGAGCGCGCAGGACGCGTTGTTGTCCTTGGCGCGGCCGAGCAGCAGCGCGCTGCGCCCCTCGAAATCGCGCAGGTTGACGTCGTTGCCGAGGGTGGCGCCGACCGTCCGCCCGTCCGCATTGACGAGGAGCACGAGCTCGGGCTCCGGGTTGTTCCAGCCGGACTCGGGGTGCAGGCCGATCTCGGCGCCGGTGCCGACGGCCGACATCGGCTGCGCCTTGGTGAACACCTCGGCGTAGGGGCCGATCCCGACCTCGAGATACTGCGACCACAGGCCACGCGCGATCAGCGCCTGCTTCAGCCGCTCCGCCTCCGCCGAGCCAGGTTTGACCCGGGCCAGGTCGCCGCCGATCTCGCGCTCGATCAGCTCGCGTGCGACCGCGGCGCCGGCGGGATCGCCCTTGGTGTGCTCCTCTATCACGCGCTCCAGCGTCGAGCGCACGAAGGTCACGCCGCAGGCCTTCAGCGCCTGCAGGTCGACCGGCGCCAGCAGGAACGGGCGGTAAGGATCGCAGCGGTCCGCGGCGCTGTTGTCGAGAATCTCGTCGACCGGCCCGATGCGCTCGCCTTCATGCGCCCACAGCGCGGCCACCGGGTCGTCGTGCTGCAGCAGCTCCGCCATGGTCGGCGCAAGGTGCGAGACGTCGCGCAGATCGCCGCCGCGCAGGACCGCGACGCTCGGCCCGGCCGGGTTGCCGGGTCGCCAGACGCGGCTGACCAGCACCGCCCGCGCGCAGTCCTCGGGGAGGGACTCGTCGGGGCCCAGAATCATCTCCGGCGCGGCCATGCTCCCCCCCTGCCCCGGTTCTACATCACGGCGCCGACCAGCCAGGGCACGAACTCGTTGTCGCCCAGACCCAGGGCCTCGCTCTTGGACTTCTCGCCCGACGCGACCGCAAGGAACATCTGGAAGATCCGCTCGCCCATCGCCTCGACCGGCACGCCCTTGTCGAGAATCTCGCCGCAGTTGATGTCCATGTCCTCCTCGAGGCGCTGATACATCGGCGTGTTGGTGGCCAGCTTGATCGACGGCGCGGGCTTGAAGCCGAATGCCGAGCCGCGGCCGGTGGTGAAGCAGACGAGGTTGGCGCCGCTGGCGACCTGGCCAGTGATCGAGGCCGGATCGTAGCCCGGCGAGTCCATGAAGACGAAGCCCTTCTCGGTAACTGGCTCGGCATACTCGTAGACACCGGTCAGGTTGGTGGTGCCGCCCTTGGCGGCGGCGCCCAGCGATTTCTCCAGAATCGTCGTCAGCCCGCCGGCCTTGTTCCCCGGTGTCGGGTTGTTGTCCATGCTGCCGCCGTTGCGCGCGGCATAGTCCTCCCACCAGCGGATGCGCGCGATCAGCTTCTCGCCGACGGCGCGGCTGGCGGCGCGCCGCGTCAACAGATGCTCCGCCCCATAGATCTCCGGCGTTTCGGCAAGGATCACCGTGCCGCCGTGCCGCACCAGCATGTCGCTCGCGGCGCCGAGCGCCGGATTGGCGGTGATGCCGGAATAGCCGTCGGAGCCGCCGCACTGCAGGGCGACGGTCAGATGGCTCGCCGGCACCGTCCGCCGCTCCACCTCGTTGGCCACCGGCAGCATCTCGCGGATGATTTGCACCCCGGCTTCGATCGTCGAGCGGGTGCCGCCGGTGTCCTGGATGTTCATGACCCGGAAGGTCGGTCCTTCCGCAAGCCCGTAGGCGTCGAGCAGGAAGCTGATCTGGTTGGCCTCGCAGCCGAGCCCGACCAGCAGCACCCCGGCGAGGTTGGCGTGGCGCGCATAGCCCCACATCAGGCGCTGCAGGATCGCGAAACCGTCGCCGTCGGTCGCCATGCAGCAGCCGAAGCCATGGGTGAAGGCGACGACCCCGTCGACATTGGGGTGGTCCGCCAGCGCATCGCCCTCGAAGGCGCGGGCGATGGACTTGCCGACGGTCGCCGAGCAGTTCACCGTGGTCAGGACGCCGATGTAGTTTCGCGTAGCGACCCGCCCGTCCTTGCGGACGATGCCCTGGAAGGTGGCCCGCGCCGCCTCCGGCACATAGGATGTCGGGTGTGCATCGACGCCGAATGCATAGTCGCGCTCGAACGCGGCAAAGGCGCAGTTGTGGGTGTGGACGTGGCTGCCAGACGCGATATCGGCGCTGGCGAAGCCGATGATCTGGTTGTATTTCCGGATCGGGTCGCCCGATGCGATCGCGGCCGTCGCGATCTTGTGGCCGGCCGGGACCGCGCCCCTGGCCGTCACCCCCTCGCCGGGCACCGTCGTCCCGGCCGGGATCTCCGAGCGGGCAACGACGACGTTGTCGGCGGCACTGAGGCGAATCGTCAGCGGCGTGGTTTCCGTCATATTGTGTCTCTCAGTCCTGGTACCGGTCCATGCAGGAAGGTTCGGTTCCCCGATCAAACGCCCTCCGCCGCGCGGCCGCAAGTGAGGAATGACGATCCGGATCGATTTGTCGCGCTGTTGCGGCGCCGGCCCTCCGCTCCGATGCTGCTTTGCCCGCCCCTGCGCCTGTGCTAAAGCGGCAGGCATGGCGGACGAGAAAGACCAGCACCCGGCAACAGTGGCGGCGCGCGCGCTCGGCGCGGTCGACGCGGCGACCGGCGCGATCATCCCACCGATCCACATGGCGACGACGCTGCAGCGCGACGCGAATTACGAAAAGCCGGGCGGACGCCAGTACATCCGCGACGAAGGACATGCGTTCCTGCAGCCCGAGGCCGTGCTTGCGGCGCTCGAGGGTGGTGCCGACGCGCTGCTGTTCTCGGCCGGCATGGGGGCCTGCACCGCGGCATTCCACGCACTCGCGCCGGGCGATCATGTGGTCGCGCCGGACGTGATGTATTACGGGCTCGCGCGCTGGCTCGAGGAATTCGGCGCGCACTGGGGGCTCGAGGTGGATTTCGTGCCGGCCGGCGACCTCGATGCGCTCGCCGCCGCGGTCCGTCCGGGCCGCACCCGCCTGGTGTGGACCGAAACGCCGGCGAACCCGACCTGGACGGTCACGGACATCGCCGCTGCCGCGGAGATCGCCCACCGTGCCGGTGCGCTGCTCGGCGTCGACAGCACCGCGGCGACCCCCGTGCACACGCGGCCGATCGCCCTCGGCGCCGACCTCGTCGCCCATTCCGCCACCAAATACCTCAACGGCCATTCCGACGTCCTGGCCGGTGCGCTGGTCACGGCGCGCGACGATGCGGTCTGGCAGCGCATCCGGCGGCACCGCTACCTCAACGGCATGCTGCCCGGTTCCGTCGAGGCGTGGCTGCTGCTGCGCGGCATGCGGACCCTGTTCGTGCGCGTGCGTCAGGCGAGCGCCAGCGCCCAGGCCATCGCCGCGCACTTCGCCGGGCACCCCGCGGTCGAACGCGTCCTCTATCCCGGCCTCGCCGATCATCCCGGACATGCCGTTGCGCGGCGCCAGATGCAGGACGGCTTCGGCGCGATGCTCTCGCTGTGCGTGCACGGCAATGCCGAGGATGCGATCCGGGTCGCCCAGGGCTGCCGGATCTTCATCACCGCAACGTCCCTCGGCGGCGTCGAGAGCCTGATCGAGCATCGCCACAGCGTCGAGCCGCCGGGCAACGCGACGCCGGCGAACCTGCTGCGCCTGTCGGTCGGCATCGAGGAGACCGCCGACCTGATCGCCGACCTCGAGCATGCGCTAGCGGTGCTCCGCCGGTAGGGCACGCGTCCGAGCGCGCCCGCGGCAACGCTGCAAGGTTGCTTTTTCCGTTATATCCGAACAATCTGGCTGCCAACGATATTGCGCGATACGCACGCAGGAGTATGCCGTGGACGACCTTGACCGAAGCGAGGCCGACGCGCGCCGCAGGGACAGGACGGTGGAGGATCCGGAAACGGCCATGGGGCCGGCGAGCGGGCTCGCTCCGATCCCGGAGGCCGAGGCCACCGGCGCCGTTGCCGACGAATATGCCGACATCAGGCGGGTGCTCGAGCTGCCCTTCGTGCCGGACCTTTTCAAGACCGCCGCGCACGCGCCGCAGGTCCTGGCCGGGACGTGGGCGCTGGAGCGGAACGTCTTCGTCGAGACCACCCTGCCGATGCCGCTGGCCGCAATGATCCTGTATGCGATTTCGGCCGCCAGGGAATGCGAGTACTCCCGTGCCGCCCACGACCTGACCTGCCGGTCGCTCGGCGTCGAGGAGTCGACGCTGCGCGATCTGGAAGGTGATCTCGCAACGCTGGCGCCGGAGCGCACGCGCGCCATCGTCGGCTTCGCGCGCACGGCCGCGCTCGCGCCGCAGTCCCTCGGCAGGGCGGACTACGACGCCCTCAGGCGGCACGGGGTCGGCGATGCGGAGCTGGCCGCCATTGTCGGCCTGGCGGCGCTCGGCAACTACATGGACACGCTGGCCGCGGGGCTGAAGGTCGAGGTCGACGACATCGTCAGCCAGGTGCTGGCCGGCTGAGCGGCAAACCGGGCGGGCGGGGGAATCCCTTGACGCTGTGAGGCGGCGTCGCTAGTTAAGGCGCACCGTTGCAGGCCCCGCAGCATGCCGGGCCGGGCCGTGCGGAGGGATGGCAGAGCGGTAATGCAGCGGATTGCTAATCCGTGTACGCGAAAGCGTACCGGGGGTTCGAGTCCCCCTCCCTCCGCCACCTATCCCTCCTTAATCTAATCGAGACAAGACGGCATGCCGGTTCACCGGCAGGCCCCTTGACGGCGGCATGACGGAGCGACTAACGCTCATGGACAGATCACCTGGACCGAACGCGATTGCCAGCAAGGAAGATTGCCCATGCCGCATGAGGAAATTCTGGCCGAACTCGACCGCCGCCGGGCCGACGCCCGCCGCATGGGCGGCACGGACAAGCTTGATAAGCGCAAGGCCGGCGGCAGCCTGAACGCCGAGGAGCGGCTGGCCGCCCTGGTCGATCCCGACAGCTTCGTCGAGCTCGGCCTGCTCGGCGCGTCCGGCGTGTTCGACGCGGACGCACCGAAAACGCCGCGCGACGGCAAGATCGTCGGGTTCGGCCGGATCGACGGGCGCGACGTCGGCGTCGTGGTCAACGACTTCACCACCAAGGGCGCATCGACAAGCGCCACCAACTCGAAAAAGATGGGCTACATCCGCAAGGCCTGCACCGAGAAGGGCATGCCCTGGGTCCATGTCGGCGAGTCGACCGGCGCGCGGCTGCCCGACGCCATGGGTTCGAAGGGCATGGGCGCCCTGCTCGGCAACGATGTCACGCAGTTCCAGCGCATGCGCGACACGCCCTGGGCCGCGGCGGCGCTCGACACCTCCTTCGGCTCTTCCGCGTGGGTCTGTTGCTGCGCCGATTTCGCGGTGATGAAGAAGGGCTCGATCATGTCGGTGTCGAGCCCGCGCCTGGTGTCCATGGCGATCGGCGAGACGGTCGATCTCGAGGAGCTCGGCGGCTGGCGGCTCCATGCCGAGAGCACCGGGCTGATCGACAGCTTTGTCGACAGCGATGCAGAGGCGCTGCAGGAGATCCGCCGGTTCCTCTCCTACATGCCGGGCCACAACGGCGAGCCGCCGCCGGACGCACCGGTGCCGGACGGCTCCGGCGAGGGCCAGGAGCGGATCCTGGACATCCTGCCGGAGGCCCGCACCCAGGTCTACAACATGAAGAAGGTCATCGAGGTCATCGTCGACCGCGACAGCTTCTTCGAGTTCAAGCCGCGCTTCGGCAAGCCGCTGGTCGTGGGCCTCGCGCGGCTCGGCGGGCGCAGCATCGGAATCATCGCCAACAACCCGATCGTCGGCGGCGGGGCCCTGTCGGCCGAGGCCTGCCGCAAGGCGATCGACTTCACCGTGCTGTGCGACAGCTTCAATATCCCGATCGTCCGCCTGATGGACACGCCCGGCTTCGTCGTCGGCACCGATGCCGAGCGACGCGGCGCCCCCGGCCACATCATGAACTTCATGAATGCAACGTGCCTGACCACGGTGCCGCAGGTCACGGTGATCTGCCGCAAGGCCTATGGCCGTGCCTATGTGGCAATGGGTGGCGGCGCCCACAACGATGCCATGGTTGCCTGGCCGACTGCCGAGGTCAGCTTCATGGACCCGGTGTTCGCGACCAATATCGTGCACAACAAGAGCCCCGGCGACGACGGCTTCGAGGAGGCCCTTGCCAGCATCCAGAAGGATCTCGAGATCTGGGACATGGCGCGGATCTTCTCGGCCCATGACGTGATCAAACCCCAAGAGACGCGCGAACATGTCGTCCGCATGCTCGACGTGCACCGGCGCCGGCGCTCCGGCGGCATCGGCCGGCACCTGATGCGCACCTGGCCGACCAGCTTCTGACGGCGCCGGGATGCGCGCGCCGGAGATTATAGCCAATGCGCTCGCGGCGGGCCGCGCCGCGCTCACCGAGGCCGACGGCAAGGCGCTGCTGGCAGAATTCGGCATTGCCGTCCCACGCTCGGCAATTGCGACCGATGCGTCTGATGCTGCCCTCAAGGCAGCCGCCCTTGCCGCACCGTTCGCGGTCAAGGTGATCTCTTCAGACCTCCTGCACAAGTCGGATGCCGGGGGTGTTGTGCTCGGGTTGGCCGACGCCGCAGCCGTCGGCGCCGCGGTCGCCGCCATGGCTGTGAAGCCGGCGATCGCGACCGCCAGGGTCGAGGGCTGGCTGGTCGAGGAAATGACGCCGCCGGGTCGCGAGGTCGTGGTCGGCGGCCTGCTGGACCCGCAATTCGGCCCGATGCTGATGGTCGGTCTCGGCGGCGTCCTGGTCGAGCTGCTCGGCGACGTCGCCTTCCGGCTTTGTCCGATCGCCAAGGGCGATGCCCGCCGCATGCTCGACGAGTTGAAGGGCGCTGCCCTGTTCGACGGGGTGCGCGGCGCGGATCCGGTCGACAGGGAGGCGCTGATCGACGTCATGCTCAGGGTCGGCGGGCCGGATGGCCTGCTGATGGCACACGGCGCGGACCTCGCGGAAGTGGACATCAATCCGGTCATCGTCTCCGCCGGCGGTGCCGTCGCCGCCGATGCCCGGTTCATCTTGCGCCAACCAGGGCAACCGGAAACGGCCGGCACCGAGCCGCCCGGTGTCGAGCTGACTCCGGCCGACCGATTCCGGCCGCTGTTCGAGCCAAGGACGATCGCGGTACTTGGCGCGTCGTCGATGGATGTCACCATTGCCAACACCTTCATCCGCCGATTGGTCGACTTCGGCTATGCCGGGACGGTCTACCCGATCCACCCGAAGGCAGAGGAAATCGAGGGGCTCACCGCCTATCCGAGCCTGGGCGAGACGCCGGAGCCGGTCGATTACGCCTATGTCGGGATCGCCGCGGAGCGCATCCCCGAAGCGCTGGCGGCGGCGAAGGGCCGCTGCCGCATCGCCCAGGTGATCTCGTCCGGGTTTGGCGAGGTCGAAGGCGGCGCCGCGCTCGAGCACACCCTGGTGGCAAAGGCCCACGCCGCCGGCGTGCGGGTCCTCGGCCCCAATTGTTTGGGCACCTATTCGCCGCGTGGCGGGTTGACCTTCCCGGCCGATGCGCCGAAGGACACCGGCCGCATCGGCGTTGTCTCCCAGTCCGGCGGCCTGTCCACCGACATCATCAAGCGCGGGCAGTGGCGCGGCCTGCGCTTCAGCGGCCTCGTTACCATGGGAAACAGCGCCGACCTGACGCCGCGGGATCTGCTCGAGTTCTATTTCGCGGATCCGCAGACCACGGCAATCGGGCTCTATCTCGAAGACGTCAAGCACGGCCGGGCCTTCTTCGACCTGCTGCACTCCGGGAATGCGACCAAGCCGGTCGTCATCCTGCGCGGCGGCGCCTCGCGCCAGGGCCGGCTGGCCGCGGCTTCGCACACCGGGGCGCTGGCCGGCGACGACCGGCCCTGGGCTGCGTTGTACGAACAGACTCCGGCGGCGCCGGTGGCGACGCTCGACGAATTCCTCGACGCGCTGCTGGCATTGCAGCATTTCACGCCGCGGCCCGACCGGCCGACACGGACGGTAACCCTGTTCGGAAATGGTGGCGGCTCCAGCGTTCTCGGCGCCGATGCCTTCGCGCGGGTCGGACTCGATGTCTCACCGTTTGGGCCCGATGCGCGGGCGGCTCTGGAGGCGATGAGGCTGCCGCCGGGGACCAGCATTGCCAACCCGATCGACACGCCGGTCCGCACCCTGCAGGAAAAGGATGGTTGGGTCGCCGGCGAAATTCTCGACATCGTCTACCGCCACGCCCGGCCGGACGCGGTCGCAATGCATCTGAACCTGGCCGCCTTCGTCGGCCGCGGTACAGTCGATCCGGTGGACAACCTGTTCGCCGTGGTCGAGGAAACGCAGCGCAAATGGCCGGGCCATGCCCATTTCGCCCTCGCGCTGCGCAGCGACGGCTCGCCTGAACTGGACGACAGGAAGCGCCACTACCGCGAAAAGGCGCGGATGGTGGAGGTTCCGGTGTTCGACGAGATCCCCGGGATGGCCGCCGCCCTCGCCGTCGTTGCCCATCTCGAGCGCCGGCTCGCAGAGCGGCTGTGATCCACGGCGGCGGTCTGCCGGTCAGGCCTCGATCCGGGCGACCACCGAACCTTCGGTCACCGTATCGCCTTCCACGACAAGGATCTCGGTCACCGTGCCGGCTTCAGGCGCGGCGATCGGGATCTGCATCTTCATCGATTCCAGCATGATGACGGGCTCGTCTTCGTCGACGCTGTCCCCGACTCCGCGGATGATCATTTGGATGATCCCGGTAATTTCGGTTTTCACGTCGACGCGCGCCATTTTGCCCTCCGACCCGTGTGCTGGTTCGCCGCGTGTGATAGACGACTGCGAACTCCCTGTCGACAATCGCGTCATCGCGGGACAAAGCTTTCGCCGAAAAACCGTTGCGATATAATGAGTCCGGTAACCGAGCCGGGCCGGCGCATTCGCCGGACCGTCTTGATCGTCAACAATTGCGCGCCCGTCTGGGCCGTCAAGGAATCGCCGATAGGCTCCCGTGCCACACATGTCCGACGACACCGCCACCACCGCCGACGCGCCCCGGTCCCTGACGGCAAGAGCGCAAGCCGAGATCGAACGTATGATCATGAACGGCGAACTGCGCGGCGGCGACCGCGTCAACGAGATCGCCCTGTCGGAGCGGTTCGGCACCAGTCGCGGCCCGATCCGCGAGGCGTGCCGGGCCCTGGCCCAGGAGGGCCTCCTGGTCGCGGTGCCCAACAGGGGCGCCTTCGTACGCGAGCTGGATCTGCGGGAGGCCCTCGAGGTTTACGACATCCGATCGGCGCTCGACGAACTGATGGGACGGACGATCGCCGAACGCATCACCGACGCCCAGGTCAAAGAGTTGTGGACGCTGATCGACGGGATGGACGCGGCCGCCGCGAACCGCGACCTGGAGCGGTACTACCCAGCCAACCTGGATTTCCACAACCGGCTGCTGGCTCTGGCGGGGAACCGCCGGCTGGAACGGCTCTACCGGAGCCTGGTCAAGGAACTTCACCTGTTCCGGCGGAAGGGACTGCTCCAGCGCGGATCGATGGCGATCTCCAATGCCGAACACCGGCAAATCGTCTCCGCGATTGCGGAACGCGATCCGATCGCCGCTGGCGTGAGCATGAAGAGCCATGTGCTGGCGGCCAAGCAACGGCTCCTGGCCGCAGTCGAGGCGGAACGATCGCAACAGATGCACGCTACCATGTCGGGCAATGAGAGCGAGCGACGGCGGAAGCGCGCCTAGCGGCCCTTGAACTGCGGATCGCGCTTTTCCATGAAAGCCCTGGCGCCCTCCTTGTAATCCTCGCTGGCGAAACATTCGGCGACGCGCCGGTCGCAGAGTGCGAGGTCGCGGTCGCCCGGATCTTTGAACACCTCACCGGCGATGAACTTCATCGTGCGCACGGTCAACGGCGCATTGCCCGCAATCCTCCCCGCGTATTCGGCGACGAATCCCTCCAGTTCGGCTTCAGCGACGACCTGCTGCACGAGTCCGATGCGCAGCGCGTCGGCGGCATCGATGCGCCGCGCGCTGTACATCAGGTCCTTGGCCGCCCCCTGGCCGACGACATCGATCAGCCGCTTGATGGCGGGGTATGGATAGCCCAGTGCAAGGCGCGCCGCGGGCATGGCAAATTTCGACTTCTGCGAACAGAACCGCAGATCGCAGGTCACCGCAAGGTTGAGGCCGCCGCCGATGCAGTAGCCGTTGATCATAGCGATTGTCGGCTTTGGATAGGCGTGGATGCGTTCATACACGGCCCGGGTCCGGCTGTTGTAGTGCCGCACCGCGTCCTCGGTTCCTCGCTCCTTCTCGAATTTCGAGATGTCGGCACCGGAGACGAACGCCTTGCCGCCGGCGCCGGACAGTACGACCACGCGAATTTCGTCGTCGGATTCGAAGTCCGCCAGGATTTCGTCGGCGGCATCCCACATCTCGAGCGAGACGGCATTGTGCTTCTCGGGATTGTTGAAGATCACATGGCCGATCGCACCGGCCCTGCGCCCGATCATCTTGTCGGTTGCCATGCTCATCCTTTCCTCGGTCTGCCCCTGCATAACTTTAGATGATCTGTCGCGCCCGCAAATCATCGAGCTCCGCTTCGCCGATCCCGAGTTCCGCGAGGATTTCACCGGTGTGCTGGCCGCGCTCGGGCGGCGGCTGTTTCAGCCGGCTCGGCGTCCGCGTCAATATCACGGGCTGGCCGAGCAGGCGCGTATGGCCGAACGGCACCGTGTCGATCTCCTGCGCGATGCCGATCATCTCGACCTGCGGATCGGCAAAGACCTCGTCGATGGAATAGATCTCGCCGCACGGCACGCCCGCCTCCGCCAGCATCGCGACCCATTCACGGCTGGTCTTCGTGACCGTGATTTCCTCGATCTCGGCGTTCAGCTGGTCGCGCCGCTGAAGGCGACTCGGGTTGTCCTTGTAGTCCTCCGAGCCGACCCATTCGGATCTGCCGATCGCCTCGGCGAAGCGCCCCCAGATGGTCTCGCCGGCAACGGCGACGTTGATCGCCCCGTCCGCGGTCTTGAAGACGCCGGTCGGCACGCTCGTCGGATGGTTGTTGCCGGCCTGGCCGGCCACCTCGCCCTTGGTCAGCCAGCGCGCCGCCTGGAAATCGAGCATGAAGATCTGCGATTGCAGCAGCGAGGTGTGCAGCCAGTGCCCCTTGCCCGACTTGCTGAGTTCGATGAGCGCAATCAGGATGCCCATGGCGCAGAACAGACCCGCGGTCAGGTCGGCGATCGGGATGCCGACCCGCATCGGCCCACGGCCCGGCTCGCCAGTGATCGACATCAGCCCGCCCAGCCCCTGTGCGATCTGGTCGAACCCCGGTCGTTTGGCGTACGGCCCGGTCTGGCCGAAGCCGGAAATGCTGGCCACAATTATCCGCGGGTTTATCGACTTCAGCTCGTCGTAGTCGATGCCGAGGCGTTCCTTCACGTCGGGGCGGAAGTTCTCGACCACGACGTCCGCGGTCTCGACGAGCTTCAGGAAGATCCCGAGGCCCTGAGGCTCCTTCAAGTTCAGGGTCAGACTGCGCTTGTTCCGTTGAAGGTTCTGGAAGTCGGGCGTGTGCCGCGGCGCGCCCAACGCGCCGTCCGCCTCGACGCTTTCCGGCGGCTCCACCTTGATGACGTCGGCACCCCAGTCGGCAAGCTGGCGCACCGCGGTCGGGCCGGAGCGCACGCGGGTCACATCCAGCACCCTGATGCCGGAAAGCGCGTCAGACGCCGGAATATAGGGCATGATGCTTTTCCTTCATCCTTGCATTGGTCATCTGGCGAATGCCCGCAATCCCCTCATGTCGGGGGACTCGAACAGGCCACGGCAATACGCCGCGAGTTCTGCCGCACGGGCCGTGTCCCAATCGCCATAGGCGACGTTCGCAGCGAACTTGTCTTCGATCTCGGCATCATCGAGCGGGTCGCGTCGGCCACCGCGCAGGCAGTGCTGTTCTGCCGAAATGCGGCTGCCGTCGGCAAGCACGGCCGTCAGATGCCCGGTGTAATTGGCAGGGTACTCGTTATCGGGGTCGATTTCATAGTGCACCCTTTCCGCAAGGCCCCTTAGCCGCGCGTCCGCAATCCGCGAGTCCGTGAACTGCGACAGCCCCGCCGCGCCGTCGACCAACGAAACCGCGATGCAGAACGGCACCGAGAACTTGGCGGAGTAAGGCGTCGACGGACGGGCTTTTTCCGCCTTCGGCTCCCACAGCCGATGGACGGTCCCCTCGCCGACCTTCGCATCGATCCGCGCAATCGCCGCGAGGTCCGGAACCTGTCTGCGAAGCAGCAGGGCGCAGTCGATGAACGGCTGGGCCATGGTGCCGCAGGCGTACGGCTTGAAGGCTAGATTCGCGACCTCCCAACGCGTGCCCCACCCCTCCCGCAGATGGCCGAAATTGGTGGCGATCCCGGGCACAACGAAGGCCTTGAAGGCGCCGTGGGCCCCTTCGAACACGCTGCGCGGCCCGATGAAGCCGCTCTCGGCCAGCCGCGCAGCGCGCCATCCGGCTTGCGCCGCCCAGCCCGGATGCATGCGCTTGGTCCAGGTGCCTTCCGCCAGATATTCGATGATCCCCGAGGCCATGCTGCCGACGATACCGAGAGCGGAGGTAATCTGCGCCGGCCGCAGGCCCAACGCCACGGCGATACCGGCGGCAGCGCCGAACGCGCCGCACACGGCGGTCGGGTGAAACCCCTGGCGGTGCATCGCCGTCGGTGCGACGAGCGCCATGCGGCAGATCAGCTCGGCTCCAGCCGCCAGCCCGGCCAGAACCGCCGCGCCGCGCAGGCGCCGCGCCTCGGCAGCGGCCAGAAGCGCCGGCACCATGACCGCTCCGACATGGACCGGCGTGCCCTCGAAGGTATCGTCGAAATCCTCGCCGTGTATGGCTGTGCCGTTGATCAGCGCAGCAGCGGTGACATCGAATCCGCCCTCGTGGCCAATGGCGGTGCACGGCCCCTCGCCATCACTCGCTGCAACCACGGATTGCACATAGTCCGTTTTGCGCGCCGCTACCATCAGGCCCGCCGAGTCGAGCAGTTCGCGTTGCAGCGCCTTGCGGGCCGAGTCGGGGATATCTTCCGCCTGCAATTCCCCGGCCCAGGCGGCGAACGCTTCCGACGCCGTCTGCTGCTGCGTGCTCACGGCAGGTAGGCCCCGCCACTGACATGGATCGACTGGCCCGTGATATAGCCCGATTCCGGACCGCACAGCATGGCCACGACAGCCGCAACCTCCGCCGGCGTCCCGCGCCGCCCGACCATCGGTCCGCCCTTGCCCGCGTGATGCCCGCGCGCGCCGGCCGCGCCGCCGCGCTCGGTTTCGATTTCGCCGGGAACGACACAGTTGGCGGTAATGCCCGCCGCGGCGTATTCCGCCGCAAGCGCCTTTGTCAGTCCGACGATCGCCGCTTTCGACGTTACCACGTGGGCGCGGCCGCTGGCCCCGGTATGCCCAGTCAGGCCGCCAATATTGACGATGCGTCCCCAACCCGCGGCGACCATGTCGCCGACGCAGGCCTTGGCGCATAGGAACGCGGCGTCGAGGTTGACCGTCAGGATCGTTCTCCATTCCTCCAGGGTCATCTCGTCGAATGGTACGGCACGGCGCACCGCGGCATTGTTCACCAGAACGCCGATTGGTCCGAGCTCGCGTGCCGCCGAGGCCAATCTGGTCGCGGTCTTCGGCTCGGTCAGGTCGCCGAGCATGGTCGCTGCCCGGCCGCCTGCCGCTTCGACGAGCCGCGCCGTTCCCTCGACGCCCTCCCGGTTCCCCCGAGCGTGAGCGACGATGCTGAAACCCGCCTCAGCCAGTGCAATGGCGGTGGCACGCCCGATGTTTCGCGCGGCGCCGGTAATGATGGCGGTGCGCGCGTTGCCCTCTAGGCTCATGAAGTTCCCACGCGCGAGCCTTGGCGCGCCAAGGCCCGCTTCACGAACGGGCCCGCGAACGGCCAGAACAGGCTGATGAATGTGAGTACGAAGAACCCGACGACGATCGGGCTTTCGAACAGGCCAAGGAAATTGTTGTCGTACATGATCATGGACTGCGAAAACGACTCCTCGACGAGGGGGCCGAGGATCAGCCCCATGACCAGCGGTGCCAGGCCGAACCCGTGCCGGCGCATGATGAACCCGACGATGCCAGCTACCAGCATGATCCATATGTCGAGGAGATCGGAGGCGGCCGCGTAGGCGCCGATCATCGAGAAGACAACGACCGCCGGCCACAGGATAGTGCGCGGGATCAGCGTGACCTGCGAGAAGACTTTGGCGCCGACCAGGCCGATGCCGAGGAACATGAAGTTGGCCATCAGCATGGCGCCGAAGATCGCATAGATGAATTCGGGTGTCTGCTGGACCAGATACGGGCCGGGCCGGAATCCGTGCATGATGAGTGCGACCAGGATCAGCGCCGTCGAGCCGCTGCCCGGAATGCCGAGTGCCAGAGTGGGCACCATCGCCCCGCCCGTCGCCGCATTGTTCGCGGCTTCCGGCCCGGCGATGCCCTCGGGACAGCCGGTGCCGAATTGCTCCTTGTTCTTCGACCAGCGCCGCGCCTCGTTGTAGCCCATGATGGCGGCGACGGTCGACCCTTCCGCCGGCAGGATGCCGATGAAGGTGCCGAGCCCGCTCGAGCGCAGGATCGTTTTCCAGATAAGGCGCAAATCATTCCGGTCCGGCAGTTTGGTGACGTGGGCCCGGATCCTCTCGTAATGGCTCGTCAGGGCCTGTGACTGATTGAGGAGCTCGCCGATCGCGAACAGGCCGATCAGAACCGGCACGAAGGCGATTCCCTCGGTCAGCTCCGGAAACCCGAAAGTAAAGCGTTCGACGCCGGTGGTCAGGTGGATGCCAACAGTGCCGAGCAGGACCCCGAAAGCACCCGAAATCAGGTTGCGCAGTGACGACTTGCCGCTAATCGACGCCAGCATCGAAAGCGCGAAGACCGCAAGCGCGAAGTATTCCGGCGGCCGGAACTTGAGCGCGACAGCGGCCAGCGCCGGCGCCGCGACGATGAACACGATAAGGCTCAGAACGCCGCCGGTCACGCTGCTGAACGTCGCGATGCCGAGCGCGCGTCCGGCCTCGCCGCGCTTGGCCATCGGGTAGCCGTCAAGCGCCGTGGCGACGGCGGGAGGTGCGCCCGGTGCGTTGATCAGGATCGCCGTGATCGACCCGCCGAACGTGCCCGCACAATAAAGTGCCGCCATCATGGCAACTGCGGGGACCGGCGGCAGCGTGATCGTGAACGGCAGCAGGAGCGCGATCGCCATCGGCGAGCTCAGGCCGGGAAGCGCGCCGACCATGACGCCGATCAGCACGCTGCCGAAGATCAGCATGATGTTGAACGGGTCGAGCAGGATGAGGCTCAGGCCTTCGATCACCGGTTCCATATCAACTCACAGAGCGATGCCGAAAATGCCGGGTTCAAAGAACACCAGCAGGACTTTATTGAAGAGGTACGCAACCGCCAGCGGAAACACGATCGCGAACGGGATGATCAGCTTGAGGCGGCGCTCGCCCCACAGCAGCGGCAGAACGGCGCAAACCACAATCATCGTCAACAGCATGCCGAGATACGGAATGCCGACGACGAGGGCGATCAACAGCGCTCCCGTTACGTAGGGCATCCGCCTGATGCGGTCGCTGCGCTCGGAGTCGATATCGCCGCCGCGGCGCGTGTGCAGAAGATGCTCGAACGGAATGCCAAGCGTCAGGATCGCGATGATAATGAGAACGAGCTGCGGGAAGAATTCGGGCGGCACGTTCTGCGCCAGCATCGCAGAGACCTCCTCGAACGTCGTCGTGACGTAGTAGAGGATTCCGCAGATCGCCAGAATGATCAGTGCCACGACCAGATCGGTCGTGTGCAACAGCTTCTCCCTTTCCGGTGAAGATTGCGACATTCAGCCTCGCTCCTCCCCTTGGCCGACGTTTCGTGCGGTCACAGGTGCCGGCATTGGTCCGGTCGCAGTGCCCCGGCTGGTCGCGCCAGGTTGTGAGGGGACACCACGGCGCCCCCTCGTGCCCGGTCGAAGACGCCGGCCTACTTGTCGAGCAGGTCCAGTTCCTTCAGCGCCTCATATGCCTTCGCGTACTCTTCCTTGATGTGTTTATCCCAGACCTCGTGCCCGGCGACGCTGTCCTCCGGCGTCAGGCCGGAACTCTTCAGGTAGTTCACGAACACGTCGTGATTCATCGCCTTGACCATGGCGGCCGAGAGTTTTTCGATGCGATCCTGCGGCGTGCCCTTGAGCACCCAGTACCCACGCGTCGTCGAGGTCTTGACCTCATACCCGTTCTCGTAGGTCGACGGCACGTCCGGGTAGTCCGCCAAGCGCTTTTCCGCCATCACCGCAAGGGCGCGGAAGGTGCCGTCCTTGACCTGGGATCCGCCCTCGCTGACGTTTGGAAGCGTGGCGTCGATGGCGCCCGACATGAGCGCCTGTACCATTTGTGCGCCGCTGCCGAACGGCACCACCTTGAACTGCATGCCAGCCGCCTTGGCCAGCTGCGCGAGGCCGATATGCTCCGTCCCGCCGATCTGCGCGACACCCCAGTTCAGGGGCCGCTCCTTCGACGCGGCGACAAGATCTGCCAGCGTCTTGTAGGGGCTGTTCCCGGCCACGGTTATGAACGTCGGGTCGTCCATCGCGCGGGCGATGCCGACGACGTCGTCGATCGTCAGCGGGGACTTGCCCCGGGCAATGGTGTAAAGATGGCTCTGCGTCAGGGCCAGGACGGTATAGCCGTCGCGCGGCTTGGACATCGCGTACTGGTGCGCCTTGGCGCCGGATCCGCCACGCTTCGAAACGACGGCCATGTCGACGCCCAACTCGCGGCGCGTCCGGATCATCATCATCCGGGCGGTCACATCGGTGCCGCCACCGTATTTGGAGTGAATCACGACCTCGATGGGTTTGCTCGGAAATTCCTCACCAATAGCGCCGGTCAGCACCGTCAGCGACGCAATCGTGCCGGCCGCCATGACCATGAGGCCGCGGCGTCCAATTCTGTGGCCTTTCTTCATTCTGTCCTCCCTAAACATCATTGTTGCGCCGACCTCGTTGCCGATCATTCCCTACGAGATGGCGTGGCACCGTCGCGCGGGCATTTGCGACCCGGCCGGCGGCTTGCCAACAAGTTGATCGACATTGTCTTGAATTGTCAACACAATGCCGTCGTCAGGCTGGTGAACGGAACGAACGGCAAGCGGCCACCCTACTCGAAACCACCAGATTCCAGCGGCCGACGAGCGGTCCTGGGATGCACGGCTTGCCGCCCGTATTGTAGACAGATCGGGTCGATCGGCCCGCAGGTCGCGGAGAGGAGATTCAAGCGATGACGAGTCCCGGCGCCCAATTGCGCGCAGCTCTCAACGACCGGCCGCCCGTCGTCGCGCCCGGTGTTTTCGACGGCCTGTCGGCCCATCTCGCCCGGCGTGCGGGTTTCGCGGCGATCTATGCCAGCGGCGGCGCGATTGCACGCAGCATGGGATTGCCGGATCTCGGGCTGGCCGGCATGGCGGAGGTGGCCGGTCGCCTGCGCGAAATCGTCGAAGCGGCCGGGCTCCCTGTGCTCGCTGACGGCGATACCGGCCACGGCACGGCATTGCACGTGCGCCGCACGGTGCAGACCTTTGAGCGTCTGGGGCTTGCCGGCCTCCATATCGAAGATCAGGGATTTCCGAAACGTTGCGGTCACATCGCGGGCAAGAGCCTGATTTCGTCGGCGGAGATGGCGGGAAAGATCGCGGCCGCCGTCGCCGCCCGCCACGACCCGGATTTCCTGATCGCCGCACGCAGCGACGCGATCGCCGTCGAGGGGTTCGACGCCGCGATGGACCGCGCCGCATCCTACAAGGAAGCGGGCGCCGATCTGCTGTTCGTGGAGGCCCCGGAAACCGAGGCCCAGATCGCGGATATCCCACGCCGCCTGCCGGTTCCGGTGATGATCAACATGTTCCGCGGTGGTCGTACCCCGTTTATACCGCCACACCGACTCGGCGAGCTCGGTTACCACCTGGTGATCGTCGCCTCCGACGTGCAGCGTGCAGCGATCCGGACGATGAGCGCGGTCTTGATGGCCATACGCAGGGATGGCGACAGCGCGGCGGTGACGGATCTTCTGGGTCCGCTGCATGAGCGCGACGAGGCGGTCGAACATGACGACTGGCTGGCCTGGGCGGACCGGTATGGCGGCTAGGTCCGTCAGGTGATGGCCGTCGCGAAACGCTCCCTCGCGATGGTTCGCGCCGCCAGCCGGGCTCTGTCGATGGTTGGCCACCAGCCGGCGGGCAAAACGATTTCGCCTGCCGCAAACGGCAACGAGTCGGCCAGCAGCCGGGCTTCCGGTCGGATCTTTACGAAGCCGTTGAACTCTCCCGCGTTGTCGACGAGCCCGCCGGCGACGCGCGCCTCCATCCAGCAGTTGATCTCGGCCCCAAGTCCGTCGCCAAGCACCGCCTTCAGCCCGTGTCCCTGGATCCGTTCGATCGCCGCCGCCAGGTGCGCAAGCGACCCGAAGCGCTTGAGCTTGACCTTGCACAGCCCGACGCCCGGGATCGTCGCCGCCCTGTCGATGTCGGCACGGGCACAGATCGGTTCGTCGAGCATCAGGGGCACGCGGGAGATGGCCGCCACTGCAGCGTTCGCGTCCCAGTCCTCGGCCGCGCAGGGCTGCTCGAACAGCTCGACGCCCTCCGGTTCGATCGAAGACGCGAAGCGGCAACCGTCGTCCCTGCTGTAGGCGCGGTTGGCGTCGATGCGCAGCGTCGCCCGCCCGGCCGTCGCCCGCTGGATCCGGCCGAGCCGCTCGATATCCGCCGCCACGTCCTGGCCGACCTTGATCTTGAAGGTGCGAAAGCCCTGCGCCAGCCGATCCTCGACCTCCCTTTCAATCGCTGTGGGCTCGGTGGCGTTGAACGCGGTCAGCAGCCGCAGGCGCGTTTCCGTGTCCGTCAGCAGGACCGGCTCCCGCTCCAGCATCTCGATCGCGGTGATCAGCGCGGTCGCGGCGACCGGGCTGACCACCGCGCACCCGGCGATAAGTCCACGCGCCGCATCCGCAGTCAGACCGGGCAGGCGCGCTCCGATCTCGCGCGCGAAGGCCCAGCCGCCGTCGCGGGTCTCGGCGCTGGATCCGGGAGAGATGTGCTGTTCGCCCCAGCCCTCGCGCCCGTCCTCGTCGCGCAGTTCGACGAGCAGCGGCTCGAAGCTCTCGAACGTCCGGTACGACAGCCTGTAGGGCGTGACCAGCGGCAGTTCCGCCCGATAGAGCGTTACCTCGCGGATGCGCAACGGCTTAGTCACCCGACCCGCTCGCGTTCGGTGCCAGCCACGGAAACCGCTCATGATACGCCGCTTCGAACGCGGCCATATCGTCGGCGAATTCCAGCGAAAGGTCGATCTCGTTCAGGCCGTTGAGCAGGCAGTGCTTCTGGAACGGATCGGCGGAGAACGCGAGCGTCGCGCCGTCCGACCGCACGATCGTCTCGGCTTTGAGGTCGATCGTCAGCACCGGCCGCTCGACGCTGCGCAACTGGTCGCGCAGGTCCGCCACCGCATCGTCCGGAAGGGTGACCGTCAGGACCCCGTTCTTCAGGCAGTTGGCGGCAAAGATGTCGCCGAAGCTCGGCGCGATCAGCGCCCGGATGCCGCTGTCGATCAACGTATACACCGCACCCTCGCGCGACGAACCGCATCCGAAATTCGTGCCGCCGACGATGATGCGGGCGTCGCGGTAGCGATCGTCGTTGAGGGGGAAATCGGGGCGCGGCGTGCCGTCGTCGTTTCGGCGCACGTCGTGGAAGGCGAACTGCGCGTAGCCGACGGCGCGCGGCTTGCGGATGAACCGTGCCGGGAAGATCTGGTCGGTGTTGACGTTGGCCATGTCCAACGGTGCGGCGGTGGCGGTGAGTTTGCGGAACGGTTCCATCGGACCCCTAGCCTTCGCCCGTCAACTCGCGCACATCGGTGATCCGGCCGGTCACCGCCGCGGCGGCGGCCATCGCCGGGCTCATCAGGTGGGTGCGGCCGCCGGGTCCCTGCCGCCCCTCGAAGTTGCGGTTGGAGGTGGAGGCGCAGCGCTCGCCCGGCGCCAGCGTATCGCCGTTGATGCCGACGCACATCGAGCAGCCGGGAGAACGCCACTCGAACCCGGCCGCGAGGAAGATCTCGTGCAGTCCTTCCTCTTCGGCCTGCAGCCGGACCAGGCCGGATCCCGGGACGACCATGGTCGGCACGCGGGCCGTGCGGCCCTTGGCGATCGCCGCGGCAATGCGCAGATCCTCGATCCGGCTGTTGGTGCAGGAGCCGATAAACACCCGGTCGACGGCGATGCTGCGCAGCTCGGTCCCCGGGTCGAGCGCCATGTAGGAGAGCGCCCGTTCCATCCGCGCGCGGCGATCCGGATCGCGCTCCGCGGCCGGGTCTGGAACGGCGCCGGTAACCGGCACAACCTGCTCCGGGTTTGTGCCCCAGGTCACCATCGGCGCGATCCCGGAGGCGGCGATGCGCACCTCACGGTCGTACGATGCACCGGGATCACTCGGCAACGTGCGCCAATACGCCAGCGCCGCATCCCATTGCGCGCCCTTCGGTGCATAGGGACGCCCCTTGACGTAATCGAAGACGGCGGCGTCCGGCGACATCAGGCCGGCCCGCGCGCCCGCCTCGATCGACATGTTGCAGACGGTCATGCGCTGCTCCACCGAAAGCGCCGCGATACCGGGCCCGGCGTATTCGATCACGTGGCCGACCGCACCGCCGGCGCCGATCGTGCCGATGATCGACAGGGTCAGGTCCTTCGACGTAACGCCCGCCGGAAGCACCGCATCCACCAGCACGCGCATGGTCCTGGGCCGCGGGCGCCACAGGCCCTGGACCGCCAGCACGTGGGCGACCTCCGACGAGCCCACGCCGAACGCGTAGGAACCCAGAGCGCCGTGCGTCGAGGTATGCGAGTCGGCCCCGGCGATGACCAGCCCGGGCTGGGTGATCCCCTGCTCCGGACCGACGACGTGGAGGATGCCCTGTCGGACGTCGCCGAGACCGAACAACGTGATGTCGTTGTCCCGGGAATCCGACTCGATCAGCTCGACCATGTTGCGGATCTCGGGATCGGCGATCCCGCCGAGCCCCTTCTCGCGCCCCACCGTCGGCACGTAATGGTCGGAAAACGCGAAGGCCTGGCCGGGATTGCGGATGACCCTGCCTTCCCGCCGGATCTTGTCGAAGGCGTGGAACGAGTTCTCCTGCAAGAGCAGGCGATCGATGTACAGCAGGCATTCGCCGTCGTCGCGCCGGGCGACGACGTGGCTGTCCCAGATCTTGTCGATGATGGTCCTGGCGGACGGCATGGCGGTCTCTCTTCGATCCGGCCCGAATGTAGACAATCGGAGACAACCTTGGCAACGGCGAGAGGCCGGGTCGTGATCGCCGCACCCGAGACACCCTTCGGCCGCAAAGACATGGCTTGGCATCGCCGCATCCGCGCCATAAAAACAAATGTCGACATTTTCTTCTTCGGAGACCCCGCGTGGAACTGGATCTGCTCTCGATCGCGCTGATCGTGCTGGCTGCGTTCGGCACCGCCGTCTTCCATGCCGTCGGCGGCTTCGCCGGCGGGCTGCTGCTGGCGATCTGCCTTGCCCCGATTCTCGGGGTCAAGGAGACGGTCCCGGTCACCGCGACGGCGATGATCGTCTCCAACATCAACCGGGTCTGGGCGTTCCGCGCCGCCGTCGACTGGCGCAAGTTCGCCATCGTGTTCGCGGTGTCGCTGCCCTGCATCGTCGCCAGCGCGATCGTCTACATCAAGCTGCCGGTCGCGGCGGTCGCCCTGCTGCTGGGGGGATTCCTCGCGCTCAGCCTGCCGGTGCGGCGCACCATGGCGGCGCATGCGTTCACGGTCGGCCCGCGCGGGCT
>CAYFYY010000044.1:0-35110 GCA_964347475.1 uncultured Flavobacteriales bacterium
CACCGCAAGAAGTAATAGGAGGGCGGCACATTGGCACGCTCGGTTTGGAAAGGGCCGTTCGTTGACGGCCATCTGCTGAAGAAGGCAGAGGCGGCGCATGCGTCCGGCCGTAACACGGTCATCAAGACCTGGTCGCGGCGCTCGACGATCCTGCCACAGTTCGTTGGTCTGACGTTCGGCGTTTACAACGGCCAGAAGTTCCTGCCGGTTCTCGTGACCGAGAACATGGTGGGGCACAAGTTGGGCGAGTTCGCGCCGACGCGGACCTATTACGGGCACGCGGCCGACAAGAAGGCGAAGAGGCGCTGAATTATGGGCAAACCGGCACGCGAGAGAATACTGGCCGACAACGAGGCCAGGGCGTATGGCAAGTTCATGCGGACCAGTCCGCAGAAGCTGAACTTGGTGGCCCAGTTGATTCGTGGCAAGGCGGCGGACCGCGCGGTCGCCGACCTGACGTTTTCCAAGCGCCGCATCGCGCGTGAAGTGCGCAAGGTGCTGCAGTCCGCGATCGCGAATGCGGAAAACAACCACCAGCTCGACGTGGACCGCCTGTACGTCAAGGAAGCCACCGTGGGCAAGACCTTCGTCGTCAAGCGGTTCCGGGCGCGCGCGCGCGGACGCGCCGGCCGAATCATGAAACCGTTCAGCAATCTGACCGTGGTCGTGCGCGAACGCGAGGAGACCGAATAATGGGCCAGAAAGTCAATCCGATCGGGCTGCGGCTGGGGATAAATCGGACCTGGAATTCGCGCTGGTATGCCGACAAGGCCTATGGCGACACGCTACACGACGACATCAAGCTGCGCGGTTACATCGAGGATCGCCTCAGCCAGGCCGGCGTGTCGCGAATCGTGATCGAGCGTCAGGCCAAGAAGGCACGCGTGACGATCCACAGCGCGCGACCCGGCGTCGTGATCGGCAAGAAGGGCGCCGATATCGAGAAGCTGCGGCAGGACCTGATCAAGCTCACCGGAGAGGACGTGAACCTCAACATCGTCGAGGTCCGCAAACCCGAGATCGATGCCAAGCTGGTGGCAGAGAACATCGCGCAGCAGTTGGAGCGGCGCGTCGCCTTTCGGCGGGCCATGAAGCGGGCCGTGCAGTCGGCAATGCGACTGGGCGCCGAGGGCATCCGCATCAATTGCGGCGGCCGCCTGGGCGGTGCCGAGATCGCGCGTACGGAGTGGTATCGCGAGGGCCGCGTGCCGCTGCATACGCTGCGTGCCGACGTCGATTACGGCACGGCGACGGCGAAGACGACCTACGGCACCTGTGGTGTCAAGGTCTGGATCTTCAAGGGTGAAATCTTGGGGCACGATCCGCTGGCCCAGGACAAGCGGGTCCAGGAGCAGCAGGCCCGCTGAGCGGGTCGTGGCGCGGCAGTAAGACGGGACGAAAAAGATGTTGAGTCCGAAGCGAACGAAATTCCGCAAGCAGCAGAAGGGCCGGATCCATGGCGCGGCCAAGGGTGGCACCGAGCTGAACTTCGGCAGCTACGGGCTGAAAGCGACGACGCCGGGGCGTGTGACGGCGCGCCAGATCGAGGCCGCTCGACGCAGCATCACGCGCCATATCAAGCGCGCGGGCAAGGTCTGGATCCGCGTCTTCCCGGACGTCCCTGTCAGCTCGAAGCCGGCCGAGGTCCGCATGGGCAAGGGCAAGGGTACGCCGGAATTCTGGATGTGCCGCGTGAAGCCGGGGCGCATCATGTTCGAGATGGAAGGCGTGGATCGCACCACGGCGCGCCGGGCGTTCGAGCTTGCTGCGGCCAAACTGCCGGTGCAGACGCGAATCGTCGCGCGCCTTGGCCTGGAGGATTGACGGCATGAAATCGGCCGATCTGCGTCAAAAGACGCCGGATGAACTGAAGGATCAGCTTCTTGGACTGCGCAAGGAGGCGTTCAACCTGCGTTTCCAAAAGGCAACCGGGCAGCTGGAAAACACGGCGCGAGTCCGCGAGGTGCGGCGCGATATCGCGCGGATCAAGACGATCCTCAACGCGAAGCGTAAGGCTTCCTAGGAGTTACGGTACGATGCCGAGGCGAGTATTGCAGGGGACCGTGGTGTCCGACGCGGCCGACAAGACCGTGGTGGTAAACGTCCAGCGCCGGGTCAGCCACCCCGTCTACAAGAAGTTCATCACGCGATCGAAGCGGTACATGGCCCACGACGAGGGCAATTCCGCGAAGAAGGGCGATGTCGTCGAGATTCGCGAATGCCGCCCCTATTCCAAGCGCAAGACGTGGGAAGTCGTCGGCGCGGCAGAGGCGCAGAGCAAGGAGTAGCGTCATGATTCAGATGCAGACCAATCTGGATGTGGCCGACAACTCGGGTGCCCGGCGCGTGCAGTGCATCAAGGTGCTCGGCGGTGCCAAGCGCCGGACCGCGGGCATCGGCGATATCGTCGTCGTGACGGTCAAGGAGGCGATTCCGCGCGGGCGCGTCAAGAAGGGCGAGGTGTTGCGCGCGGTCGTCGTGCGCACGGCGAAGGAAATCCACCGCCAGGACGGTACGTCGATCCGCTTCGACCGCAACGCGGCCGTGCTGATCAACAAGCAGGGCGAGCCGATCGGAACGCGCATCTTCGGTCCGGTCACGCGCGAGCTGAGGGCGAAGAAGTTCATGAAGATCATCTCGCTGGCGCCGGAGGTGCTGTGACATGGCGGGCAAGTTGAAGATCAAGAAGGGCGACCGCGTCGTCGTCCTCACTGGCAAGGACAAGGGCAAGTCCGGCGAGGTCATCCGGGTCATCGCGAAGGATGCGCGGGTTGTCGTGCAGGGTGTCAACATGGTCAGGCGGCACACCCGCCCGAGCCGAACGGATGCAGGCGGAATCTTCGAGAAGGAGGCGCCGCTGCATATTTCGAACGTGGCGCATATCGACCCCAAAAGCGGCGCGCCGACCCGTGTGGGCATCAAGGTGATCGCTGCCAAGGGCAGGGGCGAGAAACCGCAGAAAGTGCGGTTCGCGCGCCGGTCCGGCGAGATCATCGACACGTGAGCGAGAGAACGAGGGCACGATGACCCGATTGCAGGAACATTACGACAGCACGGTCAAGCCGTCGCTCGTCGAGGAATTCGGGTACAGCAATCCGATGCAGGCACCGCGTCTCGAGAAGATCGTGGTGAACATCGGCATGGGCGAGGCGGTCGGCGACTCGAAGAAGATCAACAGCGCCGTCGACGACCTGGCGGCGATCACGGGCCAGAAGCCCGTCATCACGCACGCCAAGAAGTCGATCGCCACCTTTAAGCTGCGCGAAGGCATGCCAATCGGTGTCAAGGTGACGCTGCGGCGAGAGCGGATGTACGAATTTCTCGACCGGCTGATCACGGTGGCACTGCCGCGGGTTCGCGACTTCCGGGGGATCCCGGGGGACAGCTTCGACGGCCACGGGAACTTCTCCATGGGGCTGAAAGAGCAGATCGTCTTTCCGGAGATCGACTACGACAAGGTCGATGCGGTTCGCGGCATGGATATCGTCATCGTCACCACGGCTAGGACCGACAATGAGGCCAAGGCCCTGCTCAGGGGCTTCGATATGCCCTTCAGGAACTGAGCGAGGGAACGGAGTACGGAAATGGCAAAAAAGAGCGCCATCGAGAAGAACTTGAAGAGGAAGCGGCTGGTGTCGCAGTTTGCGGCCAAGCGGGCGAAGCTGAAGGCGATCGTCAACGACCGCACGCTGGCGCCGGAAGAGCGCTTCGCGGCCCAGCTGAAGCTGGCCGAGTTGCCGCGCAACGGCGCCGCCGTGCGCGTCCGCAACCGCTGCGAGGTTTCCGGCCGGCCGCGGGGCTACTACCGCAAATTCAAGATGTCGCGCATCGCCCTGCGCGAACTGGGTTCGGAAGGCCAGGTCCCGGGCCTCGTGAAGTCGAGCTGGTAAGGGAGATCACAGTCCATGGCAATGTCTGATCCTCTCGGCGACATGCTCACCCGCATCCGCAACGGCCAGCGGGCCAACAAGGCGGCGGTCACCGTGCCGGCATCCAAGCTGCGCAGCAACGTGCTCGAGGTGCTGCAGCGCGAGGGCTACATCCGCGGCTTCAGCTGGGCCGAACTGCGGCCCGGCGTGGCCGAGCTGACCGTCGAGCTGAAATACAGCGACGGCGAGCCGGTGATCCGCGAGATCGACCGCATCTCGAAACCGGGGCGCCGGGTCTATGCGGGCATCAAGAAGCTGCAGCCCGTGTACAACGGGCTCGGTATCTCGATCCTGTCGACGCCGCGCGGCGTCATGTCGGACACCGAGGCGCGCGCCGCCAACGTCGGCGGCGAAGTGCTCTGCCGGGTATTTTAGGAGGCGTCATATGTCCCGTATCGGCAAGCATCCCGTGGTTGTGCCCGGTGGCGTCGAGGTGACGATCGCCGACGACGTGCTGACGGCAAAGGGCGGCAAGGGCACGCTGACCGTGCCGCTGAACGATCTCGTCACGGTTAGCCACGCGGACGGCAAGGTGACCGTCGCGCCGCGCGACGACTCGAAGCGCGCACTGACCATGTGGGGCACCGTGCGCAGCTTGGTGAACAACGCCGTCCTCGGCGCCTCGGAGGGTTTCACGCGGCAGCTTGAAATCCGCGGCGTCGGGTATCGTGCCGCCGTGCAGGGCCGGACCCTGAACCTGCAGCTCGGCTACAGCCACGACATCAACTACCCGATCCCCGAGGGAATCGAGATCAGGTGCGAGCGACCGACGCTGATCGAGGTGTCGGGCGCCAGCAAGCAGCAGGTTGGACAGGTGGCGAGCGAGATACGCGCGTTCCGCAAGCCGGAACCCTTCAAGGGCAAGGGCGTGCGCTACGCGGAAGAGTACGTCCGGTCGAAGGAAGGCAAGAAGAAGTAGGGACAAGTGATGTTGAACTCAAAGGAGCTGTTCGCGCGACGGGCGCGGCGTAACCGCTACCAGCTGCGCAAGCGTGCCAAGGGCCGGCCGCGCCTGTCGGTGTACCGGTCGGGTCTGCACATCTATGCGCAGATCATCGACGACGCCGCGGGCCGGACACTGGCTGCCGCCTCGTCGGTCGAAAACGACATGCGCAAGACGCTGAAGACCGGCGGCGACGTCGGCGCCGCCACCGAGGTCGGAAAGCTGATCGCGGAGCGGGCGAAGAAGGCCGGTATTTCCAACGTCGTGTTCGACCGCGGCGGTTATGCCTTTCATGGCCGGGTCAAGGCCCTGGCCGACGCCGCCCGCGAGGGCGGTCTGAACTTCTGACGGGGGCCGTAATCCATGGGACGTGCACCACGCAAATCCCGCGACGATCGCGCACCGCGCGAGGAATCCGAGTTCATCGAAAAGCTGGTCGGCATCAACCGTGTGGCCAAAGTGGTAAAGGGCGGACGCCGCTTCGGCTTCGCCGCCATCATGGTTGTTGGCGACGGCAAGGGGCGGGTCGGCTACGGCGCCGGCAAGGCCCGCGAAGTGCCGGAAGCGATCCGCAAGGCAACGGAGAACGCGCGCAAGTCGATGGTGCGCATCCCGCTGCGCGAGGGGCGCACCTTGCATCACGACGTAAGCGGGCGTTACGGCGCCGGCCGCGTCGTCCTGCGCAATGCCCCGCCGGGTACCGGCATCATTGCCGGCGGCCCGATCCGTGCCGTCTTCGAGGCGCTGGGCGTGCACGACGTCGTCGCCAAGTCGGTCGGTACCTCGAACCCGCACAACATGATCAAGGCCGCCTTCAACGGCCTCCAGAACTGCATGTCGCCGCGTGCGGTCGCGGCGAAGCGCGGCAAGAAGGTCAGCGATATCGTCGGCCGCCGCGATGCCGATGTCGCAAAGGAGCAGGCCGATGGCTGACAGCAAGGCGGCTACCGTACGGGTAACCCAGATCCGCAGCGCGATCCGCCGTCCCAAGGACCAGCAGGCGACGCTGAAGGGGCTGGGCCTCAATAAGCTGCACCGGACGCGTGAGCTCGAAGACACGCCGGCGGTCCGCGGCATGATCAACAAGGTCAGACATCTGGTCCGCGTCGAGGACGCGGGCTGAGCGGGCGTTCCGCCCGCAACAGGGGACACGGTCGATGAAACTCAACGAGCTATCCGACAACAATGGCGCGCGCCAGGACCGCACCCGCGTTGGCCGCGGCACCGGCTCCGGCAAGGGCCGCACGGCCGGGCGCGGCATGAAGGGCCAGAAGTCGCGCAGCGGCACCGTGATCAAGGGCTTCGAGGGCGGCCAGATGCCGCTTTACCGGCGTGTGCCCAAACGCGGCTTCAAGAATCCGTTCCGCAAGGAATTCGCGGTCGTCAATCTCGGCCGGCTGCAGCAGGCGATCGACGACAAGAAGCTCGACAGCAGCAAGGCGGTCGACACCGCGGCCCTGCGCGCGGCCGGCCTGGTGGGCACACGCATCGGCGACGGCGTGCGTCTCCTTGCAAAGGGCGACCTGAAGACAAAGATAACAATCCACGTTGCCGGCGCGTCGAAGGCCGCCGTCGCAGCCGTCGAGAAATCCGGCGGTGCGGTCGTGCTCCCGGAAGCGCCTGCCCCCGTTGCCGGCAAGAAGCCCGAAAAGCGGAAACGCAAGGGCAAGGGCAAGAACAAGGGCAAGAGCTCGGGCGAGACAGCCCCTGCGGCCGAGGACGCGCCGACAGGGGACAATTGAAATCTGACGCCGGATTCGTCCGGCAGGGACCGTTGCCATGGCATCTGCCGCTGAACAGCTAGCCGCCAACTTCAATTTCGGTGCCTTCAGCAAGGCCACCGAACTCAAGAAGCGCCTGTGGTTCACCCTGGGCGCTCTTATCGTCTACAGGCTCGGCACCTACGTGCCGCTGCCGGGCATCGATCCGGTGGCGCTGGACGACATCTTCTCGCGCCAGGGCGGCGGGCTGATCGGTATGTTCGACATGTTCTCGGGCGGCGCGTTGAGTCGGATGACGATCTTCGCTCTCAACGTGATGCCGTACATTTCGGCATCGATCATCATGCAGCTGATGACAGCGGTCGTGCCGACGCTGGAGGAGCTGAAGAAGGAGGGCGAGACCGGGCGCAAGAAGATCAACCAGTACACGCGGTACCTGACGGTGCTGCTGGCGACGGTGCAGGGCTACGGCATCGCCGTCGGGCTGGAGCGCAGCACCAGCTCGGTCGGCTCGGTCGTCATCAACCCCGGCCCGTTCTTCGAGATCACCACGGTCATCACCATCGTCGGCGGCACGATGTTCCTGATGTGGCTGGGCGAGCAGATCACCCAGCGTGGGGTCGGCAACGGCATCTCGCTGATTATCTTCGCCGGCATCGTCGCCAACCTGCCGGCGGCACTGGCGCAGACGCTGGACCTCGGCCGCACCGGCGCGCTGTCGACGGTGCTGATCATCGGCCTCCTGGTGATGGCCGTGGCCGTGATCGCCTTCATCGTGTTCATGGAGCGGGCGCAGCGGCGCATCGTCGTCCAATATCCCAAGCGCCAGGTCGGCAACCGGATGTTCGGCGGCGAGTCGTCGCATCTGCCGCTCAAGCTCAACACCTCGGGCGTGATCCCGCCGATCTTCGCGAGTTCCCTGTTGCTGCTGCCGGCGACCTTCGCCGGCTTCAGCGCCGGCCAGGGCGGCGAGTGGATGACCCAGATCACGGCCTATCTGGGGCGCGGCCAGCCCGGCTACCTCTTGATCTACGTCTCCCTGATCGTCTTCTTTGCGTTCTTCTACACCGCCGTCGTCTTCAACCCGGCGGACACCGCCGACAACCTGAAGAAGTACGGCGGCTTCATCCCGGGCATCCGGCCCGGCAAGAACACGGCGGAGTATCTGGATTTCGTGCTGACGCGGCTGACCGTCGTCGGCGCCACCTACCTCTCGGCGGTCTGTATCCTGCCGGAAATCCTGATCTCGCAATACGCCGTGCCGTTCTATTTCGGCGGGACCAGCCTGTTGATCGTGGTCAGCGTGACCATGGATACGGTCGGTCAGATCCACGCACACATGCTGGCGCACCAGTATGAGGGGCTCATCAAGAAGAGCAAGCTGCGTGGGAGACGTGGATGAACATCATACTGCTGGGCCCACCCGGCGCAGGCAAGGGCACACAGGCCGAACGACTGGAAAAAACACACCATATGATACAGCTATCCACCGGCGACATGCTGCGCGCCGCGGTCGCCGCGGGCAGTGAGGTCGGTCTGAAGGCGAAAGCGGTGATGGAGGCCGGCGGTCTGGTGTCCGACGACATCATGATTGGCATTGTCGCCGAGCGCATCGACAAGCCGGACTGCGCCGACGGCTTCATTCTCGACGGGTTTCCGCGCACGACCGAGCAGGCAGTGGCGCTGGACCGGCTGCTCGCCGAAAAGGGCATGAAGCTCGACGGCGTCATCGAGATGACGGTCGACGACGAGGCCCTGGTCGAGCGGATCACCGGCCGTTTCGCCTGTGCGCGGTGCGGCGCCGGTTACCACGACCGGTTCAAGCAGCCAAAGTCTCAGGGTGTCTGCGACGAATGCGGGTCGACCGAGTTCACGCGCCGCAAGGACGACAACGCCGAGACGGTCCGGGCAAGGCTGGCCGCCTATCATGGCTCGACCGCGCAGATCATCCCGTACTACCGCGAAAAGGGCATCTTGAGATCGGTCGATGGGATGGCGTCGATCGATGAAGTCGCGGCGCAAATCGACGAGGCCCTGGAGGCGTTCCGGTGATTGACACGGCGGCCGATAAAACTATAATCCGCCCGCTCGGACCGGCGACGATCCGACGGTTGGGTGTGCCCGGGGGCCGGAACGAAAGACCGGCTGCGGGCGACAATTCTAACGACATCGAGGAGCAGGCAGCGTGGCACGCATAGCTGGCGTGAATATCCCGACGCAGAAGCGCGTTGAGGTCGCCTTGACCTATATTCACGGGATCGGCCGGACCAAGGCCAGGGAGATCTGCACAAAGTGCAATATCCCGTCGGAGCGCCGGGTGCAGGATCTGACCGAACAGGAGACGATCCAGATCCGCGAGGTCATCGACCACGACTACATCGTGGAGGGTGATCTGCGCCGCGAGGTCGCGATGAACATCAAGCGGCTGCTCGACCTCGGCTGCTACCGTGGCCTGCGGCACCGCAAGGGCATGCCGGTGCGCGGCCAGCGGACCCACACCAACGCGCGTACGCGTAAGGGCAAGGCACGGCCGATCGCCGGCAAAAAGAAGGCTTGATACGAGATGGCGAAGCAGACAGTAGCGCGCCCGCGGCGTCGCGAACGGAAGAACATCACTTCGGGCGTCGCCCATGTGAACGCGACGTTCAACAATACCATGATCACCATCACCGACGCACAGGGCAATGCGATCTCCTGGTCATCGGCGGGTAGCCAGGGATTCAAGGGGAGCCGCAAGTCGACCCCCTATGCCGCGCAGATGGCGGCCGAAGATGCCGGCCGTAAGGCGATGGACCACGGCATGAAGACGCTGGACGTGGAGGTCAAGGGCCCGGGCTCCGGGCGCGAATCGGCACTTCGGGCGCTGCAGGCCATCGGTTTTACCATCACCGCGATACGCGACGTAACGCCGATCCCGCACAATGGCTGTCGCCCGCCCAAGCGGCGCCGGGTTTAGGGCAACGGGTCGCCGGCCTGCGACGGCCGGTTAGACGGACAGGGGTGATCGCCGTCCGGGCGATGGGCCGCCAATGAATTGACCGAGAGGTTTACGACCGTGATTCAGAAGAACTGGCAAACGCTGATCAAGCCCACGAAGCTGAATATCGAGGGCGGGGCCGATCCAGCACGCACCGCGACGATCGTTGCCGAGCCGCTCGAGCGCGGCTTCGGGCTGACGCTGGGCAACGCCCTGCGCCGCGTACTCCTGTCGTCGCTGCAGGGCGCCTCTATCACATCGATCCAGATCGAGGGCGTGCTGCACGAGTTCTCCTCCATCGCCGGCGTGCGTGAGGATGTGACCGATATCGTCCTCAACCTCAAATCCCTTGGCCTGCGTATGCACGGCGAGGGCCCCAAGCGGATGAGCCTGACGGCGCAGGGCCCGGGCGAAGTGACCGCGGCCCAGATCGAGACCGGCCATGACATCGAGATCATGGACCCGAAGCTTGTCATCTGCACGCTCGACGACGGCGCCAAGCTGGCCATGGAAATGACGGTGGAGACCGGCAAGGGCTACGTGCCGGCGACCCAGAACCGTCCGGAGGATGCGCCGATCGGCATGATCCCGGTCGACGCCATGTACAGCCCGATCCGCAAAGTGTCTTACAAGGTGGAAAACACCCGCGTCGGCCAGGTTACCGACTACGACAAGCTGTCGATGACCATCGAGACCGACGGCTCGGTGACACCCGAGGACGCGGTGGCGCTGGCGGCGCGCATCCTGCAGGACCAGCTGCAGCTGTTCATCAATTTTGAGGAGCCGCAGGCGCAGGTCGTCGAGGAACGCCCGTCCGAGCTGCCGTTCAACAAGAATCTGTTGCGCAAGGTGGACGAGCTGGAACTCTCCGTCCGCTCCGCCAACTGCCTGAAGAACGACAATATCGTCTATATCGGCGACCTGGTGCAGAAGACCGAGCAGGAGATGCTGCGCACGCCGAACTTCGGCCGCAAGTCGCTGAACGAGATCAAGGAGGTGCTGGCGCAGATGGGCCTGCATCTCGGCATGGAAATTCCCAACTGGCCGCCGGAGAACATCGAGGAGATGGCCCGTCGGCTGGACGAGCCGTATTGATCGGCTGTCACGGGGTAGCAGGACATCGAACCAGGGAGCCGTCGCCATGCGACACGGAGTAAGCCGCCGCAAACTGAACCGGACAAGCAGCCATCGCAAGGCGATGCTGTCGAATATGGCGAACGCGCTGATCAAGCACGAACAGATCCAGACGACGTTGCCGAAGGCGAAGGAGTTGCGCCCGTTCGTCGAGAAGCTCGTCACCCTGGGCAAGCGCGGTGGCTTGCACGCCCGCCGTCAGGCCTATTCGGTGCTGCGCGATAACGAGATGACCGCCAAGCTGTTCGATACCCTGGCCGGCCGTTATGCAGAGCGACGCGGCGGTTATACCCGCGTGCTGCGGGCGGGGCACCGCTACGGCGACGCGGCAGACATGGCGATCATCGAGTTCGTCGAGCGCGACCCGGAAGCGCGGGGTCAGGATTCGGGTCCGACCCAGGAAGCCGCGGCCGCGAGCTCGGACGAGGAGTAGCATCGCGTTTCCAGCCGGTTGCGCTGCGCAAGGGCGGTCCTCGGGCCGCCCTTGCATTTTTTGCCGTCGGTCTGCGCATCTTGTGGTCGGCCCGGCCGGCACTTAAATTGACGGGCATGCAAGCGACGATTTCGCGATTCCGCTTCGCTGCCGCGGTGCTGGTCGGCTTCGTACTGGCGCTAGTGCCAGGGGCTGCGCCAGCCCAGTGGACAGTCGTTCCGGAATCGCGCGAGCAGATCACCCTGTCCTTCGCCCCGGTGGTGCGCAGCACGGCGCCGGCGGTGGTCAACATCTATACCCGGAAGACCGTGCAGCAGCGGCCGATCTCGCGGCTGTTCGACGACCCGTTCTTCAAACACTTCTTCGGCGAAGATTTTCCGTTCGGCGGTACCACGCGGGAGCGCGTCCAGAACTCACTCGGCTCGGGCGTTCTGGTCCGCGCCGACGGCGTCATCGTGACGAACAACCACGTCATCGAGGGGGCCGACGAAATCACCGTGATCCTGTCCGACCGGCGCGAGTTCGAGGCCGAGATCGTGCTCGCCGACTCCCGTACGGACCTTGCCGTGCTGCGCATTGATACCGAGGGCGAGTCCCTCCCCGCGGTTGAATTCGGCGATTCCGACAGTCTGCAGGTCGGCGATCTGGTGCTGGCGATCGGCAACCCCTTCGGGGTCGGCCAGACGGTGACCAGCGGCATCGTGTCGGCGCTGGCCCGCACGCGGGTCGGCGTCGCCGACTACCGCTCGTTCATCCAGACCGACGCGGCGATCAACCCCGGCAATTCGGGCGGCGCCCTGGTCGCCATGGACGGCCGCCTCGTCGGCATCAACACGGCGATCTTCTCGAGAAGCGGCGGTTCTCTTGGGATCGGTTTCGCGGTGCCCAGCAACATGGTGCGGGCGATCGTCGATTCGGCCATCGAGGGCCGGCCGCTGGTGCGCCCCTGGCTCGGCTTCGAGGGTCGGGCGCTCACCGCGGAGCTGGCGCAGGCCATGGGCATGCGGCGCCCGGTCGGCGTCATCGTCGAGGACGTCTACCGGGACGGCCCCGCCGAGGACGCGGGCCTGCGACCGGGCGACGTGATCCTCTCGGTGGCGGGCCAGGAGGTCGAGGACATGCAGGCGCTGCGCTTTCGCGTTGCGACCCGGCGCATCGGCGAGCCGGTGCAGATGACCGTGCTGCGCAAGGAGGTTGAACGCAGCGTGCGGTTCCCGCTGGTGGTGCCGCCCGAGGACCCGCCCCGCGACGAGACGGTGCTGACCGGCAATCAGCCGCTGGCCGGCGCCCGCATCGCAAATCTGTCGCCGGCCCTGATCGAGGAGCTCGGCCTTCCGGGACAGCCGCGCGGCGTCATCGTGATCGGCGTTGCGCGGCCGTCTCGGGCGGCGCGCATCGGGCTACGCCCGGGCGATATCCTGGCCGAGATCAACGGGGTCGAGGTCCGTCGCGTGCAGGAGGCCACCAAGCTTGTCTCGCAGCGGTCGGAAGGCTGGCGCATCGCGATTCGTCGCGGCGACCGGATCCTCCAGGTCCAGGTCAGATGAGCACCGGCCCACGGCAGGAGGGCCTGTTCGAATCCTCCGCGCCGCGGCCGCTTGCAGACCGTCTTCGTCCGACGGACCTCGCCGGCATCGTCGGCCAGGACCACCTGCTGGGCGCGGGCGGGGCGCTGCGCCGTATGGTCGATGGCGGGCGCCTTGCCTCGATGATCCTGTGGGGACCGCCCGGTTGCGGCAAGACGACGATCGCGCGCCTGCTGGCCGACCGGACGGCGCTCGAGTTCGAGCCGCTGTCGGCGGTGTTCTCCGGCGTCGCCGATCTGCGCAAGGTGTTCGAGCGGGCCAAGGCGCGGCGGCTTGCCGGCGCCGGAACACTCCTGTTCATAGACGAAATCCACCGCTTCAACCGCGCCCAGCAGGACGGGTTCCTGCCCTATGTCGAGGACGGCACGGTCATCCTCGTCGGCGCGACGACGGAGAACCCCAGCTTCGAGCTCAATGCGGCGCTGCTGTCCCGCTGCCAGGTCTTCGTGCTGAACCGGCTCGACGATGCGGCGCTCGAGCAGTTGCTGCAGCGCGCGGAGGCCGCCCAGGGGGCATCGCTTCCGGTCAGCGCCGACGCGCGAGTGGCATTGCGGGCCATGGCCGACGGCGACGGCCGTTTCGTGCTGAACCTCGCCGAAGAGCTGTTCGCGTTGGACACCGATGCGCCCCTCGACACGGCGGCACTGGCCGCCGCGGTGCAGCGCCGGGCGCCGCTTTACGACAAGAGCCAGGAGGGCCACTACAACCTGATCAGCGCGCTGCACAAGTCGCTGCGCGGCTCGGATGCGGATGCCGGGCTGTACTGGCTCGCCAGGATGCTGGCGGGGGGCGAGGACCCCCGCTACATCGCACGGCGCCTTGCGCGGTTCGCCTACGAGGATGTCGGCCTGGCCGACCCGCAGGCGGCGCTGCAGGCGCTCGCCGCGTGGGAGTCTTACGAGCGCCTCGGTTCGCCCGAGGGCGAACTGGCGCTGGCCCAGGCCGTCATATACCTGGCGACGGCGCCGAAATCCAATGCCGTTTACACCGCATTGGGCGCTGCGATGGGCAGCGCGCGCGAGACGGGGTCGCTGATGCCGCCGAAGCATATCCTCAACGCGCCGACGCGGCTCATGAAGGACCTCGGCTACGGCGAGGGCTACGCGTACGACCACCACACGGCGGAGGCCTTTTCCGGGCAGGACTATTTTCCCGACGCGATGGATCGCCGCAGGTACTATCACCCGGTCGAGCGCGGCTTCGAGAGAGAGATCGCCAAGCGGCTCGAATACTGGGACCGGCTGCGCCGCCAGCGCCGACCGCAAGGCAGTACGGATTGAGCCGCCGTATCGCCCTTTCGCCTTTCGCCGAACGAACGGAATAACTTGCAGTGGCGACGTGTACGCCCAGCGAAACCGTCGAAACCCAGAGAGGGAGCCATTTCCAAATGAAGAAGCTGCTTGTTGCCACCGTATTGATCCTCGGGTTCAGCAGCCCGGTCCTCGCGGCGCACTGCCCGAAGGACATCAAACTGATCGAGGAGGCGCTCGCCAGCCAGAGCAACGACGAGGCCAAGGCCCTCATGGAGAAGGGCGCGGCTCTGCATGCCTCCGGCAATCACAGGGAGTCGCTCGAAGCGCTTCACGAAGCGATGCAGATTCTCGACATCGAACACTGAGCCGATCGCACAAGTCTGCCTGAAGACCGATCGAATGAAGGCCCTGTGGTAACGCGGGGCCTTCAATTTTCCGTGGTCCCCACCGGTTCGCCATGGCGTCGCCACAATCATAGGCGATAGTCCGGCGAATTCGGCGGCCGGCAATGCGTGACGCCCCGGGGCAGACGATTGCCGGAGCTCTCAGCAACGTTTCAGGCGGAATAGAGATGAGCCGACTGCGGCCTTCGAGACTCTTCCCACGGCGCGATCGCCGGTTCGGCTGGCGCGATCTCATGATCGTGCTCCTGTCGGGCGTCGTTGCCGTGATGGGGACGCTGGCATATTTCGCATACACCTTGCCGCTCCCCGATGGGTTCGGCGAGACGCCCGACCGCCCGTCAATGTTGCTCAAGGCTGAGAACGACGAGGTGTTCGCGAGCCGGGGCGAGTTCCGAGGCGAGTGGCTGCGGCCGGACGAACTGCCGGTGACCCTCCGGCAGGCCGCCATCGCGGCGGAGGATCGACGCTTCTATTCGCATGCCGGCGTGGACCTGAGGGGGATCGGCCGCGCCGTGGCAACCAATGTCGAGGCCGGTGAGATTCGCCAGGGCGGCAGCACCATCACGCAGCAGCTCGCGAAGACCTATTTCCTCGAGCCGGATCGCACGATCAAGCGCAAGATCCAGGACATGATGCTGGCGCTGTGGCTGGAGCGGCGCCTGTCGAAGGACGAGATTCTCGCCAACTATCTGAACTCGGTCTATTTCGGGGCCGGCGCCTACGGCGTCGACGCCGCCGCCTGGCGGTATTTCCGCAAATCGGCGCGGTCCCTGAACCTGGCGGAATCCGCCATGCTGGCGGGACTGATCCGGGCGCCGTCGCGCTATTCGCCCGTAAAGGATTTGGAAACGGCTCAAGCCCGTGCTGCGCTGGTGTTGAGCCTGATGCAGGACGAGGGATACATCAGCGAGGAGGAAGCGGCGGCGGCGCGGGCCGAGCCGGCCGTCCTCGCCATCGCCCCGGACGCCCATCCTGGCTGGAACTATTTGGCCGATTGGGTCGAGCAGCAAGCCAGCAGGCTGCTGGGTCCCATGGCTGCTGATCTGTCGATCCAGACGACGCTTGTCCCCGAAATCCAGGAAATCGCAGAGGATACGGTGGCGCGCTGGTCGGGCATCCTGGGAAGCGGGGAGGCGGCGGCCGAGGTCGGCCTGGTCGCCATGACCCTCGACGGTGCGGTGGTCGCCATGGTTGGCGGACGAAATTATGAACATAGCCAATTCAACCGGGCCACCCAGGCCCTCCGGCAGCCGGGGTCCGCATTCAAGCTGTTCGTCTATCTTGCGGCGCTCGACGCCGGATTCCGGCCCGACAGCCTGGCCGTCGACGAACCCATCGAGGTCGAGGGCTGGTATCCGCGCAATGCCTCGGGAACATATCGCGGCCAGGTGACGCTGCGCACCGCCTTCGCCGAATCGATCAACACGGTGGCCGTAAAGCTTACCGAACATGTCGGGCGAGAGAAGGTGATCGGCGTGGCCCGGGTGCTCGGTATCACCTCCGACCTGCAACCGACGCCCAGTCTCGCGCTCGGCAGTTTCGAGACGACTCTGCTGGAACTCACCGGCGCCTATGCGGCGATCGCCGCCGACGTGAAGCGCGTGGAGCCGTATGTGATCCGTGAGATCCGGGGCCGCGGCCGGACGCTCTACGAGCACAGCCCGCCCGCCGGCGGTCGCCGCGGCGCGATTCCGTGGAAGCGCGATGCCATGGTCGACATGCTGATGGCAGCGGTGCAGACCGGCACTGGCCGGGCCAGCGCGTTCGGCCGCCCTTCGGCCGGCAAGACCGGTACCAGTGAGGGCAACCGCGATGGCTGGTTCATCGGTTTCACCGGCGATCTTGTGGCCGGCGTGTGGATCGGCCGCGACGACAACAAACCGGTGGAGGGCCTGCAGGGCGGGGGCATCCCGGCACGCATGTGGCGCGACTTCATGACCGCGGTCTATGCGGCCCCTAGCCAGGACGGCAAGGATCCGTTTATCGCCGATGCCGCGAATCGGCGGGATCCGGTCTCGGCAGGCGACGGCAACGATCCGATGACCTTGAAGGATCTCGGCGACGTCATCCGCCAGCTTTTCGAATAGCCGGCCTAAGTGCTGACCCGGTTGCGTCCGCCCTTCTTGGCGCGGTAGAGGGCCTGATCCGCCGCCCTGATCACGGTGTCCGGGGACGGGTTCTGTTCCGACCGCTCGGCGACGCCGATGCTGATCGTCACCGAGACCTTACGGCCGTTCTTGCCCTTGCCGTTCGATCGGTTCGCAGCGGACTTCCTCGTGCGATCCTTGGAGCGGATGGTGAATCCGGACTCCTTGATATTCTGGCGTAGCTGGTCGAGATGCTCGACGGCCTCCTCGCTGGACTTGCCGGCAAACACGACGGTGAATTCCTCACCGCCGTAGCGGAACGGCTTGCCACCACCGCCGACGCCTTCCATGCGACTTGCGACCATGCGCAAAACCTGGTCGCCGACGTCATGGCCATAGGTGTCGTTGAACTTTTTGAAATGATCGACATCGAGCATGGCGATCGCGTAGCGGGGACCCAGTTTCATCGTTTCGTTCATCAGCGCGCGCCGGCCGGGCAAGCCGGTCAGCTCGTCATGAAACGCCAGCCGGTAGCTGTCCTGGATCGCCGCAATCAGCAGCGTCGTCGCCGCGGTGGTGAAGAACAGCGAGCCGGTAAGGGCGTTGCCGATGAAATGCAGCGCCAGCCCGACGGCGACGAGCGCCCCCAGTGCGCCGCTTTCCAACGGCGGGTTGCCGAGGGCGATCAGCCGCAACACGAAGAACAACGCCGCCGCGCCAAAGCCGGCGACGGCCAGCGTCGGAATTGCGGTCTGCGGCAAATAGGGGTCGGGTATCAACTGGAAGGACAGGAAGAGCTTCACCCAGCTGTGCACATCCGCGGCAACGTCGCCGGTCAGCCAGAGATGGGCTGCCGCAATCGCGCCCGCGGCCCCGCCAATGGCGGCGAAGGTCAGTGCGCGGATGAGACCGAGCCGCGACAGCAGGCCGCGCTCGTGCAGCAGCGATAACGTGACGAAGCCGATCGGCAGCAGGACCGCATAGGCCATGTAGCCGATCTCTCCGGCCGATCCGGGCTTGATGGCGGCGGCCGGCCCCAGCAGAAGCCAGTGTCCGACCACCAGCATGGCCATAGAGAACACGAGACGGCTGCGATTGAACCGCCAGCCGATGATCGCGCCGACCAGGCCGAGACCGTATGGCAGGTACGGCAGCAGCGCGCCGACGGCGCTGGGAATATGGACCGAAAACACCATCGCGCCCCACGCGGCGGCGAGGAGCAGGGCTGGCCAGAAGACAGCGCCTGGAAGGCGGATTGCAGCGCGTCCCAGGCTGTCGGCGGTGATGGCAGTCATGGCGAGTGGAGGCTTTTCATTGTTGCAGCATACCCTGGCCGCGAATCATAGAGGGGAAAGTGTTTACTTGAGGTGAACGCGCGGCGGGCCGGGACCAATTGGCCCAGGCATGCGGCAAGGCACGGACACCCGTTTCGCAGGATTCAAATGCCCGCACGTCCGTTTCAGGAATGCCCCCAATATCGCAATTGAAATTATATGGAGTGTTACAGTTTCCATTCAGCGGTTTTAGTACAAACTCTTGAAAACATCCTCAATAAAGTATTAATTAGTTAACACATTTAGTAAACAAACTTGGTTAACAAATGGTTTTTAGGTAAAGCACGGAACTTTTCTGATCTATTCAATTGATTTTCGATCTATTATCTGATATTAACGATTTGTTAAGCAGTTTCGGGGAGGCAGCGCTTCGATCAGGGGAGGTCTCAGCCGCCACGTATTCTCCGAAACCCGCATCGTAACGATACCGTCACGGCCGCCTTTGGCCGGAAAGCAGGTACGAACAAGAGTGCTGGGGTGGATGGTATGCTGAAAAAGGGTGCAATGATCGCACTGGCGACTGTGCTGTTGGCTGTCGTTTTTCCCGGTGAGGGCACGGCCGACGTCAGGGAAGAGATCAACTGCCTTGCGCTGAACATCTATTTCGAGGCGCGGGGCGAGCCGACCGACGGCAAGATCGCCGTCGGCCATGTCGTGTTGAACAGGGTTGCAGACAAGCGGTATCCGGACAAGATCTGCGAGGTTGTCAAGCAGGGCGGGCCGAAGCCGAGACACAAATGCCAGTTTTCCTGGTGGTGCGACGGCCGCAGCGACCGGCCGCGCGACCTTCAGGCCTGGGAGGAGAGCCAGGTGCTGGCGCGGGTCGTGTTCTGGGGGTACGCCGATGATCCGACCGGCGGTGCGCTATGGTACCATGCCGATTATTCGCAGCCGGCCTGGGGCCGGAAACTGGCGCGTGGCCCGATGATCGGGCGGCACCAGTTCTACGTGCCCGACCAGCCGAAGCGGGATCCCGCCGATCCGGGACTGTCGGGCGACACGCTGACTGCAGCGGTCCGGGCCTTCAAGCAGGGTAGTCCGGATGACAGCGGCCGGGACAAGGTCGCGCGGAGCGGCAGCAAAGCCATCTGAAGACCGGGAGGAAGTCGATCGGGCCCGCCGTATGATCAAGATCAAGGCGGGCTCTTTCGATGTGTGCTAGTCCGCCTCCACTGGGCCCGGTACGAAGTGCCGGGGTCAGTTCCCGTAAACCGAGGAGGCACGATGATGCAGACCAAGAGCTTGACCGGTGCTGCAACCGTCATTGTGGCGGCGTTGCTGCTTGCCGGTTGCGCCACTCCCGAAGGGGCGGCAACACAGACCGATGTTGAGGCGCTGAGAGCCGAAGTGGCCGATCTGCGGGCGCGTCTGGACAGCGTCGCGCGGACATCCGAAGCGGCGGCGCAAAGCGCCAGCGATGCCGCGGCTCGTGCCGAGGAGGCCGCGCGCGCGGCAAAGGCGGCGAGCGAGAAGGCTGACCGGATTTATGTGCAGTCGCTGCGCAAGTAGGGGCGGACTCCGCAACACATAGGCGTCGTCGCTGCGCCGGATCACCGGGTGATCCGAACCGGTATGCCGCGCTTGCTGCGCGCCACGGCGCGCACGGTGGGCCATTCGATGCGGCCCGTCTGCGTGCCGGCGAAGGCGCGGACCCGCGCCTCGAGGTCGGGGATCGGCCCCGGCGTGAACCAGCCGCGTTGTTCCAGTTCGTCCCCTTCCAGCGCGTCCGGATGGATTTCGATGAAAAGATGGCCTTGCGACCAGCCCAGTTTCAAGGGCTGGTCGACCACGGTGACCGGTGTCCCCACCTTGATCATCGTGAACAGACGTTCGATGTCTTCCGGGTAAAGCCGGATGCAGCCGCTGCTGACGCGGCGGCCGATGCCGTAGGCGCGGTTGGTGCCGTGCACGACATAGCTCGGCCATCCCAGATCGAGGGCGTAGTCGCCCAGCGGGTTCTCCGGCCCGGGCGGCACGAACGGCGGCAAGCCCGGACGCTCGCGGCGGATCGAGGCCGGCGGGGTCCAGGTCGGCGCTTCCCGCTTGCGGACGATCGTCGTGGTGCCGGTCGGGGTTTCGCGCCCCAAGCGGCCGACGCCGATCGGATAGGTGATCACCGGCGTCGTGCGGTCGTCGTAGTAGTACAGCCTCAGCTCCGGCAGGTTTATGACGATGCCTTCGTACGGGGCGTCGGGCAGGATGTGAGCCTTGGGCAGGATCAGGGTGCGGCCCGGCTGGGGCAGCCACGGGTCGACTCCCGGATTTGCCGCCACGATCTCGATGTAGCCGAGATTCTCCTTGCGGGCGACCAACAGCAGGTTCTCGTTGGTGCCGACGGTGTAGTACTCGAGCCGCCCGATGACGGCATCGCGGGCGGCGGCCTCAGGCGTGGCGTGGGCGGTGCCGGATGCCGCCCGCACGGACAGGGCCGCCAGCAGCAGCCCGCAAAAATCCCGCCTGCCGACGCACGGCCCCCCCGGCGGGCTTGAACGACCGCACGCCGGACGGGGCCGAATATGTCGAAACCCAGCCATCGTTTCACTGCCAGACATAATGCACACGGGCCGCAATGCAATATCCCCTGCGTTTGTCGTCGCCGCCGGCGGCACCGGCACCGTCGCGGCTCACGTCCGGGCGGCCGGTGTCTTCTGCGGGCGATGGCAACACCATGAAATTGCCGGCGCATCGCACCATGGTCCGGCGCCGGACCCAACGTGTTGACGCAGGTCATTGCCATACCGAGGCTGCGGCGCCAGGGTTCGCTTCGGCCGCAAGGCAGTCACCGTTTCGCGGAGGGACGTCATGGCAGTCCCGATGGTGGTCGCAACGACCCGGGAGCAGGGCTATGACCGCGGGCGCCAGCTTCTCGCCCAGTTCGGGCAGGTGTTCCGGACGGATTTCTTCAACGTGCTGCTGCTGGTGCCCGACGATCCCGACTCGTTTTTCGAACGCTTCGCCGCAATGGTGCGGAACGTGCCGCGGGTGATGGAGACGCTGTCCCGGGTGGTGCCCGCGGAAGCGGAATTCACCTTCGACGGGCCGGAGGATTTCGAGGCCAAGGCACGGGATATCGTCGTCGGATGGGCGTCGCGCCTGCACGGCAAGTCGTTTCATGTCCGGATGCACCGGCGCGGCTTCAAGGGGCGCCTGTCGAGCCAGCACGAGGAACGGTTTCTCGATGACGCCCTGCTCGGCCGGCTGGACGAAGACGGCGCGCCGGGCCGGATCGACTTTGCGGATCCGGACGCGGTGATCGATGTCGAAACCGTCGACGATCGCGCCGGCCTGTCCTTTTGGACCCGGGAGGACCTGAAAAACTATCCGTTCCTCAAGGTCGGCTGACGGTCAGGGTGGGTGCCCGTGCGTGCGGCACGACGGCAATGTGGCCGACGCCGCCCGCCGCCTCGTTGATCGTCGTCCGCGCGAGGCCGAAGCGGTCGATGACCCAGGCATTGGTCCGCAGATGCCGGCTGACCGACTCCACCGTGTAGGCCGACGGGCCGTCGGCAACGGCCAGCGGCACCAGGATCTGATCGCCGAGGTGCCGGTCGAGCGCCGCGCCCGAGCGCCAGTGATCGAGCAGCTCCGCAACAGCCTCCTCGGCCACCTCCTCCGAAGGCTTGCCGCGTGCGCCCAGCGCACCGAATCCGCATCTCACATGCTCGTAGCGGGCGGTCAGGAAGATCCCGGCACCGGCGCATGCGGCGCGGAGGCAGCGCGGGACAATCCGGACCGGTGCCGCGAGTTCATCGAGAAGCGCACGGGCGCGGTCGGCCATGCGCTGCGGGATGTGGGCCGGCAGGTTGGCGGCAAGCGCGCGCCCCGCGATCTCGATGAGACGGCCGCGCTCCAGGAACATGTGATGCCTGACAGCGCGCCGTCCCGTCCCCCGGATCGTTGCCCGCAGGCAACCATTGCCGATGGGAAACCAGCCGGAAGTCTCGAGTTCGAGTTCCGCCGCGATCCCAGTCGAGTGCAAGGCCGGCAGCCAGACCTCCCGCAGGTAGTCGAACGACGGGCTCCAGGCCATGTGCGTGCCGCCGCGCACGGCTACTCGCGAGTCGCCGTCCGCCAGCGCCAACGGCAACAGGACGGTCTGGATTACGAGGCTTGCGGCCCCGGCGCTGCCGCCTTCGCGCGCATCCGCGACGTCGAAGGCATATTCCCCCGGCCGCGGGGGATGTTGCGGCGCGAAGGTCACGGTCAGGCTGCCGAGTTCGTCGCCCGCGACCTCGGCACCGCAGGTCGCGGCAGCGGCCCGGATGGCGGTGATGTGCTGCGCGGCAAGGCCGGGATTCCTTCGGCCGGCGCGGATCGACTCGACTTGAACCGGTCGTCCGGACAGCGCGGAATATGTCACCGAACTTCGCAGAATCTGGCCGCCGCCTTCGCCGTGCGAGCCGTCAATGACGAGCGGCCCGGTCATTTGGCGACGGCGGTGCCCCCACCGAAATGCGCCTCTGCCTCCTGCCGGAGGTCGGCCTCCCGGTCGCCATAGCGGGGCGAGAAGTGGAACGGCAGCATGCGCCTGACGGCGGCGGCGCGCGCCAGCCGCCCGGCCTGCGCCGCGGTCAGGTGGTTCTTCGCCGCCGCCAGGTCGGCATCGGCGTCCAGGAACGCAGCCTCGATATAGAGCAGATCGCTGTTGCGCGCGAGTTCGACGATGGCGTCCCGGTTCGACTCCGACCAGCGCACGTCGGTGACGTAGGTGATCTTCTGCCCCGGAACGATTCCGGTCAGCCGGTCGCGCAACTCGCCGAGGGGATGCACCTCGTCCCGCGCGGTGCCGTCGGCATCCCGCCAGTGTACGCGAAACGCCGAACCGACGTCATCGCCGCGCAGGATCGCCTGCTTGAGCTCGCGCAGCCAGGGCCCGACCCGGAAGCCCATCTCCTCGACCCTGTTCCGCCAGACATTCACGTGCTGCTTCTGTTCGATCGTGAAGGCAAGGCAGGGAATGCCGTGATCGACGACGGCTGCCCGCACCCGGTAGTCGGGGCGGTCGACAAGGATGCCGTGGGGCGCCGGCCGCGGGGCGAGCGATTCGACCGCGAAGCCATCGCGGCAGCTCAGCCGCGCCACGGTCATGCCGCTGCCACCGGCATATTCGCCGACGACCAGAACCAGATCCGTCTTGAAATTGCGGACCAGATTCCAGGTATAGGAGGCGAGCCTGTGCCAGACGCGCTCGATGAAACCCTGTGGGCCGAACAGGTACAGCGTCCTGTCGCGGCCGAGGAGAATGCGGATCATGCGATCGAAACCGGCGAAGTGGTCCATGTGCGTGTGCGAGACGAACACGTGGCTGACCCGCAGCAGACGCCGATCCGACAGCGGGCGCAAGTCACCGAGGTCGAACAGCATCCCGCGTCGTTCGAACATGAACTCGATGTACAGTCCGGGGTCGCCGAAGGGCGGGTTGACCAGCCGGCTATGAATCAGGGGCCGCACGGCTCGCTTCTACCTTTCGTGTGCGCAACGCACGGGGCGCGGGTATCGTGCCGCCCGCTGCGCCGGGGTTCAAGCCCGATCCTCGCGGCGCCAGAAACCGAGTTCGCAATACGCCGGAACGAGTCCGGTCGACCACGCCGGCGGATATTCCTTGACGCCGACCATCAGGACCCCGCCGGGTTGCAGCCGGTGCGCGATCCCGTGCAGCGCCGCGCGCCGGCCATCCGCATCGAAATAGGTGAAGGCGAGATAGCGGCACAGCACCAGGTCGAACGGGCCGGCGGGCATGGCCCGGCGCACGTCCTGCTGCTCGAACCGGATACCGGCCCGAAATTCGGGACGCAGCCGCAGCATCTCACCGACCTTCTCGAACGCCCGCGCAATCCAGCCGCGCGGCACCTCGCGCAGCGTCCCGCGTCGGTAGGTGGCCGCACGCGCCCGGCGCAGCATGGTCGCATCGGCATCGGTGGCGACGATCTCAAGGCGCAGCGACGGAAATCGGGGCGCCAGTTCCAGGTCCCAGAGCATGCGCAGGGTATAGGCTTCCTCGCCGCCGCCGCAGCCTGCACTCCAGGCCCGCAACGCCTCTCTGCCGGCCGCGGCGGCGTCAGCGGCCAATCCGGGCAGCACGACGTCGCGCAGGTGCAGCCAGGCCGCGTGCTCGCGGCAGAAGCGGGTGACGGTGATCCGGCACAGGGCGTCCAGCATCGCCCATTCGTCCGGCTCGGCCTCGAGGCGCGCGCGGTATTCATCGTGACCGGATATGCCGAGATCCCGCATGCGCCGGGCAATTCGCTTGCAGACCTGGCCGTGTACCTTGCGGAACGCCGGCGGCGACAACCCCATTCGCGGGAGCGCCCAGGCAAGCAACTCGCGACAGGTTGCGTTCTTCATGCGGTCGACCTTTCGCTGGGACGGTGCCCCCGGATATAGTTGCCGACAGTGGTAGACCGGCACAGACATGGTAGAGTCTTCCGATGGCCGGCTGGAGCAACCAGGACATCGCGTCCAGGCTTATGGAAATGGCCGACCTGCTCGAGCAGCAGGACGCCAGCCCGTTTCGCGTCAATGCGTATCGGCGGGCGGCACGCACGATCGCCGGGCATGCAGAACCGCTTGTCGCCATCCGGCATCGCGGCGGGGTCGAGGCGCTCGAGGCCCTGCCGGCGATCGGCCGCTCCATTGCGCTCGCCGTCGACGAGATGCTGCGAAGCGGGCGCTGGATGCAGCTCGAACGGTTGCGGGGCGCCCTCGACCCAGAGCACGTGTTCCGGTCGATCCCCGGTGTCGGTCGACAAATGGCGCGGCGCATCCATGACCAGCTTCACGTCGATACCCTGGAGGCGCTGGAGATTGCCGCGCACGACGGCCGGCTGCAAGATGTCGACGGAATCGGTCCCCGACGAGCCCGGATGATCGCCGCCGCGCTTGCCCAGATGCTGCAGCGCCGGCCGGGCCCTGCGCCGCGAACTGGTCCGGAACCGCCGGTCGACATGCTGCTCGATGTCGACCGCGAGTACCGCGAAAAGGCTGCGGCAGGCACCCTGCGCAAGATCGCGCCGCGCCGGTTCAATCCGCAAGGGGAGGCCTGGCTTCCCATCCTCCACACGCAACGGGACGACTGGCAGTTCACGGCCCTGTTCTCGAACACCGCGCGGGCCCACGATCTTGGCCGGACCGGCGACTGGGTGGTGCTTTATTTCCATACCGACAGTGGCCCCGAGGGACAGCGAACCGTGGTCAGCGAAACCTATGGCCCGCTGACGGGCCGGCGCGTGGTGCGCGGGCGGGAGCAGGAATGCGCGCGCCACTACCGCAAGGACGCCGCCATGGCCTGAACGGCAACAGGTCCCCGCTTGCGGCGCGCGGCCCCGGATCGCATGTCGGGCGGTTCAGTTGCGCTCTTCGGCGTAGGCTTCGTCGGCGGTCAGGATATCGTACACATCGGCCACCGGGCCGCTGACCGGCCGTCGCAATTCGCCCATGACATCGCTTTCGCCGGTTGCCCATGCGGCGGCTTCCTCGAGCTCACGCACCGTTGCGCCGGTGGCAAGAATTGCGGCGATGCGTTCATCGGGCATAGGGCCGAGGATTTCGAGAACATCGCTCGCCGTGGCTTCGGCGCCATTCGGGTCGGATTCTGTCATGACTCAAATGCCCCAGCTGTTTGACGATGTTCGGAAAACATAAGGATTCCTGCGGTCGGTCACATTGACACACGTCAACCATGGTGGATCGGCGGCCGTGGCACTATGCTCGCGGCTTCGGCCGCAAGGCGCCGGACACACCGACTGTCGGGACAGATCGAATCGATGCAACGCACGTCACCGGAACCGGCCGACCGCGAGCTTCGGGAGAAGGTAGACTTCCTGACCCGGCCGCAGGCATATCCGGAAGGCAGCGCGGAGGTGAGCACCGTCGAAACAGCGTTGTCATGGGTGTTCCTGACCGGCCAATTCGCCTACAAGCTCAAGAAACCCGCGATCCACGAGTTGGCCGATTTCCGTGCGCTTGAGGCGCGCCATCACTACTGCGACGAAGAGGTGCGCCTCAATCGCCGGCTGGCGGCCGACATATATCTTGGCACGGTGCCGTTGACGCGTGAATCCGGGGGATCTCTGGCAATCGGCGGCGCCGGCGCGGCGGTCGATTGGCTGGTCAGGATGCGCCGGTTGCCCGGCCGAGCGATGCTGGATCGGGCCATACGGGCGGGCGATGTGCGGACCCGGGAACTGCGCACCGTCGCCGCCCTGCTGGCACGGTTTTTCAGGGCTGCCGTCCCGGTGGCGATACCGCCGGGCGAATACCGGCGACAACTTGCCGATACGATCACGGCGAGCCGACGGGTCCTGGCCGATCCGTCCTCCGGGCTGTCGAGCCGCGCGGTCGGGACGGTTACCGCTGCGCTGCGCAAGTTCGTCATGGGGCAGGCGTCGCTGTTCGACCGGCGCGTCCGACGCGGCCGGGTCCGCGAGGGGCACGGCGACCTGCGTGCCGAGCACGTCTATCTGGGCCCGAAAGCCGCGGTGATCGATTGTCTCGAGTTCAGCCGCGACGGCCGGATCCTGGATGCGGCGGACGAATTGGCGTTTCTCGCAGCCGAATGCGAGATGCTCGGGTCCCCTGGGGCGGGCAAGGTGATCCTCGAAACCTGTTGCGACCGACTTGGCGACCAGGCGCCGCCCGAGCTCCTCGCCTTCTACAAGGCGCGCCGTGCCATGATGTGCGCCCGTTCGGCGATCGTGAACCCCGCTCCTGCGGGCGCGCAAGAGGGGCCGGAGTTCCGCGGCCGCGCGGAGCAATATCTTGCCCTTGCCGAGACATACGCGCGGCAGCTGCGGTAGGGTTTGGGCCGTCGCGCCTTGCGCCGGTCGAATCTCGTCGACTGTCCTACCATGCAGGCTCGATGGTCCGCACGAAGGCCAGAATGTGATCGACGTCCGCGGTGGAAAGGGCGAACGGCTGTGCATTCGGCGGCAGCTGCGTCGACGCCGGCAAGCCTTCGATGCGGACGTGCACGGGATGCGGCCGACGTGCATAGAAACTGGCGAACCGCCGCCGGCCAATCCTTCATCGTCCTGAGAACCTGGAAGGACGGCGTGCTGCCGATGCCCCCGGTCGGATTTTGCTCGCCGACAACGTGGCAGCGGGTGCAGTGCGCAATGGCGAGGGCGCGACCCTTGTCGGGGTCGCCCGCGGTGTGGCCGGGCAGCGGCGCGAGGGCGAGCAGCAGAGCGGCCGGGACGAGCGTGCACAAGCGCATGGAGGGAACCGCCACGGACGGAGTATACCCAAACCGTCCGGCTCCGCCACGGGCCCCGTAACGCAGGGAAGTCCGCTTTGCGATGGGCAAACGTGGCTGCTCCGCCCGAAAAAAAAGCGCGTCGTAACGAGTTCGGTACGACGCGCTCAGGTCAGGTCTGGCCGGGGGCTAAAGGCGGCCGACCTGTTTATTTATTCCGTTGAAGGCCAGGATTTCAGGATCTTTTGGCTGAAAGATCAGATTTTGCTTTTCCAGGACGTTGCCATCCTCGTCGACGACCTCGACCGTCCATTCGCCGGACTGGTCGGCTGGAAGAAGATGGGTCGACCAAATCCGCCAACGCTGCGCCATGACGTCGAAGTTCGCCTCGAACACGACGGTGCCCTCATGGAGCCAGCGATGCGTGATTCTCTTGCCGGCCATGGCGTGCAGCTCGTTGAAGAACGAGACTGCCTGATGCGGGTCGTTCACGACCTCGACGTCGTTGGCCGGATAGCGCTTGCGGATTGCGGTGGTGAAGACCGCCAATGCGACCGTCGGCTCCGTCGGCACACGGCGCGCCTGATCGCGATCGTTCTCGCGCCCGTCCGATGTATTACCGCCATTGCCGCCACTGTTGCCGCCACCGTTGCCGCCACTGTTGCCGCCACCGTTGCCGCCATCCTGACCGCTGCCACCGTTGCCGCCATCCTGACCGCCGCCACCGGTGCCGTTATCCTGACCGCCGCCGCCGGTTCCGTCACCCGTTCCGCCGCCGGCGCCGCCGCCCTTGCCGCCGCCATTGCCGCCGCCGTTGCCGCCGCCGTTGCCGCCGCCGTTGCCGCCGCCGTTGCCGCCGCCCTTGCCGCCGCCGTTGCCGCCGCCCTTGCCGCCGCCGTTGCCGCCGCCATCGCCGCCGCCACGCCCGCCGCCCTTATCGTTCTTGGCATATGCGGTCGTCGGCGCGAACAGGTCGTGGTCGCCATCGCCGTAATCGATCGCGACCGGCGCGGATATCACGAGGGCAAAGGTCAAGACACCCGCTGCAAATGCGGCCGGTGAAAACAGTATTCGGCCACATCCGATCCCGTTCTTCTTGATCTTATCCTCGATCATGAAAAGCATCACTCCGATCCCCGTCCCAACGGTGCGGTCCTCAATGCTTCCCTACCTGTGCCGGTTAACGTTTTGTTAATTATTTATACAACGCCGAGGTCTACGCTTTATTCCCCGATTGATCGGCATTTTATCTAATTCCGGTTACAACACCGTGCGGGAGCGGCCCGTCGACACGCAGCAGGTTGCGGGCGCCTCGAACCGGCCGGGACCGCCACCGAGCGGCGTCGACCCACAAGGGGGCAGACCCGCGTCGCGGTGCATTGGGCGCGATATGTCGACGAGGGGTTGCGGTTGGCGGCAGTGCCGGGGAAGAGTCGGGCCGCCGACGGGTTCTGCCGGTCAGCTGTTGGCAGCCTGACGGCAGTGACTGAGGCTGTGCTGTTTCACGAACGCGACAAAGCGGGTCGTCCAGCGGTTGCCGCCGATGTCGCGCAGATGGCTGAAGCTGGCAAGGAGGCTGCCCTGCACGATGCCGTCATGCGTCCCGTCGATGCCATGGCCGCGGATCACGCGGTAGGCGAAGGTGACGTCGTGCGGCAGGTCCTCGAGCGACGCGTAGTGGAACTCATGCGCTGGGACGCGCGCCGGTACGCCCGTCTTGGAGGGCGACATCGGCCAGGGCCCGGCGCCGGTTTCCTCCAGGACCACGTAACCGCGACCCTGGGGCCGCCTGTGCATCACGGTGCGACCGGGCAGGGCGCCGCACATGTCGTATGTCGCGCCGTTCCAGGTCAGGCTCTGCGAGAGGTACATCATGCCGCCACACTCGGCATAGGCGGGCAGGCCGGCGGCGAGGGCCGTGCGGATACTGGCGCGCATGGTCCGGTTCGACTGCAGCGCAGCCATCTGCGTTTCCGGAAAGCCGCCGCCGATGAACAGGCCGTCGACCGCGGGCAATTGCGCGTCGTGCAGCGTGTCGAACGGGACGAGTGTGGCGCCGGCCCGCTCGAGCGCCTCGAGGTCGTCCGGGTAATAAAAGCCGAAGGCGGCATCGCGGGCGATACCGATACGGATGCCGGCGTCCGCGGGCGCCGGTTCGCGCGCCAGGGCCGGCGCGGCCTTTGGCCCCGCAGCCGTGCCGGCGACCGCGACGAGACGGTCGAGGTCGATGCTGGCCGCCACAATGTCCGCCATGCGGGCGATCGTCTCGTCGGCTCCGGCCGCCTCGTTGGCGGGGACCAGGCCGAGATGCCTTTCCGGAATCTCCATTGTCGGGCCGCGTCCGATCGCCCCCAGAACGGGCACGTCGGTGTAGTGCTCGAGCGCGGCCCGCAGCTTGCCCTCGTGCCGCGGTCCGCCGACCTTGTTGAGGATCACGCCCGCGATGCGCACGCCGGCATCGAAGTTGAGGTAGCCGAGGACCAGCGGCGCGATTCCGCGGGTCATGCCCAGCGTGTCGAGGACGAGGACCACCGGCGCACCGAGCAACGCCGCCAGCGCGGCGTTGCTGTCGCGCCCCTCGAGATCGACGCCGTCGAACAGCCCCTTGTTGGCCTCGATCAGAGATATGTCCGCCTCGCGATGGCGGCGGCAGAACGCGGCGATGATCTCCGCCGCCTCCATGCAATGGAAGTCGAGATTGTAACAGGGGCGGCCGGCGGCCCGGGCGAGCCACATCGGATCGATGTAGTCGGGGCCCTTCTTGAACGGTTGCACGGCCACGCCGCGACGCCCCAGGGCGGCGGCAAGGCCCGTCGTCACCGTCGTCTTGCCGGAGGATTTCTGGGTCGCTGCGATCAGCAGATGCGCCATGGCCGTTACGCCGCGATGCCGAGACGCGCCCGGTCGCGGGCCTGCCACATGGCTTCGGCCCTGTGTTGCGCTTCCGTGGTGTCGGCGGCCTGGCCGAGCGTCTTCAAAGCGATGGCAAGGGTTCCGGTGATCGCCGCTTCGGCGTAGGGATCCTCCGCCTCGCCGGTCCAGACTGCCTTGAGGCGCGCGATGTCCATCTCCTGGTCGGTCGGCTGCACCGCATCGGACAGCAGCGGCGGCCAGTCCTCTGAGCCGGCGACGCCGTCGACCACGCTCCGCACTTCGGTCAGCTTGCTCGGCCGTCGTTCGATCTCGCCGCCTTCGCCGCGAAACACGCACATGTGTTTCTGGCCCAGCAGAATCGCCGCCTGCTGATGGATGTCCATGTAATTCGGGTGAAAGATCCCCTGCAGCATCACCGGGGCGCCGAACGGATTGAGCATCCGCGCGATCGTGTGGACCGGCGAGCGCAGGCCCATGACGGGGCGCAGCTCGATGACCGCGTGCAGCCGCGGGCTCAGATCGGCGAGCGGCAGATAGGCGAAGTTCCGGGCCTCGATATGCGTTGCCGCCTCGTCGAGGCTTCCTGCGATCGGGATATCCAGCGCCTCGAGCGTCTCGCGCGTATAGAGCCGCCCCGGCGTGTGGCCCTCGGCGCCGTGCATGAACATGCGCGTGCCGTTCTGTGCCAGCAGCAGCGCCGCCAGCAGGAACCAGGGCAGCTGCCGGCGCTTGCCGGCATAGGAGGACCAGTCGAGATCGACCGTCGGGGGCGGGGAGGGGAGGGTGAACAGCCGGCGCGCGGCGCGCACGAAACCGGCGATCTCCTCCGGGCTTTCCTCCTTGACGCGCAGCAGCATCAGGAACGCGCCGAGCTGTTCGGGGAGCACCTCGCCGCGCAGGATCATCGTCATCGCGGCTTCGGCCTCGTCCGCCGTCAGCGAGCGCGTCAGCGTCTTGCCGCGTCCGAGGATGCGGACATAGGGTGCGAAGGGATGCTCCGGGCCGGCCATGTCAGGCTCCGGCGGGGGCGGGCTCGGCGCCCGCGGCACGCGCGTGGTGCGGGTCGACGGCCGCGTCCGCGAGGCTGGCCGGCAGGAAGGGCAGAACCTTGACAGCGAGCGCGACCAGCAGCAGCGCCATGGCGACGCCGCTGAGGCCGAGGCCGATCTCGTAGACGCTCGGCACGTAGGTGGCCGCCGCGCCGTCCATGAAGCTGCTGGTCACCTCCATGCCGGGGAACAGGACCAGCGGGTAGGCCTGCCCGCCGATGATGATCACGTAGACCTGCACCAGGCCGCCGAGGATCACGAGAGCCGATGCCAGGGCGACGCGGGTCCGCAGGCCCGCGATTTGGGGCAGCAGCAGCAGGAGCATCGGCACGAAGCCGCCGAGGACCACTTGGCCCCACCAGAACAGCGTGGTGTAGATGCCGCCCTCCCACAGGATGAATCGCTCGACACCGATATGCTCGGCGGCATAGAGGTTGGTCAGGTGCTGGACCGCGGTGAAATACAGCACCGCCGCAACGAACACCGCCAGCAGCGTGGCCATGCGCTTGAGAATTCTGTCGCCCAGCGGCCGTCCCGTGCCGGCGCTGGCCACCATCATGACCTGCAGGAAGATTGCCAGACCGAAGGAGAACGACATGGCGATGAACAGCGGCGCCATCACCGCGGTGTCATAGGCCTCGCGCGCCACCAGGAAGCCGAAGATCGAGCCGGTACCGGTGGTCAGGACCAGCCGCCAGACGAACGCGAACCAACCGGCTGCAGGTGTGTACCGGTTCATGCGCCGCTCCATCTGCACCCACAGATAGACCGCGACGATCGCGAAGAACCCGATATAGAGATAGATGTTCCAGGCGAAGATCGACTTGAAGTTATACGTCGTCATGGCGACGATCAGCCGATCCGGCCGGCCGAGGTCGAGCACGAGCACGGCAAGCCCGCCGGCCAGCAGCGCGAGGGACAGCAGGCCGGACAGCCGCGACAGCGGCTTGTACGGGGTCTTGCCGAAGACCGACGCGATCGAGGCCACGTTCAGCGCGCCCGACGCCGCGACGATCAGGAAGACGGCGAAGACATGCGGCATGCCCCAGACGATCTGGTTGTTCATGCCGGTCACATAATGGCCGTAATGCTCCATGTACCAGGCAGCGCCCAGGCCGGTCGCGACCAGCAGGCCCAGCCCGCCGATCAGGGCGACATATCCCAGGCCCCAACCCTCGACTTCGCGGAATTTAACCTGTTTCGCCATGGTCCGCGCCCTCACAGATTGCGGTACCGAACCGCCGGATCGACGCCGAGATCGCCGCGGATCTGGCTCGTGGCATAGGTTGCGATGCGCCGCGAGATCTCGCTGTCCGGATCGTTCAGGTCGCCGAACAGGATGGCGCCGTTGCCCCGCGCCGCGCAGGCCTCGACGCAGGCCGGCGTGCCGCCCGCATCGACGCGGTGCACGCACATGGTGCAGCTTTCGACCGTGCCCTTGCCGCGTGGCGCATGCGGCTTCTGGTCTTCCACGACCTCGTGGATGAACGAGCGCGCCTTGTACGGGCAGGCGAGCATGCAGTAGCGGCAGCCGATGCAGATGTGCTTGTCCACCAGCACGATGCCGTCCGCCCGTTTGAACGAGGCGCCGGTCGGGCAGACGTCGACGCAGGGCGGCTCGGCACAGTGCTGGCACATCACCGGCACGTACTTGCTCTCGCCGGTCCTCGGATTGCGCACCGTCACCTTGCGGATCCATTGCGCATCGGTCGCCGGCCGTCCATGACCGGTCACGCCGTTCTCCTGATGACAGGCGGTAACGCAAGCATCGCAGTCCGACGCACAGCGGTCGACGTCGATCAAGAGCCCCCACCGGACTTCCGGCGAGGCCGGCTCGTCCGGCTCGCGCGCAGCGGCGCCGACCCCGTACAGCGTGACGCCGGGTGCCAACGCGACGCCGGCTGCCGCGGCGGCCGCGCTCAGGAACCGACGGCGCTTGAAATCGAAGCCGTTCATTCTCCCGACTCCGGGCTGGTTGCGGCGGTCATCGGCAACGGCGCCGGGCGCGCGGCCGTCTCGGGACTCTCCGGCTTCGCCGAGTGGCACTGGAAGCAGTCGATCGTCACAGCGGCGTATTCGTGGCAGGTGGCGCAGAACTGGCCCGGCGCGTTGATCGATACCGCACGCCCCTCGGCGTCGGTCGACGCGTGGCAGGCGATGCATTCCTTGAGGCTGAACCGTTTGGTACGGATGCCCCGATGCATCGTCTCGTCGCGCTGATGCGTCAGCTCCCGCATGTGGTAGCGCCGCATGTACTCGGTATCGGCGACGCAGCGCTCACCCTTCGCTTCGGGTATGACCGGGCCGGGGACCCGGCCGTCCTGCGCCGGCGCCATCGACGGGACGGTTAGCAACGCCAGCAGGAGGGCGAGCGCGCGCATCGGGTCGACCTACTCGCCCAGCCCCATCTGGATGTAGCCGCTGGGACAGACGTCCTCGCAGATGTGGCAGCCGATGCACTTGGTGTAATCGGTGTCCACGTAGCGGCCCATCGTGGCCTTGGCCTTGTCGACGCGGAAGATCGCATCCTGCGGGCAGAAGATTACGCAGTTGTCGCACTCGAAGCACATGCCGCAGCTCATGCAACGGTCGGCTTCGGCCTTCGCGTCCTCCTCGGTGAAGCCGTGGATGCGCTCCTCGAAATGGCCGAGCACGTCGTCCGGCCCGATATGCTTCTCCCGGCGCTTGTGGCGGGCTTCGTACTTCCAGTGGCCCAGGAACAGCTCGTCGGCCGGGACGATTTCGGCGAAGGAGCGGTCTTCGTAATTGTGCACCGCGAAGTTCTCATGGTCGGTGCCGCGGACCTGCTGGTGGCTGTAGGGCTCCGGGTCGAGATGCGCTTCGTGCAGCTTGGCCAGCAGATTGAAGTGATGCTTGTCGACCCTGGGTCTGCGCGCCGGCTCCTTGCCGGACAGAAAGTGATCGATGCCCTCGGCCGCGATCGAAGCGTGGCCGATCGCCGTCGTCAGCAGATGCGGCTTGACGATGTCGCCGCCGACGAAGAAGTCCTTCTTCTGTGCCGCGCGGTAGAACTCGTCCGGGCTGATCAGGCCGCGGCCGTTGTCGAGGTCCTCGAGCCCGGTCAGATCGCCGGACTGGCCGATGGCCGCGACGATCAGGTCGCACTCGATGTCGAACTCGGGTGTGTCCTTGACCGTCATGTTGTTGCCTTCCCACTCGACCTCCTGCACGCGCAGCGCGGTGGCGCGGCCGTCCTTGCCGACGACGACGGAGACCGGGGCGAGGGAGCTGCGGATCTTCACGCCCTCCTGGCGGACGTGCTCGATCTCCATCTTGGCGGCCGGCATCTTCTCGACCGGCCGGCGGTAGACGATGGTCACGTCGGCGCCCTGGCGGTTGGCGATGTTGGCGACGTCGTGCGCGGTGTGGCCGAGCACGACCATCTCCGGACGGTCGCGCTCGCGCTCCTGGGTGATGTGGCCCAGCCGCCGGGCGACCGCCGCCACGTCCATCGCGGTGTCGCCACCGCCGATCACCAGCACGTTCCTGGCGCTGTGCTTCAGGCGGCCGTCGTTGAACGCCTCGAGGAAGGCGATGCCGCTGATCACATTGGGGGCGTCGCCGCCGGGCACGGGAAGCGCCTGGCCGCTCTGCGCGCCGATGCCGACGAAGAACGCGTCGAACTCCTTGTTCAGCTCTTCGACGGAAACGTCGACGCCGATCTTGGTGTTCATGCGGGTCTCGACGCCCATGTCGAGGATGCGCTGGATCTCGCCGTCCAGCACCTCGCGCGGCGTGCGGTAGCCGGGGATGCCGTAGCGCATCATGCCGCCCAGCTCCTCATGGGTATCGAAGATCGTCACCGCATGGCCCTTGCGGCGCAGCTGATAGGCGGCCGCGAGGCTGGCCGGCCCGCCGCCGATGCAGGCCACCTTCTTGCCCGTGTCCGGCCCGGGATCGCGCAGCTTCAGCTTGTGCTCCAGCGCGTAGTCGCCGATGTACTGCTCGACCGCGTTGATGCCGACATGGTCCTCGACCTCGTTGCGGTTGCAGCCGTCCTCGCACGGCGCCGGGCAGACGCGGCCCATAATCGCCGGCATCGGGTTGGCGTCGGTCAGCCGGTAGAACGCGTATTCCTGCCAGGCCATTCCCTCCGGCGGCTTCTCGATGCCGCGGGCGATGTTGAGCCAGCCGCGGATGTCCTCGCCCGACGGGCAGCTGCCCTGGCACGG
>CAYFYY010000045.1:0-33864 GCA_964347475.1 uncultured Flavobacteriales bacterium
TCCATGTCGCTTTGGATCGCGCCCACGGTAAGTCCCAGGCCCATATACAGCGGCGCCATCCATTCCATGTCGCGGCGGGCCAGGTAGTCGTTGACCGTAACCACGTGCACACCCTTGCCGGACAGCGCGTTCAGGTAGACCGCAAGGGTCGCGACCAGCGTCTTGCCTTCGCCGGTCTTCATCTCGGAAATCTGGCCGTTGTGCAGGATGATTCCGCCCAGCATCTGGACGTCGTAATGGCGCTGGCCGAGGGTGCGCTTGGCCGCCTCGCGCACGGTGGCGAACGCGTCGACCAGGATATCGTCCAGCGATTCGCCGTCGGCATGGCGCTGGCGCAGCCAGTCGGTCCGGGCCCGCAGCGCCTCGTCCGACAGCGCCTCGAGTTCGGGCTCGAGCGCGTTGATGGCATCGACCGACTTCTGATGGCCGGCCAGCAGCCGGTCGTTGGCCGAACCGAAAACCCGCTTGAGCAATCCGCCTAACATATGAAAAAACCTCGGAGCACGAATCAGCGCGGCCCGGCGAGGCCGGGGGCCCCGCGCCGCGCTTGTCACATAAGCGGCCGAGGGCGTCGTGTCAACGAGGCGCGCGGCGGCCCAGCCCGCGACCATTTTGGCCTTTGCCGACGCCGCAAGGCCTTGCCGTGCTTGTCGAGAGACCGCATTTCGTGCTTTAAGCGCCGTCGAGTGCGGGCGCCCCGTCCGCTATCGAATGAGAGGAACGTTTTTATGCCACATTTCAGAACTGTCGCTGCCGTGTTGGCGGCGGCCGGACTCATCGCCGTCGTGGGCGTGCTGGCGCCGATCAGCGAGCCGACTGCCGCCCGCGCACAGAGCGCGGCCGAGCCTGCCCCCGATACCGTGGTCGTCGCCCGGGTCGACGGCGAGGCCATCCACCTCAGCGATCTGTTCGAGGCCTACGAGCAGCTGCCGCCACAGGCGCAGCAGATGGGCCTCGAGACCGTCTATCCGTTCCTGCTGGACCGCGTCATCGATGAAAAGCTGCTGTCTATCGCCGCCGAGAAGGCGATCGCGCCGGACGACCCGGAAGTACAGGAGCAGATGAACCGGCTGCGCGAGCGCGTGACGATGCAGGTCTACTTCACCCGCGAGCTGGACGAGAAGGTCACCGAGGAGCGCATTCGCGAAGGCTACGACCAGTATCTCAAGGACAACCCGCCGACCGAGGAGCTGCATGCCCGCCACATCCTGCTGGAGACCGAGGAGAAGGCCAACGAGGTGCTGGGCGAGATCCAGGGCGGCAAGGACTTCGCCGAGGCGGCCAAGGAGCATTCGACCGGCCCGAGCGGGCCGAATGGCGGCGACCTCGGCTATTTCGGCGCCGACGCCATGGTCAAGCCGTTCGCCGACGCGGCGTTCGCGATGCAGGCCGGCGAGGTCTCGGCGGCGCCGGTGCAGACCGAGTTCGGCTGGCACCTGATCAAGGTCGAGGACCGCCGCGAAGTGCCGCAGCCGGGCTATGAGGAAATGCGCGACCAGATCTCGCAACAGCTGATGCAGACGGTCGCGAGCGAGATTCTCGAAGGCCTGCGCAGCGGCGCGAAGATCGAGAAATTCGACATGGAGGGCAATCCGACGCCGGAGGCGGCGGAACCGGCGCCGCAATAACCCCCGATGCCCGGCGTCTCGCCCTTCGCACCGGCGCACTTCCCGACACTTCCTCCGGTCGCCGGGGTCCGCATGGCGGGTGCCGCGACGGGGCTGAAGAAGAACGCGAGCGCATATGATCTCATGCTGGTGGAATTCGCGCCGGGCACCACTGCGGCCGGGGTCCTCACCCGCTCGCTGTGCCCGTCTGCGCCGGTCGACTGGTGTCGGGCGCTCCTGCGGCGCGGCCGGGCCCGCGGCCTGGTGGTCAATTCCGGCAACGCCAACGCCTTCACCGGCACCGCCGGGGACCGCACGGTGGCGCTGACCGCGCAGGCCGCGGCGCGGCTGCTGGGTGCCAAACCGCAGGACATATTCATCGCCTCCACCGGGGTGATCGGCAATGTCCTGCCCGACGATGCGATCCCGCAGCGCCTGCCCGGCCTGACCGACGCCCTCTCGGACGATTCCTGGGAGGATGCCGCGCGCGCGATCATGACCACCGACACCTTCCCCAAGGGCGCCCACCGTACCGCGCGGATCGGCGATAAGGAGATCTCGATCGCCGGCATTGCCAAGGGCTCCGGCATGATCGCGCCGGACATGGCGACCATGCTGGCCTTCGTCGTCACCGATGCGAAGATTCCGGCCGGCGTGCTGCAGGCGGCCCTCAAGCGCGGTGCCGACCACTCCTTCAACAGCATCACCGTCGACAGCGACACCTCGACCAGCGACACCCTGCTGCTGTTCGCGACCGGCCAGGCGAAGCACCCGAAGGTTTCGGCCGCCGGCGACCGGATCCTGCGCGATTTCCGCCGCGCCCTCGAGGACACGCTGGTCGACCTCGCGACCCAGGTGGTCAAGGACGGCGAGGGCGCGTCCAAGTTCATCACCATCGATGTCAGCGGCGCGGCTTCGGCGCGGGCAGCGCGGCGCATCGGTTTGTCGATCGCCAATTCGCCGCTGGTCAAGACGGCGATCGCCGGCGAGGACGCCAACTGGGGCCGCATCGTCATGGCGGTCGGCAAGGCGGGCGAGAAGGCCGACCGCGACCGCCTGTCGGTCGCCATGGGCGGCGTACAGATCACCCGCGACGGCCAGCCCGTGCCCGGCTACGAAGAGGCGCCGGTGGCCCGGCACCTGAAGGGCCGCATGGTGGACATCGCGGTCGACATCGGCATCGGAAACGGGCGCGCCCGCGTGTGGACCTGCGACCTGACCCATGAGTACATCGCCATCAACGCCGACTACCGCAGCTAGGGCTGGCCCGTGAGCGGCCGCGACGAGCCCGCCGCGCCAAGCGCGCGCAGCCCGATGGCGCAGCTGCCGCTGGAGACGGCGCGCCTGATCCTGCGCCCCTACGGCCAGGCCGACGCACCGCACATCGTGGCGCTGCTGGACGACCCGGTGATGGCCGATTTCCTGATGGTCACGCCGCAGCCCTTCGTTGCGTTCGATGCGCGCCAGCTCGTCAAGGCGGCCTGGCGGCGCCTCGCCACCGGGCGCGGCTTCGACCTGATGATCGTGGCGAAGGACGGCGGCGCACCGGTCGGCGGCGTCGGCGTCGGCCTGCACGACGAGGGTGCGCGGGCCGAGCTCGGCTTCTGGGTCGGACGCGACCACTGGGACCGCGGCTATGCGACCGAAGCCGCCACCCGTATCATCGACTTCGCGCGGACCGCGCTGCAAGTCTCGCGGATCACCGCGACCGCCGCGGAGGACAACACCGCTTCGCGCCGGGTGCTGGAAAAGCTCGGCTTTGTTGCGACCGGACGCGCGGAGCGGACGGTGCCGTCGACCGGTGAGAGCCACACGGTCATCCTGTTCGAGCTGGCGGTCGCGCCGTGACCGGCCCGGCCAGGCCGATCCTGCTGGTCGCCGCGGTGGCGCTGGTCGATCTCGACGGCCGCGTGCTGATCACCCGGCGGCCCGAGGGCAAGCACCTGGAAGGGCTGTGGGAGTTCCCCGGCGGCAAGATCCACGACGGCGAGACCCCGGAAGCGGCGCTGATCCGCGAGATGCGCGAGGAGCTGGCGATCGACACGGCGGAGAGCTGCCTTGCGCCGCTGACCTTCGCGAGCCACGCCTATGACGACTTCCATTTGCTGATGCCGCTCTACGTGTGCCGCCGCTGGAAGGGCACGGTCACACCGCTCGAAGGCCAGGAGCTCAAATGGGTGCGCCCAAACGCGCTGCGCGACTATCCGATGCCGCCCGCCGACGGTCCGCTGGTCGCGATCCTCAGGGACTGGCTATAGGGCCGCTGCCTCATTTCGTAAGCGCCGCCCGCGACATTCCCTGGCTTGTCTGTCCGGCTCGTGGCAGTCGCGCAAATCCTGCGCAGCCCCCGCTCACGAGAACACGTCCTCGACGGGCGTGCGGCCGTAGTGCAGGTAGACCAGCGCCAGGGCGGCGGCCATGGCCAGCTCGCGGAACACGTCGATGACGGCACCGATCACCGAGGCGGCGAATCCGGGCGGCACGCCCGACGTCATGCCGCTGATCATGAAGAACATGAGCCACAGGACGAAGACGATGCCGGCGATCCGCCAGCCCGCCCCCTCGGTTGTGCGCCAGGAGCGGCGATAGCTGTCGTCCCCCTCGCCCGCCGCTGCCGGCAGGGAAAGCGCGGCGCGCCCGTACAGGTAGAAGCCGGGCGCCAGCGCCGCCAGGAAGAGCACGGTCAGCTGCGCCATGCGCGGATCCGGGGTCTCGCCGTTCTGCAGCGCCAGGATGCCGGTCACCATCGACGGCAGGTGGAAGACGAACAGCATCAGCTCCAGCCCGAGGGTGCGAATCATGAAGGCGGTGTACCACCAGCGGGCCGGCCGCCTGGCGAGCTCCGGCCACTGCGCCGACAGGATCAGCCGGTACCACGGCACCAGCAGGAGGGCGGCCGGCACCGGGAACACCAGCACGTACAGCAGCTGCCAGGCCACGGCCTCGAGTCCCGCCGGCGCGACGACCGCGACCACCCGGTGCATCGCCAGCAGCAGCAGGAACGGCAGGACGGCGTTGCGCAGGGCGGCACCGGAATGCTCGATCAGCAGCCGCCAGGCCTCGAAAACGATGCCCCAGCGCGGCAGATCCGGCTCCGGTGTCATCGGGGCGTTGCGACGGTCAGCCGGCGACGCGGTGGCCCCGGCGCTGGGCCGCAGGCCCGCTGCCGCCGAGCGCCGCATAGGCACGGGACAGGGCGCCGCCGGCCACCAGCACGTAGAGTGTCACCAGGACGGCGTGCAGCCCGGCCTCCGCCGGGGCCGGCAGCGCGTCCGGCAGCGCCGCCAGGGCGGCCACCACCGGCAGCACCGAAAGGTAGAGCACGACGAACAGCCTGAGGCTGCCGCCGCCGCCGAGGCGCCACACCCGGTTGGCCGTGTCGACAAGGCCGATCGGGTTCGACCCGGCCTCGGCGATCGCCACCAGCATCAGCGCGGCCCGGGTCAGCACCAGACCGCCGGGAAAGACCAGAACCGCAACGCCGGCCACCGGCAGCAGGATGTCGCGGCTCATCGCGCCGCGCCACGACAGGGCCATCAGGTTCTCGGCCAGCTCCGGCAGCAGCAGGGGGATGAGCAGGAACAAGACCAGCGGGAAATGCAGCATGGCCAGCACTTCGGCCCGGCCGAGCCGAAGCGCGGAGGAGCCCCGCCGCCGCTTCGCCCCCGGCAGCGCGCTGCGCTGCCAGGCGACCAGGGCCAGCACCAAGAGGGCGAAGTTCACGATCGCGGCGATCATCGCCCAGAAGGCGGTGCCGGGGTCCGGTCCCACGGGACCCGCGCTGCCGAATGCGACGCCGATCCCGAACAGGGCCAGCGCCGGGATCCAGCCGGTGCGCAGGGCATAGCCCGGACGCGTGAAGATCAGCCGCCACGCCCGGACGACGGTGGCCGCGATTGGCAGGGTCGCGCGCGGAGTGGTGGTCGTGGTCATGGGGCGGCTCCGGCAGTCTCCCGTGTGCGGTCCTGCGCCGGGGCGCCGTCGAGCCCCAGCGAGAACAGGGAGAGTACCGTGCCGGTCGCCAGGATGAACAGAAGAAATCCGAGGCTGGCGAGAAAGGCCAGCGGATAGAATGTCCAGGCACCGGTCGTCGCGCGCGTGGCCTCGGTCAACCCCATCACCGCCAACTGCAGCGGCGCCATGACGATCAGCGAGGCGGCCACCATGCGCGCGCCGTTGCCGGCGCTGACCGACCAGGCCCGGCCGAACCCGGCCTCCTTGCCGGTCGCCGTGGCCGGTAGCACCAGCGACAACCGGATGGTGAAGTAGATGGCAACGACGATGGCGACGGGCATGGCGAGCCAGCCGACCAGGGTCAGCAACTCGTCCTGGCCGCCCAGTGCCATTCCCAGGCCGCCGCTTGCGAACATCATGACCCCCTGTGCGATCACCATCGCCAGGAACGTCGCGACGACGATCGCGACGTCGACGATCGCCAGCAGGACCAGGAACACGAGGCTGATCAGCATCCAGGCGCCGAGATAGCGCAGCTCGCGCAGCCCGGCGCGCATCGGCAGCGGCCGGCCGGCGGTGCCCTGGCCCAGCATCACCAGGCGATGCCAGACGACGAGGGTCATCGCTGCGATCGCCGACTGGATCAGCACGTTGGTCACCGCCTTGCCCATCATCGTACCGGCGTGCTCCAACGCGGCCTGGCGGTCAGCCATGTCGGGGACCGGATCGAAGGTCCCGAACGAAAGGTTCAGCGCGAACAGGGCGAGCAGCGGCAGCCAGCCGATGCGGACGAGGTCGTGCGGATGGGCGGCCAGGAAGCGGTAGCTCGCCCATGCCGTGCCCCAGACCGGCAGCCTGCCGCCGGCCGCGGCGCCGTCTGACGGGGTCTGCGTCATGGCCCGGATCTTCGCCCCTCGCCGTTAAATTTCGCTGAATGCCGGCGCAATCCGGCCCGTGTCCCGGCTGGCGCCATGGCGCCATGGCGCCAGCGCGACGCCCGTCAGCGCTACCCGTTTCCCGGGCCCTTGCCCACGTCCTTGAGCGCATCTGCCAGCCGCGCGGTGGCACTGCCGCGGCGGGCCGGCTGCTGCTGCGAAGGATCGGGTGCCCAACCCGTCAGCCAGACGAGCTGGAAGGTCGCCGGGATACGGCCGTCGGCGCCGCGATGGCGCGCCTGATAGATCTCGGCGGCGCGGAGCATCACCGTGCGGCGGGTGAACCGGCGCGGCCCGTCAATCATCGCCGCGGATTCGCCCATGCCGCGCAGATCGGCCATCAGCCGGAAGGCGTTATCGTAGCGCACCTCCACCGCGTCGGCGTCGGCGACCGGCAGCGCAAAGCCGGCCCGCTGCAGCAGCGCCCCGGCATCCCGCAGGTCGACGAAGGGCGCGACCCGCGGGCTGGCCCCGCCGGCGACCTCCAGCTCCGCTTCGGTCAGCGCCGCACGCAGCTCGCCAAGGGTACCGGCCGCCGGCAAGGCCGCCAGGAACAGTCCGTCAGGCTTGAGCAAGCGCCGGATCTGCACCAGCGCCCCCGGCAGGTCGTTGACCCAGTGCAGCGACATGGCGCTGGCGACGAGATCGAACACGCCCTCGCGGAACGGCAGCGCGTCCGCCTCGGCCGCCAGGGCGAGGCCGCCGGCGCGCCGCGCCATCGCCGGCGCCGGGTCGCATTGCAGGAGCGTCTCGATGCCGCCGCGCTCGCCGACGATGCGGGCCAGCTCGCCGCCGTGACAGCCGAGGTCGAGCGCCAGGGGGAAGCGCCGCTTGATGTCGAGCAGCCGGTCGGCGAGACGCTCGGCCACCTCGCGGAACAGGAAGTCGTGCGCCGCCAGGTCCGGTGCGGCGCGCTCACGGTGCAGACGCACGCGTCGCGAGTCGAACACGGGCGGCGGCGAATCGGTCGTACTCATCACAGTTCGAATATGGCGACGCGGTGCCTTGAGGCAAAGAACAAAGCGCGGCACGTGCAGTCCCGCCGCGGTTGCGCTACTTTGACGCGGGACCCGGAACAGGGAGGCTCCGGATATGCCTGTTGACGTCGACCCGGACGGGTCGCGCCCCGGCACCGCGGGGTTGCTGCGCCCGGTGCGGCGCCTCGTGGACTCGATCCTGCCGCCGCGTTGCATCAACTGCCGCGCGCTGGTCGACCGCGAGACCGCGTTGTGCGGCGACTGCTGGCCGCTGGTCGATTTCCTGGCGCCGCCCCTGTGCCGCTGCTGCGGCTTTCCCTTCGAATACGACCCGGGGCCGGAAGAGGCGCTGTGCGCCGCCTGCACGGCCCGTCACCCGATCTTTGAGCGCGCCCGCGCGGTGCTGGTCTATGGCGAGCTCAGCCGGCGCCTCGTGCTCGACTTCAAGCACGGCGACCGCACTTGGCCGGCCCCCGCCTTCGGCCGCTGGCTGGCGCGGGCCGGCGCGCCCCTGGTGGCCGACGCGGACCTCGCCCTCCCCGTCCCGCTGCATCGCAGCCGCCTTTATGCGCGGCGCTACAACCAGGCCGCCATGCTGGCGCTCGCCCTCGGCCGCGAAACCGGCCTTGCCGTGCATCCCGATATCCTGACCCGGCAGCGGGCGACGCCGTCGCAGGGGCGCCTGTCGGCCGCGGCGCGGCGGCGCAACGTGCGCGGGGCCTTCGCCATGCGGCCGGGCGGTGAGGCCGCCGTCGCGGGGCGGCGGGTCCTGCTCCTCGACGACGTGCTGACGACCGGCGCCACCGCCGAGGAATGCGCCCGCACGCTGCTGCGCGCCGGGGCGACGGCGGTCGATGTCCTCACCCTCGCCCGCGTCGTGCGCCCGAGGGCGGAATCGCCATGATCTCTTGGCGATTTCCCAAAGCTGCCCTATCTATGTCGCGCACTGGCAAGAAACGGAGCGAGCCGGCAACGATGGCGAAGGTCGAGATCTATACCAGCCCCTGGTGCGGCTACTGCCACAGCGCCAAACGGCTGCTGGACAAGAAGGGCGTCAACTACATCGAGATCGACGTCACCATGGACCGGGCGAAGAAACGCGAGATGCTGGAACGCGCGCCCGGGGCGCGGACCGTTCCGCAGATCTTCATCGACGACCGCCCGATCGGCGGCTGCGACCAGCTATTCGAGCTCGACCTCGACGACGAGCTCGATCCGCTTCTGGGGATAGAGAAATGACCGATATCGTGCGGGCGGCCTGCGTCCAGATGACCTCCGGCACCGAGATCGCCGGCAATATCGAGGCGGCGAACGCGCTGATCCGCGCCGCGCACGCCGACGGCGCGCAGATCGTCGGCCTGCCGGAGGTCGCCAACCTGTGTCAGCAGCGCCGGCGCCTCGCGCTGGAAACGGCGCGCAGCGAGGCCGACGAGCCGGCGCTGGCGGCTTGGCGGGCGCTCGCGGACGAGCTTGATGTCTGGCTGCTGGCCGGCTCCATGGTCATCAAGGTGGCCGAGGACCGGCTGGTCAACCGCGGCTACATGATCGGCCCGGATGGCGCCATCGTTGCGACCTATGACAAGCTGCACATGTTCGACGTCGACCTGCCGGGCGGCGAGCGCTACCGTGAATCGGACCTGTTCGAGGCCGGCGACCGGGCAGTTCTGGTCGACACGCCATGGGGTGGCCTCGGCATGACGATCTGCTACGACATCCGGTTCCCGCAACTCTACCGGGCGCTCGCCAAGGCCGGCGCGCGCATGATCTGGGCCCCGGCCGCCTTCACCCGCACCTCGGGAAAGGCGCATTGGCACGTGCTGCAGCGCGCCCGGGCAATCGAGACCGGATCGTGGATCCTCTCGCCCGCCCAGTGCGGCGACCATGCAGACGGGCGCAGCACCTTCGGCCATGCGGTGATCGTCTCGCCGTGGGGCGAGGTCGTCGCCGACGCCGGCGAGGCGCCGGGCTACATCATCGCCGATCTCGATCTGACGAGGTCGGAGCAGGCACGGCAGGCGATCCCCAGCCTGCGGCACGACCGCGAGTTCGCGCCGCCGGCGCCGCTCGCCGGGCGCGCCGCCGCCGAGTAGGCCGACGGTTTCGCACACTCCGATAATAAGGGCGCTGCCCGAAAGGCAGCGCCCTCTCCCCTAGTAGCAGCGAGCAGTTTGCGGCCTCAGCCGAGGCCTTTCCTGCCCATCTCCAGGAATTTCTCACGGCGGCGGGCGCGCAGTGCGCCGCCCTCGACGCCGCGCAGCCCGGCCAGCGATTCCTCGATCGCATCGCCGAGCGCCGCGATCATGTCCTCGGGCTTGCTGTGGGCGCCGCCGAACGGCTCGCGCACGACCTTGTCGACGATGCCGAGCTTGAGCAGATCCTGCGCGGTGACCTTCATCGCCTCGGCCGCGGCCCTGGCCGTGGCCTCGTCGCTTTCGCGCCACAGGATCGAGGCGCATCCCTCCGGCGAGATCACCGAATAGATCGCATGTTCGAGCATCAGCACGCGGTTCGCCGTGGCCAGCGCGATGGCTCCGCCGGAGCCGCCTTCGCCGATGATGGCGCTGACCACCGGGACGCGCAGTTTCAGGCACGTCTCGATCGACCGCGCGATGGCTTCGGCCTGGCCGCGCTCCTCGGCGCCGACGCCGGGATAGGCGCCCGGCGTGTCGACCAGGGTGACGACCGGCAGCTGGAAATGGTCCGCCATCTCCATCAGGCGGATCGCCTTGCGGTAGCCTTCCGGACGGGCCATGCCGAAATTGTGCTTGACGCGGGATGCGGTATCGTTGCCCTTCTCGTGCCCGATGAACAAGCAGGAATAGCCGCGGAATCGCCCGATGCCGCCGATGATCGCCGAATCCTCGGCAAAGGCGCGGTCGCCGGCGAGCGGCTGGAAATTGTCCACCAGGCCGCCGACATAGTCGCCGAAATGCGGGCGCTCGGGATGCCGCGCCACCTGCACCTTCTGCCAGGGATCCAGTTTCTGGTAGAGCTGGCGGTGGATGCGGTCCTTCTTGTTCGTGAGCTTGGAGATTTCCTCGACGATGTTGAGTTCGTCGACGTCCGCGAGATGGCGAAGCTCCTCGATCTTGCCCTCAAGCTCGGCGATGGGCTGCTCGAATTCGAGAAAGGTTTTCATTCTTCATCCATTGGATGCCAGATGCGCCCCCATCCCGGACTTATCGGTCATTTTACTTAATATTACCCTAATAACGGGACCGGCATGCAGAAAAAACCATAAAAACCGTCCGCGACGTCCCGGCGGCTCAGTCATCGCCGGCCTGCTCCGCCAGGCGCACCATGTTTTCCGCCTGTTTGATCGAGGCGATGTCGATCAGGCGGCCGTCGAGCGACACCGCGCCCTTGCCTTCCTTCTGCGCCTGCGCCATCGCCTCGAGGATGCGCCGAGCCTTGGCGAGCTCGGCCTCCGACGGGCTGTAGACAGCGTTGGCCAGCGCGATCTGGCTGGGGTGAATCGCCCACTTGCCCTCGCAGCCCAGCACCGCCGCCCGCTTCGCCTGGGCCTGGAACCCGTCCGGGTCGGAGTAGTCGCCGAACGGCCCGTCGATCGGCCGCAGGCCGTGCGCCCGCGCCGCCACCACCATGCGCGACGTCGGGTAGTGCCACATGTCGCCCCAGTGGTAGCGCCGCGCCGCCCCCTCGACGACGTCCGTGAGCACCCCGTAATCGGGATGCGGCCCGCCGATGCCGGTGGTGCGCGCGCCGGTCGAGGCGGCGTAGTCGGCAGCCCCGAAATGCAGCGATTCGTTGCGTTTGCTGGCGCCGGCGATGGCCTCGACATTCATCATGCCGAGCGCGGTCTCGATGATCATCTCGAAGCCGGTCCGCTTCTTGCGGCCCTTCGCGGTCTCGATCTGCGTGACCAGCATGTCGAGCGCGTAGACGTCGGCGGCCGTGCCGACCTTGGGGATCATGATCAGGTCGAGCCGCTCGCCCGTCTGCTCCAGCACGTCGACGACGTCGCGGTACATGTACGGCGTGTCGAGACCGTTGATGCGCAGCGACAGGGTCTTGCTGCCCCAATCCACGTCCTCGATCGCCTGCACGATGTTCTTGCGGGCGGCCGCCTTCTCGTCCGGCGCGACCGAGTCCTCGAGATCCAGGAAGATCACGTCGGCCGCTGATTTCGCGGCCTTCTCGAACAGTTCGGGCCGGCTGCCGGGCACCGCAAGCTGGCTGCGGTTCATACGCGCCGGTACCTGATCGACGATCGTGAAACTCATGCCGTTCCCTTACCCATCGGCCGAATCGGACCGTGTTTCGGGCTGCCGCGGAGCAATAGCCAGAGGGCCGGCGAATGTCAACGCCGGGCGCGCATGCCGGAGGTCGTGTCCCAGTGTGCACTTTGGCGGGCGGGATAGCCGAAACCAACGTCATATCCTTGCAACATTCGAACACGGCCATGGCCCTGAATCGGCGATCCGGTCCGGCTTCGGCCGACAGGCCATCAGGAGCATCGCTTCACGGCCTTCGTCACCGAAGTCAGCCAGAATCAACAGAAAATCGGGGTAATTCTCGTCCACCGCATCGGTATCCGGAAAATAGTCTTACATTTTGTATGGGATTGGGTTAACCTTTATGTCTTCACTCCCTCTCGGCCCGATTCTGACCACAGAATTTCTGGGTATTTCTTGATTCATTCAGATCGAGCGGGGAGCGGTCAATTCAGGCAAGATTCGCGGCCCCCGCCCAACAGTCAGCGAGGGCGCGATGGTACTCGAATCCGGCACAAGCGACGATCTTCTCTATGGCGGCAACGGCGACGACCTGCTCCATGGCGGCGACGGCGAGGACACGCTTTATGGGGAGCGCGGCGACGACTCGCTTTACGGCGGCGCCGGCAATGATTCGCTCGCTGGCGGGCGCGGCGACGACATCCTGGATGGCGCCGCGGGCAACGACACCCTCGACGGCGGGCGCGGCGACGATTCGCTGGCCGGCGGCGCGGGCAACGATGCCCTTTCCGGCGGCTTCGGCGACGACACGCTGGCCGGCGGCACCGGCGACGATGTCATCGACGGCGGCCGCGGGTCCAATACCATCCGCTACGGAAGCGGTGACGGGAACGACGTCATCTTCGTCGCCGACGAGACGAAGTCCTTCGACGTCCTGGCGTTCGGGGAGGGAATCCGCTCGAACGATGTCGCTTACAGCCGGAACGGCAGCGATCTCGTCATCACACTGAGCAGCGTCCACGGCGGCGGAACCGTCACGATCCAGGGCTTTTTCGATCCCGGCGGCCATCGCATCGATCTGATCACCTTCGACGACGGCGCCGAGAGCCTCGACGTTTCCGGCTTTACCGACATTTCCGAGTTCCCGTCCCCGGATCGCGTTTTCGTCGGCGGCGACGGGGACGACAGCTTCAAAGGCGGCGTCGGCAACGATACCGCGGATGGCGGCGCCGGCAACGACACGCTGGACGGCGCGCAGGGCAGGGACTCTCTCGTCGGCGGTAGCGGCGATGATTTTCTCGAGGGCGGCGACGGCGACGATACGCTCGACGGCGGGCCGGGCAACGATACGCTGTTCGGGGATTCCGGCATCGGCAACGACCTCGTCCTCGGTGGCGCGGGCGACGATCTTCTCCACGGCGGGCTGGGTGACGATACCCTCGTTGGCGGGCTGGGCGATGACGTCTTGTTCGGCGACCGGCAACAGGCGAACGACCCGCTCGGCGGCCATGACATCCTCTTGGGCGGGGACGGCAACGATCTGCTGATCGCCGGCGGGGGCAACGACCGGCTGCTCGGCGGCAGCGGCAGGGACACGCTGGCTGGCGAGGACGGCAACGACGACCTGGACGGCGGCAGCGGCGAGGACGAGCTCCTGGCCGGCGACGGCTGGGACAGGCTTATTGGCGGGAGCGGCAACGATACCTTAGTCGGCGGCGGCGGCAACGATACGCTCTACGGGGGCGACGGCAACATCTTCAATCCCGATCCCCTGCCCGATCGCGACCTGCTGCGCGGCGGCGGCGGCGATGATCGCATGTTCGGCGAGGGCGGTGCCGACACCATGGACGGTGGGGGCGGCCACGATGTGCTTTGGGGCGGCGCGGGCAACGATTCGCTTGTCGGCGGTGCCGGCCGGGACAACCTGTTCGGCGAAGCCGGCGACGACACCTTGCTGAGCGGCGATGACGGCGACTGGCTCATCGGCGGGAGCGGCAACGATGTTGTCGTCGGCGGCGCGGGTGTCGACGTGATCCTTCACTATAGCGGCGATGGCAGCGATACCGTCGACGGCGGCACCAATCCTGTTCCGGGTGGTGACATCTTCCGGGCGAGCGGTGGGTCGTTGGATGACAGTATTGACCTCCGTGCAGTCGCCGGATTCGATCCGGTCATCTTCACTTTGAACGGCCAAGTGTCCGAGGTGAGCAACGTTGAAGTCTTCGACCTGCGGGGTTTCGGGGGCAACGACGTGCTGACGGTGAATGACCTTACCGGAAGCAGTGTGTTCTTGGTCGATCTCGATGGGGGTATGGGCAACGATTTGCTTGATGGGGCGGCAAGCAACGTACCGCTGACCGCCGTCGGCGGAGATGGCAGTGACACATTGTGGGGCGGCATGGCAAACGACATGCTCGACGCCGGCGATGGCAATGACCTCGTCCTTGGCGGCGCGGGCGACGATGTTCTCGCGGGCGGCAATGGCGACGATGTCCTCGAGGGCGGCGACGGCGACGATACGCTCGAGGGCGGCTCGGGTAACGATACGCTGAACGGCCAAGTGGGCAACGATGTTCTGGTGGGCGGTGCGGGCGACGATTCCCTTCGCGGGACTGCCGGCCACGATCTCCTCTTCGGCGACGACGGGGCCGGCGGGCCGGTCGGCGGCGCGGACACCCTTGTCGGCGGCAGGGGCGACGATACGCTATACGGTGGGGCCGGCGCGGACGTGCTGTTCGGCGACGACGGGCTCGTCTTTACCCCCGGCGGTCGGGACATGCTTTATGGCGGCGCCGGCAACGACGCGCTTCATGGCGAGGTCGGCAACGACAAACTGCAGGGCAACGCCGGCGATGACCTGCTGGACGGCGGCTTCGGCCTCGACGTCGCCGTCTACACCGACGCCGTGGCCTCGGTCATCGTCACCTTCACCGCGCCCGGCACCGGCACGGCGAGCGACGGCCTGGGCGGCACCGATGCCCTCACCGGCATCGAGGGCATCGTCGGCGGCAACTTCAACGATTACGTCGTCGGCCATATCGGGTCCGAGGCCTTCTGGGGCGGGGCCGGCGAGGACACGCTCGTCGGCAACGGCGGCCACGACACGCTAATCGGCGGCAGCGGCAACGACTCGCTCGTGGGTCATGACGGCGAGGATCTGCTGATCGGCGACGGCCCCGACATCAACTTCGACGGCAACGACACGCTTCTCGGCGGCGCCGGCAACGATACGCTCTACGGCGGCGACGGCGATGTTTTCAACGTCGACCCCCTGCCCGATGCCGACCTCATGTATGGCGACGGCGGCAACGACGTCATGTTCGGCGAAGACGACAGCGACACCCTGTTCGGGGGCGCCGGTCATGATTTCCTGTTCGGCGGCGACAGCGACGACCTGCTCTTCGGCGACGACGGCACCGGCGGTTTGACGTTCGTCAACACCGCGGACACGCTATTGGGTGGCTCCGGAAACGACACGCTGGTCGGCGAGGCCGGCGAGAACCGGCTGTTCGGCGATGCCGGCAATGACATTCTCTATGGCGGCGCCGGCAACGACGTGCTCTTCGGCGACGAGGGTACCGGCAGCGGCGATCCTCCCGGCGAAGACAGCGACCGGCTCTATGGGGGCAGTGGTGACGACGTGCTTTACGGGGAGCGCGGTGACGATACGCTTTCTGGCGGTGCGGGCAACGACACGCTGGATGGCGGCATTCACGTGGATATGGCCAATTATCGAGATGCGCTCGCGCCGGTCGTCGTCACCTTCACCGGGCCCGGTACGGGCACGGCGAGCGACGGTCTGGGCGGCACAGATACCCTGATTGACATCGAGTGGGTCATCGGCGGCGACTTCAGCGATTCCATCACCGGGCACGATGGCGAGGAGGAATTTTGGGGCGGCGCCGGCAATGACACGCTGAGTGGCGGCGCCGGCAATGACACGCTGTTCGGCGGGGCCGACGATGACACGCTGTTCGGCGAGGCCGGCGAGGATAATCTGGCGGGCGGCGCCGGCAACGACCTTCTTTTTGGCGGCGACGGCCGCGACACGCTGCACGGTGGGACGGGCAACGACTGGCTGGACGGCGAAGCCGGCAACGACCTCATGTTCGGCGAGGTCGGCAGCGACATCCTGTTCGGCGGCGCCGGCAACGACCTCATGTTCGGCGGCGCGGACACTGACCTGCTCTATGGCGGGGCCGGCGATGACACGCTGTCCGGCGACCTCGGCGACGACACGCTCTTTGGCGGCGCCGGCGACGACTCGTTGTCGGGCACCCTCGGCAATGACCTGCTTTACGGCGATGATGGCCGGCCGGTCGTTGGCGCAGGGGACGATACGCTCTACGGCGACGGGGGCTTCGACCTCCTGTTCGGCGAAGACGGCAACGACCTGCTCTTCGGCGACGACGGCACCGGCGGTTCGACGTTCGTCAACACCGCGGACACGCTATTGGGTGGCTCCGGAAATGACACGCTGGTCGGCGAGGCCGGCGAGGATTCCCTGCAGGGCGAGGTCGGCAACGACATTCTTTATGGCGGCGACGGCAACGACACGCTTCACGGGGGGATGGGCAACGACCTCATGTTCGGCGAGGTCGGCAGCGACATCCTGTTCGGCGGCGCCGGCCATGATTTCCTGTTCGGTGGCACCGGCAACGACCTGCTCTATGGCGGCGACGGCAATGACACGCTGTCCGGCGACCTCGACGACGACAGGCTCCACGGTGGTGCCGGCGACGACGTTCTTTATGGCGGTGCCGGAAACGACCTGATGTTCGGCGAGGCCGGCAGCGACACCCTGTTCGGCGAGGCCGGCCATGATGTCCTGTTCGGCGGCACGGGCAATGACCTGCTCTATGGCGGAGTCGGCGATGACACGCTGTCCGGCGACCTCGGCGACGACAGGCTCCACGGCGATGCCGGCCACGATTTCCTGTCCGGCGGCGACGGCAACGATACCCTGGACGGGGGCGCCGGCAACGACACCCTCGCCGGCGGCGGTGGAGTCGATGAGCTCACCGGCGGCAGCGGCTCGGATGTCTTCGACTTCAACACGGCGGCGGAGGCCAATGGCGACGTCGTCACCGACTTCAGCGAGGCTGACCTCGACCAGATCGACCTGCGCGACATCGCCGCCTTCGCCTTCCAGGGAACCAGCGCCTTCGCCGGCGGCGGCACCGCCTCGGTCCGGCTCGAGCAGTCCGGAACCAGCACCCTCGTCCAGGGGGATTCGGACGGCGACGGGATCGCGGACTTCGAGATCGAGCTGGTCGGCATCACGGCAACGGACCTGGAGGCCGACGATTTCATCCTCGTTTAGGCGGGGCGCGGCGCCGGGGTCTCGCTGCGGTTCATGCGTGCCGGCACCTGATCGACGATCGTGAAGCTCACGATGTTCCTGCACCCATCGGCCGAATCCGGGCCGCGTTTCGGGCTGCGGCGGAGCATTAGCCAGAGCGGGGGCGAATGTCAACCGAGCCGGCCCGTCCGTCGTATCCGGGTTTCAATGTGGAGGCGCGGGCGGCTCAAGAGCCATCCGCAAACCTGTGGCAGAAGCAAAATCTTCCGTTCTTCGGGAAAGTAGAACGGATGGCGGAAGATGGGCTAAGGTCAGGCCGCCATTGTCACGAGGGGATCGATGATTTCGGCACTGTTGGGCGAGAAGTTCGGCGTCGACAGCGACGCGGGGCAAAAGGGGTACCGTCTGGGCACCCATCGGACCGTCTCGCCTGCACAGACCCTGGCACGCTTGAGCCCGATGATCGCCGAGATGGGAATCACGCGCGTGGCAAATGTAACCGGGCTTGACCGCGTCGGCATTCCGGTCGTTATGGTGTGCCGCCCGAACTCGCGCTCGATTGCCGTGTCCCAAGGTAAGGGACTTAGCCTTGACGCGGCCAAGGCCTCGGGATTGATGGAAGCGGCGGAGACATATCACGCCGAACGAATCGAACTCCCCCTGAAGCTGGCCAGCTATGACGATCTCCGTGCCTCCCACCGGTTGGCCGACGTCGATGGTCTCCCCAAAGTCGCCGGAAACCGATATCATCGGGGTCTTCGCATCCTCTGGGTCCAAGGCCGTGACGTCATCGCCGGCACGAATGTGTGGCTGCCATACGAAGTTGTACACGCGGATTACACCTTGCCGTTGCCGACCGGCAGCGGTTGCTTCGTAGCGGGGACGAATGGCCTTGCCTCGGGCAACCATCTGCTCGAGGCGGTCTGTCATGGCCTGGCGGAGATAATCGAACGGGATGCAACAGCTGTGTGGAACCAGCGAGGCCGGCAGACCCGGGACCGGACGCGGGTGGCGCTCGACTCGGTCGAAGACCCCGCATGCCGCGAGGTTCTGGAACGGTTCGCGCGCGCCGATCTTACGGTTGCAGTCTGGGAAACGACAACAGACGTTGCGGTACCGTCATTCTACTGTCTGGCAGTCGACGAAGGACGAAGCACGGGGCATCTGGGTGCCGGGGCGGGATGCCATCCCACACGACAGATTGCTCTTCTGCGCGCCCTGACCGAGGCCGCGCAGGTTCGCATCACCTATATCACAGGCGCTCGTGACGACTTGCTGCCCCATGAATATACGCCTTCTGGAGTAGGTGAAAAACGGCGCCAGGCGCACAGGCTTATCCATACCTCTGGTCCCATGAGAGCGTTCGCAGACGGGCCGACGCGTGAGTCCGAAACGTTCGCCGACGATGTGGTCTGGATGCTGGATCGCCTACAAGCGGTCGGTATCAAACAGGCGATTGTTGTCGACCTGACCCGCCCCGAGATCGGTTTGCCGGTCGTGCGCGTCGTCGTTCCGGGATTGGACGGGCCCGATGATGACGAGTCCTACGTGCCGGGTCCTCGGGCCCGTGCAGCCCGTGAGGGTCGATGATGACCGGTTACGTGTTTGTTGGACCGACGCTGGACCACGAGGAGGTTTGCGACTCGTTCGACTTCGTGTGTCTGCCGCCGGCGGCGCAGGGAGACGTCTACCGCGCCGCGCAGAATCGACCGAGCGCGATCGGCATCATCGACGGCTATTTCGAGGGCGTGCCGTCGGTCTGGCACAAGGAGATCTTGTGGGCGATGTCTCAAGGCGTTCATGTCTTTGGCAGCGCCAGCATGGGCGCACTGCGTGCCGCCGAATTGCATGCCTTCGGCATGCGCGGCGTTGGTCAGATCTTCGAGGCATACCGTGACGGTACACTGGAAGACGACGACGAGGTTGCGGTCTTACACGGCCCGGTGGAGACGGGCTATGTCGCCGTTTCCGAAGCAATGGTCAATATTCGTGCAAACCTGGCGAAGGCGGTCAGCGAGGGCGTGATTGCAACAACGACGGGCGAAGCCCTGGAGCATTGCGCGAAGCTCTTATTTTACCAGGACCGGACGTGGGACGCGTTGACAGCCGAGCCCATGGCGCCAAACATTCCCGCCGCAGAACTCAAGACCCTTCGAAACTGGCTGCCAACAGCAAGAATCGATCTCAAGGCAAGCGACGCGCGCGCCATGCTGGGCGAAATGCGTGATCTCCTCGCGACCTCCCCGGGTCCTGCCCGCGTAACCTATTCGTTCGAATGGACGGACATGTGGGATACCGCGACGGCTTGCTCGCGGTTCATCGACGATAATCCCGCGGAGACACCGGAAGACCTCCCAAGGGGCCGCCTGCTGGACGAGCTGCGGCTCGACCTGGATGCGCATCGCACTGCCAGAGACCAAGCGATCGCTCGCCTGCTGGCCGTGCGGGAAAGCCGCCGGCAACGTCTCGAGGTCGATCGTTCAGCCGTAAGCGCGACAGCCAACAGGTTTCGAGCAAGGTGGGGGCTGTTCAACCGCGCTGCCGTGGATCGATGGCTCGCAGAAAACCAACTGGATCTCGAGGGCTTCGAGACTTTGCTGCAAGAGGAGGCGCAGATCGAGGCTGTGAAATCCATCTTCAGCCCGGCCGTCGAGAAACACCTGATGAATCATCTTCGCGTGAGCAACCAGTATCGGGACCTTGCCGAACGCGCCCTGGACAAGCATGCGGTATTGGCCGCCGCAGGTTTCGCGGACCCACAGCCGGCCGACACCGGCCTGACGCCACCGCGGCTCGCCGCCTGGTATTTTGAAGAAAGGCTGGGCCGCACGATACCGGACGATCTGGAAGGCTTCGCGCACAGCCTGGCGCTGAAGAACCGGGACGAACTTTATCGCCATATCGCGCGCGAGTTCTTATACTTGAGACTCAAAGAAAGTCCGCCAGACAACAGGATGGGAGCCGGTTAGCCGGCCTGCCGCGCGAATACACTGCAACGGGACGGTGATTGAAGGTGGGAGGCGGGGAAGAATGACGGTCGCCAAAGCCTCGAACTGGAACCGCACGGGGACACGATTCAGGGTGTTCCCGCAAGCGCCGTATGTCGCCCCTTTCAACGAGCCCGAGACCGTCTGGGTTTCGCCGCCCGCCGGGACGGTGGGGCCGGGACCCGCTGACGATCGTATGTATGTCATCGAGCCCATCGGCAAATCCAGGCCCTACGGAACACCGGTGAGGCCCGGCTTTTCGGTGGCGTATTCGCCCCCTTGGGACGGCGAGGTCCAGCCGCCCGCAATGCCGGACTCGAACGGTCACTTCGACCATCTGGAGCCGGGCAGCGCGGAGTTTGAGGTTGCTCATGTCTACGCCGTTGTCCGCTTCGTACTGGACATCTGGGAGCATTATTTCGGGCGCTGCATCGAATGGCATTTCCGGCACGACTTCGAGCGCCTGGAAGTCGTCGTATTGCCGGAACTCGATAACGCCCTGATGGGTTATGGCTTCATGGAGATCGGATACCACCACGAGCCTTCCGGAGACGTTCGCCCGTTCACGCTGAACTTCGACGTTCTTGCGCACGAAGTCGGCCACAGCATCATCTACTCGGAAATCGGATTGCCGACCGTGGAAACCGAGCAAGGCGAATATTTCGGCTTCCACGAATCCGCCGCCGATATCGTGGCGCTTCTGTCAGCGCTTCATTTCGACAGCGTGGTGGACGAGCTGTTGCAGAGTACGAGTGGCAATCTTTACACGCTCAACAGGCTCAACCGCATCGGCGAGTTGACGGAGAACAAGCAGTTACGCCTCGCCGCGAATGCATCGCGCCTGTCGCATTTCAGACGCGGCTGGACGGATGAGCACGAGCTTTCCAAGCCTCTGACGGGGGCGCTTTTCGACATCCTGGTCGACATCTTTCACGAAGCGTTGCTGGAGAGTGGGCTTATCAGTCCGTGGATGGAAGACCTGGCCGATCGCGTCGAACAGCAGCCTGAATTCGCAGAGCCAATTCAGAGGCTGTTTGATGAGGCCTACGCCGAAAACCACTCCGGATTCAAGGACGCGCTGCTGGCGACGCGCGACATCCTGGGCTATTACCTGGCTGAAACCTGGAGCCGCCTGTCGCCTCATTACCTCGACTATGCCGATGTCGGCGCCACTCTCCTCACGGTCGACGCTGAGGCAACCGGCGGTCGCTACAATCGTCTTATCGAGCGCAACATGGGCCTTCGCGACATCGGTTCGGTTCGGGTGGGACCGCGCTTGGCTCCCCCCTCACCCGGCAGCCATATGTTCTCGGCACGAACATTCGCCCCACATGCCGCAACAATGCGGCCAAAGCTGTCGTACCGTGCCAGAATGGCTCTCGCGCGGCGGAGCTGACGGACTGCGTCGAGCGTCTTTGGCTAGCTCAACGAACTCGGCCTTTTCCGGTTTACATGCGGGATCGGCGGCTTTAACCTTAAGTCGTATCAGGTTGTGCAATCTTGACATGGGCACTCTCGGCAGCTGTGCCCGAACAGGGGGGATCAAGAGATGCCTGAAACTCTCCTTACGCCGTCAACAGTTCTTTTGTACGGTCGGATTCTTGCCGATCTTGAGTTCACCTACAAGAACTCTCGGCCAGGAGAAGGCAAAAATCCGAAGCGGGGAGAGAAAGATGCCCCGCCGCTCCGGGAAAGCGGGAACAACTTCCTCGAAGCCCAGCTGGAGCACGAGGGAGCAAGACTCGCGCGGATATATGGCTTCAGTTTCGAAGGCTGTTACTACGATCTGGCAAGGCCGGCGATCTTCCTGGTTCACGGCACCGGTGACGATCCCGAGCCCAGGCTTAAACCCGGTGCAGGGCAGTCGCCGTTTGCCAATTCGGAACGGGCGGCCACAGCTCCGCATGGCGGCGACTTCACGGGAACTGCCAACCAGGCTTATTCCTTCGCGGACGACATGCGGGTCTGGCCGTACGACAAGGATGATTTTTCGATCCGGTTGGACATGGAAACCGGTCCGTTCACACAGATTCTTCTGGAAGCTGAGCTGATATCCGAGGAGACGCTGTCGGCATACAGCGGCGCGCATGCCCGCATCAGCGGCGCCCATGCCCGCATCAGCGGCGCCCATGCGCGGATCAGCGGTGCCCATGCGCGGATCAGCGGCGCTCACGCTCGAATTCGACGCGGCGGCGGCGACTGAGGCGGTTCAGCGCCGAACTGGCCGACGACTTATTCCCAGCGCATGAATAATTTGGTTTCGTCTTCGCCCACGACCTTGAAACCGAGTCGCTCATACAGTACCGACGCCGGATTGTTGCGGACGACGTAAAGGGAAACCGGTTTGCGCGTCTGTCGGCTGCGCATCAGAAGGTCCTGGAGTAGACACGTCCCGATGCCGCGGCGGCGATAGTCGGGCTCGATATGGATCTGGTATAGGCTGATTTCCCGCTCACTCTCGCCGACTTGGAGCCAACCTGCATCCACACCGCCGACGACAATGATCTTGACGTCATCTCGCTGGTACAGCCGCCTGAAGTTTGCGATGAGATCTTGCTTGTTCAGGGCACCGAGCCGCCGCAGCAATGGCTGCATCGTCATGAGATAGAGTCGTTCGGCAAAACCGTAATCACTGTCCCGCGCGTTGCGGAGCTCGAAGATGGGTGCGCACGTCGGCATAATTCTGCTGATTTGCGAGATTTGCGTGTCCTCGTATAATACAGGGATTAAGAAAGGGGGAACAGCTTCTAGCGCCGTATAAATGGCGCCGATACGCCTCTGCACCCCCATATGGGCAGAGAAGACAGATTTACGACGAACTTGCAATGCCTAATGCGCTAGTAATTACATAGTGCTAATGACGAAGGGTTGACAGCGATCATGTCCGTCCCGTCGCCACAAACTCCTCAGCACAAACTCTCGGCGATCGTTTTGGCTGATATCGAGGGTTACAGCCGCTTGATGGGCAAAGACGAGGAAGGCACCGCCACACGGGCAACCCAGTCAATCGGCCTCTTCAAATCCTTGATCGGTGACTATGGCGGGCGGGTCGTGGACACCGCCGGCGACAGCGTGTTCGCCCTTTTTGACAGCGCGACGCTTGCAGTCAAGTTTGCAATCGAATTTCAGAAGGAATTTGGCCAGGAAACCGTATGGCATCCGGGCGAAGTCCACATCGCCTTCCGCATAGGCGTGAATCTTGGTGAGGTCATGTACGTCGGAGAAGATGTGCGAGGCCACAGTGTGAATGTGGCGGCGCGCATTCAGGCGCTTGCGCCACCTGGGGGAGTCTACGTTTCGGAGGCGGTCTATCGCGCTGTCCACGACAAGATTGAGATTTCGATGTTCTCAGTGGGGCGCCGACATCTCAAGAATATCGATGAGCCGATCGAGGTCTTTGCCGTCGAATTCGAGAGGCCGCAGGCATTACCATCAGTGGCCAGGCTGACCCGCCAGCACCTGCCGGCAGAGGTTCCGAACAGGGCCTCGGTCGCCGTCTTGCCATTGACCAACACGTCCGGCGACCCCTGCGATGAGCATTTGTGCGAAGGCCTGGCAGACGACATCATCACAAATCTCTGCCGCTTTCGGACCCTGCTCGTCATCGCGCGAAATTCCGCGTTTCTCTTCAAGGGCCAAAAGATTGCGCCAGACGAGCTCGGGCGTCAGTTGGGTGTGCGTTATCTGTTGACCGGCACGCTTCGTCGAGCCCAGCGGAAGATCCGTGTCGCGGTCCAATTGATCGAAGCGGAATCCGGTACCGCACTTTGGTCGGAGCGATACAATACCGACTTGTCTGAAATTTTCGCATTTCAGGACGAGGTTACGGCCGTTATTGCGGCGCGGCTCGCCTTACAGATCGAAGCCGCCGAAGAACGTCGTGTTTCAGGGCAGGATATGCCGGACCTTCGAGCATACGGGCTCATCCTGCGGGGTCAACATTTGAGCTTCCAGTTCAGGAAGGAAGCGAATGCCCACGCCCGGCGGCTTTTCGAGCAGGCCGTGGAATGCGACTCAAGTTTTGGGCGGAGCTACGCAGCCATGTCGCGAACCTGCAACCTCGATTGGCGTTACGCCTGGTCGGAGTCGCCGGACTCCTGTCTCGACAAGGCCGTCGAATTCGCCTTGGCTGCAATCGACCGCGACAGCCTGGATGCCCGGGGCTATTCGGAACTTGGCTATGCCCTGCTTTACAAGAAACAGCACGACGCTTCGCGTGCCGCCTATGAACGCGCCATCGCGCTCAATCCGAACGATGCGGATCTGCTGGCGGAGATGGGCGATTTCCACGTCTATGTCGGTGAATCCGAACGTGCGGTTGAGCTGTTGAATCGCGCGATGCGGCTCAATCCCTACTATCCGGACTGGTACCTCTGGTATCTCGGTGACGCCTATTTCCAGCTCGGCGATTTCGAAGAGACGATCCGAACAGTGACCAAGATGCACGACCAGTCCGAAGCGCATCGGCTATTGGCTGCCAGCTATGCACAGTTGGGTCGAATGAGTGAGGCACGCAAACACGCCGCACAGCTCTTGGCCAAACACCCGAATTTCTCGATCAGGCATTGGCAACATGTCCCGCCGGTAAAGGATCCCCGTGAACTGGACCAATTTATCGAGGGCCTGCGCAAAGCCGGCCTGCCGGAGTGACCGAGCCATCGTTCGGACGAGGACATCCGACAGCGCCGTTCCCGGGCGGTTTCATCTGAGCCAATGAGACCGTCCGGAATTTGAGGTTCGGAGTAGCCCGTGCGAAGGACAGGCACGGGCGTTGCGACAACTCCGCTCTGCGAGGCCGAACCAGATGGACCGTCAAGCCGCCTTGAATGACGAATTCAGGTCACGAGCAGTCATGCGAGCAGTTACGTGCAGGGAACTGCCGTGGGGCCGAAAGCGGGCATGATCCGGTGATCTGGGATCGCGCCGGGCGTTCTTTTGCAGCCTCCCGAATTAAAACGGCGCCGGCCCTGTTTACGTCCCCACCCTGAGCGGCGCGACGAGGCCCCGCAGCGCGGCGATGACGCTGAGCGCGGTGAGCTTGCCGGTGCGCGGGTTCTCCTCGGACGGGACGTTCTCGATCGTCATCTCGAAGCGCACGCTGTCGGCCTCGACCCGGATCGTGTGGGTGTTGCGCGTCACCGCCGGGTCGGCCCAGATCTCGAGCCGCGTGCGGTCCGGGCCGATGCCGGCGAGGCTCAGCGCCGCCGCGACGTTGACGTTGGCCGGAAAGCCCCTGGCGCCCTCGCGCGCCGTGCCGGCGAATATCTTCAGCGGTGCGTCGAGTCCCTCGAGGGAGATCCCCTGTTCCTCGAGATACGGCGCGCCGGCGAGGCCCCGTGGCGGCTTGCGGGTCACCATGGTGACCGACTCGATGGTCCCCTCGGCGGCCGCGCGCACCGCGTCCAGCCCCAAAAGGGCACCGGTCGGCACGATGATGCGCGCGCCGTGCTCGCGTGCCAGCGCCTCGTATCCGGGATGCGCCAGGAGCTGGCCGACGCTGAGCGGCATGAAGATCCGCCCCGCCTTCAGCGCCGGAGCGGCGATCTCGGCGAAGACCGCGGCCGGCGCGCACTCTATGACGATGTCTCCAACTGTCGCCAATTCGTCCGCGGCCGCGACCGGGACCGGGGCTGCGAATCCGGCCATGCGGCGCTGCGCCGCGCCGCGGTCGCGGGCCGACACCGCGGCAAGGTGCAGCCCTTCCATGCCCTGGTCGAGCCTGCGCGCGACCGCCATGCCGATCGCGCCGAAGCCGCCGATCGCAACTGCCAGAGTTTTCGTCATATCCGTCCGAATTCCATTTCCTTTGAGTTGGCCGGGCGGTTGGCAAACCCGCCGCGCATACGCTAGGTTACCGCCGCCTCGCAGATCAAGCCCGCGCGATCGCCGTGGCAGCCGCAGCGGATCGGCAACAGGGAGGAACACCGCATGCGGCACAGCACGCCCCGGGGCCCGTCGTCGGCAGCCAGGCGTTTATGAATTCGAAGTGCAATGAGAAGCATCGATTCGATGCATGGATTGTTGGGAGAAAAGCACATGATACGCAAATCAATCGTCGGCCTGGCCGCCGCGGCTATGGCTGCGGCGGCGCTGTCCGCCACACCCGCAAACGCCGAGATCCCGTGCGGCACCGCGAAGCTGATCGTGCCTTGGGGCGCCGGCGGCGGCACCGACGTGATCTTCAGAATCATTGCCGAGGCGGCCAACAAGCACGGTGCGAAGCCCCAGCTTCAGGTCGTCAATATCGGCGGCCAGGGGGGCAACAAGGGCGCCAAGGAAGCGGTCAAGGCCAAGCCCGACGGCTGCACCCTGTTTGCCATTCACCAGAGCGCGATCAGCAGCTTCCTGACCGGCCGCGTCGACTTCACCTGGGATTCCTTCGAGCCCGTGGCGCTGATGACGCGCACGCCGACCATCTACGGCGCCAACGCCAAGGTGCCGTACAGCAGTCTGCAGGAGCTGGCCGGCTACGCGAAGGAAAACCCGAACGAGGTGCTCGCGGGCGGCACGCTCGGCTCGACCAGCCACTTCGCGATGCTGGAGCTGCAGGATGCGGCGGGCGTCGAGTTCGAGCATATCTCGTATGACGGTACGCGCGAGCGCATGACGGCGCTGCTCGCGAACAACATCCATATCGGCGAGATCAACCTGGCCGCGGCGAAGAAATACATCCAGTCCGGCGAGCTGAAGGCGCTGGCCATCACCACGGAGGCACGCAATCCGGAGATCCCCGACGTGCCGACGGCGAAAGAGCAGGGCTTCGACCTAGTCATCGGCGTCGACCGCGGAATCGTGCTGCCGAAGGGCGCCCCGAAGGACGTCGTCGACCACTATATCGGCATCTTCCGCGCCGTCGCCAAGGATCCGAACGTGCAGAGGCAGATGGAGGCCAAAGGCTCAACGATGCCGTTCCTGGCGGGCGACGACTACCGCGCCTATTTCGAGCGCACGTTCAAGAAGTGGAAGCAGATCGCAATCAACGTCGGCATGTACAAGGGCTGATCGCGCGGTCGGGGTGCCGGCCCGGTCCCGCACGGGTCCGGGTCGGTCGGTCGTGATTGCATCGCCAGTCGGGGAGAGGGCCGGTGAACGCCATCAACCGGGATACCGTGGTTGCGGTATGTCTTCTGCTGTTCTGCGGCGTGTTCTACGCCGCCAGCTTCCAGATCGAGGAAACGGCCTACGCGACCATCGGGGCGGAGGTGTGGCCGCGCCTGATCCTCGCCGTGATGCTCGCGCTGTCGCTGGTCTACCTCGTGCAGTCGATGCGCAAGGGGCCGCGCGCCGCGGCAACGGCCAAGGCCGGGTTGTTCGCCCGGTACCGCAACGCCCTGTGGTGTTACGCCCTGTTCCTCGCCTTCCTCCTTACGCTGGACGTCCTCGGCATGCTGCTGGGCGGGATTGCGTTCGTCTTTCTGACGCTGAGCGTGCTGGGTGAGCGCAGCCTGAAGATGCTGGCCGTCCACGCGGTCGTCGCGATCGTCGCGGTCGGCGCCATGTGGGCGATCTTCACCTTTGCCCTCAAGGTCATCCTGCCGCAGGGCGTGATCCTCAGCGTCTGGTAGGAGGCACCCGTGCTGATCGAAAACGTCGCCGACGCCTTCGTTGCGGTCTTCCAGCTGAAGATTCTGGGCCTTATGGTGCTGGGTGTGCTGGCGGGATTGATCGCCGGCGCCATCCCGGGGTTCACCATCACCATGGCGGTGGTTCTGACCCTGCCGTTCACCTTCGGCCTGTCGACCGTCGAGGGCCTGTCGACGATGATCGGCGTGTTCGTCGGCGGCCTGTCGGGCGGGCTGATGTCGGGGATCCTGACGGGAATTCCGGGCACGCCGTCCTCCGTGGCCACGACGTTCGACGGCTTTCCGATGGCCCGCAACGGCCGGCCGGGCCTTGCCCTCGGAATCGGCGTGTGGGCCTCATTCATGGGCGGGATCCTCAGCGCCCTCCTGCTGATGACGCTGGCCCCGCAGCTTGCCCGCATCGGTCTCGAATTCGGGCCGTGGGACTATTTCGCACTGGTGCTGTTCGCGCTGACCATCACCGCCAGCCTGGCCGGCGAGAACCTCGTCAAGGGGCTGATCGCCGGGGCCCTGGGTCTGCTGGTAGCGACCATCGGCGAGGACGATATCAACGGCGTCGCGCGGTTCAATTTCGGCACCGACGCGCTGAAACAGGGTTTTGCCTTCCTGCCCGTGCTGGTCGGGCTGTTCGCCTTCAGCCAGCTGATGAGCGACGTGCAGGATACCGTCGCCGCGCGCAAGCCGCTGATGGAAAAGGGCGCCAAGGCAGTTCGGGTCGAGCACTTCGCCGCCATCCGGGCGATTGCCGGCAACTGGCTCAACCTGATCCGCTCGGCGCTGATCGGCGTGTTCACCGGCATCCTGCCGGCGGCGGGCGGCTCGATCTCAAATATTCTCGCCTACGACCAGGCGAAGAAGGCGTCGCGCAAGCCGGAGCAGTTCGGCACCGGCTGCGCGGAAGGCATCGTCGCCTCGGAATCGGCCAACAACGCCACCGCCGGCGGCGCCCTCATCACCATGATGGCGTTGGGCATTCCCGGCGATATCGTCACCGCCGTCATGCTCGGCGCGCTGCTGATCCACGACGTCGTGCCGAGCCCGTCCTTCATCGGCGACCAGCCGGTGCTGGCCTACAGCATCTTCCTTGCCTTCTTCCTCGCCAATTTCCTGATGCTGGGCACCCAGGCGATCGCCCTGCGCGCGTTCCTGCTGGTCACGCGCATCCCAATGTACATGCTGGCCGGCGTGATCCTCGCCTACTGCGCGATCGGCGTGTTCTCGCTGCACAACGTCGAGTTCGACATCTGGACCCTGTTCTGGTTCGGCCTGCTCGGCTACACGATGCGTGTCCTCGGGTTCCCGCTGGCGCCGATGATTCTCGGCGTCGTGCTCGGCGACATCGCCGAGGTCAACCTGTCGCGCGCGGTGGCCATCAGCGACGACCTGACGCTGTTCCTCACGCGCCCGTGGTCGCTGTTCTTCCTGACCATCTCGGTGTTCTCGGCGGTCTTCCCCTGGTACCAGAAGGCCCGCGGCCGCAAGACCTGGACGCTGTTGTTCCTGCCGATCCTGCTCCTGGCCATCGCGCCGCCGCTGTTCATGATGGGCGGTGTGCCGCGGCCGATCCTGGGCGGCGTGCTGGTCGCCGCCGGCCTCTGGATGCTGGTCAGCCGCCACCGCCAGGGCTGGACGCTGGAGCCGCCCGAGGACCACGATGTCCATCTGGAAGAGACCTGATCGGGCGCGCCCTGGCTACTTCCGCGCCAGCGGGTGTTTCTCGCCGACCAGCCGGCTGAGCCGCTCCTCCAGGACGTGGGTGTAGATCTGGGTCGTCGAGATATCGGCATGGCCGAGCATCTTCTGCACCGCCCGCAGGTCGGCGCCATGCGCCAGCAAATGGCTGGCGAACGCATGGCGCAGGACGTGCGGGCTGACCTTTGCGGGGTCGATGCCGGCCGCCGCCGCCAGTTCCTTTAGCATCTGGCCGAAGCGCTGGCGCGTCAGGTGCCCCGCCTTGCCGGCGGACGGAAACAGCCAGTTCGACTCGCGCGCGCCGCCCGGCAGGAAGGCATGGCGCACCTCCCTGTAGGCGGCGAGCGCCCGCTTTGCCTCCTCGGTCAACGGCACCAGCCGCTCCCTGCCACCCTTGCCGCGCACGATGACGAAGTCCTGTTCGCGGGCTACTGCCGCGTAGGGGAGCGCGACCAGTTCCGAGACCCGCATGCCGGTGGCGTACAGGAGCTCCATCAGGGCCTTCATGCGCAGCCCGGCGATCCCGGGCTGCGCCGCCGCCTGGGCCAGCATCACCGCGACGTCCGCCTCGCTCAGCAATTTCGGCAAGGCACGGCCGCGCCGCGGGCTGTCGACGGTCGCCGTCGGATCGTCGGCGCGGCGGCCCTCGGCGAACAGGAACTTGTGGAACTGCCGGATCGCCGATAGGCGGCGGGCGCTGCTGCTCGCCGCCATGCCCGCCATCGACATCGCCTGGAGCCACGACCGGATGTCGTCCACCGACGCGTCGCGGGGACCGTGTCCGCGGCGGTTCAAATGCGCCAGATAGGCGTTCAGGTCGCGGCGATAGGAGGCCAGCGTGTTGGCGGCGGCCCCGCGTTCGGCAGAGAGCATCTCCAGGAAACGCTCGCAGTCGGCGGCGGCGGACACCTTTACAACCCACCCTGCAGCGCCGCCTCAAGGGCGAGCCGGCGGGCCTCCTCCTCGAGCTGGACCAGACGCAGGCCAATAATGATTTCCGATATCAGGTCGGGCCCCGCGTCGGCGACGCCCCCCTGCCCGAGCAGCAGCAACGCAAGCAGAACGGTTTCGCCCCGCCGACCCGCACTGGCGGCGCGCCGGAACTGCCGCAGGTAGGCCGGGTCGGCGGCCATGGCCGGCGCCCGCGACACGCTGACCAGTAACGCCAGCCAATCCTCGTCGCGCATCCGCTCACCCATTGCCTCGAACAGCGAATAGGCGAAGCCGGCCTGAAGCGCGGCATCGACACCGTCGTCCGTGTCGAGCGCAGCCAGCCATTCGGCATGGCCCGGCCCGCGCGCCGATCCGTCGGCGAGGGCGACCAGTGGCCACAGCAGGGCGGCCCGGCGCTTGTATACCGGCTCCTCCGGCGCGCGGCCGGCAATCGCCGCCCACTGACCCGCCTTTTCGATCCGGTTCGAAGCGTACAGGGCGCGCGCGGCATCGGCAGCGAACCACGTCAGCGCCGTTGCCGGCTGCAGCGCCTCCAGCATCGGCACATAGACGGCGACGCTCAGCCGGTAGATGTCGTCCGCCGCGGCCAGCTGCCAGGCCTTCTGCATGGCGGCCGCCTTGCCGACCGGCAGATCCTGGCGCGCTGCCGCCTGGTACAACAGTGCCCTGTTGCGGGGCGAATGGTCCGACTCGGCGATGGTCAGCGCGCTCGCGATTTCCTTGTCCGTGAATTCGACCGCAACGTAGTGTTCGGTCAGCCGTGCGGCTCCGATCGCGCCGGCGAGCACCGCCCGCTCCGCCGCCTCGAGCTGCACCGGTTCGGGCACGGCCGGATTGTCGACCAGGGCCCGCAGCACCGCGAGCGAGTCCGTCTCGAGCACATCCGCCGGCAGCGAGGTCTTGGTCGTGCGGGCCAGGGCCAGATGCAGCGGCGTCGGCGCGGGCAACGACTTGACCCGGACCCTGCCCCCGGTGAGCATGGCGCCGACCATGCCGAAATACGCCGGATCATCGATGTTGCCCCCTTCCGACAGGAGGTTGAGACCGAAGTTGGCCGACGCGCTGTCGCCCGCACGCGCCTGGCAAAATACCAGGAGCTGTTCCCCGTAGGTCCCGGCCGCGATATCGTCGGCGGCGCCCAATGCCGTGCAGGCGCCGTCGTCGTCCCCGGCCAGCAGTCGGTTGTCGACCAGGATACGCAGCAACGCGGGATCTTGGACCCGCTCCGGCAGCAGTTCCAGCATGTCGGAGACCGCACCCGACAGGCCCATCGCCTCGAGCCGTTCGACGCGTGCGGCCATGACGCTGGCATCGGGATCCGGCTCCGCGCGTGGCGGGACGATCGCCGTGGACAGGAGAAGCCGCCGCGCAAGATCGTGCAGCGAGGCGGAGTCATAGCGATCGGGCAGCTGCGGCAGCAGCCGCAGCAGCAGGCCCCGCGACGTGCCGTCCCACATCGCGATGCCGAGCCCACCCATCGACGGTTCCAGAAGTCCCCCGGAATCCGGATCGATCGCGCGAAGCTCCCCGACCTCGATGTCGGGCGCAGGAATGTCCCCGGGTCCCGCCCCCTCGCCGGCGGGCGCAGTGGGGTCGGCCGGCGGCGGCGCCTGCAACGGCCCCGGGCTGGGTTCCGGCACCAGCTGACGCGGCGCGACCTGCGGCCATTCGAGCTGGGCCAGCACGATGTCGTCACGCGGTAATTCGGCGGCGGCGGCACACCCGAGCAGCGCCGGGATGACTGCCAGGATCAGCACATATTCAACGGGGAAAGCGCGAGTCATCGAGTTTCGTTTCGACGGTTCCGGTGGGCGCCGGCAAATCCATTGTTCCGAGAACTATGAGTCCGGCCAGCAACAGGACTGAAGCCGCGATAATGCCGGTAAGTATGTATTTGTTCATGCGGTCACTTCGAATCGGGGGGTCGGTGCAACGGTCGGCGGGCGCTTCGGCGGGCCGGGCCGGCGGCGGTTCGGGGTTTACGCTAGTCCTCGACTATGGCAATTCTGCGACAGTTTAAATATCTGAAAGCCGCACTGCAACGGCGGGACGCCGGTTGCACGCGGGTACTGGCCGTATGGGAGAGTCCCCACCGATTACGTTGCCGAAATCGCTCGTCCTGGTCGGGCTGATGGGGGCTGGCAAATCAGCGGTGGGCCGAAGATTGGCCGCAAAACTGGACGTTCCCTTCATCGATGCGGACAGCGAGATCGAGGCGGCGGCGGGCTGCAGTATCGAAGAGATCTTCGCACGGCATGGCGAGCCGGCGTTTCGCGATGGCGAACGGCGGGTCGTCGCGCGTTTGCTGGAGACGGAACCGGTGCACGTTCTGGCCACCGGCGGCGGGGCGTTCATGGATCCGCAGACGCGCGCCGTGACGAAGAAGATGGCAATATCGGTATGGCTGCGGGCCGAGCTCGATATCCTGTTCGAGCGGGTCAGCCGCCGCAGTCACCGGCCGCTGCTGAAGACACCGGACCCGAAGGGCACGTTGGCGAACCTCATCGAATTGCGCTACCCCATCTATGCGGAGGCGGACATTATCGTCGACACGGGCGACGGTCCGATCGGCAGCATGGTGGACCGGGTGATCGCGGCAGTGGCTGCGTACCTTTCGAAGGAGATCGTGAAGTGACGGCGCATGAGACGGTGCGGGTCGAGCTGGGTTCGCGCAGCTATGACATCGTCGTTGGCGACGACGTCCTTGCCAGCGCCGGCGAAATGATGGCGCCGGTGCTGCGGCGGCCGCGGGTCATCGTCGTGACCGACCGGCATGTCGCGGACCTGCACCTGGAGACGCTGCTGCGCTCGCTGTCGGACGGCGCGGTCGACGCGATTCCCATCGTTCTCGACGCCGGAGAGCAGACCAAGGATATCAGCCATTTCGGAAAGCTGATGGATGCGATACTGGGCCGCGGCATCGACCGCGACACCGCCCTGGTCGCGTTCGGCGGCGGCGTCGTCGGCGACCTGACGGGCTTCGTTGCCGCCACGGCATTGCGCGGCATCGACTTCATCCAGATCCCGACGACGCTCCTCGCCCAGGTCGACAGTTCCGTCGGCGGCAAGACCGGAATCAATTCGCCGCACGGCAAGAATCTGATCGGTGCGTTTCACCAGCCGCGCCTGGTGCTGGCCGACAGCCGTGTGCTGCGCACGCTGCCGCGGCGCGAAATGCTGGCCGGCTACGCGGAAGTGGTGAAATACGGGCTCATCAGGGACGCGGCGTTCTTCGGCTGGCTCGAGGGGCATGGCGCCGACCTGGTCGATGGCGATCCAGCCAAGATCCGCCAGGCGGTCGTTACCAGCTGCAGGGCCAAGGCGGCAATCGTTGCGGCCGACGAGCGCGAAGCCGGCGAGCGCGCACTGCTGAACCTGGGGCACACCTTCGGGCACGCGCTCGAAGCGGAGACCGGTTACAGCAACACCCTGTTGCACGGCGAGGCGGTGGCCATCGGCATGGTCATGGCCTTCGATCTGTCGGCGCGGCTCGGGCTGTGCCCACCGGACGATGCGGCGCGGGTACGACGCCACCTCGCAGCGGTCGGGCTGCCGACCGGCACCAACTTCACCAACTCCGTCCTATGGGACCCGGCGCGCCTGATGTCCCACATGGGGCGGGACAAGAAAGCCAAGGGCGGCAAGCTGACCTTCATCCTCGTGCACGGCATCGGAGA
>CAYFYY010000046.1:0-33585 GCA_964347475.1 uncultured Flavobacteriales bacterium
CCGCCGCACACGGATTGCACGGGTTCTTCGCTGCGCACGGGTTGCACGGGTTGGCCGCCGCACACGGATTGCACGGGTTCTTCGCTGCGCACGGGTTGCACGGGTTGGCCGCCGCACACGGATTGCACGGGTTCTTCGCTGCGCACGGGTTGCACGGGTTGGCCGCCGCACACGGATTGCACGGGTTCTTCGCTGCGCACGGGTTGCACGGGTTGGCGGAAACCGTCTTTGCCGCGCATGGGTTGCATGGGTTCCGGGCCGCCTTGGCCAGGCGCGGCACGATGCAATTGCTCGTGCTCGCGGCGGCCGCGCAGGGATTGGCCGCGCAGGGATTGCACGGGCTGCACGGGTTGGCGGCCACGGGTCGTGCCGCGCACGGGTTGCACGGATTGGCCGCGGCGCACGGGTTGCACGGATTGGCCGCGGCGCACGGGTTCTTCGCGGCGCACGGGTTGCACGGGTTCTTCGCCGCGCATGGGTTGCATGGGCCGCACTGGGCCCTGGCCTCGCCGGCCACGATGGCCGACGCGCTGCTGATCGCAGCAACGCCCGCGATTCCAGCTCCCAGCGCCACGGCCACCGGGATCATCGTGGAGGCCAGCATTCTGTTCTTGAAGGGGGTCATCGTTTCCTCGCTATTTTGGCGCCGCCAGGCCGGCAAGATGCGGGCGCGGCCACAACGCGCCGCGCATCCAGCGCGCGGCGACGGGCGCCGATCGTCCTGGAGCCCCTAACGCACTACTTGCTGGCGGCGCAGGGATTGCACGGGTTGCAGGGATTGCACGGATTCACGGCAATCTTCTTCACCGCGCACGGGTTGCACGGATTGGCGGCTGCGCACGGATTCTTGGCCGCGCACGGGTTGCACGGGTTCTTCGCCGCGCACGGGTTCTTCGCCGCGCACGGGTTACACGGGGCGCAGGCTGCGAACGCCGGCTTGCTCATGACCGTGCCGGCAACCGTCGCCGCGGTCATCCCGGCGCCGACGGCCAGCGCAAGGGGGATCACGCTCGAAGCAAGCAGTTTGGCTTTGTAGGGCATTTGTTCCTCCCATCACTCTCGTACCCACCCCTGTCCACGCGCAGGCGGGCAGGGAATTGATGACGCCGAGCCTATCGCGGGTTGCTAACCCGGTCGCATCAAGCCTGATAACAGTGCTGTGAAATTTCGCGAGCCACGGCGCGATCACGCGCCGCTTGACGCGAGCGTTTGCAAACGCGCCGACGGAGGGCACGGCGCGAGCCAACGCACTGTTCCGTCAAATGGAACAGATTCCGGCTGGTACGGCGAGTGGCCGCATACGGGATGTCGCGCTAGTGCGGCGGGCCGGCTAATCCCGCACTCACGCGCCGGGTCTTTACCGGGCGATCGGCGACGAGAGCCGCTGCAGTGCGCACCGTTTCCGGCCCGGCGCCTTTCCGGCCGGCCCGTTCGCTCAGATGGCGGCGCCATGCGCGGGCGCCCGGCATGCCGTTGAACAGGCCCAGCATGTGCCGGGTGATGCGCACCAGGGGAACGCCGGCGGCGCATTGCGCCTCGATGTAGGGCAGCATCGACTCGATCACCGCGTGCCGCGATTCGGGCCCCTCGCCCGCGCCGAACACCGCCCGGTCGGCGGCGCGCAGACACCACGGGTCGTGGTAGGCGGCACGGCCGATCATCACGCCGTCGACCCGGGCAAGATGCGCCAGCGCCTCGTCGAGCGACTGCACGCCGCCGTTCAGGACGATCTCGAGATCGGGAAAGTCCGTCTTGATGCGGGTGACGTAGTCGTATTTCAGGGGCGGGACCTCCCGGTTCTGTTTCGGAGACAGACCGGCCAGGACGGCCTTGCGGGCGTGGATGATGAAGGTGCGGCAGCCGCTCTGTGCCACCGTCTCGACGAACGCCGCGAGGTCGCCATAGGAGTCGCGGTCGTCGATGCCGATGCGTGACTTCACCGTGACCGGAACGTCGACCGCCTCGATCATGGCCCGCACGCCGTCGCGCACGAGCCCCGGCTCGGCCATCAGGCAGGCGCCGAAGCGGCCGGCGCTCACGCGCTCGCTCGGGCAGCCGACATTGAGGTTGATCTCGTCATAGCCGAAGGCCTCGCCCAGCCGGGCGGCCGCGGCGAGGTCCCGCGGGTCGGACCCGCCGAGCTGCAGCGCCAGCGGGTGTTCGGCGGCGTCGTGGCCGAGATGCCGCGCGGCATCGCCGTGCAGCACGGCACCGCAATGAACCATCTCGGTGTACAGGAGCGTCCGACGGGTGAGCTGGCGCAGAAACACCCGGCAGTGCCGGTCCGTCCACTCCATCATCGGCGCAACGCACAGCCTGTGTGTGTGACGCAGCTTCATATCGTAATAGTTTCAATGCCATACGGCGACGGCACTCTCCATCGCACGCCCCGTCCGGATTTGTCCAGCATTTTCACCCACATGCCACGCCGCACGGTCCGTCGCGCCTGCGCATCCCCGGTTCTCGCCGTGACGCCAATCCGGTGAAGCTCCAATCCTGTGGCAAATCCGGCTCGGCCGTATAGGATAGCGCGAGCGGATCTGAAAGGTGGTGCAATGAACGAATCCGACGGTGTGCTGTATGCATTCATCCTCGACGGCAAGGGCGGCGGCCGGGCGGTCGGCTGGCCGGAGATAGAGAGCTGGACGCCGGACCAGGGAATACTCTGGGTGCACCTCGATCGACGGGGCTCGCGGACGGCGAGCTGGCTGCGGGCCAAAAGCGGCCTCGATCCGCTGATCTGCGAGACGATCCTGCAGGAGGAGGTGCGGCCGCGCGTGCTTCCGCTCGACAATTCCATGCTGGTGATCCTGCGCGGCGTCAACCTCAACCCCGGCTAGGACCCGCAGGACATGGTCGGCGTCCGCGTGTGGCTCGAACCGAATCGCATCATCAGCCTCCGGCACCGTCGCCTAATGGCGGTCAACGACCTGCGCGAGGCTGTCGAGGCCGGCACCGGCCCGATCGGGCCGGGCGATTTCCTGTACCGTTTGGCCGACCGGCTGATCGATCGCATGGGCCCGGTGGTCAGCGAGCTCGACGACCGGGTCGACGAGCTGGAGGACGCGGTCCTCACCGAACAGAGCACGGCCCTGCGCACCCAGATCGGCGAAATCCGCCGCGAGGCGATCTCGCTGCGCCGCTACCTCGCCCCGCAGCGCGACGTCGTGGCACGCCTGCCGCTGGAGCAGGCAAGCTGGCTGGAGCCGCTCCACAAGGCCCATCTGCGCGAGATCGCCGACCGGACACTGCGCTACGTCGAGGATCTCGACGCGGCGCGCGAGCGCGCGGCGGTGATCCAGGACGAGCTCAACAACAGGCTGTCCGACCAGATGAACCGGACCATGTATCTGTTGACCATCGTGGCCGCGGTCCTGCTGCCGCCCAGCCTCATCACCGGCCTGTTCGGGATCAATGTCGGCGGCATGCCCGGGGTCGAGAACATCTGGGCGTTCTCGCTCGTGGTGTTCGGCCTCGTCGTGATCGCGGTCGTCGAGATCATCATCCTGCGCCGTCTGAAATGGATTTGAACCGGCGGCTCGCCGCGGCGGCCGAAAAGGGGGTTAGATGGAAAAGCTGATCGATGTCCAGGCCCTGCAGGGTTACTACGCCCACCTGAACCGCTGGATCTTCGAGGACTTGCTGGTGCTGAGCACGCTCGGCCAGGTCGCCGTCATCCTCGTCGCGATCCTGGTTGGGCTGCCGGTCGCCCCGGGCGTCCGCCGGCTGATCGAACGACTCGGCCGGATGCGATGGCTCGAAAAGGGCGGCGACCGGGCGGTGAAAATCGTCGCCCCGCTGGCGTTGCCGATCGTGTGGCTGATCCTGCAATGGATCTCGGTCATCGTCGCCGCCCAGGCCGGCTGGCCGCATCACATCATCCAGATCACGGTGAGTCTGCTGACCGCATGGGTGGTCATTCGATTTGCCTCGCAGTTGGTGCGCGACCCCACTTGGTCGCGGATGATCGCCATTGTCGCCTGGACGGTCGCGGCGCTGAACATCGTCGATCTGCTCGACGACACCATTCTTCTGCTGGACAGCCTCGCGCTGCAGCTCGGCGAGCTGCGCGTCTCCGCGCTGACGGCGATCAAGGGCGTGCTGTCGCTGGCGGTCCTGCTGTGGGTCGCAACCATCCTCTCGAACCTCCTGGAGCGGCGTATCAGCGCCCTGCCGAACCTCACGCCATCGGTCCAGGTGCTGTTCGCCAAGCTGCTAAAGATCATGCTGATCACGGTCGCGATCGTCGCGGCGGTGAGCACGGTCGGCATCGATTTGACCGCCTTTGCGGTGTTCAGCGGTGCCGTCGGCGTCGGCATCGGCTTCGGCCTGCAGAAGGTTGTGTCCAACCTGATCAGCGGTGTCATTCTCTTGATGGACAAGTCGGTCAAGCCGGGCGACGTGATCAGCGTCGGCGAGACCTACGGCTGGATCAACACGCTGGGCGCGCGCTACGCCTCGGTGGTGACGCGCGACGGCACCGAATACCTGATCCCGAACGAGGACATCATCACCCAGCAGGTCGTGAACTGGTCGTACAGCAACAACGAGGTGCGACTGAAGATCCCCATCGGGATCTCGTATAAGGCCGACGTGCGCAAGGCCATCGCCCTGTGCCTCGAGGCCGCCGCCGAGGTCGAGCGGGTGGTCGATCAGCCGAAGAGTGTCTGCCTGCTCAAGGGCTTCGGCGATAGCTCCGTCGATCTCGAGCTGCGGATCTGGATCAGCGACCCGCAGAACGGCGTCTCAAACGTGAAAAGCAAGGTTTTACTGTTGGTCTGGGACAAGTTCCACGCGCACGACATCGAGATTCCGTTCCCGCAGCGCGACCTCCATATCCGCTCCGCCGAGCCGGTGCCGGTGGTCAGCAAGGCGGCGTCGTGACCGGCCGACCGATCCGTCGCTGACCCGGACCGAATCGACCGCGGAGACCTGACCGACATGCCCCCGACCCGCGCCTGGCAGCGCATGCTGAGCGGCCGGCGCCTCGACCTCCTGGACCCCTCGCCGGTCGACATCGAGATGGAGGACATCGCGCACGGGCTGTCGCGGGTCGCGCGCTGGAACGGCCAGACCGCCGGCGAGTGGGCCTACAGCGTCGCGCAGCACTCCCTGCTCGTCGAGGCGATCGCCGGCCATCGTGGCCTCGCCGCGCGGTGGGCGCTGGCGGCGCTCCTGCACGATGCGCCGGAATACGTGATCGGCGACCTGATCACGCCGTTCAAGGCGGTGGTCGGCACCGGCTACAGGGACCTCGAGGCGCGTCTCGCCCGGGCGATCCGCATCCGCTTCGGCCTGCCGGCGACCCTGCCGGAGGCGCCCCAGACGGCGATCAAGCGCGCCGACCGCGCCGCCGCCTGGCTCGAGGCGAACCGGTTGGCCGGATTCGACGCGGGTGAGACGAGACGCTATTTCGGTCGCACACCAGACCTCCCCGACAGGATCAAAAAGACCTACCTGTCGCCGTGGCCGCCGGCCGAGGCCAAGCGCCGGTTCCTGGCGCGCGCCGCCGCGCTCGGCGCGTGATTGCTATCGCGTGAACCAGATCTCGACGCGGCGGTTGCCGGCCTCGCCGGTCTCGGCGGTCTCCAGGTAGACCGGGTCGTGCGCGCCGCGCGCGATCAGCCGGATCCTCTCGGGTGGCACGCCGGCCTTGACCAGGGCCAGCGCGACGGCCCTGACGCGCCCGGCCGCCAGCGCCTGCGACGAGTCCCGCGCGCTGCCGCCGGACGCCAGCTCCACCTTGCGGCTGGTGTAGCCGAACAGCCACACCGTGGCGCGCGACTGCTGTGCGTAGGCCGCGACCTGTTCGAGGATCCCCATGGCGGGCCCGCCGGGCTCTTGCCCGGCCCGCTCGAACTGCACCACGGCGACACGAAGCGCCCCGTCCGGCGGGCGGTCCGGCACCGTCGTCGGTTTCGGCAGCGCGTCCTCCGGCCGGCCGTACTTGCCGAGCAGACGCAGGCGCCGCGCCTCCATCTTCTGAGCATCGGGCCGTTCGGGGAAATCGTTCAGCTTGGGCCACGGCCTGTCGGCGCCGGGCACGTCGTAATCGCTGCAGCCGCCCAGCGGCAAGGCGGCGGCGGTCGCGGCGATGGCGGCGAAGACGAGGCGGCGCGGGAGCGAACGTTGCATGATGCCCGGTGTAGCGAAATCGGCTCGCACTATTGCACGTCGGGGCTGGAAACGCCCGACAAAACCGTGCTATGTCCTCGCGCGTTCTCTGGGAGGAGTATGCAGTCGCCGCACGCGTGGCCCAGTCCGGTCCACGCGGGAAGGCATTCGACCACGCACGATCGAGGACCAGGAGAGATGGCGGAGCGCACTGACCCTTCCGAACCAACCACGGAACCCACGGACTACACCCGCACCATGGCCGACATCGCCGAGCGCAGCCAGGCGCTGGTGAACGATTTCCTCGCCCGACAGGCGGAAGGTGGCGGTCTCGGCCACGCCGACCCGCTGAACATCGGCGGCGCGTTCCTCGAGATGACCAGGCATCTCATGATGGATCCGCAGAAGATCGTCCAGGCCCAGATGGAGTTGTGGCGCGACTACATGACCCTGTGGCAGAACGCGACCCGCCGCCTCATGGGCGAGGAGGTGGAGCCGGCCGTCACGCCGCACCGCGACGACCGCCGCTTCAAGGACGCGGCGTGGGAGGAGAACACGCTGTTCGACTTCATCAAGCAGTCCTACCTCCTGACCGCGCGGTGGATGCAGAACACGGTGCGCGAGGTCGAGGGGCTGGACGAGCAGACCGCCAAGAAGGTCGATTTCTACACACGCCAGTTCGTCGATGCGATGGCGCCGTCGAACTTCGTGATGACCAACCCGGAAGTGCTGCGCGCCACCCTCGACAGCAAGGGCGAGAACCTGGTCAAGGGCCTGCAGAACCTGCTCGACGACCTCGAGCGCGGCCAGGGCCGCCTGAAGATCCGGATGACCGATGCCGAGGCCTTCGAGGTCGGCGGCAACATCGCCACGTCCAAGGGCAAGGTCGTCTTCCAGAACGAGCTGATGCAGCTGCTGCAGTTCGCACCGCTGACCGAGAAGGTCTACAAGCGGCCGCTGCTGATCATCCCGCCGTGGATCAACAAGTACTACATCCTCGATCTGCGCGAGAAGAACTCGTTCATCCGCTGGGCGACGGAGCAGGGCCACACGGTGTTCTGCATCTCCTGGGTCAACCCGGACGAGAAGCTGGCGGCCAAGACCTTCGAGGACTACATGTTCGAGGGCCCGCTGGCGGCGCTCGATGCGATCGAGAAGGCGACCGGGGAGACGCGGGCGAATGTCATCGGCTATTGCCTCGGCGGCACGCTGCTGGCCTCGACGCTCGCCTGGATGGCGGCGAAGAAGGACAACCGCATCGCCACCGCGACCTATTTCGTGACCCTGACCGATTTCAGCGAGCCGGGCGAGCTCGGCGTGTTCATCGACGACGCGCAGCTCACCGCGCTGGAGGAGCGCATGGAGGAGCGCGGCTATCTCGAGGGCGGCGAGATGGCGACGACCTTCAACATGCTGCGCGCCAACGACCTGATCTGGTCCTTCGTGGTCAACAACTACCTTCTCGGCAAGGACCCCTTCCCCTTCGACCTGTTGTACTGGAACTCGGATTCGACGCGCATGCCGGCGGCCATGCACAGCTTTTATTTGCGCAAGATGTATGTCGAGAACAAGCTGGTGGAGCCGGGCGGCATCAAGCTGGGCGGCGTGAAGATCGACCTGCGCAAGATCAAGACGCCGTCGTTCCTCCTGTCGACCCGCGAGGACCACATCGCGCCGTGGATGTCGACCTACGCGGCAACGAAGCTGTACTCAGGCCCGGTCACCTTCACCCTGGCCGCCTCCGGCCACATCGCCGGGGTCGTGAACCCGCCGTCCGCCAACAAGTACTCGTACTGGACCAACCCGGACTGCCCGGAGTCGCCGGACGACTGGCTCGCCGGGGCGACCGAGCATCCGGGCTCGTGGTGGCCGGAATGGCACAAATGGGTGACCGCCCGCGGCCGCACCAAGGTGGGCGCCCGCAAACCCGGCGACGGCAAGTTGAAGCCGATCGAGGACGCCCCGGGCTCGTACGTCAAGGTGCGGGTGGGCTGAGCCGGCGGAACGCGCGGCGATGACGGCGACGGGCGACATCTTCCCGGCGACCGTCATGCCGGATCGCGACTGGTGGGCGGCGCTGTGGCCGGACCCGGAGGGCACGCTGCGGGCGCTCGGCATCACGCCCGAGATGACGGTGCTCGACCTGTGCTGCGGCGACGGCTGGTTCACGGCGCCGCTGGCGCGACTCACCGGCGGCAAGGTCTATGCGCTGGACCTCGATCCGGCGATGCTGGCGGCGGCGCGCGCCGAGGTCGAGACGGCCGGCGCGACGGTGCTCGGCTGGCTCGAGGGCGACGCGCGCGATCTTCATAAACTGCTTGAGAAAAAGGTCGATTACGTTTTGATCGCCAACACCTTTCACGGTGTGCCCGACCAGACCGGGCTGGCGCGGGTTGTTGCCGCGATATTGAATCCGGGCGGCCGTTTCGCCGTCGTCAACTGGCACGCGCAGCCGCGCGAGGAGACCCCGGTCCTCGGCCAGAAGCGCGGCCCGAGGACCGAGATGCGCATGACGCCGGAGCAGACATGCGCCGTCGTCGAACCGGGAGGATTCGTGCTCGACGAGGTTGTGGAACTGCCGCCGTACCATTACGGCGCGGTGTTCCGGCCGCGATCGACATGATTCTCCCGGCGCGGCCGGTTCAGGATCATTTGCCCGGCCACCCAGCGACCTCATGTTTCGAGACGCGGCTGCGCCGCTCCTCAACATGAGGAACGTATCGTTGATACTCTTGGAGCCTCATCCTGGAGACCTTTGCACGGATGCTTTTTCCCGGCTCGGCCGCTCGCGCCACCCGCTCCCCGACCCCTTCCCCGCCCCGGCGGGAGAGGGGCTAAAGAGCTGTGAGGAAACGATAAGCAGCCCCTCCCCCCAGTCAAGGGGAGAGCCTCATCCTGCGGAGGCGCGAAGCGCCGTCTCGAAGAGTCAGGTCGCTCCGCCAGTTCGGCGTGGCGCCGGGCAACAAGCCCCGACAGCTCTCAACCCTGAGGCGGCGCGCCGATGCCGGCGGCGAGATACTCCCGCGACAGGTCGTAATAGAGGGTGGCGAGGCGGTCGATCTCGGCGCGCTCGGCATCGGTGATGTCGCGCATGAACCGGGCCGGGCGGCCACCCCACAATTGCCCCGAGGGGATCCGCTTGCCGGCCGTCACCAGCGCGCCGGCGGCGACCATGGCGTAGCTTTCGACCACCGCGCCGTCCATGACGCAGGCGTTCATGCCGACGAAGGCGTCGGGCTCGAGGATGCAGTCGTGCAGCAGCACCATGTGGCCGATGGTGCAGCGGTCGCCGACCAGCGTGCCCTGCCCCTTGCTCGAGACATGGACGACGCTGCCGTCCTGAAGGTTCACCTTCTCGCCGATGCGGATGACGTTGACGTCGCCGCGCAGCTGGCAGCCGAGCCAGATACTGCTGCCCACGCCGATCTCGATATCGCCGGCCAGGCTGCACCCGGGCGCGACGAAGGCGGTCGCGTCGATCCGCGGCATGACGCCCCGGAAGGGCATGACCGCGACGGTCACGGGAACAGCGCCTCCTGCTCGAGCCCCATGGTCTCGGGCAGGCCGCACATGACGTTCATGTTCTGGATCGCCTGGCCGGAGGCGCCCTTGACCAGGTTGTCGGTCGCCGACAACAGGATCGCGCGGCCCGGCGCCCGGTCCGCGAACACCCCGACCAGGCAGTGGTTGGAGCCGCGCACATCGCGCGTCGCCGGCGCCTTGCCGGCCGGCAGCACGTGGACGAAGGGCTCCGGGTCGTATTTCGCGGCGAGCGCGACGCGCAGATCCTCCGCATCGGCGCGGCCGGCGAGCGTCACGTAGATCGTCGCCAGGATGCCGCGGTTCATCGGCATCAGGTGCGGCGTGAAGGTCACCGTGACGGGGCGGCCGGCGGCGGCGGCGAGCTCCTGCTCGATCTCCGGCGCGTGGCGGTGCCTGGCGATGCCATAGGCGTGGATGCCCTCGCTGACCTCGGCGTGCAGGTTGGCCTGCTTCTCGGCCCGGCCGGCGCCGCTCACCCCGGATTTCGCATCGATGACGATGCCGTCCGGCGAAATCAGCCCCGCCGCCAGCAGCGGCACCAGCGGCAGCTCTGCCGTCGTCGTATAGCAGCCGGGATTGGCGACCAGCCGCGCCGCGGCGATGTCCTCGCGGTAGATCTCGGTGAGGCCGTAGACCGCCTCCTTTTGCAGCTCCGGCGCGCGGTGCGGGCCGCCGTACCATTCCTCGTACAGGGCGACGTCACGCAGCCGGAAATCGGCCGACAGGTCGCAGATTTTCAGCCGCTCCGGCAGGCCGGCGATGACCTCCTGCGTGGTTGCGTGCGGCAGCGCGCAGAACACGAAGTCGAGCCCGTCCCAGTCCGCCTCCTCGATGCGCACGAGGTCGGGCAGCGCGAGGCGCGCGAGATGCGGGAAGACGTCGCCGAGCGGCCTGCCGCCGTGGCGATCGGCGGTCAGCAGCGCGATGTCGACGCCGCGATGGCGCACCAGAAGGCGCACCAGCTCCGCCCCCGTGTAGCCGCTGGCGCCGAGAATGCCGACCTTGAGCCGCGTTGCCGTCATGATCCGTTCCTATCCGAAAAGTGCGCAAAACAAAAGGGCGACCCCGGCGGGACGCCCCTGCGGCGGCGCGATCCCTTCGGGTGTCAGGCGGCCGCCGGCCGCGTCGACCGGCGGGTCATCCTTGATCGTCGGAACGTCTCCATGCGGAGTCCCTGCCACGAAATCCGGGCGATTGCAATCACCGCGTCCGCCGCCGGATCACGACGTCTCGCCGGCAGACGGGCCGATCAGACGGCCAACCTCGTCGATGAGCGCGTCGAAGCTGATCGGCTTGGCAAGGTAGCAGACGGCGCTGAGCCGGCCCACGAATTCGCGTTCGAGGGCATAGTCCTTCTGGCCGTCCAGGGTATGCGCAGTCAGCACCATCACCGGGATGTCGCGGGTTTCCTCGGCGTCCTTGAGCCGGCTGAGCAGGTAATCGCCGGACCCGCCCGGCATATCGTAGTCGGTGATGATGGCATCGGGGGACTCCTCCCAGGCCACCCGGAATCCCTGCTCGCCGGTGAAGGCCTTCAGGGGCTCGATCCCGTGCTCGGACAGCTTGATCGCGATGGCGTCGACGAGGTGCCGGTCGTCGTCGACCACCAGGACCTTCGGCGCCTGGTCAGGCGCCGCCTCCGGCAACGTGGCTGGGTCCCCGGCGTCGCTCCGGCGCCGCGGCTTGTCCCCGGCAGATTTCAGCTGGGCGATGCGGTCGAGATGCGGCAAAAGGTCGGCCCGGTTCGCGCCGCGACGGCCGAACCGCGCATCTGCGAGATAGCGGGCTGCGGCGGCACGCAGGGCGTTGATGTCGACGGGGCGCGGCACGAAGAACTCGTCCGCGACCCCGACCTGCAGGAGCCGTGCGTTGAATTCGGGCCCGGGGGACAGGAACAGGATCGCGATATCCCGGTAAAGCTCGTGCTGCCAGACCAGCTTGGCCAGCTCCATGCCGTTAACGCCGGCAAGGGACAGATCCATAACGATGAGCTCCGCCTCGAAGGTCTCCAGCCGATCGAGCAGATCGGCCGGATCCTTCACGATGCGGGCCGCGTAGCCGGGCCCCTCGAAGGCTTCGGCACACTGGGCGGCCAGCACCTCATCGTCTTCGACGACCACGATCCGGTACGGCGCGAATATCATGGCGGCCGACAGCTCCTCGATGCTGCGGACGATCGTGACGGCATCCAGCGGCGCCGGGATGAAGGCCGAGGCGCCGGCGCGGACGGCCTGCAGGCGGCTGCGGTAGTCGCCCGACTCCGACAGGAAGAGGATCGGCACGTTGGCGCGGAACGTGTGCCGGAAGTCCTCGCGCAGGCGGCGGCATATCTTGTGGCCCTGCGGGACGTCCGCGTGGACCAGGATTGCCCGAACGCGCGCGTCGCCGGCCCCGGTGTCCGTGTCGGCGGCATCGCCGATGCGGCGCACCCGGTAGCCGCGACGTTCGATCTTTACCGCCAGGGTGTCGGTGGCCTCTCCCGGCGGCGCCAGCAGCACCACGGACTCCGCGGGCGCCGCCTCCTCGGGCGCCGCCGCGGCCGGCGCTGCGGTCTCGGCCGCCGCCGAGCCCAGCGCCTTCAGCGCGGCGATCCCGCGCTCGATCCCGGCCGCCTGCTCGGCGGTGAACGGCGCCTCCGCCTTGATCACCGCGAGCAGCGTCTTCTCGATCTCCCGCGCCTCATCGGTGATCGCATGATAGCCGAACGTGCCGGCGGTCCCGGCGATCTTGTGCGCCAGCACGCGAACCTCGTTGAGTGCTCCGCTGAGCTCCTCGAACGCGCCGCCGCCCGACAATGCCCGGGCGGCGGATTCCAGCTCCTGCAGCTTGCCCGGCAGGGCGGCGCCGTAGGCCTCGCCGAGCGCCTTCAGCTTGTCCGCCGTCGAGCGTGAGTTACCGAACAACATGGCGGTCCCAGATTTCGGCAACCTGGCCGGACATCGTCATCGGATCGAATGGCTTCTCGATTACGCCGATCGCCCCGAGTTTGGTCAGCGCCTCGACCTCCTTCGCCTGCACCTTGGCGGTCATGAATATGACCGGAATGTCCGCGGTTTCCGGCCGGCCGCGCAGTGCCTCCAGCACCTCCGGTCCGCTCATTCCCGGCATCATCACGTCAAGCAGTATGACGTCGGGGCCGAAATTCGTCGCTTTCTCGAGGGCCTGCGCGCCGGACGCACAGGACTCGACGGTAAAGCCGCCGACGTCCTCGAGGGCCAGCCTGGCAACCTCACGGATGTCGGACTCGTCGTCGACGTGAAGGACCCGACTCAGGGCGGTATCAGTCATCGTTCATTCACCTATGTCAACCAGGGTCCGCCCGTAACCGCGCCGTGCGTGGCGTTGGCCGCCTCACAGCGCGGACCGGACGACTTCAAGCAAATCCTCGTTCGTTGCCTGCGACTTAACCAGAGTCGCCTCGATCCGGTAGGCGAGATCCGCCGACGGCTCGCGAGCCGAAAAGACGATCACGGGAACCTTGTAATTGCGGGAGCGATGCAGTTCGGACAGCAGTTCCTCGCCTGAACCGTCCGGCAGCATCAGATCGAGAATGATCAGGTCGAACACCTGCTCGCTGATCAGCCGCTGCGCCTGCTCGCGGGTTCCCGCCGCTACGACATGCGCAACGTCGCCGATCAGAGTCGCGACGACACTCACGATATCCGGGTCGTCCTCGACATGGAGGATCCGCGCCCCTTGCGGATTTCCGTCCCGCAACGCCCGCGCGAGGGCACGCCGCAGCGCCTCCTTGTCGATCGGCTTTTGCAGCCAGTCGGCGATCTCGAGCGCACCGTTTACGCTTCCGCCTCTGAGTTCAGCGGCACGCCTCGACGTTGCGGAAACGACGACGACCGGCAGTTCCCGCGTTGCGGGTTTCTCGCGAATTTCGCGGATCAGGGCGAGGCCGTTCTGGTCGGGCAGGCCGAGGTCGAGCGTCATGGCCGCGTAGCCGCCCTTGTCGAGAAGCGACTTGGCCTGCTCGGCCGTGTGCGCGATGTCGCATTCGAACCCGCCCGGCTCGATCATCATGGCGATCAGCTCAGCGATGTCGTGATCGTCCTCGCACACCAGGATGCGCGGCCGCGGCGTCGCCGCCCCCTCCTGCGCCGGCGCACCGGCCCGTGCGCCCGCCCTGACCTGCGCCAGCGGCAGGTCGAAATGAAACGTCGTGCCCTCGCCTTCCTGCGTGTCGAATCCGATCGTGCCGCCGTGCTCCTCCACGATCGCCTTGCTGATGGCGAGACCGAGGCCGGTGCCGCCCTTCTCGCGGGTGTCCGACGAGTCGGCCTGCGCGAACTTCGAGAAGATCGTATCGCGGAACTTCGCCGGGATTCCCGGTCCCGTATCCGACACCGACACTCGGATCCGGCCGTCCTGCGCATCGGTGCGAACCGTGACCACGCCTGCCTCCGGCGAATACTTGATGGCGTTGGACAGCAGGTTGGTGAGGACCTGGATCATGCGGTCGTGATCGGCGTCGACGACCGCGCCGGGCTCCCGGTCGTGCAGTTCGATGCGGACCCCGTGCTCGTCGGCAAAGCCGGTATTGGCATCGACCGCCTCGGTCAGCAGACCGGCCAGGGATCGCGGCACGAGGTCGTACTTCATCATCCCGGCCTCGATCTTCTCGATAACCAGGATGTCGTTGATCAGCCGCACCAGTCGGTCGCTGTTCTGGTATGCGATGTCGATCATCCGCCTGGCCTTATCGGACAGTTCGGCCTGCATGCCGCCGCGCAGCAGCCCCAACGCGCCCTTGATCGAGGTCAGCGGCGTCCTGAGTTCGTGGCTCACTGTGGACACGAACTCGTTCTTCATGTTCTCGATCTTCTTGCGCTCCGAGATGTCGCGCACCACGCCGGTGAACATCATGCGATCCCCGACCATCATCGGCGAGACGGCGAGCTCCATCGGAAAGGTCGTGCCGTCCTTGCGCTGGCCCACCACTTCGCGGCCGATCCCGATGACCTTTGCCTCGCCCGTCTCGATATAGCTGCGCAGGTATCCGTCATGCGCGCTGCGAAAGGGTTCGGGCATGAGGATCTTTACGTTTTCGCCGGTGACCTCGTCGGCACCGTACCCGAAGATCCGGCACGCCGCCGGGTTGACGGTCTCGATGTCGCCCGAATCGTCGATCGTGATGATGCCGTCGAGCACGGTATCGAGGATGGCCCGCGCGCGGTTCTCCCGGTCGACGATCTCCGCCTGGGCGAAGGCACGCTCCTCCACCTCCATCTCGAGGTTCCGTTTCGCGGCATCCAGCGCGTCGACGGCACGGTCCTTCTCTTGCAACGCGTCGAGCGCCTTCTTGCCCCAAAGCCGGAGTTCCATCTCGTCGACGACGATTTTCGCCAGATCCTCCAGGATTTCCTGTTGTTCCGGCGTCGGCTGCCGGGGCTGCTGGTCGATCACGCAGAGGGTTCCGACATTGTGTCCCGACCAGCTCTTGAGCGGTGCGCCGGCATAGAATCGGATGTTGGGTTCGCCCTGGACGAGGGGATTGTCCCGGAACCGCGAGTCCTTGGTCGCGTCGGGGACCACCATGACATCATCCATCATGATCGCGTGTGCGCAGAAGGCGACATCACGCGGCGTTTCATCGGCATCGAGCCCGTATTTCGACTTGAACCACTGGCGCTCGGCATCGACGAGCGAGACCAGACACATCGGCACTTTCAGCACGTGGCTGGCAATTCGGGTGATGCGGTCGAAATTCTCCTCGGGCGGGGTGTCCAGGATGGCATAGTTCAACAACGCGGCGAGACGCTCCGTCTCGTCCTCCGGAACCGGCGGGTTCGGGCGTTCTTTCCGTTCGTCAGGCTGTTTCGGTTTCGCCATCAAGTGCCCCGGTCACGAACCGTCGAATTCCATTCACGGCTTTGCTCAGCGGTCATGCTCGGCATGGCGGGCAAGCCCTCATTCTCCCCAACGTGCCACACAACGGTTAACCGAAAGTAGAGATGGTGTCGTTTCTGCCACCCAACGTATTAACGCGATTAAGGGGGGGGTCGATCAGCTACCGAAATCGGTGCAGTGCGCGAAAGATCGCGGCGCAATGCGGCATGCGACACCGAACGATATGACAGCGTCCATGCCGGTATCGATAGTTGCCCCGAGGGATCGCAGGGATCCGAAAGTGCGGCCTACGGCCCGACCGCCTGATTGCGGCCGGCCCGCTTCGCCTCGTAGAGCCGATTGTCGACCTGCTTGAGCAGTGTTTCCGGCGTGCCGTCGCGCGTCGGCTGCACGGTGGCGACGCCGGCGCTGATGGTGACCCGCCCGTCGGCGCTGCCGTCGGCATGCGGGATTGCCAGATCGTAGACGGCGGCACACAGACGCTCCGCGATCACACGGGCACCCTCGGCGTCCGTTCCGGGCAGGAGGCAGATGAACTCCTCACCACCGACTCGGGCCACCAGATCACCGGGCCGGCGCGGCACGCCCTCGAGCGCTCGTGCCACCTTCTTGAGGCACTCGTCCCCGGCGGCGTGCCCATAACGATCGTTGAACGCCTTGAACTGGTCGACATCCGCCATGACCACCGACAGCGGGGTCCGCATGCGTTGGCAGCGCCGCCATTCGGCGTCGAGATGAAGGTCGAAGCGCCGCCGATTGGCGATTTCCGTCAGGCCATCGGTCATCGTCAGCGCGGCGAGCCGGTCCCGCTGCAGTTTCAGCATCAGATGATTGCGCACGCGCAGCCGGACGATTGCCGGGTGGAACGGTTTGGTGATGTAATCCGCGGCACCGGCGGCGAGCCCCTTCTCCTCCTCCGCCTCGCCGTTGAGGGCGGTGATGAAGATGACCGGAATGTCGCGGGTCGTCGGATCCGACTTCAGACGGCGGCAGATCTCGTAACCGTCCATATCGGGCATCAGAATATCGAGCAGAATGAGATCGGGGAGGTTGCGGCTGGCGATCTCCAGTGCCTTCTTCCAGTAGGTGGCAAACGAAATGCTGTAGTCGTCCTCAAGGATCGCGTTCAGCGACTTGATGTTGTCGGGGATGTCGTCAACGATCAGGATGCGTGACCGCTCCAGCGAGGATACGGAATCGTTCGGATAGACGCTCAAGCCAGAATTTCCTTGCAGATGTCCGCCAGAATTTCTTGCGCCTCCTTGAACTCCAGCGCCTGAAGAGTCGCCCTCAGGCGTTCCAATTGCTCGTCCTGTCCGCGGCCGCCGAACATCTCGAGCATGTCGTCGAGCTGGCCCTGTGCGGCCATGTCCTGGTCTTCCAGCAGCGCCGCAAGCCGCTCCGCCATCTGTGCCGCCTCTGCCGGATCGAACGGCGCTGACCCGTTGCCGAGCCGGGCCGGGCGGTCCGGGGTTCCGACGCCGGACTGGCGGATCGCCTCGAGGGCCGTGTCCAGCCGGTCCCGAAACGCAGCCAGCAAAGCTGAGATATCCTCGTCCTGCTCTTCGACTATGGCCTTTTCCAGCGCGTTCGCAGCCGCGTACAGATCATCGGCACCGATATTTCCGGCCGTCGAGGCGAGACCGTGGACCAGGAATCGCGCGAGCTCCAGATCGCCCTTGGCAGCCGCGGCGGCGACATCGGCGCCGAGTGACTCGTTGGTCTTCGCGAACTGAACGAGGAGCCCGGCATACAAGTCACGGTTTCCCATCGCCCGCGCCAGGCCCGCCTCGACGTCGATCTCCGGAATTTGTGCCGGTAGAGACAGCTCCGGTTCATCGGGCGGCGCGACGGCCGGCACGGCAGCCGGCGCAGCCGCTTCGGCAGCCGGTCGACGTTCCGGTTCTGGCGACTTGACCCAGCGGATCAGGGCCGCATACAGGTTCGGAATATGGATCGGCTTGGGCACGTAGTCGTTCATCCCGGCGGCGAGGCACCGCTCGCGTTCATCGCCCAGGACGTTCGCCGTCATCGCGATGATCGGCAGATCCTCTTCCCCCCGAAGTTCGCGGATCCGGCGCGTCGCCTCGAAGCCGTCCATGATCGGCATCTGGACGTCCATCAGCACAGCGTCGTACGCATCCCCGCCATTCCGCACCGCGTCGACCGTCGACTGGCCGTCTTCGGCAATGTCGACGTCACATCCCGCCTGCACGAGAATCTCGCGTGTCAGGTTCTGGTTCACCGGGTGGTCCTCGGCGAGCAGGATGCGGGCGCCGCGGATCTGATCGAGCCCGTCCGGCATCTTGATGCCGGCATTCGGGTTGTGGCGCAACGCGCGACCGCCGCGGCCTTTCGGGTCGCCGGCGGCCCCCGGCTGCACGCCGAATTCCGCGGTAAACGCTATGCGGAAGCCCCTTTCCGGTTCGCTGGCGATGCCGATGCTCCCGCCGAGCCGGTCGACCAGGTCCATGGCGCTGCCATTTTCCTGCGACGCGCCACGCGACTGCGATCCATCGCCGGCCCGAAACCTCGTCAGGATCTCGATCGCCTCTTCGAATGTCAGGCCGAAGCCGCCCTTCTTCAGGACGAACCGCAGCCTCGTCGATTGCTGGGCGCCATCCGTCCCGCCGTCAGGGAGATCGACGTTGGCGACGATGTCACCCGGGCCAATGACGTCGGCCGCGCATTTGGCCAGCACATCCAGGATGCGGCCGAGGCCGGCAGCATCGCCGGTCAGGCCGCGGGGCACCGCGTCGCTTACGCAAACGACATCCTGTATCGGCCCGTCGCCCGGTCCGGCCGGCGCGAGGCGATTGGCGAAATCGTCCAGAACGTCGTTCAGCAGGAAGGCATCATGTGCCATTGCGCCCTACCCCGCCCGCACGTCGGCAAATCTGCCGTGCGTGTCGTTCGGCCTTTCCGGCCAGCCAGTCCCTTGATCGTCTGCCATCGCCGCACACCCCCGGTTTCGCACCGCCTCGCCATTGCCATGGCCGGGAAATCACGCGGTAGAACCGTGCTCCGCCACGATTCGGGCGGAATATGCCGACTTCCCGGCGCGATCGTATCGAAAGTATGTAAATGATCGGTGAAGACGACAAAGGGCCTGCCGAACGGCAGGCCCTGAAATCCGCAGTCGCTGTTCCCGCGCGTCAGCGCTTGGAGAACTGGAAGCTCCGGCGGGCCTTGCGGCGGCCGTATTTCTTGCGCTCTACGACGCGGTCGTCGCGGGTCAGGAACCCGCCGGCCTTCAGCGCCGCCCGCAGTTCGGGCTCGAAGCGGGTCAGCGCCCGGCTGATCCCGTGGCGCACCGCGCCCGCCTGGCCCGACAGGCCGCCGCCCTTGACCGTGCACATCACGTCGTACTGGTCCGTGCGGTTGGCCGCCTCAAACGGCTGGTTGATGACCATCTGCTGGGTCGGGCGCGCGAAATAGACCGCGACGTCGCGCCCGTTCACCTCGATCCTGCCGCCACCCGGCTTGATCCACACGCGGGCGACCGCGTTCTTGCGCTTGCCCGTGGCATAGGCCCGACCATGTTCGTCGACCTGCTTCTCCGGCAGCGGTGCGGGCTCCGCGACACCCGTGGCGGCGCCGAGGTCTGCCAGGTCCGTGACGGTCTGGGTTTCGCTGTTTTCTTCAGCCATGGTCAGCCGATCCTCTTGTTCTTGGGGTTCATCGCGGCGATGTCCAGCGGCACGGGCTGCTGCGCCTCGTGCGGATGCTCGGGCCCGGCGTAGACGCGCAGGTTCTTCATCTGCTGCCGGCCGAGCGGGCCGCGCGGCACCATCCGCTCCACAGCCTTGATGACCACGCGCTCCGGGTGGCTGCCGGACAGGATCTGGTCTGCGGTCCGCGTCCGGATGCCGCCGGGATAGCCGGTATGCCAGTGGTACTTCTTGTCCATCGGCTTGTTGCCCGTCAGCTGCACCTTCCCGGCATTGATGACGATCACGTGGTCGCCGCAGTCGACGCTCGGCGTATAGCCCGGCTTGTGCTTGCCGCGCAGGACATTGGCGATGATCGCCGCCATGCGGCCGAGCACCAGCCCGTCCGCGTCGACGACGTGCCACGCCTTCTCGACCTCGGCCGGCTTCATCGTGTAGGTCTTCATGCCGCTCAGCATGGTCGTGCCTCTCTACTCCGGTCATTGGAGACTATCGGATACAATATGGGCGCCCGCGGGCCGGCCCGATCGCGGCGTTCTTTTAAGCGAGGAACGTGCCCCTGTCAACGGGAAAGATGCCGAAAACGCTATGTATTTCAACTCATTGTTTATGAGGTATTATAATACCGCATACGCCCGGCCCGATGCGACGGAAGCGCCGGACGCCGCCGGACGCAACCCTGCAGACCGCTTCCCTAGCCGCGCCGTCCGGGCGGCGGGATCGAGTAGGTCGCGGTGACATGCGCGACGATGTCACCGCTGCCCGCCGAAGCGAGGTTGACCTCGCCGACCGCGAGCCGCTTGCCGAGCTTGAGGATGCGGGCCTCGGCCACCACGTCCGCGCGCCCCGGCCTGCGCAGGAAATTGATGTTGAGGCTGGTCGTCACGGCGAGCGGCACCGGCCCGATCATACCGAGCACCAGGGCGTACATCGCAAAATCGGCGAGCGCCATCATCGCCGGGCCGGAGATCGTGCCGCCGGGCCGGATATGGGCATCGTCGAATGGCAGGCGGGCGCGCGCCGCGCCATATCCGATATGCTCGGTCACGAAGCCGTACTGTTCGACGAAGTTCGCTTCGCGGCGGCACAGCGCCTCGAAGGCTTCGACGGTAATGTGGGCTGCCGGTTCGCTCATCGCGTTCCGTTATGGCCAATCCACGCGCATAAGCCAATATCCCTTGCATGCGACGGGGTGAACGACAGATAAATGGGATGATGCCAGTCGACATCTGGTGCGACTCACCTGCAGGGAGCGTTTTATGGCCACCGCGACGAAGCCGGACATCTCAGCCGAGCCGCTGCTGCTGCGGGCGGACGCGAGCGGAGTGGCGCGGCTGACCCTCAACCGACCCCGCCAGTACAACGCCCTGTCGCTCGACCTCATGGCCGCCCTGCAGCGGGAACTCGACGGCATCCGCGACGATCCCGGCGTCAAGGTGGTCGTCATCGCCGCCGCCGGACCCGGCTTCTGCGCGGGACACGATCTGAAGGAACTGCGAGCCAATCCGCAGAGGGAATTCTACGAGAAGACATTCGCAGCCTGTTCGCGTCTCATGCAGACCGTCATGCGTCTGCCGAAGCCGGTGATCGCGCGCGTCCACGGCATCGCCACCGCGGCCGGCTGCCAGCTCGTGGCCACCTGCGACCTCGCGGTCGCCGAGACGGAGGCCCGGTTCGCCACGCCGGGCGTCAATATCGGACTGTTCTGCTCGACCCCGATGGTCGCACTGAGTCGCAATATCGGCCGCAAGGCAGCAATGGAAATGCTGTTGCTGGGTGAGATGGTGCCGGCGCCACGCGCCGCTGAACTCGGCCTGATCAACCGTGCCGTGCCGGCAGAAGAGCTGGATGCCGCCGTCGACGACATCGCCGCGCGCATCGTTGCGAAATCGCCGCTGACCCTGGCCATCGGCAAGGAGGCGTTCTACCGGCAGGTCGAGATGGAGCTCGCCGACGCCTACGACTTCGCCAGCGAAACGATGACCCGCAACATGCTGGCGCGCGACGCCGCGGAGGGTATCGACGCCTTCATCGACAAGCGCAAACCCGTCTGGCGGAACGAATGATGCACGACGTCCAGCCCCCCGTAGACCACGACAGCTACACCGACGACTACCTGCGCGACATCCTGTGCAGCGTGAAGACGATCGCCATGGTCGGCGCCAGCACCAACTGGAACCGGCCCAGCTTCTTCGTCATGAAGTATCTGTGCCGCAAGGGCTACCGCGTGACCCCGGTCAACCCGACCGCGGTCGGCAAGGAAATTCTCGGGGCCCCGGTCGTCGGATCGCTGGCCGACCTCGCCGAGGCGCCGGACATGGTCGACGTGTTCCGCCCGGCCGCCGAATGCGTCGGCATCGCCGAACAGGCAATCGCGGCCGGCGCGAAGGTGCTGTGGATGCAGCTCGGCATCCGCAACGACGAGGCCGCCCGCATCGCGGAGGCGGCCGGTCTCAAGGTGGTCATGAACCGGTGCCCGAAGATCGAATTCTCGCGGCTGTGCGGCGAGCTGGGATGGCACGGCATCAATTCGGGCATCATCTCCAGCAAGCGGCAGCGGAAGGTCTGAGGCGATGGCCGACAAGGAGCCCGGTTTCGAGACCCTGGCGGTCCATGCTGGGGCAAGTCCGGACCCGGTGACCGGGGCCCGGATGACCCCGATCTACCAGACGACGTCCTATGTCTTCGACGACGTCGACCATGCAGCCTCGCTCTTCAATTTGCAGACGCCGGGGTTCATCTATTCGCGCCTGACCAACCCGACGGTGTCGGTCCTGGAAGAGCGCATGGCCGCGCTCGAGGGCGGCCGCGGCGCGGTCGCCACCGCGTCCGGCCATGCCGCACAGATCCTCGCGCTGTTCGCGCTGATGTCGCCGGGCGACGACTTCGTCGCCTCGAACAAGCTGTACGGCGGGTCGATCAACCAGTTCGGCCATGCCATCGAGAAATTCGGCTGGCATGCCCGGTTCGTCGACCCGGACAGGGCGGAGAACTTCGCCGCCGCGATCGGCCCACGGACCAAGGCCCTGTTCGTCGAGAACCTGGCCAATCCGGGCGGCGTTGTCGTGGACATCGAGCCGCTGGCAGCGATCGCCCACGACGCCGGGATCCCGCTGATCGTCGACAGCACGCTCGCGACGCCGCATCTCAGCCGGCCGATCGAGTTCGGCGCCGACCTCGTCGTGCACTCGACCACGAAATACCTGTCGGGCAACGGCACCACCGTCGGCGGCGTCGTCGTCGATTCCGGCCGGTTCGACTGGATGCAGAACGACAAGTTCCCCAGCCTGTCGCAGCCTGAGCCCGGCTATCACGGCCTGACCTTCGCCGAGACATTCGGCGACCTCGCCTTCACGATTTATGGGCACGCGGTGACGCTGCGCGACCTCGGCGCCTGCCAGTCGCCGTTCAACGCCTGGCTCACGCTGCTCGGCATCGAGACCCTGCCCCTGCGGGTCGAGCGCCAGTCGGCCAACGCACTCGCGGTCGCGCAGTGGCTCGAGGCGCATCCGGCGATCGGCTGGGTCTCGTATGCCGGCCTCGAGTCGAGCCCCTATCGCGCGCTGCAGAAAAAATACCTGGCGAAGGGCGCAGGATCGGTTTTCGCGTTCGGCCTCAAGGGCGGCTACGAGGCGGGGGTCGCACTGGTCGAGGGCGTCGAGCTCATCAGCCACCTCGCCAATATCGGCGACACCCGCACGCTGATCCTCCATCCCGCGTCCACGACGCACCGCCAGCTGACGGAGGAGCAGCTGCTGGCCGCCGGTGCGGGGCCGGACGTGGTCCGGCTGTCGGTCGGCATCGAGAGCGTCGACGACATCATCGCCGATCTCGACCAGGCCCTGGCGCGAACCGCCGGCTGACGGTTCGTGGTCGCAAGGCTTCCCTGGACGCCGCTGGAGGACACGCTGTGGTCGGCCACGGCTCGGCCGGCGCCCGAAACGCCGCCGCTCGACGGTGACGCGGACACCGATGTCGCCATCGTCGGGGCGGGATATTGCGGGTTGTCGACGGCGCTGCATCTTGCCACGGCGGGCGCGCGGGCGATTGTCCTCGAGGCCCACGAACCGGGCTGGGGCGCCTCCGGCCGCAATGCCGGGCACTGCACCCCGGACTGGACCTACTTCGCGCCGGACGACGTCGCCGCCAGGTACGGGACGCCCTGGGGCGAGCGGCTGAACGACTTCCAAGCCGGCGCCGCCGGTTTCGTGTTCGACCTCGTGCGCCGGCACGGCATCGATTGCGACGCCCGCCAGAGCGGCACGATCAGCGTCGTCCGCAAGGGCAACGATGCGGCGCTGGCCGCAGGCCGTGCCAAGGCGGAGCAATGGCAGCGCCGCGGCAAGACCGTGGACCTGCTGGGCCCGGACGAGGTTGCAGAGCGGGTCGGCTCCGATCGCTTCCAGGCCGCGCTTCTGTTCCGCGAGGGCGGCAATCTGCAGCCGCTCGACCTCGCCCGCGGCCTCGCCCGGACGGCAATGGCCGCCGGGGCGTCGATCCACGGCCGCACCGCGGTCACCAACATCGAGCGGCGGAACGGCACGTGGCGACTTGCAACGGCGAACGGCGTTGTGCGCGCGTCGACGGTGCTGCTCGCCACCAACGCCCATCGCAGCGGCCTGTGGCCCGGCCTTGACCGCGCTTATTACCCGGTGGCCTCGGCCGTCGGGGCGACGCCACCCCTGCCGGCGTCCGTACATGACCGGATCCTGCCCGACAAGCACAGCTTCGCGGAGCTCGGCGCCGGGTTCTTCTTCTTTTTCGACGCGGCTGGCCGTCTGGTCGTGGGCGGCGGCCGCGGGCTCGGGGTCAACGACACCAGGGACCGTGCCGCTTCCTGGCTCGGCCGGCGCGTGGGCGGCGCCTTCCCCTATCTCGGCAAAATCTCTTTCGATCACTTCTGGTACGGCTGGATCGACCATTCGCCGAACAGGCTGCCCGGCATCCACGAATTGGCCGCCGGCCTTTATGCCGCGGTCGGGTTCTCCGGGCGCGGCGTGCCGACGGCGACGGCGATGGGACGCGAGATCGCCGCCTTCCTGGCCAGCGGCGATGCCGATTCGATGGCGTTTCCGCTCACGCCCCTGCCGCGGGCGCGGTTCAACAGGCTCGGGCAGTGGGCAGCGGCAAACATCGTGATTCCGCTGGAGCGCCTGCGCGCCCGTATCGACTGATCCGCGGCGGCGCGGTGGTGCACCGCAGGGTTTAGGACAAAATTAGCTTTTCTCCGCTTTAGTCGTACCGGTGCCAGCGTCGAGGAGCGAGGAGCCGACATGCGACTGACGATTGGACTGATCAAGGTGCTGTTGATTGCCATCGCGATCCCCGCCTTCGGGTTCGGCGTCGGCCACTGGATCATGGGGGATCTCAATGCGCAACTGGCCGCCGACCAGCTGCCGCCCTACGGGGTCATCTGCGGCAATGCCGAAGCGCTGGCCAATCCGGAGATCCAAGCGTTCTGCGACCAATTCATGTGGATCGCCCTGCTGCGCCCGGCCAGCGTCGTCGCAGCACTGATCGGTGTCTCGATCCCCCTGCTGTACTGGGTCGCGTCGGCCTATGCCGGCGCCGACCGCAGCCGCATCGCGCGGGTGTTTCCGCCGCTGGTCAGGCTGTCGCTGATGGTCCTCACGATGACCGTTCTGGTGCAGGGCGTGATCCTGACCTATGCCGCCTATGTCTGGGAGAGCTACGCCCTCGGCACCGTTCACTTCGTCGTCATCGCGTTCATCGGGCTCGGCGCCCTGGCCGCCGCCTGGAAGCTGTTCACCGTCTCGTTCAGCTTCGGCAAGAACCTCGAGACCCATGTCGTCGGTACGGCCCTGCGCGAACAGGACGAGCCGGGCCTGTTCACTTTCGTGCGCAAACTGGCGGGCGAGCTGGGTGCCAAAGCACCGAGCAACATCGTGGTCGGGCTGGAGCCGACGTTCTATGTGACCAGCTGCGACATTAACCTGATCGGCGAGGACCGCCGCCTGACCGGGGAGACGCTGTACCTGTCGGCACCGCTGTGCCGGCTCATGCGCCTGGGCGAGGTGTCGGCGATCATCGGCCACGAGCTGGGCCATTTCCGCGGCGACGATACGGTCTACAGCCTTCGCTTCGCCCCGGTCTACGCGGGTCTGGGCAATGCCATCGGCGCCGTCGGACAGAGCGGCGGCGGACTGATGAAGCTGGCGCGGCTGCCGGCGGTCTCGGTTCTGTCCTTCATGTACGACGTCTTTGCGAAAAACCAGGCCGAGATCAGCCGCCTGCGGGAGCTGGTCGCCGACAAGGCCGGCATCGCGGCCGCGTCGGCCATGGACCTTGCGACATCGCTGGTCAAGGTAACCCTGTACTCCGCGCTGTGGCGGGCTGCGCTGGAGCACAACGTCGCGCGGCTGTCGCAGGGCAAGTTCACGCGCAACCTGAGCCAGGTCTTCCAGGGCTTCGCCCGCTATGACGTCGAGCAGGACAGCCTCGAGGAAATCATGCAGTCCGTGCTCGACCAGGAGGTCATGCATCCGACCGACACGCATCCGACGCTGGCCGTGCGCATGGCGAATGCGGGCGTCAGGCCGGAACAGGTCGACAAGGCATCGCTCCTGGTGCCGCAGGACTCGGCGGTCAATCTGATCAAGGGACATACCGCCATCGAGGAGGCGCTGACGGGGATCGAGCACAAGTTCCTCATCGCAATCGGCCTCGTGCCCGCGGCCGAAGGCGAGCAGCAGAAGACGGACTACCTGCTGCAGGCGACCTATCACCTGGCGGCGGCGATGGTTGCCGCGGACGGGCGTATCGAACCGGAAGAAATCACGGTTGCGGAGCGCATCGGCGGCAAGATGTTCGAGAATTTCGATCCGATCGATTTCCGCGACTGCTGCAACCACCCCGCCGAACTGCCGGACCCGGTCAGCACTGCCGGATTCCTCAACAAGACCCTGACCGAGGATCAGAAAAAGACCGTGCTGCGCTACCTGAATGCGATCGCCGCCGCGGATGGCGAGGTGGCGGACTCCGAGTTCGACCTGCTCGGCGGCATCGCCGATGCCATGGGAGTCGACCGCGCGTTGCTCAGCCGAACGGCGGCGACCCCCGCCGGTTCGTAGTGCCTTTCGAGGTTGTCCGGACTCGTGCCTGTCCGGGCGGCGAGACCTCATGCGTCGAGACGCGGCTGCGCCGCTCCTCAGCATGAGGCATGGCATGTCGAGACCTGGAGCCTCATGCTGAGGAGGGCCGCCGTGCCGAGCAGGCGCCGTCAGCCCGCGTGTGCGAGCCGCGAAACAGCGGCCCGTCTCGAAGTATGAGGGCACAGGCGTTGGGGCCTCATGCTGAGGAGGGCCGCGCGGCCCGTCTCGAAGCATGAGGTCGCGCCGATACCGCCGAGCCCAACGTAACGGATTACGCCCTAGCGCCGGTGTCGCTTGAGGGCCCGGGCCACGGCCGGGCGCGTCGCCACGGCGCTCGTGATGCGGGTGACGTTGCGGAAGTGCGTGCGGAACGCGTCCGCGTCGTCGGGGGCGGGCGCGAGCTTCGCGTCCGGGTGACGGTCGCCCAGGTAGACGAGCATCGCCGCGGACTCGGAGAACGTTGTTCCGTCGGGCGTCACGCGCGTCGGGATAAAGCCGGCCGGATTAATACGAAGACAGCCCGAAGACCGGTGCTGTTGCCGATTGATGTCGAGCAGTTCCAGCCCGTAGCGCGCACCGATTTCCTCAGGTGCCGCCATGGGCGCCTGCGATGCCGTCCATGGACACCAATATAGCCGGTACATGCTCGTCCCCCGCCCGCTCAGTCGTATTTCGCGATCTCGACGAGGTTGCCGTCGGGGTCGCGCAGGTAGACCGAGGTCATCGGCCCGGTCGCCCCGGTGCGCGGGACCGGGCCTTCGACGATGGCGATGCCGTTCTCCTGCAGGTGGGAAACGACATCCGCGATCGGCGCCTCCGTGACAAAGCAGAAATCGCCCGACCCCGGCCCGGGGCGTGTCGCTTTCGGCTCGAACTCGGCCCCGGCCTTGTGCAGGTTGATCTTCTGCCGCCCGAACGCCAGCGCCACCCGGCGGTCCGGGCCGACCGTGATGCGCTGCATGCCCAGGACGCGCTCGTAGAAGTCGCAGGTCGCCGCGATGTCGGCGACGGTCAGGACGAAATGGTCGATGCGATCGATGGTGAACATCCCCCTACTCCGCAGTTGCCGCAGCCGCCGGCCGCCGGGCCGACGGCGACGTCATGACGCACCGGTCTCTCGCTGCACCCAGTCGACATAGTCGGGATTCCCGTCGCTCACCGGCAGCGCGAGGACGCACGGGCACTGGTAGCTGTGCAGGTCCCGTACACGAGCGATCACCGCCCCCGTCAGAACGGACCGCGTCTTGACGATCAGCTGCGCCTCGCCGCGCTGCCGCACCGCCCCGTCCCACCAATACATCGACTCGATCGCGTCGATCACGTTGACGCTGGCGGCCAGCCGCGATTCGACCAGATCCCGGCCGATGCGGCGGGCTTCGGCGCCATCCGCGGTATTCACGACGATGAGACTGATGGACACAACGCGCCTCCCCGCCGGTTGGACGGACTCTGTCTCCGCTTGGCCTTGCGGCACATCTAGCCTACCATGTCACCGCGGCAAGGGAATGAGGAACAGGACCGCCATGCCTCCAAAACCTCAGCTCGCCGTGGACAACACGGGGAAGGCTTCGAAATCGACCAGCACCCGCGCGGGACGGCCCACCGCGGCTCAGCTTGCCTGGCTGAGGCGCGGGCTCGACCAGCCCGGCGGCAAGCTGCCGCTGTTCGATGCGGACGGCAAGCGGGTCAACGAGCGCACCGTGCGGGCCTGCATCGGGCAAGGCTGGGCCGAGCCGTGGTTCGACAACCCGATCAAACCGGACTGGCTGATCTGCAAGCTGACCAAGGACGGCCGCCGGATCGCCGCGCGCTAGAGCGTTGTCCGAAAAAGTGGAATCGGTTCCGGCTGGCGGTGTGACCTCATACTTCGAGACGGCTGCTTCGCAGCCTCCTCAGCATGAGGGCACGGACATCGGAGCCTCATGCTGAGGAGGGCCGCAAGGTCCGTCTCGAAGTATGAGGTCGCGCCCATCCCGCCGCTTCCAACATAACGGATTTCGCCATAGCACCGGGCACAGGCGGGGCCGCACCGCTCAGCGCAGCAGCACCTCGGCGCGGGCGATGCGGCCGTCCGCGTCGATCACGGTGATCCGGACGAAGCCGGCGCCGTCCGGCTGCCATCCGGCACGTCGGCGATGCGGCGGCGAGGCGACCGGCCTTCCGTTGACCAGCCAGCGCAGTGGCTTGCGCCCGCCCTCCGCCACCAGCGGCAGCGGTGACAGGCCGCCACCGTTGCGCTCGAGGTCGACCTGCGCACCGTCGGGCGGAAACACGACGATCAGGGGCGGCGTCAGTGAGCGCGCGAGCGTGCCCGGCGGGCGGCGTTCCGTCGACAGTCGTCGCAGCGCCGACGGAAGCTGCGCCGTCGACACGTCGAGGACGCCGTCCGGCCGCACCGGGTTGGCCGGGCCGGCACCGTCCGGCAACAGACCGAAGACCTTGAACAGGACCGGGGCCGCGGTGGCGCGTCCGTAGCGGTCGGGGCTGGGCGTGCCGTCCGGCCGCCCGATCCACACGCCGACGGTGTGACCGCGGTCGAAGCCGATCGCCCACGCGTCCCGGTAGCCATAGGACGTGCCGGTCTTGTAGGCGACGCGGCGGGCGTCACGCGTCGCCGCGGGATCCACGTGCCGCACCGGCGGCGGCGCGGCTTCGAGGATCCGCGTCAGGTACCACGCGGCGCCGGGACCGAACAGTGCGACATCGGCACGCCCCTCACCGCCGGACGGTGCCGCGGCATACGGCGTCAGCGGCCGCAACGCACCGCCATTCGCAAGACCGGCGTAAAGGGTGACGAGCTCGGCGAGCGACAGCCCGACGCCGCCGAGCGCGAGCGGCAACCCCGGCTCGCCGTTGCCACCGTAACGCAGGTTGATGCCGGCGCCGCGAAGACGCGCGTCGAAGCGGCGCGGCCCGACGATGTCGAGCACCGCCACCGCCGGCACGTTGAGCGAGTGCTGCAGGGCATCGCGGACCGTGACTTCGCCGCGGTAGACGTTATTGAAATTCTCCGGCTGGTAGGCGCCGAACCGGGTCGGTATGTCGGTCACCACGGTTTCCGGATGGACGCGAAGGTCATCGAACGCGATGCCGTAGATGAACGGCTTCAGGGTCGACCCCGGCGAGCGGATCGCCTGCACCATGTCGATCTGGCCGTAGCGCCGTTCGTCGAAGAAGCCGGTTGAGCCGGCATAGGCGCGGATCGCGCGCGACGCATTGTCGACCACCAGCACCGCGATGTTGGCGCCGGCATCGAGACGCGCCTGCTCCACACCCAGCATCTGCTCCAGCGCCGCCTGCAGCTCGCCGTCGACGGTTGTCAGGTGCAGGCTCCGGCCAGGCTGCGACAGCACGAGGCGGCGCGCCAGGTGCGGCGCCCGGAACGGCATGGCGCGACGGCGCTCCGGCACCGGGTCGCTTTTCGCCTCCCGCACGGTCGCAGCGTCCAGCACGCCGCGTCGCAGCATGACGTCGAGAACCTTGTCGCGGGCGTGCCGCGCGCGCCGCGGATGGCGGTCGGGACGAAGCCGCTCGGGCGCCTGGGGCAGCGCGACGAGCAGGGCCGCCTCGGACGGCGCGAGATGCCGCGGCTCCTTGCCGAACCAGGCGAGCGAAGCGGCGCGCACCCCTTCGAGGTTGCCGCCATAGGGCGTCAGAGTCAGGTAGATTTCGAGGATGTCGTTCTTCGAGTAACGCGCCTCCAGCTGCACCGCCCGCATCATCTCGCTCAGCTTGGCGCCAAGCGTGCGCCGCCGCGGTTCGAGCAGCCGCGCGGTCTGCATGGTGATCGTGGAGGCGCCCGAGACCACCCGTCCGTGCCGGGCCGCCTGCACCGACGCGCGCGCCACGGCCAGCGGATCGATGCCGGCATGATGGCGAAATCTCCGGTCCTCGAAGGCGAGCAGCATCTCCAGGAACAGCGGGTCGACCGCACCGGCGGCAGCCGGCAGCCGCCAGGCGCCGGACGAGGCGGTAAAGGCGCGCAGCACCCGGCCTTCAGAATCGAGGACCAGCGTCGAAACATCATCGAGGCGCCGCAGGTCGGGCGGGAAGATCCGGTCGGCGACAATGGCAACGATCGCCAGCAGCGCCGTGCCGGCAAGGCCGACGCGTGCCGCCCTGCGCCACCGCCGCACGCGGGCCACGGGTCGGCTCCCGGCTATTGCTGCGGCCGGATCGTCACCGTGGCCATCCGGCTGCGGGCGAAGAACACCGGCTCGTACATATCCTCGACGTAGACGGCCGGCAGCGCAAACGTGCCCGGCGATACCGCGCGAACGGTGTAGGCGAGCCGGAACGAGCGATCGTTCCAGCGGTCGAGTTGCAACGCGGCGACATAACGGTCGTCCCGAAGCTCGGTGTGCCGCGTCTCGGTAAGATTGCCCAGCCAGCGCAGCTCCCCGGTATCGCGGCCGCCCGCGAGGCTGGCGTTTTCGATCTCGAAACCGGCCGGCAGCAGGTCGACGACCATCGCCTGGTAGTCGCGCTGCAGCGTCCCCTCCCCGCTGATCACGGCGACCAGCGTGTCGCCCTGGCGGACGCGCCCGAGACTCACCTGCTTGCCCTCCAGCGTATAGAAGGCACGGGTGATCGCGAATCCCTCGCGTTCGGCCGGCATTTCGTCACGCGGCACGCCGCTGTAGGTGATGCCCTGCCACAGCGCCTCGTCGCCCCGGTTCGACACCGAGACGCCCTCGGCGAGCTTGGACTCGTGGAACCGGAGATAGACGGTGCCGGTCTTGTCGGGCAGGCTGAGGCCATTGACCGCGCCCTTGACCGTGCCCGCGGATCCGAGTTCGTGCGCCGCGAGTACGAGCCAGGCTTTTTCCTGCGTGCTCATATAGCGGGTCCGCGACGTGCGCTCGGCCAGTTGCTCGGCGTAGGAAGGCCAGTCGCCCTCGCTCAGGCCGCTCAGGCTGGCGAGATAGATCGTCCCGGCCATGTCGCGCAGGGTGGTGCCGTAGTCCCAGAACCACCAGTCCTCCCAGAACCGCTTCTTGCGGTCCCAGGACCGGCTGGCGGCGGCGAAGGCGTTCTCGGCCCGTGTCCGATCGCCGGCACTGGCGAGGGCCGCGGCCAGCTGGGCCCGGCCGAGGGCGGTCGGGATGCGGCTCAAATAGACATCGTGCACGTAGCGCAGGTCGCGGGGACGCACGATGCCGGCGCGCGCCAGCACATGCAGCCCGTAGACCCGGGCCGGCAGGTTTGCGCCGCTGTAATCGGCCGCACTGGCGTTCCCCTGGAGCCAGGCGAGGCCACGCCGGTACTGGTATTCGGGAACCGGATAGCCGAGCTCCTTGGCCTGGGTGAGGAAGTCCAAGACATATGCGGTCAGCCATTCCTCGCGCGGGCTGTTCGGGCTCCACAGGCCGAACGAGCCGTCGGCGCGCTGCATGGTCAGCACGCGGCGCACGGCGCCCTCGACCTTGCTGCGCAGCGCGAACGCATCCTCCGCGATCCCGAGGGACGCCGCGATCTCCGCCACGTAAAGGAGCGGCAGGGCGCGGCTCGTGGTCTGCTCCGCGCAGCCGTAGGGGTACCGGTCGAGCGACTTCAGCAGGTCGGCCAGCCCCATGTCGGGACGGTTGCCGAGCGTGACCAGGGCCTCGCCGGTGCCCGGCACGAATTCGTGGAGGATATCGGCCGTCAGCTCGTGGCTCTGGCCCGGCTGCAGCCGCGACGTCATGCGCCGGGTCACCACGGTCTGGGCCGGCCGGACGGCGATCTCCCAGTCTCGCTCGAGGCGCAGCCCGCCCGGCCCCTCGATGACCAGCGTGATGGCCCCGACCCCCGCCTGCCGGCCGAGCAGCGTGAAGGCGAGGTCCTTGCGCGCATCGCTCGGAAGGTTCGTTGCGACACCGCCGCCGCCGCGCATCTCCACCGCGCCGTCGGCGTCGAAGACGATGTTGTAGGCACCCGCCGGACCGTCCACGTTGTGCACCGTCACGGTGACCGCGCTCTCGTCGCCGGGGGCGAGGAACCGCGGCAGCGTCACCTGGCTGACCACCGGGTCGCGGACGATGATGCTGGAGTCCGCCGAGCCGACCTTGTCGATGCTCCAGGCAACCGCCATCAGCCGCAGCTGGCCGTTGAAATCCGGGATCTCGAGGGGAACGGTCACGCTGCCCTCCGGCCCCACCTCGACGATGCCGGAGAACAGCGAGACCGTCTTTACGCTGCTGGCGTCCAGCCCACCGAGATGTCGGCCTTCCGCCGCCTCGTCGCCGCCCTGCCGGATTCGACCTGGCGGCCCGTCGGCAGCTTTGATCAGGTGCCCGTAGCCATCGCGCAGCGCGACGCCGAGCCGGCGCTTGCCGTAATACCAATCGGCGGGGTTCGGGGTCTCGAACCGGGTGAGCTGCAGGATGCCCTGGTCGACGGCGGCCAAGGTCACGAACGCCTGCTCGCCCTTGTCGAGGCCCGCGATCGAAAGGTTCACATCGAGCGACCGGCGTGGTGTGATGCGCTCGGGCGCGTCGATGGAAACCTGCAATGTCCGGGCCGAGAAATCCCGGGCCAGCCAGGCCACGCCGATGGCGCGCGACGGCTGGTGCGGCGCGTCCGCTTCGGCGGCCCGAAATGCCGTGGCGGTCACGTAAACACCGGCGTCCCATTCGGCGCGGACCGGCAGATGGACGACGAGCCCGTCACGCGGCACGTCGAGCAGGCGTATGTGGTAGACACGGCTGCCCGCGACCGTCATCAGGACCCGTGCCGCGAACGGGGGCTTGATGAAGACCTGCGCAATATCGCCGTCCCGGTATTTCTCCTTGTCCAGCGTCACCTCGAGCTTGTCCGGCCGGTCCGCCGAAGCTGTCGAGGAGAACCAGCCAACGCGGAAGCGCACGCTGGTCGCTGCGCCGGTGCGCGGATCGCTCACCTCAAGCCGGTAACGGCCCCAGCCCTTCTGGAACGCAAGGCTCACGGGCGCGGCGGCAGAAACCGACAGATCCCCCGAATCTACCGGGGAATCATCGATGATCACGCGGTACTGCCAAGACCTGTCGACGACATACCAGTGGTAACGGTGGTCCTCGTAGAACAGCTCGTATTTCAGACCGGGCGCCGCCACCGGCGTGCCCGCGTCGTCGAGGGCCACGATGTCGAATGTCGCGGTCTGCCCCTCCTCGAGCCAGCCGTCGCCGAAGCGCGGCTTGATGCCGACCGCGGGGCGCCCGGTGCGCACCGGCAGGCTGGCGGTGCGGGACACCGCCCGGCCGCCGCTCTCCGACAGCGAAACGCGGACCATCGCCTTGAGCGGGCGCGTGCTGTCCGGCGCCTCGTCCAGA
>CAYFYY010000047.1:0-33104 GCA_964347475.1 uncultured Flavobacteriales bacterium
CAAGCTGATCCGCACCTCGCGCAATTTCCTGCACGAGACCGGCCGCGAGCCGGCCCCGGAGGAGCTTGCCGAGCGACTGCACATGCCACTCGAGAAGGTGCGCAAGGTGCTCAAGATCGCCAAGGAGCCGATCAGCCTGGAGACGCCGATCGGCGACGAGGAGGACAGCCATCTCGGCGATTTCATCGAGGACAAGAACGCGGTCCTGCCGGCCGACGCGGCGATCCAGTCGAACCTGCGCGAGACCACGACGCGGGTGCTGGCGAGCCTGACACCGCGCGAGGAGCGCGTGCTGCGCATGCGCTTCGGCATCGGCATGAACACCGACCACACGCTGGAGGAGGTCGGCCAGCAGTTCTCGGTCACCCGCGAGCGCATCCGCCAGATCGAGGCCAAGGCGCTGCGCAAGCTCAAGCACCCGAGCCGCAGCCGCAAGCTGCGCAGTTTCCTCGACCACTAGCGGTCACGGCGCAACGGCGATTTTTGAGAGGGGTCTTCGGGCCCCTCTTGTCGTGCCGGACAGACGGCCGCATGAGAACCGGATCAGCCGGCCGCGCCGTCCTCCCGCAGAATGTGCGTGCAGTAGTCGAGGCAGTCGTCGCAGATGCGGGCGCCGGCGCCGGCAACAATCCGCCGGTCGCCCTTCGCCAGCTTGCCGCAGAACGAGCAGCGCCGGTTCGCGGCGCGCGCCAGAAGGGTGAGCGATCGGTCGTCGTCCGCAGCTTCCGGGCCGCCGTCGACGACCTCGCGGCCGAGTGCGATGCAGCGGTCGCAGATATGCACCCGCGGCCCCGCGATCAGGTTGCGAAGCTCCCGCGCCGGCGTCCGGCAGAACGTGCACTTCAAACGCGACCGGCGCAGCGGGCCGGACAGCAGCCAGAACAGGTGCGGCCAGGCGCCGCCGGTATCGCGCACCATCTGGTGCACCCGCTGGTGGCTGAGACCCAGCGCCGCGGCGATCTCCCGCAGCGGTGCGCCCGCGAGGTGCAGGCGTTTGACGGCCGCATGGTAGTCGGCTTTGGCGTCGGCCAGCGCATGCTCCCGGTCCGCCACCGCAGCCTCCGCCCGGCGCGCCCTGCTCAGCAACGTCGGGTCGAGTGGCATGGGGGATTGCTCCATATTTGTCTTGTTGTCTATTATGGATAGACGATTTGACAAACGCAACCGTTGTCGGGACATCGAGGCGGCAGTTTCCGGATCGGCAGCCGTCGGCGCGAGGCAGCGGAGCGGGCTTGGCCGGGCATTGACACTGTGTCTCTGCGTCCCGGTCGGCTATAATGTCCTTTCGAACCGATGGACCGCCCGGAATCCCGCCCATGCAACTCACCCTTCTCGGCACCGGCTGTCCCGTGGTCGATGCGCGGCGCTACGGCCCGGCGCAGGTGGTGCGCGACCGCGACACCGCCCTCCTGGTCGATTGCGGATCCGGGGTAACGCAGCGGATGGCGCAGGGGGGGATCAGCGGGCGCGATATCGACGCGGTGCTGCTGACCCACCTGCACTCCGACCATATCATCGATCTCTTCCAGCTTGTGATCTCGTCCTGGCACCAGGGGCGCGACCGGCCGCAGCGCGTGTTCGGCCCGCCGGGCACCTACCGCTATGTCGACGGGCTGGTGTCGCTGTGGCAGACCGAGATGGAGCAACGCATCGCGCACGAGCGCCGTCCCTCGGCGCTGGCGCTGCAGACCGAGGTGACCGAGATCGCCCCCGGTGAAGAGGCGCGGTTCGGAACGATGCGGGTGCGCGCCGTCGCTGTCGACCACCAGCCGGTGCGGCATGCCTATGGCTTCGTGTTCGAGACCGGGTCGGCCAAGCTGGCGATCTCGGGCGACACGCGGCCCTGCGATGCCCTGGTCGAGGCCGCGCGCGACGCCGACCTGCTGCTGCACGAGGTGTTCGTCCATCGCGACATCAAGGCCGAGGACGGCGTGCGCACCGCCGAGACGATCGAGCGGGTTGCCTCGTACCACACGCTGTCGTCCGACGTCGGCAAGGTCGCGGCGCGGGCCGGCGCCAGATGGCTCGTGCTGACCCACTTCGTGCCGCCGGACTGCGACACCGGAGCACTGCTCGAGGAAGTGCAGCGCGATTTCGCCGGCCCGGTCACCGCCGGCGCGGACCTGATGGTGCTGGACGTAACGAAGCGGAAGGTGGAGGCGCCGGGCGGATGACCGTCGCAAGCTTCCGGCCGGCAGCGCCATGGGCGACGCGCCTGACGCGGCGGACGGTGGCGCTCAGATCACGTTGACCTCTTTGACCAGCTGTCCTGCGGCGAAGCGTTCGTAGCCGAAGCACGAGACGTCGATCGTCCGCGCGGCGCCGAACACGATTCGCTCGGCAGTCACCCGCCCGACCGCCGGGACCTGCTGGATGCCGTGTCCGGAAAAGCCGTTTGCAAAATGCAAGTTTGCAATCTGAGGATGTGGTCCCAAAATCGCATTCTGGTCCATCGTGTTGAAGTCGTATAGCCCGGCCCAGGCGCGCAGCGGTTTGATCGCCTCGAAGGCGGGCACGCGGTGGGCCAGCGCCGGCCAGATCCGCGCCTCGAACGGCGCCCAGTCGACCTCGAAGTCGTGCGCGTCCGGATCCGCCTCCGCCGGCCCGGGCGAGGCGCCAGTCAGGAATCCCGTCCCCTCCGGCCGGAAATACACGCCGGTGGAATCGATCACCATCGGGCAGTTTGTGATCGGCGTGCGGCAGTGGATGACATGGACGATCCGCTTGCGCGGCCGGACCGGGAGGTCGATCCCGGCCAGCGCCGCGAGTTCGCCCGCCCATGGTCCGGCTGCGTTGACGAGGACGCCGCAAGCAATGCGGTCGCCGTTGTCGAGGATCACGTCGGTCACGCGCCCGCGCGCCGTTTTGATCCCGGTCGCCGCCGCCTTGATGTAATGTGCGCCAAGCGCGGTCGCCTTGCGGCGCAGCGCCTGCGTCAGCGCGTAGCCGTCGAACCACCCCTCGCCGGACAGGCCGAGCGAGCCGGCCGCGATGTCGTCGAGGTTCAGCCACGGGAACCGTTCCGCCAACGCGTCGCGGGTCAACAGCGCGACGTCCGCACCGTGCCCGGTCTGGACCGCGTGGTTGGCGTGCAGGATGTCGAGTCCGGCCGCGCTGGCGAGGAACAGGTAGCCGCGCTCGATCAGCCCGATCTCCGGCGGCTCGCCGTCGACCGCGAGCAGCGTCCCGGCGTTGCGCAGGAAGCCGTGGCTCCAGCGCGACAGCATGATGTTGGCCGGGGTCGAATAGTGCTGGCGGATGCCGCCGACGGACAGGGCGGACGAGGCGCGGGCGTAGCCCGGATCGCGCTCGATGACGGCGACGCGGCCGGAAAACGCCGGCTCGCTCGCCAGATGATAGGCGACCGAGCTGCCGACCCCCGCACCGCCCGCAATCACCACGTCGAATGTTTCCGCCATCACGCGTCCTGCGCGTCGCCAAACCCCCGCCGTTCTATCGCAATGTCGACCGACGCGAAATCGGTGGCCGCTTGCCGCCGACGGCCATGCCCCGCTCGCATTTTGCGACGAGCCTGCTATATAGAAGGCGGGCCCGTAGTTCAGCGGTCAGAACGCACCGCTCATAACGGTGTTGTCGCAGGTTCGAATCCTGCCGGGCCCACCACGACCGCCGGCACGAGGCGGGCCGCCGCGCCTCAGAATTCCTCCTCGCGCGCCCGCCGCAGGCGCTCGCCGATATCGCAGGGCGGGCTCGCGCGCTCGTCGGGGCGGAGCTGCGCCGGCACAAGGTCCGGCTCATGGCCGGCGATCTCCAGGATAAGCTTGCGCCGCACCGCCCGCGCAAAATCGTGGAAATCCTCGGCCACCACCATGAAGGCGCCGGGCCCGCCGATCACGCAGTCGCGGTAGTACAGGTCGAGGTCCGGGATGTTGTACCACGAATAGATGCCGCCGCCGTTGTCGAGGATCGGCAGGCCGTTGACGGTGATGCCGGCGGCGACGGCGCGGTCGCGCGCCCTGTCGACGAAGCCGCCGGCGTTGTTCGGGCCGTCGCCCGAGACGTCGATGACCCGGCGCGTGCCCTCGAACCCGTTGCCGTCGAACAGCGGCAGCGCGTAGTCGATGGCGCCGCTGATCGAGGTGCGCCGGGCCGACCCCGGCGCGCTCAGCTCGAGCGCGTTCGCGAGGGCCCCGGCGGTCGCGTCGCCGTCGACCAGGGTCCAGCCGACGACGACGCGGCGCTGGTACGGCCCGGCCCATTCGATGTAGGCCACGGCAATTTGCCCGAGGATGCCCGAGCGGATTGCGCGGATCACCTCGGGGTCCCGGAACGCCCGGATATAGCCTTCGCGCTGCAGCCCGGCTTCCGAGACATCGATGCTCAAGGATACGTCGACCGCCAGCACCAGTTCGAGGTCGACCGGCGTTTCGGCCGCTGCCCAAGTCGGCATGGCAAGCCCCGCCAGCAGCAGCGACGCTGCGGAAAGATACCGTCCCATTCTCCTGCCCCGCACTAACTTGGCATGAGGATGCCACCAGGCAGGCGCGCGGTCCAGCAATCTGCCGAAATGCGCCGCTCCGGCCGCCTGCGCGCGGCACTAGGACAGATGCAGACGCGATCGGCCGGTCGATCCTCACAATATTACCGTGAACTGGCCCGGTTATTGCATCGTCTGCCGGCGAAGCCATCGCGGGTGCCAAAGTGGCGGTTTCGAAAACCTTCGACAGTCTGATGCCCGCATCGCCGGATGAGTTGGTTAGTGAATCGTTAGGCGATTAAGTAAATGTTAAACGCTTGAGGAATAAGATCGGTGTTAGTACGTTGTTTACCCTGCCAACAAAAAGCTTCCGTTCGACAGCATTTGGTCGAGCACAAGGAAGTATTGCAGGGCATTTTAATAAAATTCGCCACGTGTTTTGATCCCCCGTTGGGGCGCACTGGCCTCCGGCAATTGGAAGGGTGCAGGAATTCAATTGTTTGGAGGATTTCAGTATGAATTCGACTGTCCGTCGGGCCGGCTTGCTGGCTCTTACCCTTTTGGCCGTCGCGGTCATCGGGCATTCGGCGAAGGCCGAGGTTACGCTGAACTTCGGCGTCTACGCCACCGACAGCCGTGCCGATGTGGAAAAGCAGTTCCGGCCGGCCCTGGCTGTTCTCGAGAAGGACCTCACCGACCGCCTCGGTGAGCCCGTCACCATCAACCTGACGATCTCGCCGACCTATGAGGGCGGCCTCGACGACCTGGTGCAGGGCCGCGTCGACTTCACGCGCCTCGGCCCGGCGTCCTATGTTCTCGGCAAGGACCGGCAGCCCGAGCTGTCGATCCTCGCGATCGAGAGCGTGGACGGCGCCAAGACCTTCAACGGCATCATCTGCGTTGCCTTGGACAGCGACATCGAGAGCGTCGCCCAGCTGCGCGGCAAGTCGTTCGCCTTCGGTGACGATCAGTCGACGATCGGCCGCTATCTCTCGCAGCTCTATCTGGTCGAGAACGGCATCCGCGCCAAGGACCTCGCCCGCTACGAGTATCTCGGCCGCCACGACAAGGTCGGGATCGCCGTCGGGCGCGGCGAGTTCGACGCCGGCGCGCTGAAGCAGAGCACCTTCAACAAGCTGGTGAAGAAGGGCGTTCCGATCCGCGTTCTGGTCACCTTCCCGAATGTGACCAAGCCGTGGGTCGCCCGTGCCGGTATCGAGCCCCGCATCCAGGAGGCGCTGCAGGCGGCGTTGCTCGAGATGACCGACAAGGGAGCCCTGAAGGCGCTCAAGGCCGACGGCATGCTGCCGGGCTCGGACGCCGATTTTGCAGCGATCCGGCAGTCGATCAAGGAGAACGGCCGGTTTTTCGAAACCCAGGCCTCGATGCGCTGACGCGCGCTCAGACGGATTATGACGATAGGGGGCCCTGCCATGCAGCACATGAAAACAGATACGACAAATCTGCACTTGCGCCGAACCCTGCGGGTTTCGCTGCACGCCAAGGTGCAGGTGCTGATTTCGGCGGTCATCACCGTCGTGTTCATGTCTGCCGTCTGGGTTGCAATGTGGTATATTCATAGCGACCGCAGGGCCGACCTTGAGTCCCGGGCCGAGTTCCTCGCCGACGTGCAGTCGGCGGGGCTCGCCCGGCCGATCTGGGATTTCGAGTTCGAGCAGGCCGAGCGCATGCTCGAGACGCTCACGCGGGACCCGGACTTCCGTTACGCCGCCATCGAAGGCGCGAACGGTCAGCAGATCGCCGCCTTCGGCAAGCCGCTTCGCATCAATGAGCCTGCGGTGTTCGTCGTGCACCGCGACATCGTGCACACGAGCGGACTGGAAGAAAGCGGCAAAGCGGCCGGCTCGCAGGTCGGCACGCTCACCCTCGCGCTGTCCGAACGCCGGCTGCTGGATTCCCGGAACACGATGGTCGTCGCCGGGTTCTTCTTTCTGGCCGTCATCCTGGTGTTCGTGGTCTCGGTGGTCATGCTTGCGCTGCGCATGATGACCCGGCCATTGGCCGGCATCGCCGAGGCCATGGAGGCCCTGGCGGGCGGCAATCTCGGCACGATGGTGCCGTCGCTGGACCGCCACGACGAGGTCGGCGACATGGCGCGGGCCGTCCAGGTCTTCAAGGAAAACGCTGAGCAAAAGGTCGGCCTCGAGCTCGAGCAGTCGCTGGCCAAGCAACGCGCCGAGGAGGAGAAACGCAGTTCCATCCTCGAGCTCGCCGACCGCTTCGAGCAGGCGGTCAAGAGCGTCGCCAACATGGTGACGTCGGCGGCCAACGAGATGGAATCGACGGCGCAGGAGATGTCGTCGACTGCCGAGGAGACGAGCCGGCAGTCGGCCACAGTGACCTCGGCTTCGGACGAGGTGACGGCGAACGTCCAGACCGTTGCCACAACGGCGGAAGAGTTGTCGGCCTCGATCTCCGAGATCGGCCGGCAGGTCAACCAGTCGGCCACGGTCGCCGCGCATGCGGTGCGGGAGGCCGAAGCCACCACCCAGACGGTGCACAACCTGTCGACCACGGCGAGCAAGATCGGCGAGGTGGTGACGCTGATCAACGAGATCGCCGGTCAGACCAACCTGCTGGCGCTCAACGCCACCATCGAGGCGGCGCGCGCCGGCGAGGCCGGCAAGGGTTTTGCGGTGGTGGCGCAGGAGGTCAAGAACCTCGCCAACCAGACCGCCAAGGCGACCGAGGATATCGCGCGCCAGATCACGGCGGTCCAGAACGAGACACAGGACGTCGTCGGCGCGATCGACAAGATCACGGAGATCATCGCCGAAATCAACGAAATCGCGGCGACGATCGCCGCCGCGATCGAGCAGCAGGGCCTTTCCACCCAGGAGATCGCGTTGCGCGTGGCGCGTGCGGCAAGCGGCACCGAGCAGGTGAGCGCCAGCATCGGCGGCGTCAACCAGGCCGCCAGCCAGACCGGCGCCGCGGCCACCAAGGTGCTGACGGCCTCGCAGCAGGTATCGCAGCAGGCAGACAGCCTGTTCGACGCGGTGGAGGGTTTCCTTACCGAAATCCGCGCGCGCTGAGGTGCGGGCCCGCCATCCGGGCACGATCCGGATGGCACGCCGCGGCCGCGCCGGCAACCGGCCCGGCACCGGGCGACGACCGCCAACGGAGGGAATGGGCAGGGCGCACGGGACGACGAAGAACGAGTAAGTCATAACACGGCCGCAGGGCCGCCATGGGAATAAACGGGAATGACGCAGGGCGACGCAAGAAAATCCGGTAAGGCAGGCATCGAAGGGCTCGCGCGCCGCCTCTGCGTACGGGGTACGCGGCTGCCGGTGCGTGCGCTGCCGATCGGCATCGGTCTGCTTCTTGCCGGCGCCATGCCCGCGCTGGCCATCCCGTCGCCAGATCTTGCCGTCAATTTCCTGTCCAGCGCCGGTCAGATCCTCGGCCTGATTTCGGTCACCCTCGGCGGCCTGTTCTTCGGCCGCAGGCAGGTCAAGGCTCCCGGCGCGAGCCAGCGGCGCGGCGGTGCCCCGAAATGGCTGGTCGGAGGCTTTGCGCTCGTGGCGGTCGCGGCGGTGGTCGCCAGCATTCTGCAATGGGCCTACGCCACCGATGTCAGGAACCAGCGCCTCGAGGCCGCGCTGGTCCGCCCGTCGGTGGAGAAGGGCCAGCGGGTCGGCGATACCTCGCTGAAGACCCTGTCCTACAGCGATCAGGTCGGCCACCCGGCGGGTATGACGACGGACGATCTGGCGGACCTGCTTGCGGAGATCGGCCCGGACGGCAAGAGCAGCATCAACCTGATCGACCTGCGCGAGCCCGAGGAAAAGGAGGCCGGCCACCTGCCCCAGTTTGCCCAGGTTCGCTATCCGGACCTGCAGGCCAACCCCCGCAAATACGGCGTCAGGAAGAACAAGACCAACGTTCTGCTGTGCTACTCCGGGAACCGCAGCTCAGAGACGTGCGATCTGCTGGCGGCCAAGGGAATTCCCTGCAAATTCGTGGTCGGCGGCTTCGAGAAATGGCTGGCGGAAAACCGTGACATTGCCGGGCTGCAGGGCGGTGCCGTGACCGAACTGCGCGGCCTCCCGCGCTACCGGAACGACACGGTGCTGCTCGACACCGAAGAAGTGAAGCAGCAGGTCGCCGAGCGTGGCGCGATCTTCGTCGACGTCCGCTATCCGGAGGACTTCGAGACCGGTCACCTGCCGGGCGCGATAAACATGCCGATCCGCAAGATGCAGACCGCCGAGATGAACAAGGCGATCAAGGCGCTGCCGCGGGTCCCGGTCATCGCGCCGTGCTACGACAAGCGCAGCTGCTTCTATGCCAAGATCCTCGGCCTGCGGCTGACCCGTGCGGGATTCGAGTATCTCGGCCGCTATACGGTGGCGCACGAGTATTACGTCGCCACGGCGTCGCGCGCGCATGTCACGCAGTGGGAGGCCGGCCGGTCGAAGAGCTTTCTCGATTTCGTGAGCGCGCCGCTGGCCGCCGTGCTACGGGCCACGGTCGAGCTTACCGGCGCCCTGACTCTGGCGATTTTCCTCGTCGTCCTCGGCCTGCGGCTGCTGGTGTTTCCGCTGACCGCCAAGGCCGAGCGAGACCAGGTGGTGATGCGCCGGCTGACGCCGCGGATCGCCGAGCTGAAGGCGCGCATCGGCGCGGACCGGGTGCGGCTGGGGCGGGCGATCCGGTCCCTGAATCGGCGCTACAAGCTGACCCCCGGCCTGAACATGATCGGCATCGCAATCCAGATCCCGCTGTTCCTCGCGTTCTTCTTCGCGGTCGATACGGTGGCCCGCGAGTTTCCGGTGCAGCTCCTGTGGATCCCCGACATGTCGCGGCCCGATCCGGTGTTCGTTCTGCCGGCGCTGCTCGGCACGCTGGTGTTCCTGCATCTGCAGTCCGCCGCCGCGAAGCCGTCGCTCGTGTATTCGACGATGCGCGTCATTGCCGCCGCACTGCTGGCCCTTGTGACGATCCCGATCAGTGCCGCGGTCAACCTTTACCTGGTCTGCAGCATCGGCCTGATGGCGCTGCAGAGCATGTGGGTCCGCGGCCGCACGGAGGGCGCATCGCAGACCTGGCATTGCCCCGATGCCCGGCAGCGTACCGCCGGCGACAAGGTGGCGCCGGTCTGCGCGATCGCGGACGTTGCCGGCCGCGCCGATCTCTCCGGCGGCAAGGGCAGCGCACTGGCCGCGATCGCAGCCGCCGGCATCGCGGTTCCGGACGGCTTCATCGTCACCACCGAGGCGCTGCAAGGCGGCGCCGGCGACTTGCTGTCGCCGGAGAACTGGAAGCGCGTCGACGAGCTGTGGAAGAAGATGAAATTCGACCGGGCGGCGGTGCGCAGCTCCGGCCTGAACGAAGACGGCGAGGACCGCAGCTACGCCGGCGTCTTCGAGAGCGTGCTCGACGTCGACCGCGACGGGCTCGCCGACGCGCTGCGTCGCGTCTACGACTCGTTCGGGGCCGACTCGGCCAGCGCCTATGGTCACCAGACCCGGGAGATCGGCGCCATCGTCGTCCAGAAGATGGTCGATGCAGAGTATGCCGGCGTGATGTTCACCGAGCATCCGAGCCGCAGCGGCAGCATGCTGGTGGAACTGACGAACGGACTGGGGGTCGGCGTGGTCGACGGCACCGCGGACGCCAGTTCCTACGAGTTCGGACGCTCTTCGGGTGAGCTGGTCGACGAGACGCCGCCGCCGATCGACCTCGCCCCCCTGCTGGAGATCGGCCGCGTCCTCGAGGGCCTGTTCGGTGGCCCGCAGGACGTGGAGTGGGCCTATACCAAGGGTCGATTCATGATCCTCCAGGCCCGGGCGATCACAGCGCTGGCCCGCAAGCAGAGCGCCAACGGCCGCGCCAGCCTGCTGGAAAGCGAACGCCACCGGCTGCTGGCGCTGACCGCGGGCGCCAAGCCCGACGAGGCGATCTTCGTGCAGAACGAACTGTCCGAACTGCTGCCACGCCCGACGCCGTTCAGCCTTGGGCTGATGGAGGAGATGTGGCGGCCGGGCGGCACCATGGACATGGCCTGCCGCAGCCTCGGCATCACGTATGACGTCGGCGAGGACGACCCGCCGTTCGTGACCTCGGTGTTCGGCGCGCTCTACGTCAACCGGCTCGAGGAGCGGCGGCGCATGCGCAAGTCCGGCGGGTTCCTGACCTCGCTGCGCCTGACCCGCATGGCGCAGGGCATCGAGCACCGGTTCTGGAACCACTTCCTGCCCCTGCTGGAAGAGGAGATCCGGGTCTACGAGCTGGTCGACCTCCACAAGTTCAACGAGAACGAGCTGTTCTCGATGCTCGACCACGTGTGCACCCGGTTCATCACCGAGAACTACGTGCAGGCGCACATCGTCAACATCGCCGCGAACTTCTACTTCACGCAGGCCGAGCGTCAGCTGGCCAAGCGCGGCCTGCCGGCGGCGGAGTACCTGTCGACGATGCCGCCGACGGTGGTCAACCGGGCGATGGCGCTGCTCGCCGACGTCAAGGTCGGGCGCGCGACGGAGCGCGACTTCATCGAGCTGTTCGGGCACCGCGCGCCGGTCGACTACGAGATCGCCGATCCGCGCTACATGGAGTCGCCGAAGCTGGTCGAGCAGCTCGTCGAGTCGGCGCAGGCGGTGAGCGGCAAGAAGGCGGCGCACAAGAACCTCGCGACGCTGCCGAACGACAAGGCGCTGCGCCTGGCGGTCGAGCGGGCCGGCAATTTCCAGCTGCTCAAGGAAGAGGCCAAGCACCACAGCCTGCGTGAGCTCGCCGTGATCCGCCGCATCCTTCTGGCGCTGGCGGCGCGGCTCGGCCTGGACGACGACATCTTCTACCTGACGCGGCAAGAGGTCGTCGGTCTGCGCGAGGGGCCGGCGGCGCTGAAGGCGGCGCGGGTGACGATCGAGGAGCGGCAGGAGGCGGCGGAAATCTTCGCCAGCCTGTCGACGCTGCCCTCCGATCTGTCGCCGCGCGATCTCGAGCAGCTGTCGCTCGACGGCGAGCAGCGCGCGCTCAACGGCCACGAGGTGCTGCTGAAGGGCGATCTCGTTGCCGGCCATGCCCCGATCCGCGGCAAGGCGCGGGTCGCGACCGGCACCTCGATCGAGGCGCTCGAGGCGGGCGAGATCCTCATCACCCGCTTCATGCACCCGACCTGGGCCCCGGCCCTGCCGCGGGTCGCCGGTGTGGTGACCGAGATCGGCGGCTGGCTCAGCCACGCGGCGATCCTGGCGCGCGAATACAACGTGCCGACGGTGGTCGGCGCGCGCGGCGTGCTCGAGCGCATCGCGACCGGCGACCACGTCCAGCTCAATCCCGACGGCAGCATCGAGCTCCTGTGACCGGGCCGGGCCGGTACGTGCCCGCCCCGCCCCGCACCGGTATTGACCTCAATCATCGCCGGACCGGCGCAATCCCTGTAGGCTGTCGGGATCAGAACCGAACGGGGCCGCCATGTGCCGCCTGTACGGATTCCGGGCCAACGAGCCGACCCGCGTGGAATGCAGCCTGGTCCACGCCCAGAACGCCCTGATGTCGCAAAGCCGCCAGGACATGGCGGGGCAGCCGAACGATCACGGCTGGGGCATCGCCGCCTATCCGGACGACGTGCCGTACCTCGAGAAGCAGGCCTGGGCCGCCTGGCACGGCGAGCATTTCCGCAAGGCGGCGGCGCAGGTCTACTCGCACGCGGTGATCGCGCATGTTCGGCGGGCGACGGTCGGCCCGCCCGGCCTCGAGAACACCCATCCCTTCGTGCACGGCCGCTGGGCCTTCGCCCATAACGGCACCCTGCCCGACTTCGCCGCCCTTCGCGACCGCCTGCTCGCCGAGACCGCGCCCCTGCACCGCGACCAGATCGGCGGCCGCACCGACAGCGAGCATATCTTCCGCTACCTGTTGAGCCTGTGGGGCCGGCACCCGGACCGGCGGCTGCTCGACATCCTGCACGACGGGCTCGACCGGATCGTCGCATGGTGCGGCGAGGTCGCGCCCGGCAAGCCGGTCGGGCTCAACGTGCTGTGGACCGACGGCGAGCGGCTCGCCGGATCGCGGCTCGGCCGGACGCTCTGGTACGTCGAGCGCGACGGCGTCCATCTGTGCCCGATCTGCAACGAGTCGCACGTCCGCCACGCCCACCGGACGCGCTACCGCTGCGTCGAGATCGGGTCGGAGCCGATCACCGACGAGCCCTGGGTCGAGGTGCCGAACGGCACCGTCTACGCCGTCGACCCCGACCTGGCGCTGGCCTTCCGGCCGCTCGAGGCCGCGCTCGCCCTCCAGCCCGGCGCGGTCGAGACGCCGGCCGAGGCCGCCGCCCGGAGCCAGGGTTACGCCCGGTAGGCGAACTCGCCGCAGCCGCACGGTGCCGCTCCGTGCGGGAGGATTTCGTGATAACCTGCCGCTAGATTGCCCGCCGGGCCTGACCGGAATGCCCTGCAACAGGAGGTTCGCTGAGCCGTGGCGCGCAGAATACTGGTCGTCGAGGACAATGCCGACATCGCCGAGCTGGTCGCGCTGCATCTGCGCGACCTCGACTGCGAGGTCGCGGTCGCTGCCGACGGCGCTGCCGGGTACGAGGCGGCCGCCGCCGGCGGCTGGGATCTGATCATCCTCGACCTGATGCTGCCGCGGATGGAGGGGCTGGAGCTGTGCCGCCGCCTGCGCGCCGGCGACAGCTACACGCCGATCCTCATGCTGACCGCGAAATCGTCCGAGGTCGACCGCGTCGTCGGGCTGGAGTTGGGCGCCGACGACTACCTGACCAAGCCGTTCAGCATCCGCGAGCTGATCGCCCGGGTGAAGGCGATCTTCCGGCGCCTCGAGGCGCTGGCGCCGGGCGCCGCGGACGAGGCGGGCCAGCGCATCGAGGCGGGCGACATGGCGATCGATCCCGACAAGCGCCAGGTCACCGTCGCCGGTGCGCCGGTGGATCTGACGGCACGGGAATTCGACCTTCTGCTGCAGTTCGCGCGACACCCAGGACGGGTCTATACGCGCCAGCAGCTGCTCGACCTGGTGTGGGGCTACGGGCACGACGGCTACGAGCACACCGTCAACTCGCACATCAACCGGCTGCGCGCGAAGATCGAGGCGGACCCGTCGCGGCCCGCTTACGTGCTGACCGTCTGGGGCGTCGGCTACAAGTTCAACGACCGGCTCGAGGCGGCGCCGACCGCGGGCGCGGCGGGGGCGCCGTGATGCTGCGCCGCCTTTCGGCCAAGCTTACGGCCGCGCTGCTGGCCATCATCGCGGTCACCTGCGTCGCCTGGATCGCGCTCACCCTGTTCGCAACGCGGCTCTACCAGGAAGAGGTCGACCAGAGCCTGAACAGCCCGCTGGCGCATTACATTGCCAGGGCCTATCCGCTGATCGCCGACGGTGAAGTAAACCGCGCGGCGCTGGGCGGGCTGTTCGACCAGCTGATGGTGATCAACCCGCGCATCGAGGTCTACCTGCTCGACCTCGAGGGCAATATCCTGGCGTTCTCGGCAGAGCCGGGCCGCGTCAAACGCGACCGCATCGACCTCGCGCCGCTGCGTCGCTGGATCGCCGGTCCGGGCTCGCTGCCTCTGCGCGGCGACGATCCGCGCGATCTGCGCGGCAGCAAACCGTTCTCGGCCGCCGAGGTGTATGACGACGGGCGACATGCGGGGTACCTCTACGTCGTCCTGGGCGGCGAGGCGTATGACTCGGTGGCCGAGATGCTGTCGGCGAGCTACATCCTGCGCCTCGCCGTCGGCGCCGGCGGCATCGGCGTGCTGCTGGCGCTGGCCGTCGGCGTGCTGTCCTTCGCCTGGCTCACGCGCCGGCTGACGCGGCTGACCGCCGCCGTGGACGCCTTCCGCGACTCCCGGTTCGAGGTACCGGCCAAGCTGTCCGGCTGGCGGCGCGGCGGCGACGAGATCGACCGTCTGGGCAATGCCTTCGAGGAGATGTCGCAGCGCATCGCCGACCAGATCGAGCAGCTGCGGCGGGCCGATGCCGCGCGCCGCGACATGGTGGCCAACATCTCGCACGATCTGCGCACGCCGCTGGCCTCGCTGCAGGGCTATCTCGAGACCCTGTCGATGAAGCAGGATTCGTTCTCCGATGCGGAGAAACGCCGGTACCTCGAGCTGGCGGTACGCCAAGGCGACCGACTGGCCCGGCTGATCGCCGAGCTGTTCGAGCTGACGATGCTCGACTCGACCGGCACGCGCCTCAATTTCGAGCCGTTCTCGCTGGCCGAGCTGGTCCAGGACGTGGCCCAGAAGTTCCGGCCCGAGGCCGAGCGCAAGCGCCTGTCGCTGGAAACCGAGATCCCCGAATCGGCGCCGTTCGTGCGGGCCGATATCGGCCTGATCGAGCGGGTCCTCGAGAACCTCATCGACAACGCCGTCCGCTATACGCCGGAGGGCGGATCGGTCCGACTGTCGCTGGCAGCGGATGCAACCGGCATCGAGATGCGCGTTGCCGATACCGGCTGCGGCATTGCAGACGAAGAGCGCGAGCGCATCTTCGAGCGCTTCTACCGGGCCGAGAAATCCCGCGGCGCGGCGCCCGAGGGGACCGGGCTGGGCCTCGCGATCGCGCGCCGCATCCTGCAGCTGCATGACTGCCCGATCGAGGTCGACAGCACGCTCGGCCAGGGCACCGCCTTCACCTTTCACCTGCCGCTCGCGCAGACGTGAACGCCGGCGGGCGAGCGGGACGAAATCGTGACATCTGCGCGCCGCGGCCAATCCCTGCGCCGCCAAGAAGAACTAGTGCGCGGTTGCCCCCCGCGCGCCGGCACCGGGCCGACCGGTCCCGGTGCCGGCGCCTTTTGTCGATGCCCGGACGATCGAACGGTCCGTCCGGCACGTGCGCAGCCTGACTGCGCGCCGGAGCATAGTCTGTTCAGTTGGCATCGGTTCCGGACCGCAGGCTAGGACTCGGCCTTTGCGCTGTCCGGCATGGTGATGCCGAACGGCCGGAACACGCGCTGCCGGCAGTCGATCCGGCTGCAGAGGCGGCAATTGATGCCGATCGGCGTTGGCGTCCCGGACTCGAGATTGAGGCCGTCGGCGTGGACAAGCCGGGGCGCGTACGAGACCTTGCAGCCGATGGCAAGGGAGCCGTGGCTCGCGGGATTTGCCGGATCCAACGACGGTTCGGTGACGGTCCGGGCGACGTTCAGCCAGCGTGCGCCGTCCGGCGTCTCGGCGTGCTGGACGTGGATCGTGCCGGGCGACAGGAACGCCTCGTGCAGGTTCCAGCGCGGGCAGACCCCGCCATAGCGCGCGATCCGCAGACCGGAGCCGTTGAACCGCCGGATCACGTTTCCGGCGATATCGACCTTTACGAGGTGGAACGGGATCCCCGATTCGCCGCTCCTGCGCAGAGTGGTCAACCGGTGGCACACCGCATCGAACCCGGTCCCGAAGCGCATCGCGAGTCGCGCGATGTCGTAGCGCAGCTCCTGTGCCGCGGCAAGGAACGGCGCGTAGGGCATCAGGACGGCACGGGCGAAGTAGTCGGCCAGTGCGTCGCGGCACACATCGGTGAGTTCGGGGGCCGGCCGCGGATCCGCCTCGAGGCAGCGGTCGAGAATCCGGCCGTCCGATATCGCGGCCAGAAGCCGTGCGACCTCGAAAATGCGCGCTTCACGCCCCAGCATCTCGGACAGGATCAACTGTCGGCCCACTTCGTTGTAGTGGGCCGACCGTCCCGGCGCCGCCTCGCCGGGCACGATCTGCACCGCCACGCCGAACCTGCCTGCCAGGAGCTTCGGCAGCGCCTCTCCCAGCGGCGCATCGGGCCGGTCGGCGCCGTCCCCCAGCGCGGCCTTGCGCAGATCCTCGGCGGCCGCCTCGAGGTCCGGGAAGAAGTTGTTGCGGGCTTCCAGGAAATCGGCTTCCTCGCTCGGCCCCGGCGCGCCGAGCAATGCCGACAGGGCACGATCCGGAACAGCGTCGCCGCGACTGCGACTGCTGCCGGGCAGCTGCTCCAGCAACTCGGTCAGATGCTCGGCGTCACGTACAAGGATCTGGAGGAATCGCATGCGGTCCTTGCGCCCGATGTCGGCATGGTCGTGCAGGATCTCGCCGAATGCCCGGATCGACGCAACGAGGCCGCGGATATCCACGGCCGGGGCCGGTGCCAGCTCTTCGTCGGCCAGCCTCTCGGCAAGGGTACGGGCCTCCTCGCGTGCGAACCGGTACGCGTCGTGCAGCTTGAGCAGCGCCCGCACCACGCTCTGCGGCGCTGCCGCCAACGCAAGAAGCTCCTCGCGCGCCGGCGCGGCGTCGCCGAACAGGGGATCGCTGAACGCTTCGATGAGCCCTGCGAGCATGCGTGTCTCCTCGCCGCCGGAGAGCTCGTGCGGATCGACATCCATCGCCTCTGCAAGGGCGATGGCGACGGCACCGGTCAGCGGCCGCCTGTTGTGTTCGATGAGATTCAGGTAGCTGGTCGAAATCCCGGCCCGGGCCGCGAGGGCGGCCTGGGTCAGCCCGCCGTCCCGACGCAGCCGCCGTACCGTTGCGCCCATCGATGAAATTGTTGTCATTTCAGGAGCTTCCAGAACTTTTACAAATTTTCATTGCGCTGCAAAATCATATCACGGGTTTTACATAAAAAATCATTGCCTGCCAACGGTTTGTTGACGGCATGGTAAATTTGTGAAATTTTTGTGGCCGGTTATCGCGATCGCATGAGACGGCGATGACCATTCGCTGCCGGTTCCCGGCATCAGATTCCCGGTCCAATCCCGGACCGCGGGTGAGGGCAGTCGAACGATGCGTCTGAAAGAAAAGTTATTTGATTTCTTTGCAACGCTGCGGGAGGTATTTCCGCAGCGATAAGAATGTGGATCGGGCATCGGCGGCCGCGCCCCGAGCGTTACCGATCCGGCCGAACCGTGCGGGGGTGTTTCGGAACCCGCAGGGACGACAAGAAGGCCGAAATGGCTGCAGGGATCCGAAACGAACGAACATACGAGGTTGAACGGACTAGGAGACGACTACATGGCACCGAAAGTCATATGGCTTTTCGCCTTCGTCGCTTTGTACTGGGCCTACTGCATCTTCTGGGGTGTGAAGTCGGCCATGATGGCGAAAACGGCCTCAGACTATTTCATCGCCGGGCGCCGCCTGTCGATGTGGGTCTTCATTCTGGCCGCCACCGCGACGTCGTTCTCCGGCTGGACCTTCATGGGTCATCCGGGGCTGGTGTATCGCGACGGCTTCCAGTACGCATACGCGTCCTTCTACACCATCACGATCCCCTTCACCGGCGTGATGTTCCTGAAACGGCAGTGGATCCTCGGCAAGCGCTTCGGCTACGTGACGCCGGGCGAAATGCTCTCCGATTACTTCCAGGGTGATGCGATCCGCATCCTGACGGTGATCGTGGCGCTGCTGTTCTCGATCCCCTATCTCGGCGTCCAGCTCGGCGCCTCGGGATACCTGTTCAACGTGCTGACCGACGATCTGGTGTCGGTCAACTTCGGCATGTGGGTGCTGTCGCTCGTCGTGCTGATCTATGTGGCGTCGGGCGGGCTGCGCGCCGTGGCCTATGTGGATACGGTGCAGTGCATCCTGCTCGCCCTCGGCATCGTCATCACAGGCTTCATCGCCCTTGACATGGCCGGCGGGTGGACCGCGCTCAACGAGGGCTTCGCCAGCCTCGCGGCGCAGCCCGATGTGGCGAAATGGGGCTCGACCAAGGGTTACGGCGGCGGAGACTACAACTCCTATTTCGCCATTCCCGGCGTGATCCAATGGACCGCGGGGCTTGGCAAGGAGACGCCGGTCGGCGGCCTGTGGACCGGCATCATGGTGCTGACCTACATGTTCGCGCTGATGGGTATCCAGTCGGCGCCCGCGTTCTCCATGTGGTCGTTTTCCAACAACGACCCGCGGCCGTTCGCACCGCAGCAGGTCTGGGCGTCGTCCTTCGGCATCGGCCTGATCCTGTTCTTCTTCACCGCCTTCCAGGGCATGGGCGCGCATCTTCTGGGCGCCAACCCGCTGGTGAACGACGCCGGGCTGGCGATCTCGACGGCGTTGCCGGCCGACATCGCGGCGAATCCGGACTCATTGGTGCCGAACTACTTCAACCAGATCGCCGACGCGGCGCCGTGGCTGGTCGGCCTACTGGCGGTGTGCGCGCTGGCGGCGATGCAGTCGACGGGCGCCGCCTACATGTCGACGGCCGGCGCGATGCTGACCCGCGATTTGTACAAGCGCTACCTCAATCCCGGCGCCGACCACAGGACGCAGAAGCTGTTCGGCCGTCTCGGCGTTGCCTTCATCGTCATATCGGCGCTGCTGGTGGCGACCTACTCGCGCGACGCGCTGGTGCTGCTCGGCGGCCTCGCCGTGGCCTTCGGCTTCCAGATGTGGCCGTCGCTGGCCGCGGTGACGTGGTTCCCGTGGATCACCCGCCAGGGTGCCACATGGGGGCTGGCCGCCGGTCTGCTCGGGGTCATCTTCACCGAATCGTTCGGTCTGGAGATCCTCAAATTCATCGGCATCGACGCCTGGGGCCGCTGGCCGTGGACCATCCATTCGGCGGGCTGGGGCATCATCTTCAACCTGGCTGTCTGCATCCCCGTCTCGGCGTGGACACAGGACAGCGCGGCCCGCGTGCACCGCATGAAGTTCCACGACTTCCTGAAGGAGCATGCGAGCCTGTCGCCCCGCAAGGCGGGCCTCAAGCCGATCGCCTGGATCGTCACCATTGCCTGGCTGTTCTTCGGCATCGGCCCGGGCGCGGTGGTCGGCAACTGGATCTTCGGCGATCCCGGCAATGCCGCGACCTGGTGGTTCGGCATGCCGTCGATCTGGGCCTGGCAGATCCTGTTCTGGATCCTCGGCGTCTTCATGATGTGGCTCCTTGCCTACAAGATGGAGATGTCGACCTTGCCGGAGAAGGAAATCACCGCTCTGGTCGAGGATATCGGCGACGTGACGCGGACTCCCGCCGAGCAGGCGGGGGCCGGCGGCGCCGCCTGATCGCGACCGGCACGGCGGAACTTGTTTACGGGGGAAGGCGCGTCCTTCCCCCGCTTTCTTTTTCTGCTATCCTGACGGCGAAGACGGACCGGAATCGAGGTCCGGGCGCGAGATCATCCGCGAAAGGCCATGGCTGAGCTGTTCACCGCCAAATACGCGCTCGTCTGGGTCGTCGCCCTGGCGTTCGCCCTGTTCCTTCCCGTGCGCAACCTGATCTGGACGCTGATGGTGCGGCGCGCCATGCGCGCGGAAAAGATCGATGCGGCCGAGCAGGCGCGTCTGCGCCGCCGCGCCGACGTGACCGCGGGCCTCCTGGGGTTCGTATTTTCGTTCCTGTTCGTCAACGTCGTCATGTACCCGGATTGAGCCATGAATCCTCGTGTCCTCCGGCGCTTCGTCTACCTCATGGTGCTGCTCGTCTTCGGCGCCGTCGCATTCCAGCTTGGCGCCGACTGGTTGACCGGCGGCGAGCCCGGCGACTACCAGGTGCGGGTCGGCGACCAGCGCCTGTCGGAGGGGAAATATGATGAGGCGCTGGCGGCCTTCGATGCGGCGCTTGAGCAGATGCCGGATCACCGTGGCGCGCTGATGGGCCGGGCGCTCGTGTTCATGCAGTCCGACCGGCACGACGAAGCCTTCGCCGAGTTCCGCTACCTGATCGAGTTCCTCACCGAATCGCTGGCGCCCGACGATTCGACGGGCCGGGCCGTCCTCGCCGCGGCCTATGCCAACCGCGGCATCCTGCACGACCGGCGCGGCGAGTACCGGGAGGCGCTGGACGACTACATCCGCTCGATCCGGGTCGACGAGGGCGCCGTCGACGGGCCCGGCGTCATCCACGAGATCCTCTATGGCTACCGCTCGTCGACGGTGCGCGACCGGGCCCGCTACATCCACGAGCAGCTGCAGCTGCCCGAGGACCAGCGCGTCCTCGCCATCCCCGACCGGGACGACGAGCAGCGCATGTACAAGCCGTAGGGTCCGTGGCACCGGCCTAGCTGAACCGCATCAGCCCGAGCACGTCCTGGATCAGCACCATGAGGAAGAACACCGCGGCGATGCAGCCGAACAGCAGGCGCACGACGTCGCTGTTGCCGTCGGCGTCGCGATAGCGGATCCCGTGCACGGCGATGAAGCCGGTCACGGCGAGGAAGATCAGGTTGACGAGGGGCTCCAGCGAGCCGGCGAACTCGAACATCGTCGCACTCTAGCGACCGGCCGGGCGGCGCTCAATAGCGCGTGCCCGCGGGCGGGACGATCAGGGTTCGTCGCGCGCCGTCTGTTCGAGGTCGCGCTCGTCGAAGTAGGGCGGCAGGATCGACGTGCCCTTGTGTGCGGCCAGGTGGCCGACCATCAGCCCGCCGCCGAGCACCAGGACGAGGCACATCACCGCCAAGACGAAGCGCCGCACGCCGCGCGGGATCGGCGAGTAGTGCAGGTTGTCGAACCGGTGGAAGTCCGGGTTCCGCGTGTCCAGAAGGCCGCGCCCGTCCCAGTCTATGATGCGCTGCGCGTGCCGGATCGCCCAGGCCGGCGTCCATCCCTTGATAATGAACGACTGGAAATGGCCGTCGACGTCGCCGGCCGGCATGTCGTGCCCGAACCACTCGCTGTAGGCGAGCTGCAGGAACTGGAACTCGCCAACCTGGAGGATGTTGGCGGCCTGGATCACGAGGGCGCGATCGGGGTCGTCCTCGTGGTCCGGTCGCATCAGCGTTGCAAGCAGTCCGGCCATATCGTCAGTATCCTCGTAACAGGTTAACCGCGCGTTTGCCCCCTCGCAAGCTGTGTACACCGGCCGCGGATGACAATTCCGTGTGGGGGTCCCGGCGAGCTGTGGCAGGATGGCCGGATGCAGTCGCAGACCCGCATCTTCACGCGCCTCGTCGGCGAATTCACCGCGCCGCCACCGGTGGTGCTGCGCGAGGATGCGACGGTGGCGGAGCTGGTATCCGCGATGATCGAGGCGGGGCAGTCAAGCGCGCTGATCGTCGATGCCGGGGAGCGGCCCGTCGGCATCGTCACCGAGGGCGACGTGGTGCGCCGCGTCACGCTGCGCTGCGCCGGCACCGACCCCGTCTCCGGCGTGATGAGCAGCCCGGTGCGCACGGTCTCCACCACCGACTTCCTGTACCGCGCGATCGCCGAGATGCGCCGGTCCGGCTGGCACCACATGCCGGTGGTCGAGCCCGGCGGCCGTCTGGTCGGCGTGATCGAGCGGCATCAGGCGCTGGCCATGGTGGCCGAGCAGACGCTCGGGCTGATCGAGCGGATCGTCCACGAGGCGACGGAGGACGGCATGCGCGAGATCAAGGCGGCGCAGGTGGAGGTCGCCGAGGCGCTGCTCGGCGACCGCATCCCGGCGCCCGAGATCCAGCAGCTGCTGACGGGCATCAACTGCGACATCCACCGCCGCGTCGTCGATCTTTGCAGTGCCCGCATGGCCGGCGACGGCCTCGGCCCAGCCCCAGTGGCGTTCGCGATGATCGTCATGGGTTCCGGCGGGCGCGGCGAGAACTTCCTGTATCCCGACCAGGACAACGGCTTCATCCTCGACGACTATGCCGACGCCGACCACACCGCCATCGACGGCTGGTTCATCAAGCTGGCCGGGCGGGTGACCGGCATGCTCGACCGCATCGGCTTTCCGCTGTGCCGCGGCGGGGTGATGGCGATCAACCCGGTCTGGCGCAAGACCCGCAGCCAGTGGCGCCTGCAGTTGCTCGGCTGGGGGCGCCGCCGCAGCACCATCGCCATGCAGCTCTCGGACATCTTTTTCGATTTCGCCCCGGCGGCCGGACAGGCGGACTTCGTCGGCGAGCTGCGTCGCAGCGTCACCGCGATGCTGAAGGCGAGCCCGGCCTTCCTTCTCGAACTGGCGCGCGAGGCGGCGCGGTACGGTGTCGCCCTGGGCTGGTTCGGCCGCTTCGTCACCGAGCGGGAGAAGCCCGAGCACCGCGGCAAGATCGACCTGAAATTCGCCGGTACCATGCCGCTCGTGACCAACGTCCGGCTGCTCGCGCTCAAGCACGGCATCGCGGAGACCTCGACGCTGGAGCGCATCCGCCTGCTGCATGCCGCGGGCGCCCTCGACCGCAATGAGCAGGACTATCTCTCGGGCGCCTTCGACCACATCACCAACCTGTTGCTGCACCAGCAGATCGCCGATTTCAAGGCCGGCAACCCGGTCGGCAACCATGTCCACCCGGATGACCTGTCGGGCCGCGAGCGCGACATGCTCGTCGACTCGCTGAAAGCCATCGCGCGCCTGCGCGAGCGCGTGCACCACGAATTCACCGCCGGCGTGGTGTAGCGCGATCTTCGGAATATCGGGGCGGCGCCGTCGGTGCCGCGGCCGCCCGAAACGGTCCCGAAGCCCGGCGGCGGCTATTCCGCCGCCTTGTCCGGTGCGGTCCGTGTTCCGCCTGCGGGTCGCGCGCAGGGCACCGTGAACAGGAAGTTGGCACCCTTGCCAGGTTCGGACTCGACCCAGATGCGGCCGCCGAAATGGCTGACGATCTGGCGGCAGATCGGCAGGCCGAGGCCGGTCCCGGCGGGCTTGTCGGTCGGGCTCTTGTCGACCTGCTGGAACTTCTCGAAGATGCGTTCGCGCTCCGCCGGCGGGATGCCCGGACCGTTGTCGGCGACGCTGACCAGGATCGCATCGGGCCCCGTCGTCATTTCGACTGTGACCCGGCGGTCGGGCCCGCGGGTGAATTTTGCGGCGTTGGACAGAAGGTTGACCACCACCTGGATCAGCCGGTCGCGGTCGGCATGCACGGGCGGCAGCGTGGCCGGGATTCGCGTCTCGAGCCGGATGTCGGCGCCGGCGAACAGGCCCGCGGTGGCGGCAAGCGCCTCGTCGATCGCGGCCTTCGGGTCGATGTCGGCCATCTCCCACGTCATCCGTCCGGCCTCCATGCGGGCCAGGTCGAGGATCTCGTTGATCAGCCGGGTCAGCCGTTCGCTCTCGCGGATGATGATGCCGAGGAAGCGGTCCCGTTCGTCCCGCTCGAGGTCCGGGTTGTCGGCCAGAATCTCGCCGAACGAACGGATCGAGGTCAGCGGCGTGCGCAGCTCGTGGCTCACCGTGGCGATGAAGTCGTCCTTCATGCGGTCGAGCTCCTGCAGGCGTTCGTTGGCAGCGCGCAGCTCCGCCGTCGCCGCTTCCAGCGCCCGGCTCTTCTGCTCCAGCTGGCGGCTGTATTCGAGCAGCTGCGAGGTCTCGTCGAGGATCTGCATCACCTCGTCGATGCTGACGATCTCGCCCTGGGCCACCGTGTGCAGCATGACGCGGGCCGACGCCGCGCCGATCACGCCGGCCAGCATCCGTTCGGCGAAACTGATCAGCGCCGGGTCGGCCTCCCGCGCGCGACCGACGTTGAGGTTGCGCTGGCGCGCGTGGTCGGCAAGGGCCCGCTTGGCCTTCTCGCGGCCGACGAACCGGCCGACCAGATCGACCAGGTCGTCGACCGTGGCGGTGCCGCGCCAGAAGGCGGCGCCGTGCTGGTCGGCGGCATGGCGGTGGGCGTCGACGAACAGCGCCGCCTGCACCTGTTCCGGAACGCTCTGCCGGCTCATCACCGAGCCCAGGACATAGCCGCCGATATTGCACAACATGGTCCAGAACAGGGCGTGGCTGAGGTAGTCCAGCCCAGTCAGGCCGAACAGCTCGTACGGTTTCAACCATTCGATTCCGAACGGCCCATCGGTGATGAAGGCCTTGCTGAGCCAACCCGACAGCGCGAACGACGGCAACAGCAGCGTGTAGACCCACATCGCGAAACCGAGTGACAGACCGGCGAGAGCGCCGACGCGCGTCGCCCCGCGCCAGAATATGCCGCCGATGATCGGTGGCGCGAACTGCGCCGCGGCGGCGAAGGACAGCAGGCCGATCGTCACCAGCGTGTGCGACTCGCCGATGAAGCGGTAATAGGCGTAGCCGAGCAGCAGCACCATCACGATGCCGCCGCGGCGGATCGCGAGCAGCAGCCCGGTCAGGTCGGCGCGCGCGGTCAGGCGCAGCCAGGTCATGCGCAACAGGATCGGCATCACCAGGTCGTTGCAGATCATCGTCGCCAGCGCGATCGAGGCGACGATGACCATGCCGGTGGCCGCCGACAGGCCGCCGACGAACACGAGGAGGGCGAGCGATTCCTGGCGCTCGACCATCGGCAGGGTCAGCACGAAGGTGTCGGCATCGACCTGTCCGCCCGGAAAGTGCAGCAGGCCGGAGAGCGCGATCGGCAGGACGAAGACGTTGATCGCCAACAGATAGAGCGGGAACAGCCAGACCGCCCGATCGAGGTGCCGCGGGTTGACGTTCTCGACCACCGAGACCTGGAACTGCCGGGGCAGGCACAGGATCGCCGCCATCGACAGGATCGTCATGGTCACCCATTGCGGATAGCCGCTCGACGCCTCCATCGTCAGCAGCCGCGCCAGCTGCGGGTCGCGCGACGCCGCCGCGAACAGGTCGCCGAACCCGTCGCGCAGCCCGTAGGTCACGAACAGTCCCACGGCGAGGAAGGCGATCAGCTTGACCAGCGATTCGAAGGCGATGGCCACGACCATGCCCTCGTGCTGTTCCGCCGCATCGATCTGCCGGGTGCCGAACAGGATGGCGAACAGCGCCATGAGCAGGGCGATCAGGAAGGCAAGGTCGCCGACGATCGGCACCTCGGGCAGGGTGCGCGGCGTGACCACCTCGGGATATTGCAGCAGCACGGTGAAGCTGGTCGCCACGGCTTTGAGCTGCAGCGACACGTAGGGCAGGATGCCGACCACCGCGATCACGGTCACCAGTCCGCCGAGCAGCGTCGACTTGCCGTAGCGCGAGGCGATGAAGTCGGCGATCGAGGTGATGCGGTTGGCCTTGCTGATGCGCAGGATGCGGCGCAACAGGAACCACCACAGCACGAACACCAGCGTCGGGCCGAGATAGATCGGCAGGAAATCGAGGCCGGTGGCGGCGGCGCGCCCGACGCTGCCGTAGAAGGTCCAGGACGTGCAGTACACCGCGATCGACAGCGCATAGACCGACGGCGCGTTGGCGATCAGGCTGCGTCCTTCGGCAGCCCGCCGGTCGCCGTAATAGGCGATCGCGAACAGCAGCCCGACATAGGCGAAGGAGACCGTCAGGATGAACCAGCCCTGCAGCATCGCCTCACTCCCCGCGCCGCCGCCGGCCATGGGCGGCGATCCGTCCGGCCAGCAGGATGAGCGCGCCCCACACCGCGAACATGTAGACATAGAACAGGGGCAGGCCGAACAGCATCGCCGGGCGGGCGAACACCAGCATCAGCGGCGGCATGAAGGCGATGACGCCGAACAGGAACAGCGCCACCGACCACTCGCGGATGCGGCTCTCATGGCGCGGGTCGCGGTCATCGTCCAGTGGGCTGGGTCGGGTCGGCTCCTGCTGGTCCGTCATCGTCCGCCTCCCGTCCGCTCAGAACTGCTCCTGCATCCGCCGCAGGCGGATCATCTGTTCCGAGGCGGCCAGCGCGTCGCCCAGGGTGGCGATGCCGCGCGCGGCCAACAGATCGACCATGTGCAGAAACACCGCCGCCGTGGCCATGGCGTCGCCCATCGCCGTGTGGCGGCCGGCGATCTCGACCCCGAGCCGGCGGGCGATGGCATCGAGATTGTGGTCCGGCACGTCGTCGTGCAGCCAGGCCGACAGCAGCAGCGTGTCGAGCACCGGATTGTCGAAGCGTATGCCGGCCGCGTCCTGCTTCAGGGTCAGGAACTTCAAGTCGAAGGCGGCGTTGTGGGCAACCAGCACGGTGTCCTGGGTGAAGGCGTGGAACCGCTGCAGGACCGTGGCGATGTCCGGCCGGCCCGCGACCATATCGTCGGTGATGCCGTGGAAGCGGGTGGAGGCGGCCGGGATCGGCCGGCCCGGGTCGACCAGCTCGAGGAAGGTCTCGCCCGAGAGCACCCGCCCGTTGACGACGCGCACGCCGGCGATCTGGACGATCTCGTCGCCCTCGCTCGGCCGCAGACCGGTGGTTTCGGTATCGAACACCACGCAGGGCAGCCGCGCCAGCGCCACGTCATGCAGGGCCCCTGCGTCCTGGCCCTGGGCCTCGAGCTCGAAGTCGAAGAATTCCGGACGCGGCGGCAGCGTGAGCTGGCTGGTCTCGGCGCTGCGCGCCGCCAGCACGGGGACGCGGAGCATGGCGGTGTCATCGGCCTCTCCCCGCTGGCTCCAGACCTCGCTGCGATGGCGCTCCAGCACTTGGCGGGCGGTCGCCGCCCCCAGCGCACCCGGCAGCGGCCTGTCGAGCCATCCGTCGAGCACCGCCGCCGGCACCGGCTTGCCCGTCCACGCGAAATCGAGGTAGACGCGCCGATCGCCGCGACCCGCCGACGCCCGAAACGCGGTCGCGCCGGTGTGCTCGGCCAGCTGCTCGACGAGGTGGATCAGCACCAGCATCAGCGAGTGGCTGTCGCCGTGCAGCCAGAACGGCGTTCCGACCGGGTCGACGACCGGGCCCCCGTCGCCGTGGCGGCGGCCCAGCTCGGCGATGACGCAGCCCAGCAGGTCGGCGGAGTGGATGTCGGTCATCGGCCAGCCGACCGCCGCCAGTTCCCTGAATTCCGCCGCGAGGCGGCCCAGCTGGCAGGCCAGAGCCGCGCTTTCGTCGGCCAGCGCGGCGACGAAGCGCTGGCGCTCCTCGGCGTCGATGTCCGGATGCTCCTGCAGCGTTTCGGCCGCCGCCCGCAGGCTGGCGACCGGTCCGCGCAGCTCTTCGATGGCGGTCCGCAGCAGGGCATCGCGCCGACTGACCTCGGCGATGTCCCCGGCAGTCTGGCCGATCGACAGGACGTAGCCCTTCGGCCGCCCCTGGCTGTCGCGCACCCGGCTGATGCGGCCGTACAGCAGCGTGCTCGAATCGGCCGTCGCCAGAACGACGGCGTTGCTGCCGGCGCGGAGCGACCCGTCGGCGTTTGCGCGCCATGCCTGGTCGAGATGGTCGAGCGCGTGCAGCACCGGCTCGCGCGTGACCACGGCGAACAGCGAGCGGCCCAGTCCCAGCGCCCCGGGGGCGCCCAGCAGCCGCGCGGCCGCCTGGTTGTAGAGCAGGATGCGGTTGCCGGAATCGCACACGAAAACCCCTTCCGACAGGTCCCGCAGGATGGCGGCGAGCCGGTTCTTCTGTTCCTCGATACGGGCCGTCGCCTCGGCCAGCGCCGACTCGCCCTCGGCGCGCGTCGCGATCAGCGCCTCGGCCAGGGCCGTCACGGTCTCGGGCAGCGCTCCCAGGGCATGGCCTCCGGGCGGTTGCGGCGGCCGCTGTCCGGCATGCAGGGCCGCTGCGGCGGCGAGGTCGAGGGCGGCCACGGGCTGGGCGACGGCGAGGCGCAAGCGCCACCACAGCAGCAGGCCCCCGGCGACCATCGCGAACACGCCGGCCACCGCAGCCAGCGCCGCCTCGGCAGCGATATCGGGGCCGGTCTGCGTGCTCCGCCATGCCAGCGCGCCGGCAATCCCGGCGGCGACACCGACGCCGGTCAGCACGAACGACGCCACGGTGATATCGATCAGACGCGATGGCTTCAGGGGCCGCCGGCGGTTCAATGTCCGGCCTCAGCTGCCGCCGTTGTCGGCGGTCGTCTCGGGCAGGTACCGGCGGACACGTTCGACGACGTCGCGGGTCGAGAACGGCTTGGTGATGTAGTCGTCGGCGCCCAGCGCCATACCCTTCTCGCGCTCGACCTCGCGGCCCTTGGCCGTCAGCATGATGATCCTGATATGCGCCCAGTCGGGATTGGATCGCACGAGCTGGCAGATGTCGAAGCCGCCGCGGCCGGGCATCATCACGTCGAGCAGTATCAGGTCGGGCGGCGACTTCTCCAGCTCGCGGATCGCCGCGTCGCCGTCACGCGCGACGCGCACCGCATAGCCGGCCTTCTTCATCAGGAACTCGAGCGACATGACGATGTTCGGCTCGTCTTCCACGACCAGCACCGAATGGGTCATCGGCCGTCTCCCAGGGATCTCGCTTACCTCGGTTTATCACCGGAGTGTAGCGCGGCGGAGCCGGGCGCGCCACACAGATGCCCGGCTGCCCCCGGCGCATGCCGTCGGGGGTTTGCCGCCACGCCGCGAATCGTCGTATGACTGCGGCTGAGCCGACACCGGCAAATCGCGCGCGAGGAGACGAGGGGACATGACTGGCCACAGGTTTGCCGCGATGTCGGTCGCACCCGCGGTCGCCGCACGGACTCTGCGCCGGGCCGGCGCAACGGGGAGTGCTGCCGATGCTTAAGATGCCGCTTGCCCGCCTCGACTCGTTCCCCTACCGCCATCGGGTGCGCGAGGTGATGTCGGCGCCGCTGGTCCTCGCCGAGCGCGACATGACCCTGCAGGCGGCGTCGCGCCTGATGGTCGAGCACGACGTATCGTCCCTGGTCACGCTCGACGACGCCGGCCGGCCGGCCGGAATCATCACCGAGCGCGACGTGCTCAGCGCGCTGGCCCGGAACGGGGCCGACGCCGCGTCCGACACCGTTGCCACGTTCCTGTCGAGCCCGGTGCACGACATCCGCACCGACGCCTTCGTGTACAAGGCGCTGGGCCGCATGCTGCTGCACGGCGTGCGCCACCTCGTCGCCGTCGATCCGGCGACCCGCAAGGCGGCTGGCATGATCACCGGGCGGGCGCTGCTGAAGCTGCGCAGCGGCGACATGGTGCAGCTCGGCGATGCGCTGAACCACGCGCGGGACGCGGCCGGCATGGCGGCGGTGCGGGCCGAGCTGGCCGGTGTCGTCAGCGCCATGCTGGCCGAGGGCGTCGGTGTGCTGAACGCGGCCGCGGTGATCAGCCAGGTCTATTGCGACATGACGCGGCGCGCGGCAGAGCTGGCGGTGGCGGCGATGGAGGGGGAGGGTAAGGGCACGGCCCCGGCGCCCTGGGCGTTGCTGGTGCTCGGCTCCGGCGGGCGCGGCGAAAGCCTGCTCGCACCCGACCAGGACAACGCCATCGTGCATCTGGGCAAGGACGCCGATGAGCCGTGGTTCGCCGAGGTCGGGCAGCGGGTCGCCGATCTGCTCGACGCCTCCGGTATTCCGTACTGCAAGGGCGAGGTGATGGCGAGCAACCCGGCATGGCGCCGCTCGCTCGCCGGCTGGGAGGAGGAGATCCTCGCCTGGCTGCGCAGCCTCGACGCCGAGCCGCTTCTGATGGTGCATATCTTCTTCGATTTCGTGCCGGTGCACGGCGATTTCGAGCTCGCCGAGCGACTGCGCCGCATGGCCGTCGATATGGCCTCGCGGGCGCCGCTGTTCCTGCGCCGCATGGCCGTCCAGATCGAGGACCATCGCGCGCCGATCAACCTGTTCGGGCGGTTCAAGACGCAGGAGGGGCGGGTCGACCTGAAACTCGGCGGTCAGCTGCCGATCACCAGCGGCGCGCGGACAATGGCGCTGCGCCTCGGCTGCCTGGCGACGTCGACCGGCGATCGTCTGCAGGCCGTTCAGGAGGCCGGCATCCTCGATGCCGACGACATGGACAGCCTGTGCGAGGCCTACCGGTTGGTGACCCGCACGATCCTCGAGCAGCAGCTCGCCGATATCCGGACCGGGCACGGACCGTCGTCCCGGGTCGATCCGAAGCGGCTGCCGCGCCGCCTGCGGCGCCGTCTGAAGGATGCGCTCAGGGTTCTCGAGGCGCTGCCATCGATCACGCGCGACGCGGTGACCATGGGCATCTCGGAATGAACCGGGCCCCGCATGTGCCCTCGGCGGGTCGCCAACGGGGTCGGCGGGGACGCGGGTCGCCCCGATTTTCCGCCTGCACGACCACAACATTTTGGTAATTTGAGAGAATTGCCTACAAGTTGTTGTTGACAAGCGGCTTGATCCCGCCTATTCGGATAGCGCACAAGTGCATAGACGCGGAAACAGCATCAACTGACGCTTCACAAGACCGGGGCCCAGCGCCGTCCTGCCAGACGCGCTGGGCCTCTCTCGTGTCGCCAGCCGGCATCCGCGGCGGGCAAGATGCCGTGCGCTGGCGCATCGATCGTCTGGCGGGTAGCGGGAGAAGACGCATCGGGGCGACGGCTCGAACCGCATGCCCGGTGCGCTGCCGCCGACACCAGACATAAAGGAAGGCGCCAAGTGCTCAGACGCGGAGTCTTTGCATCGTGCCCTTTCGGGCACATCCTGACGCCTTCCGAACCGTTCCGCCTTCAGAGTCCGCAGCCCGGTCTGCCCGGAGGCTTTCCGGACCGGTCCACCTGTCGGCTTCCCGATCCACACGGTTCAAGACCCGAAGACCTCTTACCATGCAATTTCATGCTCCGACTCTTCGTCTCGTCTTGCAATGACAAAATCGCCGAGCCCGCAAATTTCTTGTGGATAAGAATCGCTCGCGGCGAAGTCCGGTGGATAAGCCCGGCCGCCGGTGGATAACTTGCCGATTACTTGCGATTTATGTTGCGGTGCACCAGCATCGGGCGGCGGCCCTTGCCATCGTCATCGAGGGATTCGGCACGGCTGACGGCCAGGCCCGGATCGTGCTGTTCCATTCGCGGGCTTCGTATGACGGCGAGGTTCCGCCGTATCGGATTGCGAACGCGCCGATTCGCGACAGCCGCGCAATCTGGACCGCGGACGATCTGCCGGCGGGGACCTATGCGGTCATCGTGCATCATGACGAGAACGCCAATGACGCCCTGGACCGGCCCGTGTTGTCGCTGCCGCTGGAACCCTACGGCTTTTCGAACACCGCTTTCCGGGCCGTCGGCATCCCCGAATTCGGGGCGGTCTCGTTCCCCCTGGCGGAGCAACCCGTCTCGCAGACCATCGTGATTCGGTACGATCCCGTCGCCGCGCCGATCGTGTTTCTGCGCCCGTACCGGACCCTCGTTTTCCTGTCGCTCGTGCTGGTGCTGCCGATCATCGTTCTGCGGGCGTTGCCGCGCCTTAAGGACGGACCACAAATCAGCTATCGCAAGCTTGGACGAATCGGCCTTGCGCTGCTGCTTTTGACAACAAGCAGCGCCCATTTCCTCGTTGCTGCCGCCATGATGCGGATGCTGCCGTATCGGATTCCGCTCCGGCTGCCGATCCTCTGCGGAAGCGGCGCGCTCGAGGTCGTGCTGGCCGTGGCGCTCTGGTGTCCCGCGTGGATTCGCCAGGCTGGCATCGCCATAGCAGGCATGCTCATGCTGTATCTTCCCGCCAATATCTACGCCGCCTGGACCTCTGCGCCGTTCGGCGGCAACGAACTCGGCCCCGGCTATCTTTGGGTCCGGATTCCCTTTCAGTTGGGCCTCGTCTGCTGGGCCCTGTGGGCGACCGGCTGGTTCGACAGGACGACAGCACGGGAAACACGCCCTTAGCATATCCAGCCGGGCCCGGTGGCGCTGCACCGGCCACACGTTTTGCGCTAACCCGAAGGTATGGACCGGAGCAATGCGGCGGCGCTGTTCGGGTATGGTGACGGAATGGACGGCTTTTTATTAAATTTTTCCATGAAACATCACATCTAACCCATGTATTCATGAGATACTATGGTTGCTGAATCGTTAATATTTCGGCACCGGGGAGTCTAGTTAAATTCAATGATTTCAATCAGGTATGGGAAATTTTGAGGCAGATTCCCGAAAAAGAATCGGTACCGCCTGTCAAGATTACAACAAATAAAAAATCTTGTTAACCATGAGAAGAATGAACCGACTTAGCGATCTGATATCCGAAAAACATGTCGATCGCATCAATTCGAATAAGAAAGCCACCCCCGATCATTGCGATGATAAGTTGTATCGCGGGAAGAGCGGGCCGGGTCGGAACGGCGGGCCGACCGCGCTGATCCCCCTGCCGGTGCTCGTGGCCGGCGCCGGCGATCCGGAATCCCGCGACGCCCGGCAGCTCGATGCGCTGGTCCGGGCCCAGGCCGAGATCATGGATGTCATCCTCCAGGGGGCGTCCCTCGAGCAGGCGCTGACCAACATCGTCCTCGCCGCCAACCGGATTCTCGAGCCTGCGCTGTGCGCCATCCACCTGGCCGATCCGGACGGACGGTGGCTGCGTCTCAGCCCCGGCCCCGGCCTCGGCGCCGAGATCGCCCGCAGCGCCGAGCCGATCGAGATCGCCCCGGATCGCGGTGCGATCGCCGCCGCGGCTCATCTGCGTCAGCCGGTCACGGTTGCCGACCTCGAGCACGAGCGGATGTGCAGCGGCCTGCGCCGTTTCGCCCGCCGGCACGGGTTCAACTCCTGCGAGGTGCGGCCGGTCCTCAGCCGTCGCGACGGGCTGCTGGGAACCCTGTCCCTCTATTACGAGGAGGCGCCGGCGCCGTCGCGCGACCGCGATCGGGTGATCGCATTTCTGCTGTCGCTCGCCGGCTTCGCCATCGAGATCGAGCAGCGCCAGCGCGAGCAGCGCTCCGCCGACGAGCGATTTGCCTCGCTCGCCAAGACCATACCCGGCGTGCTCTACCAGCGCCTGGTCACGCCGGACGGACAGATCCGCTATACCTACATCAGCGACGGCGCGAAGGACCTGTTCGGCGTGGCGCCGGAAGAGATTCTCGCCGATCCGCACGCGCTGTTCGCCTGCCACGGGCCCGAATACCGCACCACCTTCCGCGAGCGCCTGCTGAAGGCCTCGCGCGAGCTGTCGCTGTGGGACGTCGAGGCGCAGATCATCACCCGCGACGGCGAGGAGAAGTGGACCCA
>CAYFYY010000048.1:0-26265 GCA_964347475.1 uncultured Flavobacteriales bacterium
GGGTATCGCGCGGCGTGTCGAACACGTAGTGCAGCGCCACCGTCAGCTCGACGACGCCGAGGCCGGCGCCGAGATGCCCGCCGGTCACCGACACCGCCTCGACCATTTCGTGCCGCAACTCGTCGGCGAGCTGACGCAGCTGCTTCTCGGGCAGCTGGCGCAGGTCGCCCGGGTTGCGGATCGTGTCGAGCAGCGGTGTGGCCGAAATGTCGTTTTTGCTCAAGTGCTTTTCCTCATATGCGCAAAAGTAAAGACTATACCGGTTCAACGCCGCCGTTCGACGATAAAGCGTGCAACGTCGCGGAGAAAATCGGCGTTTTCGTCGAAGATTGCAAGATGCCTGACCGCCTGCTCGGCCAGCATGTGCGCCTGTGCCCGCGCACGCTCCGGCCCGAGGATGGACACGAACGTCGCCTTGCCGAGCGCCGCGTCCTTGCCGACCGCCTTGCCAGTCTCCTCCGCCGAGCCCTCGACATCGAGGAGATCGTCGACGATCTGGAAGGCAAGCCCGAGATCGTGGGCGAATCCGCGCAACGCTTCGCGCACCGGCTCTGCGGCGCGGCCGAGTATGGCCCCCGCCTCGCAGGCGAACGCGATCAGCGCGCCGGTCTTCATGCGCTGCAGGCGGGTGATCTCACCGATATCCATCTCGCGTTCGGCAGCCGACAGGTCGATCATCTGGCCCCCGACCATGCCGTGCACACCGGCCGCGCGGGCCAGCTCGACCACGAGTTCGCATCGGACCTCGGGGTTCGAATGTGTCGCCTCGTGGCCGAGCACCTGGAAGGCCAGCGTCAGCAGCGCGTCGCCGGCAAGAATCGCCGTAGCCTCGTCGAATGCCTTGTGCACCGACGGCTTGCCACGCCGCAAATCGTCGTCGTCCATGGCCGGCAGATCGTCGTGTACCAGCGAATAGCAGTGGACCAGCTCGACCGCTGCAGCGGTACGCAAGGCCGATTTCTTGGAAACGGTGAACTGCCGCGCGCTCTGCATCACCAGGAACGGCCGCAGCCGCTTGCCGCCGCCGAGCGCGGCGTAGCGCATCGAGTCGAGCAGTCGACGCTCGGGCTCGTCCTCCGATTCGAGTATCAGCTGCAGCACCGCTTCGACCTCGACGGCGGCGCCGGCCAACGCCTGCTGCAGGGCATCCATCGCGCGCCCTAGTCGAGATCGGCCGGTTCGGCGGCGATGCCGCCGGCCGACTTGGTGATCTTGTCGATTCGCGCCTGTGCCTCGGCCAGCTTGGCCTCGCAGTGCTTTTTCAGCGCCGCGCCCCGTTCGTAGTTCGCGATCGCCTCGTCCAGCTTGGCGTCCCCCGACTCCAGTTTCTGGACGATCGTCTCCAGCTCGGCGAGCGCGTCTTCGAATTTCATCGCCTTGATGTCGTCTGGAATAGGGGCGTCGGCCATGGGTCCTCCTCGCGAGGGCCGATCTTAGCGCCGATCCGAGGGCAATTCCAACCCTGTGGCGTGTCAACCGAATCAGCCGCATATGGCCGGATTTGGCAGGAACCCGCGGTGGGTACCCCCGCGGGATCAGCCCGTCATCAGGGTCCGGACATGGGCGGCGGCCGAGCGCCCCAGTGCTGCGAGGTCGTATCCGCCCTCGAGCGTCGAGACCACCCGCCCCGCACATTGTTTGTCCGCAATGTTCATCAATTGCCGCGTGGCCCATGCGAAATCGTCCTCGTCGAGTTCGAGCGCCGCCAGAGGGTCGGCAGCATGGGCGTCAAAACCGGCTGAAATCAGCAGAAATTCGGGCCCGAACTCGGCCAATGCCGGCAGGATCGTGGCCTCCATGGCCTGGCGGAAGCCGGCGCTGCCGGTGTGTGGCGGCAGCGGTGCGTTGACGATATTGCCGGCGCAGCCGCGCTCGCCGGCGCTGCCGGTGCCGGGATAATGGGGCGACTGGTGGGTCGAGGCGTAGAACAGGTCCTTGTCATCCCAGAACATCGCCTGCGTCCCGTTGCCGTGATGCACGTCGAAATCGACCACGGCAACCCTGCCCAGACCGTGCATCGCGCGGGCCTGCTCGGCACCGACGGCGACGCTGTTGAACAGGCAGAAACCCATGGGCCGGGACGGTTCGGCATGGTGGCCCGGCGGCCGTACGGCACAGAATGCGTTGGCGGCCTCGCCCGCCATGACCGCATCGACCGCGGCGCAGACCGCGCCGGCCGCACGGAGCGCAGCCTCGCCCGATCTCGGGCACACCGCCGTATCTGGATCGAGCTGCAAGAGCCCCGATTTGGGGATCGCGGCAAGCAGCCGTTCGACGTAGGTGCGCGGGTGGACGCGCGCGATCTGGTCGATCTCTGCGGCCGGCGCCTCACGGCGGTCCAGCGCGTGAAACTCGTCGGCGTCCAGCGCCTCGAGCACCGCCTTAAGTCGCGCCGGGCTTTCCGGATGCATCGGCCCCATGTCGTGCTCGACACAGGCGGGATGGGTATAGAGGATCGTCGTCATGGTTTCGGCCTTTCTGCGCTCGCGTGCCAGCATAGCAGGGTGGCGTGCCCGGCGAACAGGCCCTGTACGATATGCTTGAAACCTTTGGATTGTCCTATAAACTCCGCTCGGAGCCGTCCCGGGATCGAGACCGGCACCGGGCTCGTTCTTTGAGAGGATAGAGCGATGCGCCTGGCGGGTATTCGGGCGATTTCCGTGGCTGCCATGCTACTGGCCGCTGCACTGTCCGCGACCGCGATCGCCCATGCACAGGTCAAGACCGAACGGGTCGAGGTCGACACCGTTATCGTCGAACCGCTGACCCAGACCGTGCCGGCCCTGGGCCGTTTCGTGGCGCGCCAGTCCGGGCCGGTGGCGGCGCTCGTCGGCGGGCCGGTTGCCGAGGTCCTGGTCGAGGTCGGCGACCGAGTCGCCAAGGGCGATCTTCTGGTCAGCCTGTCGACCGACGTCAGTGTCGGCAACCGCAACCTGCGAGAAGCGGAATTGCGAGAGAAAGAGGCGGCGCTCGAAACAGCGCGGGCCCAGGCCCGGCTCGCCGCGATGGAATTGCAGCGTCTGGAGAATCTCAAGCAGTCGGCGGCCTTCAGCCAGGCGCGCTACGAGGACAAGGCGGCCGAGGTGGCCCGGTACCGCAGTGAGGTTGCCGAGGCCGAGGCCGCCGTCGTCCGCGCCGCCGCAAACCTCAACTTGGCCGAGCTTGACCTCGCGCGAGCCGATATTCCAGCGCCATACAACGGTGTGGTGGTCGCTCGCCACGTCACCGAGGGCGCCTACGTCAACATGGGCGCGCCGGTGGTCAGCCTCGTCAACGACGAAAGTCTCGAGATCGAAGCCGATGTGTCGGCCCAGCGCCTGTCCGGGCTCGTGCCCGGTCGCAAGGTCGAGATCCGGCTCGATGACGGCCGGCAGTTCACGGCGACAGTCCGCTCGGTGATACCCGCGGAGAACGCGCTGACTCGGACCCGGCCCGTTCGCTTCATGCCGAACATCGATGGTGCCGATTCATTGCGGCTCGCGCCCGATCAGAGCGTGACCGTGCTCGTTCCGGTCGGCGAACCGCGGCCTGTCGTCTCGGTCCACAAGGATGCGGTGATCGCGCGGGGCACCGGGTACATCGTCTTCGTCGTCGTGGGTGGCAAGGCCGAACCGCGACCGGTGCGGCTGGGAGAGGCGGCCGGCATCCGCATGGAAGTATTGTCCGGGCTGACGCCCGGGGACCTCGTCGTGGTCCGCGGCAACGAGCGGCTGCTGCCCGGCCAGCCCGTCAGGTACGAGGGCATGCCGGCACCGGGTGGCGACGGCTAGGACCGTTACAATGGACCTGATCCGCTACTCCATCTCCCGACCGACCGCCGTCATCGCGGTCGTCATCATGGCAGTTCTGTTCGGTTTCATTGCCCTGCAGACGATTCCGATCCAGCTGGCGCCGGACGTCAGCCGCCCCGTCATCCGCATCACCACGGAATGGCCCGGTGCGGCGCCGGCCGAAGTCGAGCGGGAAATCCTGAACAAGCAGGAGGAGGCGCTAAAGGGGCTGACAGGCCTGAAAAGCATCGAGGGCGAGGCCGAAGACGGTCGGGCGCGGGTGACGCTCGAATTCGCCGTCGATCAGGACATGGACAAGGCCCTGCTTCTGGTCTCCAACCGGCTGGACCGCGTGACCGACTACCCGGACGAGGCGGGCGAGCCGACGCTCAACACGTCAGGTTCCGAAGACAACCCGATCGCGTGGTTCCGGGTCGTGCACACCGAGGGAAACCTGCAACCCATTCATACATACGGGAAATTCGCCGAGGATGTGATCCAGGAGCGGCTGGAGCGTGTCCCCGGTGTCGGCGGCGTCAATGTCTACGGCGGCAGCGAGCGCGAAATGCGGATCGTCATCGATCCTGCCAGGATGGCGCGTTACGGGCTGACCGTCCCTGACGTGGTCGACAAGCTGCGCGCGGCCAATGCGTCGATCAGCGGCGGCGACGTCGAGGAAGGCAAACGCCGTTATGTGGTGCGGACCGAGGGCGAATTCGAGACGACCGACCAGGTTGCTGCGGTGGCTCTGCGCACCCTGCGGGATCCGGATACCGGCCGGCTCGGGCGGGTCACGGTCGGCGATGTCGCCGACGTGACCTTTGGCTACAGCAAGCCAGTCTCGACCCTGCGCGCCAACGGCCGGCCCGCGATCGGCATGCCGGTGACGCGGGAGATCGGTGCCAACGTGATCGAGACGATGGGCGGCATTCGCGAAGCCGTGACCGAGCTGAACGACGGACCGCTGGCGGTGGCCGGGCTCCGGATGGAGCAGGTCTACGACGAGACGATCTACATCAACTCGGCGATCGAACTGGTGACACAGAATATCTGGGTCGGCGGCGTCCTTGCCGTGACCATACTGCTCCTGTTCCTGCGATCGGCGCGCGCGACGCTGGTCATCGCGCTGGCCATCCCCGTGTCCGTGGTTGCGTCCTTTGTCGCGATGGCGATGCTGGGGCGTTCCCTCAACGTCGTCTCGCTGGCAGGGATCGCCTTCGCCGTCGGCATGGTCGTCGACGCGGCCATTGTCGTCCTGGAGAACATCTACCGCCTGCGCCAGAACGGCCGGCCGGCCCTGAAGGCCGCGTATGACGGGGCCAGACAGGTCTGGGGAGCGATTCTCGTCTCGGCGCTGACAACGGTCATGGTGTTCATCCCGGTCATGGTCATGAAGCTCGAAGTCGGCCAGCTGTTCCGCGACATCGCAGTGGCGATCTCCGTGGCCGTCGTCCTGTCGCTGATCGTGTCGGTGACGGTCATCCCCGCGCTGTCGCGCCGGTTGCTGCAGTTCGAAGTCAACGAGCCGGGATCAGGCATTCGCCTGTTCGGGTTCGATCAGTTCGCCCGGGGATTCATGGTACTGCTGCTCGGCCTGACGCGCGCGGTGGTGCGCTCGAAGCCCCTGGCGCTGGCGATCATCGTGCTGGTCACCTCGGCAACGGCATTCGGGACCTGGCGGTTCCTTCCGGCCCTGGAATACCTGCCGGAGGGCAACCGCAATTTCGTCTTCGGCCGCATCCAGCCGCCGCCCGGCTACAACCTGGACACGATGACCGCCATTGCCGAGCGGCTGGAGACGACCGTCCGGCCGCATTGGGCTTCGGAGACGGGCCGGGAGTCCGCGCCCGGCCAGCCGCCGAAAATGGAGTCATTCTTTTTCGTCGCGTTCCGCTCGAACACGATCATCGGCGCGAGCAGCGTCGATCCGCGGCGCGCCCGGGCTCTGGTTCCGATCATCCGCAAACCGGTCCTCAACGAGCCGGGCACCTCGGTTTTCGTGCGCCAGCCGTCGATCTTCGGCCGCGGCATCGGTGGCACCCGCTCCGTCGACCTCGATGTCGCCGGCGGCGACCTGGAAACCATCCTCGACGTCGCGCGCAGCGCCTACAACAAGGTGATCGCCGCGATGCCGCTGGAGGCCGGAAACCAGGTCCGGTTGGAGCCTGGCCTCGAACTCGGAGCCCCGGAAATCCGTGTCATTCCGAACCCCCTGTTGTTGGCGGACAGCGGTGTGAGCGCGCGTGAACTCGGACTGACCGTCGATGCCTTCAACGACGGGTTGAGAGTGGCCGAGATTACCGTTGAAGGTCAGCGCATCGATCTCATCCTCATGGGACCGGAAAACAATGTCGTCCAAACCCAAGGCATTGCGGCGTTACCGGTGGTCACGCGATCCGGCGCGATTCTGCCGGCGGGCGCGTTGTCCGATGTGGTTGTGACCAGCGGACCAACGGAAATTCGCCACCGGGAGCGGAACCGGGCGGTGACGCTGCAGATCACGCCGGCGCCGGAGATTCCCCTTGGCGACGCGCTCGAGACGATCCAGACGACGGTCATCGACCCGCTTTACGAGGCGGGACTGCCGGCCGGCGTGAAGCTGCGCATGTCCGGGACCGCCGACAAGTTGGCGGAGACCTGGACGGAGATGAAATACGATCTGCTGATCGCCCTGGCGATTGTCTATCTGGTGATGGCTGTGCTGTTCGAGAGCTTCGTCTATCCGCTGATCATCGTCCTGTCGGTGCCGCTGGCGACGGCGGGCGGCGTTGCCGGCCTCAACGTGCTGGGACTCTTCCACTTCCAGGCGCTCGACATGCTGACCCTTCTCGGGTTCGTTATCCTCATCGGAATCGTCGTCAACAACGCGATTCTGCTTGTTCACCAGACCCTCTACCTGGTCCGCGAGGAGGTGATGGCCTATGACGCAGCGATCGTCGAGGCGACGCGCAATCGTGTGCGTCCGATCTTCATGTCCACCCTGACAAGCGTATTCGGCATGTTGCCTCTGGTGCTGTTCCCCGGTGCAGGATCGGAAATCTACCGCGGACTCGGCTCCGTGGTGGTCGGCGGGCTGTCGCTGTCCGCCCTGTTGACGCTGACGATCATTCCGCCGCTGCTCAGCCTGTTCCTCGGCGTGCTGGAACGGCGCGACAGTTCCGGCGACCGCGACGCCGGAGTGACCGAACTGGCCAAGGCTGCCGAATGAGTGCGTGCTACAGGGCGTAGCCGCGAATTCTGCGGCAGGCGCTTTGTAATTTATTTTTTTCTAATGTTAGGGTATCATAATAACTTAATGACACGAAACCCTGGACAGACAGGGTCGGGAGTGGTCGGATTGGACATGAACCTGAATATCGATGATCTGAAGGCGAACGCACAGCGTGCCAGCGAGCTGCTCAAGGCGATGAGCAACGAAAAACGGTTGCTCATCCTTTGTTATCTTGCGGGTGGCGAGAAGGCGGTGGGCGAAATGGAGCGGCTCGTCGGGCTCAGCCAGTCTGCGTTGTCGCAGCATCTTGCGCGGTTGCGTCGTGACGGTCTTGTCAAGACGCGGCGTGCATCGCAGACCATCTATTACTCCCTTGCCGGGGGTGAGGCGGCAGCGATCATGGAAACGCTGCACGGGCTCTACTGCTGCGATGCCGATGACACGACCCGGCTGAAGGCGGCCGGGCAGTAATCTTTGCGGCGGGGCCGGTCCATGCACAGCCGGCACTGGCTCGTTTGACTTCCGCACTCCCCCGCAGATCATGCGGGTTTAACTCTAGCGCTGCTTCGTTGCATGTTGGGTGCGTGCAGTTTCCTGACGTCCCTCCTGGATTCTCATCGCGATGGCGGCGGTCGTCATTGTCGGCGGCGGTTTGACTATGGCGGGCATACCGGTTCCGGCGGGCGATCCCGGGTGATCGAATTCGAGGCGCGGGGCGGCCGGCTCGCATCGAGCTGAGCCGGCGCCTTGGGGGGAATACCGTCCCAGAGCGACATTCGGATCCCAGCAGGGTTCGCCGAACGGCAATTTCCCGATTATCGAATTGCACAACGAACACGCCATGGGGCCACCTGCGGCCGGCCTATCGTATGGGAACGTCCCCATCCCGTGTGGCAGGGATGCGGGGATGAATGTTATCTGACCAAAATCTTCACGGTTCTTCGGGTGGATCGGGCCGATGTCACCATCCTCGAGCACGGCGATCATCCATGAGGCGGTCGAATCGGCCGCCAACTCTTAAGAAAGTGTAAATTGGCACGCCTCTTGCTCGTCTCGTTTGCATAGGGCCCAGAATCGGGCAGTCGTTGCAAAAGGGAAAAGACATGGGAACCGTCACACACATGAAGACCGTGGCCGCACGGCGTGCGGTGAACAGGAATCGTCATTATGCGAACACGCTGGTCCATTACCTCGGCGTCGACGAGGCGCTCAAAGTCTGCCGCGACAACATGTGGCACAGCGTTTACCAGGCCATTGTGGAGCAGCATGCAATAGAGGACGCAACGCCGGAATACGTGAACTGAAGGCTCAGTTCGATTCGAACCGCTCGCGCAGCACGTTCTTCTGGATCTTGCCCATCACGTTGCGCGGCAGTTCGTCCACGAAGTGGATTTCCTTCGGTACCTTGTAGCCGGCCAGCTGTTCCTTGAGCGCGGCGATCAGCGTGTCCGTCGCGGGCGGTTCGCCCGAAGGCCTGATCACGGCGATCACGCGCTCACCGAAATCGGCATCGGCCACGCCCACGACCGCGGATTCGGCGACGCCGTCCATGGCGTCCAGAATTTCCTCTATCTCCTTGGGATAGACGTTGTACCCGCCGGAGATGATCAGGTCCTTGGCGCGACCGACCAGATAGAGGAAACCGTTCTCGTCATAGCGCGCCAGATCGCCGGTTATGAAGAAACCGTCGGGTCGAAACTCGGCATTGGTTTTCTTGGGCTGGCGCCAATACCCCTTGAACACATTGGGTCCGCGGACTTCCAGCATGCCGGTCTCGCCGACCGGCAGTTCCTCGCCGTCCTCCCCCACCACGCGCAGCTCGACCCCCGGCAGCGGCTTGCCGATGCTGCCGGGAATGCGCCCGCCTTCGCCCTCCAGCAGATTTGACGAGCTCATGACGGTTTCGGTCATGCCGTAGCGCTCGAGGATCTCATGCCCCGTGCGCTCCTTGAACCGCTGCCATGTTTCGGCCAGCAGCGGCGCCGAGCCGGAGATGAACAGGCGGCGGTGGAGGAAGGGTTCCGGCGTGAAATCGGGGCTTGCCAGAAGTCGCGTATAGAAGGTCGGTACACCCATCATGACGGTGCAGCGGGGCAATGTTGCCATGACGTCGGCGACGTCGAATTTCGGCAGGAAGACCATGCGCGAACCGCTGACGAGGACGCAGTTGATCGCCACGAATAGCCCGTGCGCGTGGAAGATCGGCAGGGCGTGAAGCAGGACGTCCGACCTGCTGAATCCCCATGCTTCGCACAACGTATTGGCATTCGACCACAGGTTTTCGACCGTCAGCATCGCGCCCTTGGAGCGACCGGTGGTCCCCGACGTATACAGGATTGCGGCGAGATCGCTCATGTCCCGCGGCACCGGCTCCGTCAGTCGCGTTGCCTCGGCCGTCCGCTCCGCGAAGCTGCCGCTGCCATCGCCGTCCAGCGTCAGTGCGTGCGCGGTCCCCGCCTTTTCGGCAAGCGGCGCGATCTTGTCCTCATCCTCGGGTCGGCAGACCACCACCCGTGGCTGCGAATCGCTCAGGAAGTACTGCAATTCGGCCGCCGTGTAGGCCGTGTTCAGCGGCAGGAAGGCCGCCCCGGCCCGCAGTGTCGCCAGATAGAGGATCACCGCCTCCGGGCTCTTTTCCACCTGGACCGCGACACGATCGCCCGGCTCGACGCCAAGCTCGACCAGAAGCCCCGCATACAGGGCGGACATCGCCTCGATGTCACCATACGCGAAGCGCTCTCCGGACAACGTCTCCATGAAGAGCGTGCTGCGATCAGTCGGGAAGCGACTGGCGAAAAGTCGATAAAGATTATCCGACACGGTTTGCCCGTTCCTTAATTCAGCCTCGTCGCGTTCAGGCCATCCCGGTTGATCGAGAGGCCGAGCCCTGGTTTTTCGGGTATTGCCAGCCGCCCGTCAACCGTATTTGGCGGGTCGACGAAGAGCGTGTCCTCGATGCCGGCCTGCGCAACGTGACGCTCGAGCAGCCAGCCGTTGGGAACGCCTGCCAGCAGATGCATATTGACGAGCGGCCACCCGGCGCCGTTCGCAACCCGGATCCCGTAGCGCTGCGCCCGTGCGGCGATCGCGACGGCGGCTGTGAAACCGCCGCAATACAGGACGTTCGGCTGCAGGGGATCGACGGCCCCCTGGCGCAGCAAGGCACTGAAGATGCGGGGATCCGCCTCCATCTGTCCGGCGCCCACGCGCATCCCGGTTTCTTCGCGAAATCGGGCGAGCTCGGCGGGATCGTTGCCGACGATCGGCTCCTCGAACCAGGCGATCGGGCAGTCCTGGACCGCACGGGCCAGTGACCGCGCGGCTTCCCCGGTGAATCCCTCGTTGGCATCGATGATCAGCTCCGCATCGGCACCCACGGCATCGCAGACCGCTCGGATGCGATTCGCATCCTCCTGCCAGCCGCCAGGGTCGACGGCAACGACCATTTTGAGCATGCGGTAGCCGTCGGCGATCGCAAGGCGCGCCGCCTCCGCCAGCTGGCTGGTCCTGTATTGCGGCATGCCGAACGTCATGTAGAGCGGGACCGTGCCGCGCGCGCCGCCCAGCATCGCGGCGATGCTTCGCCCCTCCGCCTGGCCGCGGATGTCCCACAGCGCGATATCCAGCGCCGAGGCGGCGCTCGCGATGACACCGGTCATGCCGCGCGGGTTGAGCATGTCGCGGATCCGCGCCTGCACCGCGGCCGGGTCCCGCGGGTCCATATTGGCGATCAGCGGTTGGACCACGGACTCGAGCGTCTCTGCCACCTGCCGTGCGAGGAAGCGGCCAGTGAAACCGTGACCAATCACCCCGTCATCGGTCGTCACACGGCAGACGACGAACGGCCGCGGCGGGCCGCCCCGGTAGTCCTCGATGCGCTGGGGCAGCAGCGGCGCCGTGCCGGCGGCCGCATGGAGGGACGCTTCGATCCGTTCGATCCGCATGGTCCGCTATGCCGGGGGCCGGTAGGGGATCCCGTCCGGATCCTCGCTGCCGCTGCGGTACCGCTGGACGCTGTCGCCGAAGCCCAGCACCTGCCCGTTGGCGTCTAGCACCTCGGCGCTGGCGAAGAAGATCTTGCGGCCGCCGCCGCGCTTGCGGCCGATGGTCGTCAGCGTGCCTTGCCGGGCCTGGCCGGTGAAGTGGGTCGTCAGCGACACCGTCACCGCCCAGCGCACGTGTCCCGGCCTCCGGCACCACGTGCCGGCATAGCCGCAGGCGGTATCCAGCAGCGCCGAGATGATGCCGCCGTGCAGCACGCCGCTGCGGTTCAGATGCTCGGGCCTGATCTCCATCTCCATCTGAACGAAGCCGTCGCGCCACTCGACGACGCAGAACCCGAGCATCTGGCCGAAAGCCCCGATATCTGGGGTGTTGACCGGTTCAGCCATGGCGCGCCTAATCCTTGCGGTCAGTCGCCGGGAATGTCGGCCGACGGGGGCATCTTGGCCCGCAGCTGGGCGCGGTAGCCGCCGATCGCCGGCATCGCCATGCTGACGACCGTGAGCACGACGAAGACGACCACGATGGGACGTTCGAAGAAGCGCAGCCAGTTGTGGTCGAAGATGATCAGCGACTGCTTCAGGCTGCTCTCCACGAGCTCGCCGAGGATAAGGCCCATGATGATCGGCGCCGCCGAGAAGCCGTGGCGCTTCAGGAAGAAACCGCCGATGCCGGCGATCACCATGATCCACACGTCCATGATCGACTGGTTGAGCGCATAGGACCCGATGCAGGCGAGGATGAAGACCGCCGGCCACAGGAAGCGCGTCGGGATGAGGGTCACGCGTGCGAACAGCTTGGCGCCCAGCAGCCCAAGCCCCATGAACATCAGGTTGGCCAGCAGCATGGCGATGAAGATGCCGTACAGCAGCGTCGGTGTCTCGTTGAACAGGTGCGGTCCCGGCCGCAGCCCGTGCACCAGCAGCGCCGCCAGGATCACCGCGGTGGTGGCGCTGCCCGGGATGCCGAGCGCCAGCGTCGGCACCATGGCCGCGCCGGTGGCGGCATTGTTGGCGGTCTCCGGGCCGGCGATGCCGCGGATGTCGCCCTTGCCGAAGCGCGACTTGTCCTTGGCCCAGCGCTTGGCCTCGTTGTAGCCGATCATCGCCGCGACGGTGCCGCCCTCGGCCGGCAGCACGCCGATGAAGGCGCCGATGCCGCAGGACCGCGCTACGGTTCCCAGGGTCTTGCGGAAGTCGGCCCAGCCCGGCAGCTTGACCGCCTCCAGCGCGGCGCGCACGGTGACCCGGTCGAGGCTGTTCGCCTGGGTCAGGAACTCCGCACCGGCGAACAGGCCGATCATCACCGGGATGAAGTGGACGCCCTCGGTCAGCTCGTAGAAGCCGAAGGTGAAGCGGTCGACGCCGGTCGTGAAATCCATGCCGATGGTGGCCAGCAGCACGCCGAAGGCGCCGCCGAGAAGGTTTTTGTACGCGGACTCGCCGCTGATCGAGGCCAGCATCGACAAGCCGAACAGGGCGAGCGCGAAATACTCGGGCGGGCCGAAGTCATAGGCGACGCGGGCCAGCATCGGCGCCGCCACGATCAACACGATGATGCTGAAGATGCCGCCGATCGTGCTGCTGACCGTTGCGATACCGAGCGCCAGCCCGGCGCGCCCCTGTTGCGCCAGCGGGTAGCCGTCGAAGGCGGTCGCGGCGGCCGGCGGCGCCCCCGGCGCGTTGACCAGGATCGCGGTGATCGAGCCGCCGAAGGTGCCCGCGCAGTAAAGCGCGCTCAGCAGCGCGATCGCCGGGATCGGCTCCATCGTCAGGGTGAACGGCAGCAGCAGCGCCGTTGCCATCGTCGAGCTGAGGCCCGGCATGGCGCCGACCAGGACGCCGCCCACCGTGCCCGCAAGGATGACGAAGATCATGAACGGGTCGGTGAACTGGGCGGCGGCGGCAAGAAACGTTTCCATCGCGGTGTTCCTACCAGAACGCCAGGGGGCTCGGTTCGAAATGCACCTTCAGGACGACGGCGAACAGAAGGTAGACCACCACGGGAAAGACGATGCTGTAGGGGACGAGGAACAGGAACCGGCGCTCGCCCCACAGCACCGGCAGGAACAGGCAAAGCAGGATCATCGCCGGCAGGATGCCCAGCAGATAGAATACGATCACGAAGCCCGGCATGACGAGCGCCGACAGCCAGAGCATCGGTTTCAGCGGCTTCAGCGGCTTGTCGGGGGCACGGAACGCCCGGACGATGATGATGCCCGCCAGCACCGCCATGACGACCAGCACCATGCGCGGGAACGTCGCCGGCTGGACGTTCTGGGCGATCGCCGGCGGCGCTTTCTTGAAGGTCAACGTCACCAGATAGGTGGCAACGCAGAACGCCAGCACCGCCAAGCCGGCAAGCGCATCCCGCGGGATGCGGGCGGCGTCTCCCCTCGCCGCCGCCCGCCCATCCGGGTCCTTATGGTCCGGCATCACGATGTCCGAATGGACCCGGCCGTCAGAGTAGCCCCAGATCGGTCAGCGCGCCGACGCTGTCGTCGTGGATGCGGCGGATCTCCACGGTCCACTCCTCATGCCCGATGACGCTGTCGGCCGGCATGCCGCCGTTCGACAGGTAGCCCTGGTAGACCGAATGCTCCATCGCCTCGACCAGGCCCTCGGACAACGTCTTGACGCGGTCCTCCGGCACGCCCGACAGGCAGGCGAAGCCGCGAACCGTCGAGGCGACGTTGTCGATGCCGACTTCCCGTGCCGTCGGCGCGCCGCCGAGCGCCTCGATGCGGTTGCGCGAGAGCGAGCACACCGGGCGCAACTCGCCGGCCTCGAACTGCGATTCGCCCTCGGCATAGTTCAGCAGCGCCACATCGACGTTGCCGCCGACGAGGTTGGTGACGATGTCGCCGCCGCCCTTGAACGGCACGATCGTGTACTCGATGCCCTTGGCCTTCTTGCAGAACAGGTGGATGGCCACGTGGTCGGCGCCGCCGACGAAGGTGGTGCCCCATTTGAGGCCGCCGTTGGCCTTCTTGGACGCGGCGATGAGGTCGTCGGCCGTCTTGATCGGGCTCTTGGCGTTGACCACGACGATCTGCGGATCGTCGGTGGCGCGCGCGAGGCCGACCATGTCGTCGATGGTCAGCGGCACCTTCTTCTGCAGGATCTGGAAAATGTGCGACTGGGTGATGGTCATGATCGTATAGCCGTCGCGCGGCTGCGCATTGGTGTAGAGCAGCGCCGCCGAGCCGCTGCCGCCGCGCTTGTTGACCACCACCATGTCCTGTTTGAACACGCGTCGGCCGCGCAGCATCATCATGCGCGTCGTGATGTCGGTGCCGCCCCCGGGGCCGGCGTGTGTGACGACGTTGATGGTCTTGCTCGGGAACTTGTCGTCCTGTGCGAGCGCCCCTGCGCCGCCGAGGGCCAGCGCGCCCATGCCGGCGCCGGCGCCGATCAGGAACGGCCGCCGGGAAATGCCCGTCTTGAAGTCTGCTGCCATTTTTTCCTCCCTGGCTGTGCCCCGGGTTCGCGATGCTCGGTGCGTTTCGGGGCGGTTCGATGATGCCGGCCGCACGGGCCGGGGTTCACGTTTGCTATTCGGCCATCGCCGTCCGCCTCCGCGCCGCGCCGCCAACGGGCAGCGAGTCCGGCGCCGGGTCGAGCGTTGCAAGAAACCGGTCGCGGCCGTTGCGCAAATGCATGACGCCCGCCCGGCGCGCGGCCTCCGCGCGGCCGGCGACGATCGCCGCGGCAATCGCCTCGTGCTCGCGCATCGATGCTTCCATGTTCTCGATCCGCGACAGGCCGCGCCGGCGGAACAGGTGCATCTCCTTCACGATACCCTCGTACAACGCACGCGCCCGCCTGTTGCCGCAGAACTCGACGATCGCCGCGTGGAACTCGATGTTGAGCCGGTAATACAGGTCCTTGTCGTCGCCGCGGATCGCGCCTGCCATGGCGTCCAGCTTGTCCCGCAGCACCGCGCAGTGCGCGTCGGTGCGGCGCCGGGCCAGGGTCTCGCACATGAAGCCGAAGAGCGTGCCGCGCAGATCGTAGAGGTCGACCGCCTCGGCGAAGCCGATCTTGCGCACCACGACGCCCTTGTTGGCGACGATGTCGACCAGTCCGGCCTGCTGCAGGCTGCGCATCGCCTCGCGCACGGGGCCACGGCTGACGCCCATGTCGGCGGCCAGCGCGCTCTCCGAGAGGCGCTCGCCGGCCGGCAGTGCGCCGGTCAGGATGCGGCGCTCGACCTCGCGCTGCACGAGAACCGTCAGGCTCTGGACGCTGCTCGCGTGGAACGGCTTCTGGTCATCCAGGGGCATCGGCCCGGTCGTCCCTGTCCTTATCGTTGGCCGCTCCGGCGATGCGGAGCGTTGCCAATTACTAGACAGGCGCGCGAAGGGGCTGTCAAGGTCAAGCTGTAAACTGTCGACAGTTGTCAATCCCTCGTGCCGGTTTGTATAGTCGGCGGGCCGTCCGGCCGCGGCCGGACCGGTCGGTGCACTCTGGCTGCGTGGGGGAACGCATGACTATCGAGCCGGCCAGCACGGCCCTCAACCGCTTCACCGTCCTCGACCTGACGCGCGTCCGCTCGGGCCCGACCTGCGTGCGCCAGCTCGCCGACTGGGGCGCCAACGTCATCAAGGTGGAGATGCCGGAAGCGCAGGACACCGGCAAGCTCGGCGGGCCGCGCGGCGGCTTCGACTTCCAGAACCTGCACCGCAACAAGCGCAGCCTCAGCCTCAACCTCAAGACGCTGGAGGGGATCGAGATCTTCAAGAAGCTGGTGGCCGAGGCCGACGTCGTGGTCGAGAACTTCCGGCCCGACGTCAAATCCCGGCTCGGCATCGATTATGACAGCCTGAAGGCGATCAACCCCCGCCTCGTCTATGCCAGCATCTCCGGCTTCGGCCAGGACGGTCCGTACCGCGACCGGCCTGGGTTCGACCAGATCGCGCAGGGCATGGGAGGCCTCATGTCGATCACCGGCCTGCCGGGCCAGGGGCCGGTGCGCGTCGGCATCCCGATCGCCGATCTGTGCGCCGGGCTGTTCTGCGCCCAAGGCATCATGATCGCGCTGCTGGAGCGTGAATCGTCGGGCGAGGGGCAGTGGATCCAGACCTCGCTCCTGCAGGCGCAGGTCTTCATGCTGGATTTCCAGGCGGCGCGCTGGCTGATGGACAAGGAGGTGCCGCAGCAGGCCGGCAACGACCATCCGACCAGTATACCGACCGGAGTGTTCGAGACCTCCGACGGCTACATCAACCTCGCCGTCGCCGGCCAGCTGATCTGGCAGCGCTTCTGCGCCGCGCTCGGCCAGCCGGAGCTCGCCGACCACCCCGACTATGCGACGCCGCCCGACCGCTCGGCCAACCGCAAGGCGCTGAATGCGCTGATCAACGACGTGCTGCGGCACGAGCCGGCAGCGCACTGGATCGCGCTGTTCAACGAGGCCGGCGTGCCGTGCGGCGAGATCAACACCATCGACAAGGTGTTCGCCGACCCGCAGGTGCAGCATCTCGGCATGGCGCAGCCGGTCAACTCCACCGAGCGCGGCCCGACCGAGCTGGTCGGACAGCCGATCAAGATGAGCCGCACGCCGAGCCGCATCGCGGCGCCGCCGCCGACCTGCGGCGAGCACTCGGACGAGATCCTCGCTCGGCTCGGCTACAGCGGCGACGAGATCGCGGCATTCCGCAAGGCCGGGGTTGTCTGATTGCCCGCCGGCTGCATCTCTCTGTCAGACCCCCTGCCAGCCAGGAGTGACCCGCCCATGAGCACGGACAAGATTCTCGGCCGCATCGAGGACGGCATCGGCCATATCGTCTTCAACAATCCGGACAAGCGCAACGCCGTCTCGCTGGAGATGTGGCAGCTTGTGGCGGAGCTGCTCGACGATTACGAGAAGAACCCCGCCGTCCGCCTCGTCATCCTGTCCGGGGCCGGCGGCAAGGCCTTCGCCGCCGGCGCCGACATCTCGAAATTCGAAAGCGAGCGCGCGACCGAGGCGGCGGTGGCCGAGTATGCCCGCATAACCGGCGGAACCTTCACCCGGCTGCAGGAATTCCCCAAGCCGACCATCGCCAAGATCAACGGCTATTGCGTCGGCGGCGGGGTCGCGCTGGCGGTCTGCTGCGATATCCGCATCTGCGAGGACGTCTCCAAATTCTCGGTCCCGGCGGCCAAGCTCGGCCTCGGCTACCAGGCGAAATACGTCAAGCGCCTGTCGGACCTCGTCGGGCCGTCCTACACCAAGGAGATCTTCTTCACCGCCCGCCTGTTCGATGCCGAGGAGGCGCGCATGATGGGGCTGGTCAACCGGGTGGTGCCGGCCTCCGAGCTCGACGCCTACGTCGCCGCCTACGCCGAGCGCATCACCGGCAATGCGCCGCTGACCATCGCCGCGTTGAAGGCGGCGGTGGGCGAGCTCGGCAAGGATCCGGCGGAGCGCGACATGGCGCGCTGCGATGCCATGGTCGAGGCCTGCTTTGCCAGCCAGGACTACATCGAGGGGCGCACCGCCTTCATGGAGAAGCGCAAGCCCCGCTTCACGGGCACATGACGGGGACGTACGGCAAATGAAATATGCGCTGGGAGAGGTACGGGTTCAGACCGAGGGCGACGACTACTGGATCGCGCCGAGCGCGGTGGTAATCGGCGACGTGCGCCTGAAGAAGAACGCCAGCATCTGGTGGAACTGCGTCGTCCGCGGCGATTCCGAGACCATCACCATCGGCGAGAACGTGAATGTCCAGGACGGCTCGGTGCTGCACGCCGACCCTGGCTATCCGCTGGTGCTGGAGAAGAACGTCTCGGTCGGCCACATGGTGATGCTGCACGGGTGTTCCGTCGGCGAGGGCTCGCTGATCGGAATCGGCGCCATCATCCTGAACGGCACCAGGATCGGCAAGAACTGCCTCATCGGCGCCAACACGCTGCTGGCCGAGAACAAGGAGATCCCGGACGGCTCGATGGTCCTCGGCTCGCCCGGCAAAGTCGTCAAGCAGCTCAGCCAGGAGCAGCAGGCGAACCTCCGGCGCATCGCCGACCACTACGTCAAGAACCACCAGCGCTACAAGCGCGAGCTCAAGGCGCAGGAGTGATCCGGTGGCGCGCCTGTCGCCGCAGGCGGTCAAACCGCGTCTCACGGCCGGCGGCGAGATCGCCTTCCTCGACGTGCGCGAGCACGGCCAGTACGGCGAGGGCCATCCCTTCTTCGCGGTTTCGGCGCCCTACAGCCGGCTCGAGGTCGAGGTGCCGGCGCTGGTGCCCCGCAAATCGACTCCGGTGGTGCTGCTCGACGACGGCGACGGCGTCGCCGAGCGGGCGGCGCGGCGCCTCGAGGTGCTCGGCTACGAAGAGGTCTCGGTCCTCGACGGCGGCGCGCCAGGCTGGGCGGCCGCCGGCTACACCCTGTTCCAGGGGGTGAACGTGCCGAGCAAGGCGTTCGGCGAACTGGTCGAGGAAACACGGCACACCCCGCACATCACCGCGGCCGCGCTGAAGGCAATGCAGGACCGGGGCGAGGCGTACGTGCTGCTCGACGGCCGGCCGGTTCGCGAGTACCGCAGGATGAACATCCCGGGCGGCGTGTGCTGCCCGAACGCGGAGCTCGGCCATCGCCTGCCGGCGCTGGTGCGTGACGACGGTACGCCCATCGTCGTCAATTGCGCCGGCCGCACCCGCAGCATCATCGGCGCCCAGTCGCTGATCGACCTTGGCGTGCCCAACCCGGTGATGGCGCTGGAGAACGGAACGCAGGGCTGGCTTCTCGCCGGCCTGGAGCTGGAGCACGGCGCCGACCGGACCTACCCGGAGGCGCTGTCGGCCGACACGCTGGCGGCCTCGCGCACCCGGGCCACATCCTTCATCGCGGCGCAGCGGATCCCACTGGTCGACCCGGGGAAGCTGGAGGCCTGGCGCGCTGAGGCGGACCGCACGCTGTACCTGTTCGACGTACGTACGCAAGAGGAGGTCCAGCGCAACCGCTATCCCGGCGCGGTGCATGCGCCCGGCGGCCAGCTCGTGCAGGCGATCGACCGCTGGGTCGGCGTGCGCGGCGCCCGCATCGTGCTCACCGACGACACCGGGCTGCGCGCCGCCGTCACCGCCCACTGGCTGCGTCGGATGGGGTACGATGCGAGCGTGCTGGACTATGACGTGACGCGTCCGCTCAGGAACCGGCCGATCGAGGAGATCGGCCTCGCCGACGACATGCTGCCGCCGACCGACTCTGCGGCGCTGCACGCGATGCTCGCCGACAACGCCGTTACCCTGCTGGATCTAAACGACAGTGCCACTTATCGGCGTGGCCACATCGACGGCGCGATTTGGGCGATCCGCCCGCGCCTCGACCGCCTCGGCCTCGCGCCGGACTGGCCGGTGGTGCTGACCGCGGCGGACCGGGCGCGGGCGGAGTTCGCCGCCGTGGACCTGAAGGAGCTGGGCTGCCGCGCGATCCACTACCTCGCCGGCGACGAGTCCGAGTGGACGGCGGCCGGCCTCGCCATGACCGCGACGCCGGAAAACCCGCCCGACGCCGACCGCATCGACTTTCTGTCCTTCGTGCACGACCGCCACGACGGCAACCTCGACGCCTGCCGCCAATACCTCGCCTGGGAGACCGGGCTGATCGCCCAGCTGGACGCGCAGGAGCGGGGCGTGTTCCGGCTCTAGGCCGGGGGCTGGCCGGCATCCGGCCAGCGATGACGGAACTCCTCGAGACGTGAGTCGGCGCGGTCTGTCCGATACAGCTCGATGCGATGCGCGATGTCGATGCGGGTCAGCAGCCCGGATAACTCTTCCAGCAATTGGCGCGCTTCGGACTCGCTGCGCCAGACGTCCCCGAAGAAGGCGTGTCGCGGCCCCGGCGTTGCGTCCATTGTGAGGTCGATGTGGTCGCCATCCGCTTCGAGGCGCGGGTCCTTGTCAGCGTCGAACCGCGTTACCTTTGGTTCCCATGAACAACGCGCCAGGGATGGTGCGAGCGCATCGAGGCCGTTCGGCGCAAAGAGTTCGGCTTCGTAGTGAAATTTGGATTGCCGTAGCCAGTCGCCCTGTCTTTCAAGCCATGTCAGATGTTGCGGCTTGAGCTTCCGGCGGGCAACCCTGAAGGTCTTCCGGTACGGGTAGAAGTTCTCGAACAACTCGATGACCACGATTGTCTGCGTGTCGTCGTCTCCCGACTCCATCAACTCATTGGCGAAATCGAAGACCCGGGCCACGAGCTCGTCATCATCGATAGTTTCGACCGGCAGTCTGCGGATGTAATCCGTGATGTAGTGCCCGAAGACACCCCAGACCGAATATGGAATCTCATGGTCGGTCCCCGACCGGAAATCTTCCGTTTCCGCGAATTCCGGGAACCGGTCCAGCAGGATCGATATGACATCCTTGTATGCGAATTTCGGCATGGTTTGTTGCGCTGAAGGCTAATCCGCCTTGCGCGCTTTGAGCGAGCCCTGCGTTGTCCCGGGATCGCCGTCCAGCCACGGCCCGTCGGCGACGGCGCTGCGGATGCGCCGCCAGATCTCCGGTTTGACGAAGTGCTCGGCCCGGACGCCCGAGAGCAGCAGGCGGAACTTCGCGCTGCTCGCGGCCTCGCGCTCGATCTCGCCGATCATGCGCTCGCCGTGGAAGCACACCAGGTTCTCGAGCGGCCCCGCGGCAAGGACGCCGATCTCGGCCGGATCCTCCAGGTAGGTGAGCGTGAACACGATCAGCCGGAAGCCGAGGCCCGGCCGCTCGCCGACGAACCTGTCCATGCAGTCGATGGCCCAGAAACACCGGTCCTTTTCGGCGTCGCCGGCTTCCGTGTCGGCAATTGTCTTCAGCGCGAGGGCAAGCCGGTCCGGGTCCAGGTCCCCGTCGGCGTCCCGGCACGGAAAGCCGGCGCCGCACCGGCACGCGCCACAAACAGGAAGCTCCCGTCGCATCTCGCCCATGGGCGGCGACTGTGCCCGGGAAACGTTAAGAAAGGGCAAACCGGTCGGGCGCCGCGGTGGCGAACCTTTGCGCGGAGCACTTTCTCCGGCTTCGCGGGTCGGGCCACCCCCTACCCAACCCCTCCCGCCATGGAAGGATTGCCCAGGCAGTCAGGCACCGGCGCAAGGGAGAGGGGCTCTGTCGGCGCAGCCGGGAAGATCGAACCCCTCTCCCTCGCGTCGATGGTTGTGAGCACGCAGGGACGTGCCTTGGGGGGGAGGGGTTGGGGAGGGGGTGACCTGCGATCTCGCGTTCTGCGCGAGGGCTTCCATCCTCGGCCGGCAGAAGGACGCGTTTCGCACTGACGGCCTTCCGGCCTCCCCTCACTCCACCGCGCGCGGATCGAGCGCGTCCTGCAGGCCGTCGCCGAGGAAGTTGAAGGCGATGACGGTCACGAAGATCATGAGGCCGGGCCAGACCGCCAGCATCGGCGCCGACCAGATCGTCTCCTGCGCGTTGGTCAGCATGTTGCCCCAGCTTGCCACCGGCGGCTGGATGCCGAGGCCGAGGAAGCTGAGCACCGATTCGAACAGGATGATGTTGCCGACCGACAGGGTGGTGGCGACGATGATCGGCGAGACCGCGTTGGGCAGGATGTGGATCAGCATGATGCGTCCCGGCGCGGCGCCCATCGCCACCGCTGCCTTGACGAACTCGCGGGCGCGGATGACCAGGGTCTCCGCGCGCACCAGCCGCGCCACCGTGGTCCAGCCGAACAGCGAGACGATGACGATGATGCGGTAGAGGCTGACGTCCTCGGAGCGCGCCAGCGCCGCCGGCAGGCCCAGCTTCTCGAGGTCGATCGCCGCCAGCACGATCAGGAGCGGCAAGAGCGGCAGCGAGATCACCCCGTCGGTCAAGCGCATCAGGAAGGCGTCCAGCCGGCCGCCGAAATAGCCGGCGAGGATACCGATGGCGGTACCGATCAGCGCCGCGAACACCGCCGCCGACAGGCCGACCGCGAGCGACACCCGCCCGCCGTGGAGAAGACGCGCGGCAAGGTCGCGCCCGAGTTCGTCGGTGCCCAGCAGGTGGTCCGCGCCGGGCGGGGCGAAGCGGTTGAACAGGTTCGCCGTCTCGGCATCGACGCCGAACGCCAGCTCGAAAAGCGGCGCCGCCAGCGAAGCCAGCCCGAGAAGCACGAGCAGGGCGAAGCTCGCCACCGCCAGGCGGTGCTCGAGGAAGCGCCGCGCCATGCGCGCCGCCATGCTGCGCGGCACACCGCGGGGGGCGGCGTCGGCCATGGCGCTCATCGGCCGGCCTCCAGGCTGCGGAAGGTCACCCGCGGGTCGAGCCAGACATAGGCGATGTCGGCCAGAAGGTTGCCGACCAGCGTCATCGCCGTCGCGAACAAGAGGCCGACCAGCGCGAGGTTGTAGTCGTTGGCGAGGATCGAGTCGTAGATCATCCGCCCCATGCCGGCCCACGCGAACATGATCTCGGTGATCAGCGCGCCGGAGAACAGCCCGCCGAAGCTCAGCCCGAGCACGGTGACCAGCGGCGTCATGGCGCCGCGCAGCGCGTGGCTCCGCACCATCCGCCCCTCGCTCAACCCCTTGGCGCGGGCGGTGCGGATATAGTCCTGGCGCAGGGTCTGGATCATGCTGGCGCGCATGAAGCGGGTGAAGCTGCCGACGCTCAACATCGTCAGCGTTCCGACCGGCAGCACCATATAGCGCATTGAATCGATGAGGGACGCGTCTCCGCCAGCCGGCCCCATGCCGCCGGCCGGCAGCCAGCCGAGGGTGACCGAGAACAGGATGATGGCCAGCAGAGCGAGCCAGAAGGGCGGGGTCGAGAAGCCGGCGAAGCAGGCGAGGTTGACGGTGTAGTCGAAGACGCCGTTGGCACGCATCGCAGCGATGGTGCCGAGCGGGATGGCAATCGCCAGGGACAGTGCAAGGCTGATGCCCAGCAGCAACAGGCTGTTGCCCATGCGTGGCCACAGCATCTCCAGGGCCGGCCGCATGGTCACGCGCGAGTTGCCGAAATCGCCCTGCAGCGCCGCGCCGAGCCAGTTGGCGTAGCGCTCGACGATCGGCCGGTCGAGCCCGTACAGCGCCTTCAGCCGCTCCGCATCGGCCGGCGTCAGCTTCGGGTCGGACTGGATCATGATATCGATCGGATCGCCCGGCATCAGGCCAATCAGCCCGTACACCGCGAACGACACCAGCAGCAGCACGATCAGGCTCTCGGTCAGCCGGACGGCGGCGAAGCGCAGCACGGAGGTCAGACTCTCAGCCGCCGGAGAGTCCCCCCCACCCCAACCCTCCCCCGCCAGGGGGGAGGGCTTATCGTTGGGGTCGGGCGCCGCAATACCCCCTCCCCCTTGATGGGGGAGGGCAGGGGTGGGGGTGATAACTCAGTCAGCAGTGTGAGGAGGCAGTTGCACACCACCATCTACTCCGCCGACCATGTCTCGATCCACAGGCTGGTCGGATACTGGTGGCCGGTGGGCACCACGCCCTTCAGCCAGTTCGGCAGGATGAAGGCGTTGGCGCGGAAATAGAGCGGGATCACCGGCAGCTCCTCGGCATAGATCGTCTGCATCCGGTTCCACAGGGCCTGGTTCGCGTCCGGCTCGCAGACCACCTCGAGGTCGTCGATGACCTCGTCCATCTCCTTATTGGCGAAGCCGGTGTAGTTCTGCCCGGCCCAGCCGTTCTCCGGCGTCGGGATCTCGTCGGAATGCAGGGTGGTGCGCGGGATGTTCTCGGGCGAGGAGATCCAGGCGAACATCGCCATCGAATTGAACTTGCGCTCGCGCACCGTCTGGCCGAAGAACACCCGCGCCGGCTCGTTGCGGATGCGCACGTCGATGCCGGCCGCGCGCCACTGACTCTGCATCGCCTGCTGCACCAGCTCGCGCGACTTGTTGCCGGCCGTGGTCATGATCTCCAGCTGCAGCGGCACGCCCTCTGCGTTGCGGCGGATGCCGTCGGCGCCCGGCGTCCAGCCGGCCTCCTCCAGCAAGGATGCGGCCTTCTTCGGATCGTAGGCGTATTTCGGGACGCCGCCGAAATAGACCCGGTCCAGCGGGTTGGTCTGGCCGTGCGCCACCGGCTGCTTGCCCTCGAAGAGCTGCCGGCTGATCGCCTCGCGGTCGATGGCGTGGATCAGCGCCCGCCGGACACGGCGATCCCGCAGCACCGGATTGTCGAGGTTGAGGTCGATGTGCTCGTAGATCAGGCCGGGCTTGTAGAGAATCGCATAGCGGTCGCCGTAGCGCTTCTCGAACTGCAGCGCCTGGTCGAGCGTCAGGCCCAGCTCGCCGGCGATCATGTCGACGTCGCCGGACAACAGGTTCGCGGTCAGCGCCGCCGTGTTCTCCACCGCCCGAACCACGATGCGCTTGAAATGCGGCGTCTCGCCCCACCAGGTCGGGTTGGGCTCGAGCACGATATGGGCGCCGGACGACACCTCGGTGATGCGGTACGGTCCGAACCACAAGCCGGGATTCGCGGTGTCCGTCTCGTAGGCGCTGCGCGTCTTGTACTCGGCGGGGTCGCTGAAGTTGGGTTTCTCGATATGGGCCGGCAGCACGTCGAAATCGTTGATGCCCTGGTAGTCGCAGGTCCGCTTGTTGACGTGCATGGTGAAGGTCTTGTCGTCCTTCACGTCAATTGCGGTGATACGCTCGTAGAGTTCGGAGCTGGCAACACCCGTCTTTGGGTGCCGCCCGACCTCCCAGGTGAAGACGACATCCCTGGTCGTCACCGGCACGCCGTCGCCCCACACCGCGTCCGGCCGGATCGTGTAGGTGAGCGCGATGCCGTCCTTGCCGTCCGCGGTCTTCTCCGCCACCGCGGTGCCCTTTTCGATGTCGGGCAGCTCGGTGCACAGCATGCAGATCAGTTTCCAGTCCGCGTCGTAGACGGTGAACGGCCGCCGCGCCATCGCCAGCACGTAGGTCTTGGCCATCATCGAATCGATGTTCGGGTTGAAATTGCCCGGGAACTGGCTGATGCCGATGACCAGCTGGTCCTTCGCCGCCGTCGCCGGCCCAACGAAAACCGCCAGCAAGATCGCCAGGCCCATCAAGGCCGGTCGCATGCGCATCGTCGAGCCTCCACCGTCGCAATCCTCGTCGGCCGCCATGGTAGCACGCGTGGCTGCGATTGCTATCCGCCGCCGGATCCTCGGCGACGGGCCCTAACGTGCCCTGCCCGCAAGAGGTCGCCAAATGTTCAATTCGGGTGTATCTTTCTTACGGACAATTTTCTCCCCACAAAAGCACAATTCCTGGCGGGTTCTTTTACACGTCTTCACACGAAAGGAGCCCTACCTTGAAACCCTGCGGCTTACCTGTCACCGTTCTTTCCGCCATACGCCTGCCGATGTTTGCGGCTGCCGTCGCGCTGCTGGCGCTGATCTGTGCGCCGCTGTCCGCGGTGGCGGACACAAAGGAAGACGAAGAATACCACCGCGACTACATCTATGGCGTCCCATCAGAGCCGACCGAAGCCTGGATCATGTCGCGCGGCGGCCGGCTGTACGACAGCTGGTTCAACGCCCAGGGACTGGACAAGCCCGAAACCACGCATCCGGCCTGGCCGGCCAGCAACACAAAGCAGAAAGGAAATACGACCTGGCGCTGCAAGTCCTGCCATGGCTGGGACTACCGGGGCCGCGACGGCAAGTACGCCACCGGCAGCTACCAGACCGGCATCGCCGGAGTCCTGTCGGCGAAGGGCAAGAGCGTTGATACCATCTCGGCCGCGATCCGGGGCGGCCCGCATGGCTTCACCGAGGAAATGATCCCGGATGAGCAGCTTCGTTTCCTCGCGGCGTTCGTCTCTCGTGGCCTTGACGACATGAACCGCTACATCGATCCGAAATCGGGCGCGGTCAAAGGTGATCCGAAAAAGGGTGCGGGAACCTTCCAGACCAACTGCGCTGCCTGCCACGGGTTCGACGGACGGGCGCTTGACTGGGGCGATCCCGGTGACCCCGGGTTCGTTGGCACCGAGGCCAATGCCAACCCCTGGGAAGTTTTGCACAAGATCCGCAACGGCCACCCGGGCAGCGAAATGATCTCGCTGCGCGCCTTCGATATTCAGGTCTCACTGGACCTGCTGGCGTACACCAGGACTCTACCGGTGAAGTGAGAATCGGGTGGAGATAAAAGGAGAAGGGGCCGCGGTTTCCGCGGCCCTCTTTTTTCGTTCAGGCGGCGGGGGCCCAGCCCTCCGGGTCCTCGAGGAACGCGCGCACCGTCTTCAGCCCCGCCTTGTCGAGCCGGCCGTCCGATTCGGCGAGGGCGATCACGTCCCACCAGGTGGCCAGCGCGTGCAGGCTGACGCCCGCCGCCCGCAGCTTCTCGATGCCGGCCGGG
>CAYFYY010000048.1:26275-30344 GCA_964347475.1 uncultured Flavobacteriales bacterium
CGGCGAGTCGCATGCGCATGGGGCGGGGTCTCCGACGTGACCGGGGCTCGACGCGTGATCCTACCATGCCCGGGTGCGGGCGCCAGCGTATCGGCAGCGCTCTCCCGGCCCGCGTCTCACGCCGCAGGGGCCCAGCCCTCGGGGTCTTCGAGGAAGGCGCGCACCACCTTCATGCCCTGCGCGCCAAGCGCCCCGTCCTCTTCCGCCACGGCGATCACGTCCCACCACGTCGCCAGCGAGTGCAGGCTCACCCCGGCCTTGCGCAGTTTCTCGATGCCGGCCGGGAAGATGTCGTAATGGAAGATCACAAAGGTGTGGGCGCAGTCCGCCCCGGCCTCGCGCAGCGCCTCGACGAATCCCAGCTTGCTGCCGCCGTCGGTCGCCAGATCCTCGACCAGGAGCGCCCGCTGACCCGGCGCGAGGGCGCCCTCGATCCGCGCGTTGCGACCGAAGCCCTTCGGCTGCTTGCGCACGTAGCACATCGGCAGCATCAGGAGATCGGCGATCCAGGCCGCGAAAGGAATACCAGCGGTCTCGCCGCCGGCGACGAGGTCCAATGATTCGAAGCCGATGTTGTCCTCGATCAACGCCCCGGCCAGCGCCATCAGGCGGCGCCGGGCGCGCGGGAAGGCGATCAGCCGCCGGCAGTCGACATAGACCGGGCTCTGACGTCCGCTGGTCAGCGTGAACGGCTCATCCGGGCGCATCAGTACCGACTGCGTTTCGAGGAGAATAGCTGCCGTTGTGCGCGCGGCGTTCGATTGCATGGGGCGGGTCCTGCCGGAAGTCGTTCACGGGCTCCGCCTCCCTGTCTAACGGATCGTGCGGGCCGTAACAAGGCCGCACGGCCGCGCCGCCATGACACGGCGCGACCGGCCCCGTGCGGCGGCGCCCGCAACTCACAACTCAGTAGAATGTGCTGTGGTCAGTTGGCGATCCGGCGCGGCGTGTAGTGACTGCCCTCGAAGCTCGTGAAGAACAGGCCGATCGACGGATGCTGCACCGGCTCTCCGCTGTTGTCGGCGGTCAGCATGGTTTCGCAAACATAGGTTACGTGACTGCGCCCGTCCCCCAGGACGTGATACCAAGGCCGCTCGAGCGGTTCGCCCTCGCCGACCGCGAGTGCCGCAGTCTCGCCGTCTCCGAGGAACATCGGGTCGACGTCGACGACAACGCCGCGGTAGTCCAGCTCACGATGGTATACCACCTGTCCCAGCGAAAACTCCGCAAACATTCTTTGTGCCATCGTTATGCTCCGCTGCCTTTTTTTTCGAACCTTGGTCCCGTACTACAAGCAAGAGTCGTGCCAGCAAGAAACGCTGCAATTTTTGCTGCTTGGGGTTGCATTTATTGCGCTGCAGCGCCCGAATCGCGGGGTTTCGCCCGAACCGGTTTCAAAATGCGACGCAAATGCGTAGGCTGTCCCAGGGTGGCTTCGCGGCCCGACATCGGCGCTGAGGGTTAACGATGACAACCGGTTCCTCGTGGCGCGCGCCCGCCGTCATTCTCGGCGCCGGCGTGCTGGTCCTGATCCTGGCCTTCGGCATCCGCACCAGCTTCGGCATCTTCATGGTGCCGATCAGCGGCGACCTCGGCTGGGGCCGCGAGGTCTTCGGCTTCGCGCTGGCGCTCCAGAACCTGATGTGGGGCATCTCACAGCCCTTCGCCGGAGCGATCGCCGACCGCTGGGGCTCGGGCCGGGTGATCGCCGCCTGCGGCGCGCTGTACGCGGCCGGGGTGCTGGTCATGGCCGGGGCGGCGACGCCGCTCGGCATGACCGTCGGCGCCGGCATCGTCGTCGGCGTCGCGCTCAGCGGCACCAGCTTTCCGGTGATCCTCGCGGTGATCGGCCGCGCCGTGCCGGAGGAGAAGCGCAGCCTCTATCTCGGCCTCGGGGCGGCCGGCGGCTCGTCGGGGCAGCTCTTGATGGTGCCGGCGGCGCAGGGCCTGCTGACGGCCATGGACTGGACGACGGCGCTGGTCTGGCTGGCGGCGATGTCGGCGGTGATGGTGCCGCTCGCCGCCGCTTTGGTCAGCGATCCGCGCCAGATGGCCGGGGTCAGCGAGGCGGCGCGGCAGCAGAGCATCGGCCAGGCGATCCAGGAGGCCGGCGGCCATCGCGGCTACTGGCTGCTCAACGCCGGCTTCTTCGTCTGCGGCTTCCACGTCATGTTCATCGCCAGCCACCTGCCGGCCTTCGTCGTCGACCGGGGCCTGGCGCCGGAGCTGGGGGCGCTCGCGCTCACCCTCGTCGGGCTGGCCAACATGATCGGCTCGTACCTGTCCGGCGTGCTCGGCGGCCGCTACAGCAAGCGCTACCTGCTCAGCTTCATCTATTTCGCCCGTGCCGTCGCCTTCCTCTGCTTCATCCTGCTGCCGGTCACCGCGGTCTCGGTCGTCGTGTTCTCGTTCGTGCTGGGACTGCTGTGGCTGTCGACGGTGCCGCTGACCAGCGGCCTCGTGGCGCAGATCTTCGGCCCGCGCTACATGGCGACGCTGTTCGGCATCGTGTTCTTCAGCCACCAGGTGGGCAGCTTCCTCGGCGCCTGGCTGGGCGGCTATTTCTACGACCTGACCGGCTCCTACGACGTCGTCTGGTGGGCCAGCGTCGCCCTCGGCGTGTTCTCCGGCCTCGTCCACTGGCCGATCGACGAGCGTCCGGTCGCCCGGCTCGGCATGCGCGCGGCGGAGTAGGGGATCAACCGGCAAGGTCGCGGTAGAGCGCCTCGATCCGCGGTACGACCGTGCCGATATCGTGGGCCTGCGCCGTCTTGTGCCCGTCCGCAGCGAGCCGGGCCCGGTCTTCCGGCGACGAGGCGAGATGCCGGAGCGCCTGTGCCATGGCGGAAACATCGTCGATATCGACGAGGAGGCCGCCGCCTTCCGCGAGGAGTTCGCCGGGCCCCTGAGTTCGGGTGGCCAGGACGGGCACGCCCGCCTGAAGCGCCTCGAGCAGCGTCAGCCCGAACGCCTCGGAGCGCGAGGGCAGGACGAACAGGTCGAACAGGCCGTAGAACGGCCACGGGTCGTCGCGCCAGCCGGCGAAAATGACGCCGGCCGGTGCGCGCGCCTCCAGGGATGCGCGTTCGGGGCCGTCGCCCACCAGCACCAGCGTCGAGTGCGCAATCGCGGCCTCGCGAAAGGCTGCGACCAGGGTATCCAAGCCTTTCTCGGGCGCCAGGCGGCCCACCGCGCCGATGACGAACCTCCCGTCGTCGATGCCCAGTTCCCGTCGCAGGGCTTCGACGTCCGGTGGTGGCGGCGGCGGCCGCTTCGGCACGAAGTTCGGGATGGTTTCGATGCGGCCCCGGAAATGCGCCGGTATCGTCCGGCGCTGCCAGTCGGCGACGCAGATCAGGGCGTCGTGGGCGCGATAGCATTTGTCCTTGTATTCGCCGTGCAGCGTGCCGACGACCGGGGCGCTCGGGCGGATCGCGCGGGCCACCTTGCCGGCGTCGCCCAGATGGGTGTGCACGACGTCGGGGCCAAATGCCTCGATGGCGCGCGCAATATGCCTGTTCCGGAACAGTCGGCCGACCTCCGCCGTGGCGATCGCAGGATCCAGCAGACGGGCGATGTTGCCGCCGGCTCCGGAGGCGGCCGCGCGGCCCGCCGGTCGCCACAGAATGACCTGAACGACGTGCGATCGGGCGAGCTCGTTGCTCAGGCCGGCGACATGCCGTTCCGCACCGCCAAGTTCCTTCGAAAGGATGATCTGGGTGATGCGCATGTCACGTCGGTCGTCATCTTGCCCCGGGGTTCCGGACCAGAAATGCATCCATCTGAACCGCCTCTCCCAGCCTGTTCCTGTTCAAGACGGGCGCGAAATACACGGCATGAAATCCAAGGTCCCGCAGCCGCGAGAGCATTTCAAGGTACGGTGTTTCGTGATCGTACATGGGGAGGAGGCTGACCTCGAGCATGATGGCCGTGGCTTTTTCGAGCGTCGCCGGTGCCCCATCGAGCACCGCGGTTTCAAATCCCTGAACGTCGATCTTGAGGAGGAGCTCTCGGCCCTGGAGGTCGACATCCGCCAGCGCATCGTCGAGTCGCATCATGTGAACCCGCT
>CAYFYY010000048.1:30391-30730 GCA_964347475.1 uncultured Flavobacteriales bacterium
GAGCCGATGATGCGGTAAGGGGACGACAGCGACGAGTCCGCGTAAATGTTGATTTCGATGTCGCCTTCCATGTCGCCGATGGCCATGCGCGGCGCAATGCGCCAGTGCGGATCACGCTGGGCCTTGGCGACCAGAAACGCGTGCGCCGCGGAAATCGGCTCGAATGAAATGATGTCGCCGCGGAACTTAGCGCTGCGCATCTTTTCGACGAACTGACCGTAGTTGGCGCCGACGTCGATCATAACGTCGATACCCTCCTCCCGAGCCTCATCGACCAGACCCAGGGCGCGATGGGTGAGTTGGGTGCCCGGCAGACCGAGGTCGGCGCAGGGATGGCAG
>CAYFYY010000048.1:30740-31289 GCA_964347475.1 uncultured Flavobacteriales bacterium
GGCGCCGACGTCGATCATAACGTCGATGCCGTACTTATGGGCGAGATGGACGACGTTCCTGGTCTCGAAGCGCGGAAAGATCCGCTTCAGCGTCTTCTGCTTGGGAAACGGAATGAGCGGCCGGACGAAGCGACGGAAGAACGACTTTTTTTGCATGCAAATTTGCCTCTGGAATTCCCGGCCAGCGCAAAGCCGGATTCAGCGGAACCGCGGCATCAACCGCCACCGCCGATAAGTTCGGCATATCGGTAAAGGTGTCGGGGCGTCTTGTTCGATCTCTTGAACGTTATGATTTCCCAAGCCAGGCGCGGCACTGCAAGAAATCGTTCACGCCGAGCGGCACGAAATGCCCGCAGCAGATTCTTCCGGTAGACCCGTTGCTTCAATTCGTCCGGGATCTTGTCACCATGACACTCCAGAAAGCGTGCGGTCGCGACAAGAAGGCCGTGTACCATTCTGGAAGATCGGTATGTTGCCGAAAGATTGCCGTCGTGGCGGCGGTAGGCTCCAAGCTTCTTCTCGACGAATCCGACCGGGAACCGGATGGAA
>CAYFYY010000048.1:31389-31669 GCA_964347475.1 uncultured Flavobacteriales bacterium
GATACATATCGTGACGCACGCCGGGTTCGTAATGCTCGTCGACCAGCGGCTCCACTGACGTTCCGTCGGGTCCGATCCAGTCGACCGCGCCGTAGACGACCGCAAGATCCGGTTCTTTCCAGTTGCGGACTGCGTCCATTTGAACCTGAACACGATTCCGATACATGATGTCATCCGATGCCGTAACGAAAACCCATTCCGTTTTGGAACGGTCGAACAGCTCATTGAATGTTGCCGCAACGCCGCGGTTGGGCCTGCTGGCGGCATGGATGTTCCGAAA
>CAYFYY010000049.1:0-30719 GCA_964347475.1 uncultured Flavobacteriales bacterium
GGCCGGCCGAGCGTGGCCCGGACCATTTCGTTTGAAGGTAGACCCTGCAATCCGTATCATGCGGTTGGGTACAAAACACGAACATAGGGCGGACGGAAGGAGAATCCCATGGACGGAACGACGGCGGAGGCGGCGCAGGTGGCCGGGGTCGGGCACGCGGACATGGCGACGATGCTGGCGGCGCTGGCGCCGCGCGGCGCGCTGGAGACGATGCTGGCCTCGCAGATGGCGGCGGTCCACGTGGCGGCGCTGCGCTCGCTGCGGCGCGCGGCGGACAACGGCGAGCACCCGCAGATCGAGGCGCTCTATCTGCGCCAGGCGGCACGGCTGATGCACCTGTTCGCGCGCCAGGCCGAGGCGCTGGAGCGCCGCCGCGCCGCCGTCGAGCAGCGCGAGATGGAGCAGGTCTGGGAGGCCGAACGCCAGGCCCGGCTGCACGAAGCCGAGCAGCGCGAGGCGGAGCGTGTGCGGCACGAGGCGCAGCGGCGCGCCCACTGGGATCTTGCCCCTGCGCGGCGCCGCAGGGCAGCGGAACCTGCGGGTCGCCGGGGCAACGGCAGAAATGCCGAGTTCGACGAACTGGCGGGTGGTCTATCGAAGCCGGACCCGACGTCCGGATAGAGTGGTGAACTGGTCCGCCGGCCCGTAAGCGGGCGACTCCGCGCGGTGAAGGGCCGCTTCATGCGCGTAAGCGCACCACACCCGGCGCCGGGCAAGACGCGCGTTCTCAGTGAGCTCCGGAGATACTCGAGATCGGTGTTTCGGCGCCGGTTCCGGCGATCTGATTCGCCCAGACGTCGTAACGGCCATCGAACTCACGGAACCGGGCCCTGACCGCACTCAGGTCCCACGACCTTTCTTCAAGTGTTTCATGGTCCCACTGGCTGCGTTTGTCGTCCGGCCCCAGGAAATCACCTCCGTAGACGTGAAATGCGGCGGTTTTCTTGGCGATCGGATTGAGAACCGAATGAATTATATCACGGCCCAATACCGCCACCTGACCAGAACTCAGGGATCGACCGCCGGCGACCTCGATCGTCCCGTCCACCCGCCGCCAAAACACATTGTCCTCGCGCCCCGCGTACAGCCCGACGACGGAGAACATGTTGTGATTGTGGGGCACCAGGGTCATGTACGGAGCCCAGGTGAAGTTCATAATCGTCAGGTCCTTGGATCGGTATAACGGAACGATCCCCGCCTCTTTGGGCTCTCCCATCGCCTGGATGATCGCCGCCGGATCCGAGACTGCGCGCGCGACGACTTCGCGGATACCTTTTTGCCCGTCGCCGATCGCGTCTTTGCAGTCTTCGACGAACTGCTCTTTGTCAAACATCGGTTGGCTCCATCTTTCCCTCGAAAACCTGCAATCATCGCGCACGAAGGGGTTAACCGGATAGTCCAAACTTAGGACTTCAAATCAACGCCGGTTTGGCCATAATTCGACCATGCAGTCTTATCGGCAGTACTGCCCGGTGGCAAAAGCCAACGAAATCCTCGGAGACCGTTGGACCGTGCTGATCGTTCGGGAACTCATCGGCGGGATGGAAAATTTCAACGCCATTGCGAGGGGATTGCCTGGAATTCCTCGATCGATTTTGAGCGACCGCCTCCGTAGATTGGAAAAGAGCGGCGTCGTGAATCGCGTACCGCTGAAAGTCAGGGGCTATCGTTACGAGCTGACCGCCGCCGGCCGAGACCTGAAGGCCGTGGTTCAGGCAATGGGGAAGTGGGGTGCCGCATGGGCGTTCGATACGCCCAGTGAGGACGAACTCGACCCTGGACTGCTTCTTTGGCGAATGCAGCATCGGCTGAATGTCGAGGCGTTACCACCCGGGCGGATCACGATCGCGTTCGACTTCAAGATCGGCAGGAAGGGACAGTTCTGGTTCGTCATCAATGAGGGGGAGGCATCGGTGTGCCTTACCGACCCCGGCTTTGAGACAGTGCTGGTCGTAACGGCCGATCTGTCGGCCTTCTATCAGGTCTGGCTGAACAGGATGTCTCTTGCCCGTGCGATATCAGAAGACCTGATCCGCATAGAAGGCGCGCCAGCGTTTGAACGTGACTTTGCCAGCTGGTTTCTCTGGAGTCCCATGGCGCAATTCGTCTCGAAGGAAGGGGCCGAGTCCGAGTCTCGCTGAGGACCGCTCCGGGTCGGATTCGGACGTTTCGAGGGGGCGCGCTTGCTGTTCAGCTTAAGGGTGCACAGCGGGCGTTGGACTGCTTCCTGAAGCTCGCTTTCCTCAAGTCAGCAGCCCAAGCGCTTGCATGTTTTCGCGTTCCGTGATCGATAACACCCCCCGCTTCTCCGAAAACGAGCAAAAGTTGCGGTCGTTGCGCGGCGCCACAGGGCACTGCCACGCTGCGACGGGGTCAGGGCGGCGACCTGTGCGCGGAACACCAATCCGTCATTGCGAGGAGGCCGAAGGCCGACGCGGCAATCCAGGATGCCGCGGAAACGAGAATTTTTCTGGATCGCCGTGGCTGCTTCGCAGCCTAGCGATGACGAATTTCTATTCCCGAAAGGTTCTCCCGTGGCCACCCTTCGACAGGCTCAGGGTGAGGCCGCTGGCCGGCCGAGCGTGGCCCGCACCGCCCGCTATTCCCCGCCGATCTTCCTGCGCCACTCCTCCGCGAGCGCCTCGGACTTGCGGATCTCCCCGGCGGTCAGCTTGGGCAGGTAGTAGAGGCGGTTGGCGTCGGCGCGCTCGCTGCCGCGCTCGGCGGCGATGTTGAGGAGGGCCAGCGCCAGCGCCCGGTTCTGCCTGACGCCGTCGCCGTCCCAGTACAGCACCGCAAGGTTGTTGAGCGCGTCCGGGTCGCCGCGCACAGCAGCGGCGTGATACCAGCGCGCCGCCTCGGCCCGGTCCTGCATGACGCCGGTCCCGGAATCATAGGCGTTGGCGAGGTTGAACTGGGCCGGCACGTAGCCCTGCTCGGCCGCCCTGCGGTACCAGCGGACGGCCTCGGTATCGTTCTCCGGCACGCCCTCGCCGTGGCCATAGGCATAGCCGATCGAGAACTGCGCCTCGGCGTCGCCCTGCGCCGCCGCCTCGAGATACCAACGGGCCGCCTCGGCGAAATCCTGCTCCACGCCCTCGCCCTGCCGGTACATGTGGCCGAGCTCGGTCTGCGCCATGTCGTCGTTGCGCTCGGCGGCGAGGCGGTACCAGCGCAGCGCCTCCTCGTAGTCCACCTTCACGCCGCGGCCGCGGCGGTACATGTAGCCGAGATTCGCCTGCGCCGGCGGGTGGCCCAGCTCGGCCGCCGCGCGCCACCAGCGCACCGCCTCACGGAAGCTCTGCCGGACGCCCTCGCCGCGGTAGTACGAGACGCCGAGATTGTGCTGCGCCTGGGGGCTGCCCCGGCCGGCGGCGCGGCGATACCAGCGCACCGCCGCCTCGTGGTCGGTGGCCACGCCCTGGCCGGAATCGTACAGCCAGCCGAGCGCGACCTGCGCGTCGGCATGGTCCTGGTCGGCGGCCAGCCGGTACCAGCGCGCGGCCGCCGCGGCGTCGCGGCCGACGCCCTCGCCCTCCTCGTACTTGACGGCAAGGCCGTACTGCGCGTCGACATGGCCCTGCTCGGCGGCGCGCTGCAGCCAGGCGAGCTCGGCCGCCGCGTCGGCCGGCACGCCGCTTCCGTATTTGTACAGGTACGCCAGGCTGTACTGCGCGCCGGTGTGGCCCTGCGCCGCGGCCATCCGGTACCAGCGCGCGGCTTCCGCGTGGTCCTGCGCGACGCCGCGGCCGGACTCGTACATGCGGGCGACCGTGTACTGGCCGGCGCCGCTGCCCTGCTCCGCCGCCCGCCGGGCCCAGAGCAGCGCCGCGCCGTAGTCCTGGTCGCGGCCGCGGCCGTAATAGTACATGCGGGCGACGTACACCTGGGCGACGGCATCGCCGGCCTCGGCGAGCGGCCGGAAGGTGTCCCAGGCGGTTCCGTAGTCGCCCTTCTCGTAGGCGATCCGCGCCGCCTCGAGCGGCGCCAGCCCGCTCGCGGCCGGCGGCGCGGCGGGGGCGCCTGCGCACGGCGCCGGCGCGCCGCGCGTCGTGCCCTGGCAGCCGGCGAGGCCGGACGCGGCCACGGCGATGAGGCCGGCGATGGCGGCCGTGGTGATGGTTGCGCGGTGCATGGCTCCCCTGTCCGTCGTGTTGTTCTGTTCTGCTTAGCCCGCGCCGGCGAGTGTAGCAGGTTTCGCGCGGCGAGGTAAGGAGCTGGCGGGGAACGCGGCTGACGCTGCAACCTCGCTGGGCGCCTGGCGACTCACCCTCTCTCCCTGCCCTCTCCCGCCAGGGGAGAGGGTTCTCTCCAGTGCCGCCTCGAAGAACAAGCCCTCTCCCCTGGTGGGAGAGGGTTGGGTGAGGGGGACGGGCCGGCGGCGCGGAGCGTGCGGCCGTCCGCCCCGCGCGCCGGCCGCGCGCCGCCGTTACCGGACCGGGAAGACCTCGCGCTGGCCGTGCGGCGTGTTCAGGATTCGCGACAGCTCCGCCTCGACCTCGGCGAGCCGAGCCTGCAGCGCCGCCGTGTTGGCGTTGTCGTTGGCCTGCGTCGCGGCGGCATTCGCGTTGTCGTTGGCCTGGACCTGCGCGTGCTGCCCCGTCATCAGCGCCTGCAGTGCGGCGATCTGGTCGGCCACCGCGCCGACCTGCTGACCCACACTGGTCACGCAGGCGGCGGTCGCGGCCTGCACCTGCCTGGTCTGATCCTGGGCGATTTCGTCGGCCACGATATAGGCCAGCTCGACCACCAGTGCGGCATAATCGAACACGGAGGCGGAGCTGCGCAGATTGCCGCCGTTGCCGAACACGACGAAGGTCTGGGTCGTGTTGCTGCGCACGATCGCGGCCGTCCCGTTGGCGGCGGCCGTCAATCCCCGCAACACCCTCGCGGCGTTGATCGCAGCGGTGCCGAAGTTCGGAATCACGCAGTCGTCGTCCGCCGCGGCCGCGAACGCCGCCAGCGCGACGGGCGTGTCCGCGTTGACGTTGTCGAGGTGTTCGTTCATCTCGATCAGGTCGTCCTCCATCGCGCCGAAGGCCTCCTCCATCTCCTGGCCGGCCTGGTCCATGTCGGCGGCCTCGGTCGCATTGGCCGCGTTCTCCGGGTCGAAGGCGAGGTCGCATTCCAGCCCCGAGAACTTGCCCGACCCCGGCCTGCCCTTCCCCTTGTTCTTCTTTTCCGGGTTGCAGGCCTGCAGGTCGCCGAACTCGTCCAGCTCGACCGCGGCGCATTGCGCGCTCGCGTCGCCCTGCTCGAAGTCGCAGATGCCGTCATCGTTGACATCGTCAAACGCGGTCAGCGGCACGAGATGCCCCGCCTTGCGGTTGCCCCGCACGTCGGCCTTGGCGAGCCGCTTGAGGGCCGCCTTGCCGGTCTGGCCCTTGGCCCGCTGCCCGCGCGCCCGCGCGTTGCCGACATGCTTGGCCCGGCCCGGCCCGGCGCGGTCGCGCATGACGGTGCCGGGAGCGAACGCTTCGTTCGCGGTGTACGCCAGCTGGTCGGCGACGGCGTCGTGCCGGCATTTCACCCGGTCGAAGACATCCGTGAAGACCGCGCAGTCCGCCTTGGCCGGCGGTGCGGCCGTGGCGGCCGGCGGTGCGCCGGCAACGGTCATGAGGGCGACGGCCAGCGCCGCCGCGATCGCATATGCGAATCGTCCGTTCATCTTTCCTCTCCTGTTCTCCGCCGGCCCCGGGACGGGACCGTTTGGTGTTTCTTGTGTCCCGAACGCTTTCGGCGTCCGGCCGCGCACAACCATGCGGCGCCGCGGCGAACGACGTGAGGGCCGCGACGTGGCGCATCGGTATCCCGCGCCTGCAGGGAGTTCGGGAAAGTCACGGTAGGTGATCCGGTCGTATCGGTCAACGCACAGTTGTACCCGCGCACGCCGGCCCGCGGCGCACGTGCTGGATGGCGCGACCCCCGGGGCGGCGACGTGCCCCCCTCACCCTGCCCTCTCCCACGAGTGGAGAGGGTTCCACGGTGCCGCCGCGAAGAAAACGCCCTCTTCCCTGGCGGGAGAGGGTCGGGTGAAGGGGATGGGCCGGCCGGCGCCACTGGGCGGCGCATCGCGGATGCGCCGCCCTCATCCCATGGCCATCCCGCCGGCCGGCGTCGAGTGGGCGCCAATCCTAGCTTTGCTCGAACCCGCGCCTGATCTCCCAGTCGGTGACGCGGCGGTCGTACTCCATCTGCTCCCAGCGGCCGGTGTGGAGGTAGTGCTCGATGACGTCGTCGCCCATGGCGGCGCGCAGGATCTCGCTCTTCTCCAGCTTCGCCAGCGCGTCGCGCAGCGTCTTCGGGATCTGCCGCGCGGCCTCGCTCTCGTAGACGTTGCCTTCCATCAGCGGACCGGGATCGAGCCGGTTCTCGACGCCGTGCAGGCCGGCCGCCAGGATCGCCGCATAGGCGAGGTGCGGGTTGACGTCGCCGCCGGGGATCCGGCACTCGATCCGCTGGCCGGCGCCGTGGCCGAGCACGCGGAACCCGGCGGTGCGGTTGTCCATCGACCAGGCGATGCGGGTCGGCGCGAAGCTGCCGGCCTGGAAGCGCTTGTAGGAGTTGACGTAGGGCGCAAGGAAGTAGGTCATGTCCTCGGCCGCCGCCAGCAGCCCGCCGCAGTAGTGCCGGAAGGTCTCGGAGAAGCCGTGCTCGCCCGTGCCGTCGTGGAACGCCGTCTTGCCGGACTTCGCGTCCCACAGCGACGAATGGATGTGGCAGGAGTTGCCGGCAAGGCCGTAGTCCCACTTGGCCATGAAGGTGATCGCCTTGCCCTGGGACCAGGCGATCTCCTTGGCGCCGTTCTTGTAGATCGCATGGTTGTCGGCCGAGACCAGCGCCTCGGCATACTTGAAGTTGATCTCCTCCTGGCCCGGGCCCCATTCGCCCTTCGAGGTCTCGACGGGGATGCCGGCGCCGTCCATGGCGTTGCGGATGGCGCGGATCAGCGGCTCCTCCTTGGTCGTCTGCAGGATGTGGTAATCCTCGATATAGGTGCCGGCGGTCTTGAGGCCCCGGTAGCCCTTGTCGTGGCAGTCGCGGTACGACTCGTCGAAGACGTAGAACTCGAGCTCGGAGGCGAAGTTGGCGGTAAAGCCCATGTCGCGGGCGCGCGCGAGCTGGCGCTTGAGGATCGAGCGCGGCGCATGCGGCAGATCGTTGCCGTCGTGGTCCTGGACGTCGCCGACGACCAGCGCCGTGCCCTCGAGCCAGGGGATGCGGCGCAGGGTCGAAAGGTCACATTTGACGACGAAATCGCCGTAGCCGAGGTCCCACGAGGCGGCCTTGTAGCCGGGCACCGGCTCCATGCCGATGTCGAGCGCCAGCAGGTAGTTGCAGGCGTGCATCTCGTGCATGATCGAGTCGAGGAAGAAATGCCCGGTCACCCGTTTCCCGATGAGGCGCCCCTGCATGTCGGGGAAGACGACGAGGACGGTGTCGATCGCGCCGTCGGCGACCAGTTTCTTGAGCTCGGCTTCGGTCAGCATTCCGTTCATCGCGGTCCTCACGGGTCTGGTGGGTTCATCGGGGCAGGCGGCGCGCGGCCGCCGGGGAGCGTAGCCGAATCCGCGGCCCGCGCAAGCCGTTATCCGACGCGCTTGTCGAAGGCGCGCAGCTCCGTCGTCGCCCAGATCCCGGCCTTGTAGAGCGGGTCGTTGCGGTGGAAGCGCTCGGCCGCTTCGCGGTCGGGGGCGTCGATGACGAGCAGGCTGCCGACGGGCGATGCGCCGTCGTCCGAGACCAGCGGGCCCGACATCACGACGTCGACGTCGGCGGACGCGACGTACGCGACATGCGCGGCGATGTTCTCGCGACGGGTCTCGGCCACACCCGCGCGGTCGATGCAGAAGATCACGAAGAGCATGGTGCGCCTCCCTCATCCGTGCCCTGGCCCCGCGGCGCGAACCATATCACCGGCGCGACGGACCCGCCACAGGGCGGTGGGCCCGTGGCATTCCGTCGCGGCACCGGCGCCGCGGCGGCAGCAAGACCGCCGGGCGGCGCGACGGCGGACTGTATTGCCGGAAAGAATTCGCGCGCCGACCAAGTAAAACCGCACGGGTTTTACTTGAATCCGCTGCCCGAGCGGCGATGATCCGCGCGCCGCCGGGCGGTGGTGCCGGGCCGCGGACCTTCCCGTCCGGTCCGTGATTCCGCGCGGATTCGGCCGCAGAATCCGCTGGCGGGGCCTTGGCGATATGTTAGGATGCCGACCTGGATTCAAGCAGGGAGTCATACAGAATGAACAAAAGACGCGATTTTCTCAAAAAGGCAGGAATGGGCACGGCCGCGGTCGCCGCCACGGCCACGCTGGGCGCCCCCTATGTGAAGGCGCAGCGGCAGATCAAGTGGCGACTGCAGACCTATGCCGGCCCGGCCCTGGCCGAGCACGTCATCAAGCCGTCGATCGACGCCTTCAACAAGGTGGCGAACGGCGAGATGGTGATCGACCTGTACACCGCCGACCAGCTGGTGCCGACGGGCGAGCTGTTCCGCGCCATGCAGCGCGGCACGATCGACGCCGTGCAGAGCGACGACGATTCGATCGCGGCGCCGGTCGACGTCTCGGTGTTCGGCGGCTACTTCCCGTTCGGCACCCGCCACAGCCTCGACGTGCCGGTGCTGTTCGAGCGCTACGGGCTGCGGCAGATCTGGGAGGAGGCCTACGGCGAGGTCGAGAACGTCACCTGGCTGAGCGCCGGGGCCTGGGACCCGTGCCACTTCAACACGGTCAAGCCGATCCGCAGCCTCGAGGATCTCAAGGGCATCCGGGTCTTTACCTTCCCGACCGCGGGCAAGTTTCTCGCCCGCTTCGGCGTCGTCCCGGTCACCCTGCCGTGGGAGGACATCGAGGTCGCGGTGCAGACCGGCGAGCTCGACGGCATCGCCTGGTCCGGCATCACCGAGGACTACACGGTCGGCTGGGCCGACGTGACCAACTTCTTCCTGACCAACAACATCTCGGGCGCGTGGATCGGCTCGTACTTCGCCAACACCGAACGGTGGAACGAGGTGCCGCCGCACCTCAAGGAGCTGTTCAAGCTGTGCATGGACAGCTCGCACTACTATCGCCAGTACTGGTACTGGGGCGGCGAGGCGCATCTGCGCACCAAGGGCACCAAGCTGAAGCTGACCACGATCCCGGCCGACGAATGGAAGAAGGTCGAGGACGAGGCGGTCAAGTTCTGGGACGAGATCGCCAAGACCAGCAAGCGGGCGGCCAAGGTGGTGCAGATCTTCCGCGACTACAACGAGACCATGCAGAAGGCCGGCCCGCCCTATCGCGGCTAGCCGACCGGAAGGCGGGATGTTCGACGGCCCGCCGTCGTGATACCGATGGCCAGGAGATGGTCCCGTCTCCTGGCCGTCGTCAACTGGCCGGACCGTCGGGCCGAGCGAACGGACAGGGAGGAACATGCCCGGGGCAATCGTAACTTATGTGCGCGTCGTCGAACGGGTGAACTGGTTCTTCGGCCGCATCGCGGTGTACATGATCTTCGCCATGATCGCGGTGCTCATGTGGTCGGCGGTCTCGAAGCTGCCCTGGTTCACGCCGTCGCTGTGGACGCTGGAGATGGCCCAGTTCCTGATGGTGGCTTACTACCTGCTCGGCGGCGGCTATTCGATGCAGATGCAGTCCCATGTACGCATGGACCTGCTGTACGGGCGCTGGAGCCCGAAGCGCAGGGGCTTCGCGGATTCCATCACCTCGTTCTTCCTGATCTTCTATCTTGTGATGCTGATCTACGGCGGCATTTCCAGCTCGGAATACGCCATCCGCTACGGCGAGACGAGCTATTCCTCCTGGTCCCCCTATATGTGGCCAATCAAGGTCCTCATGACCTTCGGCATCGTGCTGATGCTGCTGCAGGCCGTCGCCACCCTGTTCCGTGACATCGCCGCCGCCCGCGGCATGACGATCGAGGGCCGTCCCCTGGACGAGGGGGACGCGGCATGAGTTACGAGCTCATCGCCATCCTGATGTTCTCGACCATGATGGCGATGCTGCTGACCGGGCAGCGGGTGTTCGGCGCCATCGGCTTCGTCGCCGTCGCCGCGGCGCTGCTGCTGTGGGGCGAAGGCGGCGGCGAGATGGGCTTCAGCGCCGCCATGAAGCTGATGAAATGGTATCCGCTGCTGACCCTGCCGATGTTCATCTACATGGGCTACATGCTCTCGGAGTCCGGCATCGCCGACGACCTCTACCGCATGTTCCATGTCTGGGCCGGGCCCCTGAACGGCGGCCTTGCGATCGGCACGATCCTCCTGATGGTGGTGATCTCGGCGATGAACGGGCTGTCGGTGGCGGGGATGGCGATCGGCGCCACCATCGCGCTGCCGGAGCTGCTGCGCCGCGGCTACGACAAGGTGATGGTCACCGGCGTCATCCAGGCCGGCTCGTCGCTCGGCATCCTGGTGCCGCCCAGCGTCGTGCTGGTGCTCTACGGCATGATCGCGCGCCAGCCGGTCGGCCAGCTGTGGCTCGCCGGCGTCGTGCCCGGGCTGATGATGGCGAGCCTGTTCGTCCTCTACATCGTCGTGCGCTGCCGGCTGCAGCCGAAGCTGGGCCCGGCGCTGCCGAAGGCGGAGCGCGATGTCGGCTGGCTCGAGAAGCTGCGCCTTTTGCAGGCCGGCATCCTGCCGCTGCTGATTTTCTTCTCGATGACCGGCCTGTTCGTCATGGGCGTCACCAGCCTCGTCGAGAGTTCCGCCGTCGGCGCCATCGCGGCGACCGTCGCGGCTTTCGTCAAGCGCCGGCTGACCTGGCAGGTGATGGAGGACACGATCCGCAAGTCCCTGGGCGTTTCCGCCATGTTCATGTGGATCATCATGGCGGCGCTCGCGTTCGGCGCGGTGTTCGACGGCCTCGGCGCGGTCAAGGCGATCGAGGCCTTCTTCGTCGACCAGCTCGGCCTTGGGCCGTGGGAAATCCTCATCATGATGCAACTCTCCTACATCCTGATGGGCATGTTTCTCGACGACACCGCGATGCTGGTCATCGTCGCGCCGCTCTACGTGCCACTGGTCGAGGCGCTGGGCTTCGATCTGATCTGGTACGGCGTGCTCTATACGATCACCTGCCAGATCGCCTATATGACGCCGCCCTTCGGCTACAATCTGTTCCTGATGCGGGCGATGGCGCCGCCGGAGATCTCACTCGGCGACATCTACCGCTCGATCATCCCCTTCGTGATGGTGATGACCGTCGGCCTGGCGCTGGTCACGATCTTCCCCGACATCGCCATGTGGCTGCCCAACTGGCATTACGGCCGCTAGGTCTTTGTTCCGTACCATGGAATCGGAGCCGGCATTTGCCGGCGGGTTTCCTATGTCCCCCTCCCCCTGCCCCCTCCCACCAGGGGAGGGGGATAACTTATTGCCATCAAGAGGAAATTTCCCTCCCCCTTGATGGGGGAGGGCAGGGTGGGGGTGGGACTCACCGCCTCAACGGAGGTAGCCTGCGTCCAACATACCGGACAGCGCGCTAGCGCCCGTCGACGCGGTTGCGCGGGTCGGCGCGGCGGCCGGCCGGGCGTCGCGCAGCGCGGCGCGCCCGGGTGCCGTTGAACCGCGCCAGCGCCTGTTGCAGCACGCCGGACAGCCGGTCGGCCCATTCGTCCTGGCCGGCGTCGCTGTCGATGAGATCCTGCCGCACCTCGATCATCACATGGGGGATGCCGCGCCGCTCGCCGTGCACCGGGATCGTGTAATCGGTGACATCGCTGACCGAGTAGGGCTCGTTGTGGCCGACCGTCAGGTCGCTGCCGGCGAAGCTGTCGGCAAGGCAGTCGGCAAAGCCGGAGTCGCGGTTGTACAGCAGGCCGACATGCCACGGCCGCTGCTCGCCGTGGAAGATCGGCGTGAAGCTGTGGATCGAGACCAGCACGGTCGGCCGACCGGCGCGCCGCCGCAGCTCGAGCTCGGCGTCGATGCGGTCGTGATAGGGGTCGAAGACCTCGCGGACGCGGCCGTGCACCTGCTGCGGCGACAGACCCTGGTTGCCGGCGATCTCAGTCGCCTCGCTGACGACGGCGATCGAGGTCGGCGCGATCAGCGGGCGGTTGCAGTCGATCACCAGGCGCGAATAGAGCTGCATGACCAGGGCCGCATCGAGCCGGTCGGACAGCCGCTCGGCCAGCCCGGCGGCCCCGATGTCCCAGGCGATGTGCCGGTCCAGCTCGGCCGCGTCAAGGCCCAGCGTGCCGACGCTTTCCGGCAGAAGCCGGCCCGCATGGTCGCAGGTCAGGAAGATCTCCGACCGGCCGTTCAGCCGCCGCAGTCCAACGGGATGCGGGTCGCGCGCCCCCAGCAGTGTTGACGATGCATCAGCCATTGTCAGTGCAATCTCCCGTATAGCCCTTGCGATCTCAAACCGGCTGGCCGAATACATTCTGCAGGAAGAACAGGCCGACATAGCAGACGATGCCGGCGACGACGGGCGTGAACACCCAGCCGAGCGACACGCTGCCGACGACCCGCCAGCGGATCGTCCGTCCGCCCTGCAGCAGCCCGATGCCCAGAACCGCCCCGACGACCGCCTGCGAACTCGACACCGGCACCAGCGGAATGGTCGGCAAATCCAGGCTCAAGAGAAACGCCTCCAGGCCGCGCGAGGCGAACAGAAACAGCACGATCGAATGGGACATGACGACCACCCAGGCGGCGACCGGCGACAACGGCAGCAGCCCGCCGCCCACCGTCAGCATGACGCGCTCCGAATAGGTCAGCACCCCCGCTGCGATCGCCAGCCCGCCGAGCAGGAAGAGCTGCTGTGCCGAGGTCAGGCCGGCCGCGCCGAACAGCGTGATGTCCTTGAAGGGCGACGACGGCACGAACACCCCCATGACGTTGGCGATGTTGTTGGCGCCGAGGCTGTAGGCGCCGAACGCACCGGCCAGCACCAGCGCGACCCGGGTATAGGCGTCGAGCCGCAGCATATGGAAATTGGCGCGCCGCAGGAACCACGTCGTCAGCTTGTACAGGGCCACCGCGAAGACCGCCGCCAGCAGCGGGCAGATCAGCCAGGTGCTGAGGATCGTCGACAGGGTCGTCGGGTCGGTATCTGTCACGCTGAACAGGTTCCAGCCGACGATGGCGCCGACGATCGCCTGCGTGGTCGACACCGGCAGTCCGGCCTTGGTCATCAGGTACACCGCCAGCGCCGCCGACAGGGCGGCCATGAAGGCGCCGCCGAGGGTGTCGATCGCGCCGAGGCGCCCCAACGTGTGTGCGGCGCCGGCGCCGCTCATCACCGCGCCGAGGATCACGAAGACGCTGCAGATGGTCGCCGCCGTGGTGAACCGGATCATGCGCGAGCCGACCGCCGTCCCGAAGACGTTGGCCGCGTCGTTGGCGCCGAGCGACCAGCCGAGGAACAGGCCACTGCTCAGGAAGAACAGGGTGGCGACGTCCATTGCGACACCGTCAGAACCGGCGCTTGATGGTGTAGATGGCGAGGCGGTCGCCGACGTCCTCGGAGCGGTCGGCGATGTTGTCGATCATCTCTACGAAGTGCCGCAGGTGGCACTTGCGGGCCAGGTCCATGTCGGAATCGAAGATCCGCCGCTTCAGCTTGGTCGAGACCTTGTCCGCCTCCTTCTCGTAGAACATCACCTTGTGCATATGGTCGCCGACCGCCGAGATGTTGCGGAAAAAGGCGCGCGAGGCGAGAACGATGGCTTCGACCGCCGACGTCGCCTGCTCGACCAGCGCCTCGTAGTCGTCGTGCAGTTCCTCGGGCACGTCGGGCTCCTCGATGAAGAAGCCCCACAGCGTGCCCTGAAACAGGTTCAGGATCGAATCGAGGTTCTCCAGCAGCCCCAGCACGTCGCCGCGGGATTCGGGGATCAGGGTCTGGGTATAGAGCTGCCGCTCGATGCCACGGCGCAGATCGTCGGTGCGGCTCTCCAGCCTGTTGACTTGGACCAGCTTCTCCTCGAACTCGGTCGACCGACCCTCGGCCATGAAGATCTTGACGGCCCGTTTGAAGGCCAGCGCCGACTGCGAGAGATTGTCCATGAATTCATCGATCTCGCCCTCCAGGACGCGGGTGCGACGCAGGATCGAAAGTGGCTTTGGCAGGGCCATGAAACTCCTCCCTGCGCCCTGCCGAAGCGGCGGGCGCGTTGACGTTGACCCGGGCCGGCCGCCGGACGCATCCGGCGGGGCGGGCGGCTGCCTGTTGCGGCGCTCGGAACGGTATCGCAGAGCTTCCGTGCGGGCCCGGCACGGCTAGGCCGGCCGTCCGGAAAACAGCGCATACAGTAGCAAATCGCGCGGAATACAGACAAGTTTCTTGCGCGCGTGGGCGGTGGGCGTTATAGCGGCGAGCATGCCTTTATCGCCGCGCAGACACCGGCGCCGACCGGCGCCGTCCTCAACATGTTGACAGACCTGCTTTTGACCGTGATCGGTCTGGTCGCCCTCGTCGTCGCCGGTGAACTGACGGTTCGCGGGGCGGTCGGGCTCGCCCGCCTGCTCGGCGTATCGCCGGCGATGATCGGGCTGACCGTCGTCGCCTTCGGCACTTCGGCGCCGGAGCTGGTGGTCAGCCTGCAGGCCTCGCTCGGCGGCGCGCCGGACATCGCGGTCGGCAACGTCGTCGGCAGCAACATCGCCAATATCCTGCTCATCCTCGGCGCCGGCGCGCTGATCGCGCCGCTGATCTGCGATCCCGGCATGGTGCGGCGCGACGGCATGGCGATGATCGTCGCCCTGTTGCTGCTGTGCAGCCTCGGGCTCAGCGGCATCATCGTCGCCTGGCAGGGGGCGCTGATGGTGCTGGTCCTGATCGGCTATGTAATCGGATCTTATATCCTCGACCGCCGCAACGGCACCGCCGTCGCCAACCTGCACGCGCGCGAGGCCGAGGAGACGACGGGCGTGCCGCGAACGCCGGCGCTCGTCCTGCTGTATGTCGCGATCGGCCTGGTCGGCCTGGTGGTCGGCGCGCATCTGCTGGTCGAGGGCGCGGTCGGCGTGGCGCGGGCGGCCGGCGTGTCGGAATCGGTGATCGGCCTGTCGCTGGTCGCGGTCGGCACGTCGCTGCCGGAGCTCGCCGCCACCATGGCCGCCGCGTGGCGGCGCCATACCGACGTTGCCATCGCCAACGTGCTGGGCAGCAACCTGTTCAACGTGCTGCTGATCCTCGGCGCGGCGTCCATGGTCGCGCCGCTGCCGATCGCGCCGGACATCGTGCGCGTCGACCTGTGGGTCATGCTCGGCTCCGGGATCATCCTGATCCCGATCATGATCACCGGCCGGCACATCTCGCGCCGCGAGGGCGTCGTGCTGTTGCTGTTCTACGCCGGCTATATCGGCAGCATGGCGCTGGGTTACGGGCGCCCGCTGCCGCCGGCGTAGCACGCATCCACGTACGTGGAATCGGCACCGGCCCGCTCCCCCACCCGGCCGCCCAACGATATCGTACGCTGTGGGTGGCCGGGTCGGGGAGCGGGCTGGAGCGAACCGAACGGATAGTGTGCTGGCCAAGGTCCGCGGCTACTGCCGGCCCTCCTCGCCGGCCGGCGTCTCCTCGTCCTGTCCGACCCCGGCCTGACCCTCCAGGTTCTTGGGATCGAAGACATTGCCGAACGTGCTCTGCCCGGGCTTCTCCGGCGGAGTCTTCTGTTCGCCTTCCTGCTGTTCGCCTTCCTGCTGTTCGCCTTCCTGCTGTCCGCCGACCCCGGCCTGGCCCTCCAGGTTCTTCGGGTCGAAGACGTTGCCGAAGGTCCCCGCACCCAGCCCCTGTGTCGCCGACTCGCCGCCCGGCTGCTCGGCACCGGGCAGCGACTGGCGGTACCGTTCCTCGAGCTGGCGCTGCCGCTCGAGCTTCTGCTGCAGCAGATCCGCCTTGCACTGCTCGGCGCTGTGCCCCATGGCCAGCCAGATGCCCGCCGCGGTCGCGACGACGACCATGACGCCCATGATCATCGCCGGGTTGCGCCTGAACAGGCCGCGCAGGACATCGCCTTCCGGCAGCCGGCGGGCCTTCTTCAGCTCCGCGCGCTTGTGCATCGCCTCGTAGAACAGGGCGCCGATCAGCGTCAGCATGATGATGATGAAGGCGACGGCGGAGATCGACGGATCGATGCCGAGCCGGACCTTCTGCGAGATGATCGTCGTGAAGGTGTGCAGGTGCGAGATCGTGAAGACGGTGGTGTTGTAGTTCTCGAACGAGGCGAGGAAGGCGATGATGGCGGCGGAAATGATCGCGGGTTTGAGGAACGGCAGCAGGATCCGCCGGAAGGCCTGGACATTGGTTGCGCCGAGATCGAGCGCGGCCTCGATCTGGCCGGTGTCGAAGCGCTGCAGCCGGGCGATCAGCACCAGCATGCAGTAGGACGAAATGAAGCTGCCCTGGCCGAGCACGGTCAGGAAGATACCGTTGTAGAACATGCTGTCGGTGCCGTAGCCGAACAGTTGCGCCGCGCGGTCCCAGAAGATCAGCGTCGAGATGCCGAGGACCACGCCGGGAATCAGGATCGGTGCGGTGATCACCGTATAGACGACGGCGCGCGACGTCGGCCCGAGCCGGGCCAGGAACAGCGCCCCGGCCAGCCCCAGGGACACCGACAGCATCACCACGATGATGCCGATGATCAGCGAGGTCAGCAGCCCGCTGTGCAGGCGCTCGTCGCCGGCCAGTTTGACGAACCACTCGAAGGTCAGGCAGTCCCACGGCGAGACGCGGGGAAAGCTGGAGCTGTTCAGCGCCGTGACCACCATGATGAACAGCGGCCCGAACAGGAAGCCGAAAAAGGCCAGCAGGTAGAGCCCGGTCACCCCGCGCGCGAGGATGCTCGGCCTCATCGCCCGATCTCGCCGGCCTTGCCGCCGACCAGCTTGGTCACGCCGAGCACGATGGCCATGCAGGAGACCAGCAGGATGATCGCGTAGGCCGCGCCCCGGTTCCAGTTGAAGTATTCGAAGAAGCCCTGATAGATGATCTGGGTGAACCACAGGCTCGACGGCCCGCCGAGGATCTGCGGCGCGGCCAGCGCCCCGGCCGACAGCATGAACACCATGGTGCAGCCCGACACGATACCCTGCTTGGCGAAGGGCATGACGATGCGCCAGTGAATGCGCCACCAGGGCGAGCCCATGTCGCGCGCCGCCTCGATCTGGTTCTTGTCCAGGCTTTCGATCGCGCTGTACAGCGGGAAGATCATCAGCAGGATGTAGGCGTAGCCGAGGCCCGCGTAGAGCGCGACGTCGGCGCGGATGAAATCGATCGAGGCATCGATGACGCCGAGGGTCTTGAGCACCGTGTTGATCAGACCGGCGTCGCCGAAGATGATGCGGAACGCGAAGGCGCGCAGGATCTCGTTGATCCAGTACGGCACGACCAGCGACAGCGCCAGCAGGCGCGCCCAGCTGCCGGTCGCGACCTTGGCCATGTAGTAGGCGACCGGATAGCAGAAGACGAAATTGAACACCGTCACGAAGGCGGCGGCGACCAGCGTGCGCCCGAACACCGTCATGTCGACCCGGTTCCAGCCCTCCGGATTGCCGGGATGCCCGCGGTAGAAATATTCGTAGTTGGCGGTGGTGTACTGATCCAGTGGGCCGCCGATGTCGTCGGGTGCGAGCCGCGGCCGGAACGAGAAGTCGACCATCGTGATCTGCGGCAGCACCACCAGGACCAGCACCCAGAACGTCACCCCGAGCACCATGAACAGCGCCATGCCGGGTCCGTTCGTCGCGATGAATCGCCGGGCCGTCGCCGCGATGCCCATGGCCGCCCGCCCCTACTCCTCGTCCGCCATCGCGCCGGCGGGCAGCGCCACCGCCTGCTCCGGGTCGTAGGCGAGGGTGACTTCCTGGCCGACCGCCGAGGCCGCCCGCGCCTGGCCCCGGTTGGTCAGGGACATCTTGATATGGCTTCCGCCCTCGCCTTCGAGGAAGACGTGGTAGCTCTGTCCCTCGAACTCCTCGTTGGCGATGGTGGCCGCGATGCCGTTGCCGCCGCCCCCCGTCTCCGCGACGGCGAAGTTCTCGGGCCGGATGAAGACCATGGCACTGTCGCCGGGCTTCAGCGCGCCGCGCGCCGCCGTCGCGATGCGGGCCGGCAGATCGCCGAGCGCGGTCGCGACCACCGCATGGCCGTTCTCGGCCGCCTTGACCGTACCGGCGAAATCGTTGTTCTCGCCGACGAAGGAGGCCACGAACGCGGTGGCCGGATCGTCATAGATCTCCTTGCCGTCGCCGACCTGCTCGATGACGCCCTCGCGCATCACCGCGATGTGGTCGGACATCGTCAGGGCCTCGCCCTGGTCATGCGTGATGTAGATGAAGGTCAGCCCGACGCGCTGCTGGATGGCGCGCAGCTCGGTGCGCATGTGCTGGCGCAGCTTGAGGTCGAGGGCCGACAGCGGCTCGTCGAGCAGCAGCACCTGCGGCTCGGCGGCCAGCGCGCGGGCCACCGCCACGCGCTGCTTCTGGCCGCCGGACAGCTCGTCGACCAGCTTGTCGCCCTGGCCGGGCAGGGCGATGAGCTCCAGGAGGTCCTCAGCGCGCTTGCGGCGTTCCGGCTTGGGCACCCCCCTGACCTCGAGCGAGAAGGCGATGTTCTCCCACACCTTCATCAGCGGGAACAAGGCCAGGTTCTGGAAGATCAGCGCGGTCGGCCGCTTGTTGGGCCCGATGCCGGCCATGTCCCGGCCGCCGATCCGCACCCGCCCCTCGCTGGGCTCCTGGAAGCCGGACACCGTGCGCAGGATCGTCGTCTTGCCGCAGCCGGACGGGCCGAGGAACGAGAAGAACTCGCCCTCCTCCACCTTCACCGAGGCATCGCGGACCGCGACGAAATCGCCGAAGCGGATCCACAGATGCTCGAGTTCAACGCCAACGCCTGACTTCATGAGATGCCCCCCGCCGGGTGCCGCCCCCTATCGCCGCGGGCCGCCGGCCGCGCGTCCGCGAAACGGGGCTCCGGGCCCTGGCGGGCCCGGAGCGGTCACCCGACTGCCGTCAGGCGCTCTCGAACTTGTTCACGTACTCGGTGCGGACGTCCGAATACCAGGGCTGCGTCGGCGGCCACGGATTCAGGTTCGACAGCGCGTTGCCCGGATAGGCGTCGCCGAAGTTCTTGGCGTACTGCGCGCTGGCGAACTTGTCCGCGCCGAGGACCGGCGAGTTGTAGCCATGCGTGTCGATCGCCCTGCCCGCCGGTTCGGCGTCGTATGCGACCTCGATGAAGGCGTAGATCTGGTCGATGTTCCTGGCGCCCGTGGGGATCGCAATGCCGTCGACCCAGGCCATCGCGCCCTCCTTGGGCGCCCGGTACATGACCGGCTCGCCGGCGTTCTTCAGCGCCAGCGGCGGGCCGTCCCAGGTCTGGCCGACGATCACGCCCTCGTTCATCAGGCCGTTCTTCTGGGTGTCGCCGTCGTTCCACAGGATCTTGACGTTCTTCTTGTGCCTGATGCACCACGCCGTGACCTTCTCCCACGCCTTGCGCATGTCGGCCTCGCTCTTGTACCCGGCCCACATGGCGCCGGGCTCGAGCTCGCCGATGGTCTCCATGTACAGGCCGGCGCACAGCATCATCGAGTGCGGGCGGCCCATCGTCTTGCCGGCGTTCTCGTCGGCCCAGACGTCGCCATAGCTCGGGAACTGGCCCTTCGGCGCCCATTTGTCGGTGCGCCAGGCGATGCCTTCGGTGCCCCAGATGTGCGGCAGCCAGTGCGAGCCCTTGCCGCCGAAGTTCCACAGATCGTCGCCGATCTTGGCCATGGCGGGGTTCACCTTGTCGATCGGCACCCGCTCCATGTCGATCGGCTGCAGCAGCTTCTCGACCTCCCACTGCGGGGCGCGGTCGTTGGTCGGGCTGACGATGTCGTAGCCCTGGCCCTTCGAAGCCTTGAGCTTGTTGAGCAGCTCCTCGTTGGAGCCGATGCCGGTGTAGTTGATCTTGATGCCGGTCCTGTCCATCACCGCCTTGGTGAAGTCGGGCGGCAGGTAGTCGGACCACATCATGATGTTGATCTCGCCCGAGGACGAAAGGGCGTTTCTCACGTAGAACGGGCCGACCGCCGCGACGGCGCCTGCGGCCGCCGCGCCGCGAAGCACCGTCCGCCGCGTGAAGGCCTTCGCCGCACGCTGCGTTGCGGCACTCGATTCCTTCGAACTGTTTCTCATTTTCGGTGTTCTCCCTGGTTTCGCGGGGTCGTCGCGGGCCCCACCTCTTGCCCGGCACACGTCGCCGATTAGTGCCATGTTAATGCGGGAAATTCCGGCACCGCAAGCGGCAAGAGGACGGCGGCTCGCGACCCGCTGCGGCGGCCTGTCCGCCGCCGGATTGCGTTCAACCGAATACGCCGTTGAATCCTATGACTTAATTCCCGGACGTGACAGTTCCGTTCAATCGCATGGGCCAATGCCGACGGCTGCGGTCGCGCCGCCCTGCGGCGGTCCCGTTCCAGGACCGCAGATCGGCGGCGGCCGGGCGGTCTACATCATGCCCTTCCAGGGGACGAAGGCGCGCTCGAGCCAGCGCATCAGGGAGTCGAAGACAAAGGCGATCAGGCCGATCACGATGATCCCGAGGAACACGATGTCGGTTGCAAGGAAGCGTGCCGCGTTCAGCACCATGACGCCGATTCCCGCTTTCGCGGCGACCATTTCGGCCGCGACCAGGGTGGTCCAGCCGAAGGCGATCGCGATCCGCATGCCGGTCAGGATCTCGGGCATGGCCGCTTTCAGCACCACGTGCCGGACGACCTGGTTGTGGGTCGCGCCCATGGAATACGCCGCATGGATCTGCTCGATCGAGCAGGACCGGACCCCGGCGCGCGCACTGATCGCCAGCGGCGCGAAGCAGGCCAGGTAGAGCAGGATGATCTTGCCGGACTCGCCGATGCCGAACCAGATGATCGTGAGCGGCAGATAGGCGAGCGGGGGTATCGGCCGGTAGAACTCGATGGGCGGGTCGAAGATGCCGCGCGCGTAGCGGTTCATCCCCATGGCGATGCCGATCGGAATCCCCGTCACGACGGCGAGAAAGAACGAGATGAAGACGCGATAGAGGCTCCAGAGAATATGCATGTGAAGCGGATTCTCGCTGAACCCTTCGCACTCGACCGCGACTTCGCCCGCGGCGCCGACCGCCACCAGGGCGGATTGCCAGTAGTACTCGATACAGGAGATCTTGACGAACTTGCCGAACACCATCTCGGGCGAGGGCACGAACAGCGGCCGCACCAGGTTCAGGTTCGTGACCAGCCACCAGGCCAGCAGCATCGCGACGATGGTGGCGACTTTGATGTGGGTGCTCTTGCCGGTTCCGGGCTGTCCGTAGGCGTCCTGGAACTCCCGGCTGGTGCCGGAAAACCACGCGCGGGGATTGAGCCTGATCTTCATCGGACCCTGGCCTCCAGCTCGTCGACCTCCTCGCCGTGGATGATCGAGAGGACCTCCTCGCGGATCTTGATGAACGCCGGATCCGACTTGATGCGCCGCGCGTTGCCTTCCTTCAGGAACTGCGCCGAGAAACCCAGATCGTACGAATGCGTGATGCGACCGGGGCGCGGCGACATGACGATCAGCTTGGTCGCGAGGAACAACGCCTCCTCGACGCTGTGGGTGATGAAGAACACGATCTTCCGGGTCCGCTTCCAGACCTTGAGGATCAGCTCCTGCATGTTCTCACGCGTGAAGGCATCGAGCGCGCCGAGCGGCTCGTCCATCAGCAGGATTTCGGGATCCGACGTCAGCGCCCGGGCCAGGCCGACGCGCTGCTGCATGCCGCCCGACAGCTTGTAGACGGGATAGTTGACGAACTCGGTCAGGCCCACGAGCTCGAGATTTTCCCTGGCCACGGAGAGGCGATCGCGCTCGCGGACCCCCTGGAGCTTGAGGCCGAAGGCGGCGTTCTCGATCACGTTCAGCCACGGCAGCAGCGCGTGCTTCTGGAAGACGACGCCGCGGTCGGCCCCGGGACCCGCGATCGCCTTGCCGTGCAGCGTGATGCGGCCCGACGTCGGCTGCAGGAAGCCAGCCAGGAGATTCAGCAGCGTTGTCTTGCCGCAGCCGGACGCGCCGAGGGCGACGACGAACTCCTCGGGATGGAAATCGAGATTGACGTGATTGAGGGCGGTAACGCTGCCGCCGCCATGCGATGGGAACACCATCGACACGTCTTCGACCTTGAGGATGGCTGTCATGTCGCGTCCGGTCCCTTTGGCTTGGCCCCGGCCCACCGGTTGCGCCGTGCTGCCGGGCGGTTCGTCCCGAAAGGGGGAAGGAAGGTCCCGGGCGCAGCGGCCCGGGACCTCCGTGTCGTCAGGCGATTAGCATGCGCCGTCCAGGGCCATTTTCGCGAACCTGGGATTCGAGGCGTCCTTGTAGCTGTCGAGCACCCGGTCGATCTTGCCCTGCGACTTCAGGAACTCCGACGTCGCCTTCAGGGCGTTCGCGACCCCGCCGCCGAGCCAGGTTTCGGACACCTGCTCCTCCAGGGTCGGGTAGTCGTACAGGGCGAGCACCGCGCCGACCTGGTCCGGCTGGCCCGACACCGCCTTGGCGATCGCCTTGGCCTTTGCCGTACCGGGGCCGTAGTCGTTGGGGTTGGCCCGGTAATCGGCATCCGCGGCGGCGACCATCTTGATCCACTGGCACATGAACTGCGGGTCCTTGTCGGTAAAGCCCTTGCGCGCGACCATGGCGTCGAACGTCGCCTTGCCCCACTGCGACAGCAGGCCCGAGGACAGTAGCACGTGGCCGTCGGCCTTCATCTTGCCGAGCGCCGGGTCCCAGACGAATCCGCCGTCGATGTCGCCACGGGTCCAGGCGGCGACCATGTCCGGCGGCGACATGTCGATGACGTTGACCCTCTTGGCGTCGAGTCCGAGCTGCTCGAGCGCGAACATCATGTGGAAATGGGTGGTCGAGCCGAACGGCACGGCGATCGTCTTGCCGACCATGTCCTGCGGCGCCTTGATGTTCTTCCGTACGACGAGCGCCTCGGCATTGTTGATGTTGTCGTAGATGTATACGACCTGCATATCGACGCCACGGCTATACCCAGCCGCGGTCGGCGAAGACCCGTTGAGGGAGATGTCGATCGAGCCGGACGCCATCGCGTTGATGACTTCGGTTCCCGAGTTGAACTGGAAGAATTCGATGCTCTTGCCGCCGAGTCCTTCCGTCTTGAGCTTCTCCATGTTCGCCTTCCAGGGTCCGTAAACCAGCTGGTAGCCGATCTTGACATCCGCGGCGTTCGCGCCGCTGGCCAGGAAGGCCGTAACGGCCAGAAAAACAACAATCATCGTGCGCATTTTGATCTCCCGTACTCTCTGTGATTACGTCCGACGGCGCATGTGCCCCATCCGACGGCGACGAAACGCCTCTTTCCTCTCGCCCCCCGCCGTATGCGACGCCGGCCGGATGTGAACGGCGTGCCCGTCGACCGTTGAGCCGCTGCCAGCGCTCACGCGCCGCCTGGGCTGAGCGGACGCCGAACGCACGCCAGTCGCTTTGACCGTCCGGACAGGCGCGGTCGTCTGTATCTTTGTTGCCGAGACTCGCTCCCTGTTCACTTCAATGGGGCCACGTTATCGACCCTTCTGGGTTGGCCGGCGAATTCGGTTAACAGCATGTTAAAGCGGAAAATTCGCGAACTGCAAGCGCCTCGGTTCGCGGCGGCGCCGATATATCGCCGGTGCGCCGGTCCAGAACCGACTGGCCTCGTATCATAGCATATTGAATTAATTCGATGATTCTCCGATGGTGACAGAAACCCGATTTCCATTGGGCCAGATGCGGCCCGGTTTTTCCGCAGCGTGCGACTCGTCGCCGCGATATTTTCCATTCCATCGCCGCGCATCTGTGTTTTACTTCCCCGCCCGGACGCAGCGAACAGGGCACCGCACCGCGTGCCGGAGTCCCGATCGGGATGGCGCATCTTCGAACGCCTGCCGCGTTCCGGGGACCTTGAAATACAGGAGGCATAATAAGATGACGATGAAACGATTGATCGCGGGCGCAGCGTCGCTGGCGATGGCCGCGGTCTGTGGCACAGCGCTTTCGGGCGCGACGTTCGTGCAGCCGGCGGCGGCCAAGACGGAGCTGCTGGTCTACACGGCCGTGGAAGCCGACGAACTGTCGAAATTCAAGAACGCCTTCGAGAAGGACAATCCGGATATCGAGATCAAGTGGGTCCGCGACTCGACGGGCATCATGGGGGCCAAGCTGCTCGCCGAAAAGGACAATCCGCAGGCGGACATCGTCTGGGGCATGGCGGCGACCGTGCTCTTGCAGCTGCTGAAGGAGAACTACTTCCAGCCCTACGCCCCGGCCGGCGTGGAGAAGCTCAATCCCTTGTATGTGGATTCCAAGAACAACCCGCCGCTGTGGGTCGGACAGCGCGCCTATGTCGCGTCGATCTGCTACAACACGGTGGAAGCCGCAAAGCACAAGCTTCCCAAGCCGACGTCCTGGAAGGATCTGACCGACCCGGTCTACCGGGGCCATGTGATCATGCCCAACCCGGCCTCCTCGGGCACCGGCTATCTGGACGTGTCCAGCTGGATCCAGATGTGGGGCGAGGACGACGCCTGGAAGTTCATGGACGCGCTGCACGAGAACATCGCCCGCTACACCCATTCCGGCTCCAAGCCGTGCAAGCTCGCGGCGTCCGGCGAGATCCCGATCGGCATCTCCTTCGCCTATCGGATCGTCAGCTCGAAGGAGGCGGGGGCGCCGCTCGATCTCATCGTGCCGTCGGAAGGCATCGGCTGGGAGGTCGAGGCCTTCGCCATCGTGCGCAACACCGACAAGCTCGAGGCCGCGCGGAAGCTGGCCGACTGGACGGTGTCGGAGGCATCCATGGTGCTGCACGCGCCTGGATACGCCGAGGTCGCGCTGCCGGGGGTCCCGAACCCGGTGGCCAACTTCCCCAAGGTCGGCGACAAGATGATCAAGAACGACTTCGCCTGGGCCGGCGCCAACAAGGCACGAATCGTGGAGGAGTGGACGAAACGCTACGACTCCAAGTCCGAGCCCAAGAGCTAGTCCGACATCGGCCGGGAGCGTCGGCTCCCGATGGCGAAGATGGAAACCCGGCTGCCCCGCACGCCGTAAGGGGCGGCCGGGATTCCGCTGGCAGAGGTACGCAACAGCCCGGAAGCGCGATGAACAAGCAGAATGATGCAACCACAACGAGGGCGCGACAGGCGTATCTGCATATCGAGCAGCTCACCAAGATGTTCGATTCGTTCGTCGCGCTGAAGGATGTGAGCCTCGATGTCCAGGAAGGCGAGTTCGTGTGCTTCCTGGGCCCCTCGGGTTGCGGCAAGACGACGTTGCTGCGCTGCATTGCCGGGCTCGATATCCAGACGTTCGGGCGCATCGAGCAGGCGGGCCGCGACATTTCCACGCTGCCGCCCTCGGAACGCGATTTCGGCATCGTCTTCCAGTCCTATGCCCTGTTCCCGAACCTGACCGTACGCAAGAACCTCGCCTACGGGCTGGAGAACCGGAAACGCCCGCGGGCCGAAATCGACAGGCGCGTGCATGAGCTCCTGGAGCTGGTGGGGCTGACGGGACAGGAGGACAAATACCCGGCGCAGCTGTCCGGCGGCCAGCAGCAGCGGGTCGCGCTGGCGCGCGCACTGGCGACCTCGCCGGGACTGCTGCTTCTGGACGAGCCCTTGTCCGCCCTCGACGCGAAGGTGCGGATCTATCTGCGCCACGAGGTGCGCCGGCTGCACCGGCGGCTCGGGCTCACCACGATCATGGTGACCCACGATCAGGAAGAGGCGTTGACCATGGCCGACCGCATCGTCGTCATGGACCACGGTGTCATCGTGCAGGTCGGCAAGCCGGCGCAGATCTACCGTGCGCCCGCGACCCCATTTGTCGCCGACTTCGTCGGCACGATGAACTTCCTGACCGGCGTCTCCGCCGGTCCGCGGCGCGTGCGTGTCGGCACTGTCGATCTTGCGTGCGGCGACGAGTGCGGTGCGCTGGAGACGGGGCGCACCGTCACCGTCTGCGTCCGGCCCGAGGATCTGACCGTGCAGACCCAGGGCGCCGCCACGCCGAACGCCCTGCCCGCGAATGTCGACGAGCTGGAGTTTCTCGGCGCATTCTACAGGGCCACGCTGGCTGTCGAAGGCATGGGCGAGGAACGGCTGACCGCCGATCTTGCGCCCAAGCTGGTGCACAGTCTCGATATCCAGGCCGGCGCCCCGCTGGCGGTCGTCTTCCCGGATGACAGGATCCGGGTGTTCGCGGCGTAGCAGGGGGCAATCGTGGCCCACCTCCTCAGCCAACGCGGCCGACCGCTGCGCACCAGCCTGAGCCGCGACGACCTGATCCAGGGCGGCGGACTGCTCGCCATGGCGGCATTCCTTCTCGTCACCATGCTGCTGCCGCTCCTGTGGATTTTTTCCCGGAGCTTCGAGGATTCGGACGGCAGCTTCGTCGGTCTCGCCAACTACCTCAAATATTTCAGCACGCCGGCGCTGGTCACGTCGGCGGAGCATACGCTGACGATCGGCGTCATCACCACCGTCATCGTCGTCGGCCTCGCTTTCCTATATGCCTACGGCCTGACCCGCAGCTGCATGCCGTTCAAGGGCCTGTTCCGGATCGTCGCACTGGTCCCCATCCTGGCTCCATCGCTGCTGCCGGCGATCTCCCTCGTCTACCTGTTCGGCAACCAGGGCATGATCAAGGGGCTGCTGTTCGGCGAGACGATCTACGGGCCGATCGGCATCGTGATCGCGCTGGCGTTCTGGATATTCCCGCACACCGTGATGATCCTGACGACGGCCCTCGCGACCGCCGACGCGCGGCTCTACGAGGCCGCCGTGGCGCTGAGGGCAAGCAAGCTGCGCATCTTCTTCACGGTGACGCTGCCGGCGGTCAAATACGGGCTGATGAGCGCGTGCTTCGTCGCCTTTACCTACGCGATCACCGATTTCGGGGCGCCCAAGGTGATCGGCGGCTGGTACAACGTGCTGTCGGTGGACATCTACAAGCAGGTCGTCGGCCAGCAGAACTTCCAGATGGGGGCGGTGGTCGGCGTCGTGCTGCTGTTCCCGGTGGCGCTCTCCTTCATCGCCCAGCGCCTGGTCCTGCGCCGGCAGATGGCGCAGCTTTCCGCCCGCGCGGTGCCGCTGGAGCCGAAGCCGAACCGGCGCTTCGACCTCATCATGTTCGCCTACTGCCTGTTCATCGCCGTCATCCTCGTCGGCATGCTGGCGGTGTCCGCCTATGCCTCGTTCGTCAAGTTCTGGCCCTACAATCTCAGCCTCGTGCTGTCGAACTACCGCTTCGACCTGATGGACGGCGGCGGCTGGGCCGCCTACTGGAACAGCGTGAAGATGGCGGCGGCCACCGCCTTCTTCGGCACCCTGATCATCTTCACCGGCGCCTATCTGATCGAGAAGAGCCAGCGTTACAGGGGCTTCCGCGCGCTCCTGGAATTCTTCGCCATCGTGCCGCTCGCGGTCCCCGGCATGGTGCTCGGGCTCGCCTATATCTTCTTCTTCAACGACCCGGCCAACCCGCTCGGCTTCCTGTATCACTCGATGGCCATCCTGGTGCTGTGCACCGTCGTGCACTACTACACGGTGCCGCATCTCACGGCGCTCACCGCCCTCAAGCAGCTCGACTCCGAGTTCGAGGCGGTGTCGCAGTCGCTCAAGGTGCCGTTCTACAAGACCTTCGCGCGGGTCACGTTCCCCGTCTGCCTGCCGGCCATCCTCGACATCTCGATCTACCTCTTCGTCAACGCCATGACGACGGTATCGGCCGTGGTCTTCATCTACGGGCCGGACACCACGCTGGCCTCGGTCGCCGTGCTCAACATGGACGATGCCGGCGACATCGCGCCGGCCGCCGCCATGGCGATGATGATCGTCTACACCTCGGCCGGCGTCCGCATCCTGTATGGCCTGGCGACCCGTGGCCTGCAGCGGCGCTCGCAGGCCTGGCGCGGACGCTGACCCCGCAGAGGACACCACGGCATGGCCAAGGGAAACGTGCTGTTCATCACGCTCGACCAGTGGCGCGGCGACTGCCTGTCGGCGGCCGGCCATCCGGTGCTGCAGACGCCGGTCTTCGACCGGCTGGCGACGGAGGGCACGATCTTCCTCAACCACTTCGCCCAGGCCAGCCCTTGCGGCCCGTCGCGGGCCTCGCTGTATACCGGCATGTACCTGCAGAACCACCGCTCGGGGCGCAACGGCGTGCCGCTGGACGCGCGCCACAGCAACGTCGCCCTGGAGGCGCGCCGGGCCGGTTACGAGCCGGTCCTGTTCGGCTATACCGACACGACGGCCGATCCGCGCGGGCGCGACCCCAACGATCCGGCGCTCGACAATTACGAGGGGGTGCTGCCGGGCATGGTCGAGGCGCTGCGCCTGCACGACGACCTCGGGCCGTGGCTGCGCCATTTGCGGCGCCGGGGCCATGCGACGCCCGATGGCGCCGCGCCGCATCTCGAGATCTACCGCCCGGTCGACCTCTATCCCGGCGCGGACGGCCGCGGCCCCAGCTTCGCCCCGCCCGGCTATCCGGCCGCGGACAGCCTCGCCGCCTTCATGACCGACGCGATCCTGGCCCATCTCGAGGCGCAGGGCGGCAGGCCGTGGTTCGTGCATGCCTCGTACTGGCATCCGCACCCGCCCTTCATCGCGCCCGAGCCGTACAACGCGCGCTACGATCCCGCGGACATGCCGTCGCCGCGCCGTGCCGCCTCGCTGGCGGCGGAATGCGCGCAGCACCCGTTCGTTGCCTGGCGCATGGAACGCCTGCGCAACCGCACCTGGACGCTGGCCGCCGAAACCTGCCCGACGGAGATGAGCGAGTCCGACCTCGCCCAGCTGCGCGCCACCTATTGCGGCATGATCAACGAGGTCGAGGACAACGTCGCGCGCCTGATCGACTGGCTGCGGTCGAACGGGCAGTACGACGACACGCTGATCGTGATCACGTCCGACCACGGCGAGCAGCTCGGCGATCACTGGATGCTGGGCAAGGAAAGCTACTTCGACGAGACCTTCCACGTGCCGCTGATCGTCCGCGACCCGCGCGCCGCTGCCGGACGGGGTCGCCGCGTCGACGCCTTCACCGAGAGCGTCGACGTCATGCCGACGATCCTCGAGTGGATCGGGATTCCGGTGCCACGGCAGTGCGACGGCCACTCGCTGATGGCGTGGCTCGCCGGCGACACGCCGGCCGGCTGGCGCGATGCGGCGCACTGGGAATACGATTTCCGCGACCTCGTCGGCCAGGCGGCGGAGACCGCGCTCGGCCTGCACAGCGACGAGTGCCAGCTGAGCGTGATCCGCGATCGCACGTACAAGTATGTCCATTTCGCCGCCCTGCCGCCGCTGTTCTTCGACCTCGAGGCGGACCCCGACCAGCTGGTCGACCGCGCCGCCGACCCGGCCTGCGCGGCGCTGGTACTGCGCTATGCCCAGAAGCTGCTATCCTGGCGCATGGCCAATGACGAGCGCACCCTGACCCACCTGCATGTCGGCAAGGGCGTCTTCGAACAGCCGAACGCCCGCCGCCCGGTATGAGCACGAGGCTGCCCGAATGACCATCCCCCAGCCGCCGTCCCTGCCCCGCATCATCGGCCATCGCGGCGCCATGGGCCACGCGCCGGAGAACACGATCGCCGGCATCGAGAAGGCCGCCGCGATGGGCGTGCGCTGGGTCGAGTTCGACGTCAAGCTGACCGTTGATGACCATATCATCCTGATGCACGACGACGATCTCGACCGGACGACGGACGGCAAGGGCCCGGTCGCGGCGGCGACCCTGAAGGAAATCCGCAAGCTGGACGCCGGGCGCTGGTTCTCGCCCGATTATACGGGAGAGACGGTGCCGACGCTGGACGAGGCGATGACGGTACTCGCCCGGCATGGCATGGGGGCAAACGTGGAGATCAAGCCTTGCAAGGGCCGCGAGGCGGAGACCGGCGCCGCCGTGGCCGCCGCACTGGCGCAACGCTGGATGAACGGCCCGCAGCCGCCCTTCGTGTCGAGCTTCTCCACGGCGGCGCTGGCGGCGGCGCGCGATACAGCACCGCAGGTGCCGCGGGCGCTGCTCACCCTCGTCTATCTGCCCGGCTGGTCGGCGAAGATGGAACAGCTCGGCTGCGCCTGCTTCCACGTGCTCGACCGCCTCATCACCGAAAAGCGGGCGCGCGAGATCCGCGAAGCCGGCTACCGGGCGCTGGCCTTCACGGTGGACGACGGGGCGCGCGCGCGGCAGCTTCTGTCCTGGGGGCTCGAGTCGATCATCACCAGTTACCCCGACCGCATGCCGCGGGGGTGACCGCGCGCGCGTCGGCGCGGCGCGACCTCATACTTCAAGACGCCCCTGCGGGGCTCCTCAGCATGAGGCTCATATGTTTGTGTCCTCATCCTCAGGAGGCGCGGAGCGCCGTCTCGAAGGGTGAAGTCGCGCAGGCCGGCCGATCCCAACAGAATGGATATCGCCCTAGATGATCGCGTGGCGGACCTTGGCCGAGACCCACTCGCTGAGCAGCACGGTGGCGAGGATGGCGAGCAGGATCACGGTGACCTGCGGCCAGGCGAGGATGTTGAGCGAGGCGCTGAGCTGCAGGCCGATGCCGCCGGCGCCGACGAGGCCGAGCACGGTCGACTCGCGGATGTTGATGTCCCAGCGGAACACCGAGATGCCGGCGAAGGCCGGCATCACCTGGGGCACGATGCCGTAGGCGATGACCTGCC
>CAYFYY010000050.1:0-30353 GCA_964347475.1 uncultured Flavobacteriales bacterium
CGCCTCCTCGTCGTGACCCTCGGTCCCCAGGGAGCGGTGTACTTCACGACGCCGAGCGGGATCTCCACCGTCAGGTTCTGCAGGTTGTTCTCCCGCGCGCCCTCGACGCGCAGCGACTGGCCGTGTCGCCCGCGCCTGCGGCTCGCCGGCACCGGGATCTCGCAACGCCCCGTCATGTATTTCGCGGTCAGGCTTTCCGGATGGGCCATGACCTCTTCGGGTTGGCCGGCGGCGACGACGGCGCCGCCATGGATGCCGGCGCCGGGCCCCATGTCCACAAGATAATCGGCCGCGCGGATCGCATCCTCGTCGTGCTCGACGACGAGAACCGTGTTGCCGAGGTCGCGAAGGCGCTTCAGCGTGCCCAGAAGGCGCTGATTGTCCCGCTGATGCAGGCCGATCGAGGGCTCATCGAGCACGTAGAGGACGCCTGTCAGGCCCGATCCGATTTGTGAGGCGAGGCGGATTCGCTGGCTTTCGCCCCCGGACAGCGAGGCGGAAGCCCGCGACAGCGTAAGATAGTCGAGGCCGACATTGTTCAGGAAACCGAGCCGTTCGTTGATTTCCTTGAGAATCCGCTCCGCGATCGCCTGCTGCTTCGCGTCCAGGCGTGACGAGAGATCGCGGAACCAGGCGCCGGCATCGGCGATCGTCATATCCGCCACCTGGCCGGCATGCAAGCCGTCGATTTTGACTGCCAGCGCCTCCGGCTTGAGGCGGTGGCCGCCGCATGCCTCGCACGGATAGACGCTCTGGTATTTACCGAGCTCCTCGCGCACCCACGCACTGTCGGTCTCGCGCCAGCGTCGCTGCATGTTCGGCAGCACGCCCTCGAACGGCTTCTCGATCGTGTAGCTGCGCAGGCCGTCGTCGTAGGCCATCTTCACCTTGGTTTCGCCGGTGCCGTTCAGGATCGCCGCCTGAACCGCCTCCGGCAACTCGCGAAACGGCTCCCGCATGCTGACCTTGAAGTGCCGCGCCAGGCTCTCCAGCGTCTGCCGGAAATAGGGCGACGACGAGTTCGCCCACGGTGCGATGGCGCCATCCGCCAGCGTCTTGCGGTCGTCCGGCACGACCAGCTCGGGGTCGAAGTACATCGTCGTGCCGAGGCCGTCGCAGGCCGGGCAGGCGCCGTACGGGTTGTTGAATGAGAACAGCCTGGGCTCGATCTCGTCGATGGTGAAGCCGGATACCGGGCAGGCGAAGCGTTCCGAGAAGATCGTGCGTTCGCTGCTGTCCGCGTCCTCGGCGATCGCCAGCCCCTCGGCGAGGTGCAGCGCGGTTTCCAGGGAATCCGCAAGACGCTTGGCGATGTCCCGGCGCACAACGAGGCGATCGACGACGACCTCGATGTCGTGCTTGCGCTTCTTGTCGAGCTTCGGCGCCTCGTCGATCTCGTAGAGCCCGCCGTCGATCTTGACGCGCTGGAAGCCGCGCTTCTGGAGCTCCGCGAGGTCTTTGCGGTATTCCCCCTTGCGGCCGCGCACCACGGGCGCCAGCAGGTAGAGCCGGGTGCCTTCTGGCAGGGCAAGAATGCGGTCGACCATCTGGGTGCCCGTCTGGCTTTCGATCGGCAGGCCGGTGGCGGGCGAATAGGGGATGCCGATGCGCGCGAACAGGAGCCGCAAATAGTCGTAGATTTCGGTGACCGTCCCGACCGTCGAGCGCGGATTGCGGCTGGTGGTCTTCTGTTCGATGGAGATCGCCGGCGACAGCCCCTCGATCGAGTCGACGTCGGGCTTCTGCATCAGTTCCAGGAACTGCCGCGCATAGGCCGACAAGCTCTCGACGTAGCGGCGCTGGCCCTCCGCGTAGATCGTGTCGAAGGCCAGTGACGACTTGCCCGACCCGCTGAGTCCGGTGATCACGACCAGCCGGTCGCGCGGCAGGTCGACGTCGACGCCCTTCAGATTATGCTCGCGGGCGCCGCGTACGCTGATTGTCTTGTGCATCGGCCGGTCGATGTTCCAACGCCAGGGCAGAGCATCAATATAGGGTCGGCTGCGGCGTTGAGAAAGCCCAGATATCGCCCGAATGCGGGTGGCGACCCGGCGACGCAGCCGTTATAGTCTTCGCCGGTCCGTCGGGCGCCTGCGGGGTCGGCGCGGATCACGACTGAAGGCAAGGGACAACGGCAAATTCGGGACTGAAATCGATGTCAGGCAGCGTCAACAAGGTCATCCTCGTCGGCAATCTCGGGCGCGACCCGGAGGTGCGGACCATGCAGAACGGCGGGAAGGTGTGCAATCTCTCGGTCGCCACGTCGGAACGCTGGCGCGACCGCAACAGCGGCGATATGCAGGAGCGCACGGAATGGCACCGGGTGGTGATTTTCGACGAGAAGCTGGTCGATGTCGCCGAGCGCTATCTCCAGAAGGGTCGGAAGGTCTTCCTCGAAGGTCAGCTCCAGACCCGCAAATGGACGGACCAGAGCGGGCAGGAACGATACACCACCGAGGTCGTGTTGCAGCGCTTCCGCAGCAGCCTGGTGCTCTTGGACGGCCGCGGCGAGGGCGGTGGCGACTATGCCGCCGGCGGCTACGATCAGGGCGGAGACCGGCCCGCGGGCCCGTCCGGCGGCGACCTGGACGACGAAATTCCCTTCTGAGGCCTGCACGGGGCGGGCCATGGCCGGGAATTTGAGCTGCGGCGCGGCGATCGCCGGTCTGCTGGAGGCCTATGGGGTCGACACCGTCTTCGGAATTCCCGGCGTCCACACGCTTGAGCTCTACAAGGGCCTGGCAGGCTCCTCCATGCGCCATGTTCTTTCCCGGCATGAACAGGGGGCCGGCTTCATGGCGGACGGCTACGCGCGCTCCAGCGGCCGTCCAGGCGTATGTTTCGTCATCACCGGCCCCGGCGTGACGAATATCGCCACCGCGATCGGCCAGGCGATGTCCGATTCTGTACCCATGCTGGTGATCTCATCGGTCAATGCCAGCGCGGACCTTGGGCGGAGGAGGGGGCGTCTGCACGAGATCGTCGACCAGCGTGCGGTGACCGCGCCGCTGACCGGGGAAAGCCACGTTGCCGCTGGACCGGCGGACGTCGCTGCGTTCCTTCATCGCGCCTTCCTGAACTTCGCATCCCGCCGCCCCCGCCCCATGCACCTCTCGGTGCCGCTTGATGTCCTCGCCGGACCCGTCGAAGCGACCTGGCAGCCTGGCGCCATGGCGCCACCGCCGACCCCGGACGAAGACGCCGTGCGCAACGCCCGCGACCTGCTGGCAGCGGCACACAGACCGGTTTTCGTTCTTGGCGGAGGCGCGGTCGCCGTGCCCCAGGCCGGCATCCTGCGCCTCGTAGAGGCCATCGGTGCGGCCGTGGTCACGACGTCGGCCGGCAAGGGCATCGTCCCGGAATCGCATCTGCTGTCGCTGGGCGCGACGCTTGCACGGCGGCCGACGCAATCGTTCCTGGCCGCGGCGGACCTCGTGCTGGTGATCGGGTCCGAGCTGTCCGAGACCGAATCATGGTCGAACAATCCGCTGGATCTGGGCGGGACGGTCATGCGCGTCGACATCGATGACGCGCAACTCACAATCAATGCCGCGCCGCGGCTTGCGATCCGCTCCGATGCCGCAGCGTTCGTCGCCGCGCTGGGCAATGTCGCATCGAACCTGCCGACGGATCGCCAGGTGGCGCCTGTCGCCGCCGTCCGTCTGGAGATTGCCGCGGCTCGAGGGGCGCTGGCGCGCGAGCATATCCGGGTTCTCGACGCAATCCGGGCGGCGTTGCCGGCGGACGGGTTCGTTGCAACCGACATGACGCAAATCGCCTATACGGGAAATGCCGCCTTTCCGGTGGATCGCGCGCGCCGCTGGTTCCATCCGTCGGGGTTCGGCACCCTCGGATACGCGCTGCCGGCGGCGATCGGCGCCAAGCTGGCGAACCCGGACCGCCCGGGCGTTGCGCTGGTCGGCGATTACGGCTTCCAGTTCACCCTGCCGGAACTGGGAACCGCCGTGGAACTGGGGCTGGCACTGCCGGTCCTGCTGTGGAACAACGAGGGTCTCGGGCAGATCCGCGACGATATGGTCGCGGCCGGCATCCCCGAGATCGGCGTGACCGCGCGCAATCCGGACTTCGCGATGCTGGCTGAGTCCTATGGTTGCCGCGCCGTGCGCCCGTCCTCGCTCGATGCCCTGAGATACGAATTGCAGGACGCCCTCGCGGCGCCGGGACCGACGCTCATCGAGATCCGGCCGAATATGCCCGAACAGGTTTAGGAACACGGCTGGTTCCGTCAACCCTGCCCAAAGCGGTGGAATAGAAAGGCTTCCGACCTTGCAAAATAGGCATCAAGCCTATTTATCGGAGCATCAACGCTGTGATACTGTCTGGGTATATCGGATGATCCGGTCGCAAGCCGTTGCCAACTCGTCCTGCCCGGAGCACAGGCCGAGGCGCAGATGCCCGCGCGCGCTCTGGCCAAACCCATCGGCCGGCAACAGGGATACCGCGTGCGATTCGAGCAGACCCGAGGCGAATTCGAAGGCGCCGACGCCAATACGCCGCACGTCGAGCATGACGAACATGCCCGCCTCCGGTTTCAGGCAGGAAAGACCGCTGGCGCCGTCGAGGCGGGCGCAGACGAGGTCACGGCGCGCCCTGAGTTCGGCCTTCATCGCGGCGATTTCAGGCGGTTGGCGATCGAGGCCTGCGGCCGCGGCGTCCTGGATGAATCCCGGGCACCCGTAGTGCATGCACAGCGCAAGATTCGCGAGATGCGGCGTCAGCTCGGCCGGCGCGACCGTCCAGCCGAGTCGCCAGCCGGTCATGGCATGCGATTTCGACAGGCTGTTCACAGTCACCGTCCGCTCCGCCATGCCGGGCAGTGCACATGGGCTGAGATGGTCTCGCTCGAAGGTAAGTGTGGCGTACACCTCGTCCGAGATCAGCCACAGATCGTGCCGGCGGCACAAATCGGCCACCGCCGCCAGTTCGTCCGCGGTCAGCACGGTTCCGGTCGGATTGTTCGGCGTGTTGAGGAGGACGGCGCGGGTCCGCGGAGTGACCGCCGCCGCCATGGCGTCGAAATCGGGATGGAATCCGGCCTCGCACGGGCAGGGAACCGTGACCATTCGCGCGCCGGAGGCGCCGACGACCGCCTCGTAGGTGACGTACATCGGCTCCGGCACGATCATCTCGTCGCCCTGGTCCAGCAGGCAGATGACGGCCGAATAGAGGGCGTTCTGGGCGCCGTGGAAGACCACCACCTGTTCCGGGCTACAGGCCGCACCGGAGATCGCCGTATGGTACCGGGCGATCGCAGCGCGCAGCGCCGGTTCGCCGGAAATGGCGGTGTAATGGGTGTTGCCGGCGCGTAGACTGGCGATACAGGCATCGACAATCGCCGGTGGCGTGTCGAAGTCGGGGTCGCCGATGCTCAACAGGATGATGTCGTCACCGGCGCGCTTGCGTTTGACTGCCCGGTTGTGGATTTCCCAAGCCCGCGCGCCTTCGCCCGAAATCCGCTCTGTCAGCGAGGAAAACCGCATGATTCTGCTGCCGTCCGGAGATGGCTGCACCGCCGACAACGGGCTCGGCATTGGTGCGCCGGGTTGGAGCTGACGATTCGGACAGCGAATGCGCGGCTACGCGCCCTGTCCCAGGACAGGGTGCCTGCGCGAATCGACCGATGCAACAGCTTTTCGCAGGGTTTTCGGGCGATTGGCTCGTTGCGCCTTGCCAATGATCGGCGACTGTTTCGCGCCGTCGACCATCGCCGCAGCCGTCTACGCCGGGTACCGGACGGCACGTGAGCTCGATGAAAGCGTCGCCGAGGGTGTCCTGTTTTGGCGGGAATTCCTGACGATCGAGGCACGGACGGACCGCCCCAATACTCGTTAAGAAATGGCTTATTTTGTTGTTCGAAGGTGCGAAACGGGCTAGATTTCGGCGCCCCCTGATGAAACGACTCCGCCGACATTGAGCATCGACGACACCACGCCAAAGGACCTCGCGAGCGTACCCCAGGTAACGATCGAAGAGGAGATGAAGCGCTCGTATCTCGATTATGCGATGAGCGTAATCGTCAGCCGTGCGCTGCCCGACGTGCGCGACGGCCTCAAGCCGGTGCACCGCCGCATCCTCTTTGCCATGAAGGAAGGTGGCTATACCTCTGACAAACCATACAAAAAGTCGGCGCGCATCGTCGGTGACGTGATCGGCTCCTACCATCCGCATGGCGACCAGTCGATATATGATGCGATGGTGCGCATGGCGCAGGACTTCTCGATGCGCATCGAGCTGGTCGACGGTCAGGGCAATTTCGGCTCGATGGACGGTGATCCGCCCGCTGCGTACCGCTATACCGAAGCCCGGCTGACCAAAGCCGCGGAATCGATGCTGGCGGACATCGATAAGGAAACCGTCGATTTCCAGCCGAACTACGACAACACGCAGCACGAGCCAACGGTCGTCCCGGCGACCTTCCCGAACCTGCTGGTCAACGGTGCGGGCGGCATCGCCGTCGGCATGGCGACCAACATCCCGCCGCATAATCTTCGCGAAGTCATCGACGCTTGTCTTGCGTATATCGAGGACCCGGCCATCAGCATCGACGGGCTGATTGACCACGTAACGGCACCGGATTTTCCGACCGGCGGCATCATTCTGGGCCGGTCCGGAGTCCGTGCCGCCTACCATACCGGGCGCGGATCGATCGTGATGCGCGCCCGCACCCACATAGAAGATATTGGCAAGGACCGCCAGGCCATCGTCGCGACGGAGATCCCCTATCAGGTCAACAAGGCCCGGCTTCTCCAGAGAATTGCCGAGGTGACGCGCGAGAAGCTGGTCGAGGGAATCTCGGATCTGCGGGACGAATCGGACAGGGACGGGGTCCGGGTGGTCATCGAACTTCGTCGCGACGCCATGGTTGAAGTCGTACTGGCGCAGCTATTCCGCCACACGCCGCTGCAGACCAGCTTCGGAGTCAATGCCCTGGCGCTTAATCTCGGTCAGCCGCAGCAGATGTCTCTCAAGGACGTGATCGCCGCCTTCGTCGGATTCCGGGAGCAGGTGATCACCCGCCGCACGGCGTTCGAACTGCGGCGGGCGAGGGAGCGCGCCCACGTTCTGGCCGGCCTGCTGGTGGCGATCAACAATATCGACCCGATTATCGAATTGATACGGAGTGCGCCGGACCCGGCCGCGGCACGCGCGGCCCTTACGGGCCGCGACTGGCCCGCCGGGGACGTCGAACCCTTCATCCAGTTGATAGACGATCCCGGACATGAGGTGATCAAGGGCATGTACCGCCTGTCCGAGGTACAGGCGCGGGCAATCCTGGACCTGAGGCTGCAGCGGCTGACCGGGCTGGAGCGTGACCGCCTGACGGGCGAAACCGAGGATTTGGCCACGAAGATCAAGGATCTAATCGAAATCCTGCAGTCACGGACACGTCTGCTCGAGGTGATGCGCGGCGAACTGCGCGACGTGCGTGAGCGGTTCGGAGACGACCGACGCACGACCATCGAAGAGGCGGAGTTCGAGCACGACATCGAAGACTTGATCCAGCGCGAGGACATGGTGATCACCGTCACCCATGGCGGCTACATCAAGCGGGTACCGCTCTCGACCTATCGGGCGCAACGCCGCGGAGGAAAGGGCCGCGCCGGCATGAGCACCCGCGAGGAGGACTTCGTCAGCCAGGTCTTCGTGGCCTCGACGCACGCGCCGGTCCTGTTCTTCTCATCGCGCGGCATGGTCTACCAGATGAAGGTCTATCGTCTGCCGGAGGGCAGCCCGCAGGCGCGCGGCAAGGCCATGGTCAATCTGCTGCCGCTGGAATCGGGGGAGACGATCACCACGGTCATGCCGTTGCCGGAAGACGAGGAGAGTTGGGGCGAGCTCAACGTCATGTTCGCCACGACCGGCGGCAATGTCCGTCGCAACCGCCTGTCCGACTTCGTCAACATCAAGGCCAACGGCAAGATTGCGATGAAACTGGGCGCCGCCGACCGGCTCGTCGGCGTCAAGACCTGTACGGAAGACGACGATGTGCTGCTGTCCAGCCGCGGCGGCATGTGCATCCGCTTCCCGGTCACGGGCGTGCGCGTGTTCAGCGGCCGCACCTCCACTGGCGTGCGCGGCATCAAACTCGACAGCGACGACGAGGTCATATCGATGACCGTGCTGCGCCATGCCGAGATCGACATGGAGGTGCGCGCCGATTACCTGCGTGCCGCGGCCGCTCTGCGACGCGCCAGCGACGAGGAGGGCGAGGCAGAGCCCGCGCCGGCCGAATTGCCGCCCGCCAAATTCGCCGAGTTGGCCGAGAACGAGCAGTTCATCTTGACCGTGACCGAAAAGGGATACGGCAAGCGCAGCTCGGCATATGAATACCGGATAACCGGACGTGGCGGCAAAGGCATCGCCAATATCGATGTGGCGGAGCGAAATGGCCTTGTCGTCGCGGCCTTCCCGGTCGAGCCGACCGACCAGATCATGCTGGTAACCGACAAGGGGCAACTGATTCGATGCCCGGTGGACGACATCCGGATCGCCGGTCGGAAAACGCAAGGTGTAACGCTATTTCGGGTCGAGGAGGACGAGCGCGTGGTTTCGGTCGCGCATCTGCCCGATGACGACGACCACGACAACGATCCGGCCGCATCCAACGGCGAATAAACGGGCATCACGACTGGATAGGGTAATCATGGCGAGTCATGCGAGAGTCGGGGTCTATCCCGGCACGTTCGATCCAATTACCGTCGGCCATCTCGACATCATCGCCCGCTCGGCGCTGCATCTGGTTGACAGGTTGATCGTCGCGGTCGCGACCAATGCCGGGAAGGAACCAATGTTCGAAGTCGATGAGCGCGTGGAACTCGTGAAAGCTGGAATCGAGGCACTGCCAGAGGCGGCGCGCGACTCCATCGAAGTCCAGGCGTTCGATAACCTCTTGATGCATTTCGTAGGCGACGTCGGGGCCAACGTGATCGTGCGCGGCCTCAGGGCCGTATCCGACTTCGAGTACGAATTCCAGATGGCGGCGATGAATCGCAGACTGAACAGCGACGTGGAAACGGTGTTCCTGATGGCGCTCGACCGCAACCAATTCATATCGTCGCGCTTCGTAAAAGAGATCGCCCGGTTGGGCGGCGATGTCGAGCAGTTCCTGCCGCCACGCGTGCACGACCACCTGAAGCGCAAGCTGGGGCGAGGTTGACAGCCACTGGCGAAATGGACGACACCGCCTTCCTGGAGGCAGCGCTGGCCCGGCTGGGGCTTGCGACAGGGGACGGTCCGCTGCGATTCAAGAAGCTGGGTGGAGGCATTTCCTCGGATACTTGGCGGGTGGAAATCGCCTCCGGGACCATCTGCATCAAGCGCGCGCTGCCGAAGTTGCGGGTCAAGACCGACTGGTTCGCTCCGGTGGAGCGCAACGCATTCGAAGTCGGTTGGCTCGAAACCGCGGCCACCGTCGAGCCAAAGGCGGTACCAAAGGTCGTCGGCCACGACCCGCAGGTCGGCCTGTTCGCAATGGAATATCTCGACCCTTCACATTATCGCCAATGGAAGGCGGAATTGCGGGAGGGGCGGGCCGACCCGCAGGTGGCAACCGAGGTCGGCCGCCGGATTGCCTTAATTCATGCGGCGACCGCCCGCAACCGGGCTGTCGCAGATCAGTTTGCTACCGAACGGATATTTCGTGCAATCCGTCTCGAACCATACCTCGAGGCGCCGGCAGCACGTCACCCCGATCTGCGAGACAAGCTGTTCGAGCTGTCTCGGCGCACCGCCGAAACCAGACTGGCGCTGGTCCACGGCGATGTCAGCCCGAAGAACATCATGCTCGGCCCGGCTGGGCCGGTGTTTATCGACGCGGAGTGCGCCTGGTACGGCGATCCGGTGTTTGACATCGCTTTCTGCCTGAAACACATGTTGTTGAAATGCCTGTGGAATCCTGGGTCGTCCGCAGCGTATTTGGCCTGTTTCGAAGCGCTGGCCCATGCTTGGCTGGCGGGTGTGGACTGGGAGCCTCGCGACCACGCCGAGGCACGGGCGGCAACCCTGCTGCCGGCCCTGTTTCTCGGCCGGGCAGATGGCAGGTCGCCAGTCGAATACGTTACCGCGGAAGAGCAAAAAGACCGAATCCGCCGTGTCGCCCGGGTGTTCCTCGACACGCCGCCGGCGCGACTGCGCGAGGTCGGCGACGCGTGGCGCGGCGAGCTGGGGCTGTGAGCGCGACCACCATCGCGTCGATCATCGGGCGCCGCGTCTGGGATTCGCGGGGGCGGCCCACGGTGGAGGCTGAGGTCCGGCTGAGGGGCGGCGCCCATGGCAGGGCGATCGCTCCAGCGGGCGCTTCGACGGGGCGCGGCGAGGCGCGTGAACGCCGTGATGGCGGCGCGGCGTTTGGGGGACTCGACGTCCAGGGGGCAATCGACGGCATCGTTGAGGAAATTTCACCCGCCCTGTGCGGCATGGATGCGCAAGACCAGGAGGCGGTCGACGCGACACTGGCTGCACTTGATGGCACGGCGGACATGAGGCGTCTCGGCGCCAACGCCACGGTCGCGGTTTCCATGGCGACGGTCCAGGCCGCGGCGGCGGCGGCGGGTCTTGCGCTCTGGGAGTATCTACTAGTAGATTGCCCGCCGCGCCTCCCGATACCGGAAATCCAGATATTCGGTGGCGGTGTGCACGCGGGCCGACGCGTGGACATCCAGGACTACATGGTGATTGCCGTGGGTGCCGCGGATTACGTCGAGGCGCTGGAATGGACGGCCGAGGTGTACCGGGCGGCCGGTGCGCTCATGGTGGAGCGCGGATCCATGCTGGGCGTTGCCGAAGAGGGCGGATACTGGCCCGCCTTCGCGAGCAACCAGGAGGGCCTCGAGTTGCTGATCGCCGCGATCGAGCGCGCCCGACTCAGGCCCGGTCAGCAGATGGCCATTTCGCTTGATGTTGCGGCATCGCAGTTTGGCCGGGCCGGGCGGTACAGACTGGGGCTCGAGCGCCGGGAGATTGACAGCGACGCACTGATCGAAATGCTGCTCGGGTGGGTCGACCGCTTCCCGATCGTCGCGATCGAGGACCCGGTCGCCGAAGACGATGCCAAGGGATTTCAGCGTCTGACCGCGGCAGTGGGCGATCGAATTGCGATCGTCGGCGATGACCTCCTGGTCACCGACGCGAGGCGCGTGGAACGTGCCGCGGCAACGGAACGGTGCAATGCGCTGCTCGTCAAGCCGAACCAGGCTGGCACGCTCAGCGAAGCACGAGCGGCGCTCGCGGCGGCCTATTGCGCCGGCTGGACGGGCATCGTCTCGGCCCGCTCCGGCGAATCCGAGGACGTGACGATTACGCATCTGGCTGTCGGGTGGGGGGCGCACATGCTGAAGGTTGGCTCGTTCGCCCGCTCGGAACGCCTGGCGAAGTGGAACGAGGGTATCCGCATCGCCGAGCAGCTGGGTGGGCGTGGGACCCTGCCACCGCGCGGTGTCTTTCCCTGGGGCCGGGCCGGTACCGCCGGGTGACCGCTCAATGGCGTGACAGGAAATTCAGCAGGAGCGCGTTAAACTCGTCGGCTTTCTCGATATTCGACAGGTGCGCCGCGTCGTCGATGACCACCAGTTCGGACCCGGATATCCGCTGATGGATCAGTTCGGACGCCGCGACCGGCGTGCTGGGATCTTCCGCGCCGACGATCACGAGGGTCGGCGCCGCAATTCTGGGCAAGTCTGCGATCTGGTTCATGTCGCGGATCGCCATGCAGCAGCCGGCAAAGCCATCGACCGGGGTTGTCTCGATCATCTGCCGGACCCGCTCGATGGCGTCCGGCCGCGCAGCATGAAAGGATGCCGTGAACCAGCGGCCCAGGGTCGCGTCCGAGGTCGCCGCCATGCCACCCTCGCGGGCCAGGGCGATGCGTTCGTCCCACATGGCAGGCGGCGGCATATGGGCCGATGTGTCGCACAGGACGAGGGTCCTGACGATCTCGGGATGGCGCACAGCAAGCGCCTGCCCGGTCATCCCGCCCATCGACAGCCCTACGAAATGCGCGGAGTCGATGCCGAGGTGGCACAGCAGGCCGTGCGCGTCGTCAGCGAGCAGATCGAACGAGTAAGGGGCCGGCGTTACGGCGCTTTGCCCGTGGCCGCGCTGGTCGTATCGGAGCACGCGGTAGTGCGAGGTAAGGGCGGCGATCTGGTCGTCCCACATGGTCAGGTTGGACGACAGGCTGTTCGACAGCACGACCACCGGCGCCTCCACGGGTCCATCGAAGCGGTACGCGATTCGGCAGCCGCCGATCTCTGCAGTGTCGAGGGTCATGAGTCGAATTCCGGTCATCGCGGGAGGCGGGAATGGTGAGCGCGGCAGGATTCGAACCTGCGACCCGCTGATTAAAAGTCAGCTGCTCTGCCAACTGAGCTACGCGCCCTCGGGCCCCGGCCGCCGGCGGGCCGGCGGGCGAGGCAGAACATAAGGAGGGCGGCGGACCGGGTCAATGACTGTTTCCCTGCGGAGCACGCTCGTCAAGGACCCGGTTTTCGACGGCGATGCGCCAGCCCAGCAGCGCCGCGTTCAGCGCCGAAAACACGAGGGCAATGTGCCATGCGCCGAAGGCGAGCGGCAGGATCGCGATCTCGGCGGCAACCACCGCGTAGTTCGGATGGCGCAGCCAGCGGTAGGGACCGCGCCGCGACAGCGGCTCGCCTGGAACCGTAATGATGCGGGTCGTCCAGTACGGCCCGAGGCTGGCAATGATCCAGGCACGCAAACACTGCAGGGCCGCAAACAGCCCCAGCAGGATCCAGTTCGGCGGCTCCGTTCCGGGAACTCCGAAAAACAGTGCCGCAAGCCATGCCACGTGGATGAGCACGATGACAGGATAATGCCCGGCGCCGATTTCGTGTCCGCCGCGCGCAAGCAGGCGCTGCTGGTTTCGACGGGATAGCGCGAGTTCCGCCAGCCGCGCAGCGGCGACGGCGATGACGATCCACTGTGCAAGGCCCATCTAGCCGCCCTGTTCGAGGATTGCGAAGCCGGCGGTGAACCCGGGGCCCAGCGCACCCATCAGGATCCGGCCGCGCGATCCGCCCAGCAGCACCCGCTGCAGCACGAACAGGACCGTGGCCGCCGACATGTTGCCGTAATCCCGAAGCACGGTCCGGGCGCTCTCGAGCGCCTCCGCAGGCAGCCCCAGCGCGTCCTGCAGCGCATCGATTACCTTGGCGCCGCCGGGATGCATCACGAAGACGTCAATGTTGTCGAGGGTATAGCCATGCGTCGTCAGAAAGTTGTCCGTGACCGCGCGATAGCGGGCGCGCACCAGGGCCGGAATGTCGCGGCTGAACAACACGCCGAATCCGTCATCTTCGACATGCCAGCCCATCACGTCGAGCGAGGCCGGCCAGGTATGTTCCCCGGCCGCGGCGATTGCCGGACCGGCGGCATCGCACGATATGAGCGCGGCAGCGGCGCCGTCGCCGAACAGGGCGGTGGCAACGATATTGCTGTTCGATTGGTCGTTCGAGCGAAACGTCAACCCGCACAATTCGACCACCAGCAACAACCAGCGCGAACCCGGTTCGGCGCGTGCCAGGGCCGCGGCGCGCGACAGGCCGAGTACGCCGCCGGCGCAGCCGAGCCCGAAGACAGGCAGACGCTGGATGTCATGCCGGAAGTCCATGCGCTCGAGGAGACGCGCGTCGAGGCTCGGTGCCGTCATCCCGGTCGTGGAAATCACCAAGATGCCGTCGACCTCCGCCGGTGCGACACCGGCTTGATCGAGGCAATCCGTTGCCGCCCGCTGCAGCAGGTCGATGGCGGACTCGACGAAAAGATCATGGCGCTCCCGCCAACCGTGCGGTCTTACGTACCAGGACAAAGGCACGGTGGAAAATCGCCGTTCGATGCCCGCATTCGTGTAGATCGGACGCAGGCGATCGAAGGTATCCGGACGGCCGTAGAACACCGAACCCGCGGCTTCAGCAACATCCTGCTGGCGGATTTCCACGGCCGGAACTGTCACCGCGAGACTCTGGAGACGAGGGATTTCGCTCATGGCTCTGGCAGGAATGGTTCTCCAGTTGATATACATCAGCCGGGGTCCACTATTCCTGTATCGCGCAACACGCCTCGTCACGATTGCGGGAGGGACCATGTTTGATGGGTTCGAGCGGCGGCGGATAGATGCCGGCGAGGTCACCATCAATGCCGTCGTCGGCGGCAGCGGTCCGCCGCTGCTGCTCTTGCACGGCTATCCGCAGACACATGTGATGTGGCGCAAGATCGCGCCGGCCCTGGCTGAACGCTTCACGGTTGTGGCTACCGATCTGCGCGGCTACGGCGATAGCGGTAAGCCCACCGGTGATTCTAGGCATGAGACCTATTCCAAGAGGCGTATGGCCGAAGATCAGGTCACTGTCATGGCGTTTCTTGGGTACAGGCGCTTCCGGGTAGCCGGTCACGACAGGGGTGGGCGTGTGGTGCACCGAATGTGCCTCGACCATCCGGACCGGGTCGAGCGCGCAGCCGTCCTCGACATCGTTCCGACCCATACGATCTTCGCCAACTTGAACAGGGACGTTGCGTACGGTTATTACCACTGGCTGTTTCTCAGCCAGCCGTTCGACCTGCCGGAGCGGTTGATCGGGGCCGCGCCGGACTTCTACCTCGAGCGCAAGCTCGGCCACTGGAGCGCCGATATGGAGGGATTCGAGCCCGCCGCGTTGTCGGAATACAGACGCTGCTTTCGCGAGCCGGCGATGATCCATGCCAGCTGCGAGGATTACCGCGCCGCGGCCACCATCGACCTTGACCACGACGAAGCCGATCTCGACCGCCGGATTGCGTGTCCCTTGCTCGTCCTCTGGGGGTCCAGGGGTTTGATGCATCGCTGCTACGACGTGCTCGCAACGTGGCAAGCGAAGGCTCGCGACGCACGGGGCCGGGCGATCGATTGCGGCCATTTCCTGCCTGAGGAGGCACCGACGGACACGCTGGCCGAATTTCGGCGGTTTTTTGCAGCGTGACCGGCAACGTCGCTCTGGCATTTCGCAAATTCCCCCGTATATATGGATCCGCGCTGTTGTTCCAGTGCGTAAGGACTGAAAGAGGGTTTGCGTGGCCAACCGTTCCCCAGAAGACGGCGATATCGAGGTCGAGACGACGAATCCCGAGAGCCAGGCCGGCCCCACCGACGGCCAGGAGGAAAAGCGTCGCGTCAAGACGCTCGGCTTTTTCGCCCGCCTGCGCGCCTATTTCCTGGCCGGTGTGCTGGTTACGACGCCACTGGCCGTTACCATCGCGCTGGCGACTTGGCTGATCGAATTCGTCGACAGCCGCGTCGTTCCGCTGATCCCGCAGAAATACAATCCCGACTTCTATCTTAAGGAATACCTGGGTTACGAGATCGGCCTGCCCGGCCTCGGCCTGATCGTGTTGATCGTGTTCATCACCCTTGTCGGTGCGCTTACCGCCGGCTTCGTCGGCCGGATCGTGCTGCGGTTCTACGAGAACATGCTGAACCGCATGCCGGTCGTCCGCAGCGTCTACGGTGCCACGAAGCAGATCCTCGAAACCGTTCTGCAGCACCAGTCGAACGCGTTCCGGCAGCCGGTGTTGGTGGAATATCCGCGGCGTGGCATCTGGGCCATCGGATTCATCACCGGCCGGACCGAGGGCGAGGTGCAGAACCTGGTCGCCAACGAGCTGATCAATGTTTTCCTGCCGACGACGCCGAACCCGACGTCCGGTTTCCTGCTCTTCGTGCCGCGGCAGGACTTGGTCAAGCTCGACATGTCGGTCGAGGAAGCGATCAAGATGGTCATCTCGGCGGGGATCGTCACGCCTCCGGACCGGCGGCCGCAGCAGATCAAAGACACCCCGGTCACCGGCTCGGGCGAGACCTGGGCAGACCGCAACGAGCCGAGCGCGGCCGTTAACCGGACCGAAGAGTGACCGCGGCGGCATCCCGTTCGAAAAGGTAGAGCAGAACCCGCAGCGCCTTGCCCCGAGGGCTTTGGAGTGTCGGATCGCGGTCCAGGATCAGCTTCGCATCGTCGCGCGCGACCGCCAATAGCTCTGCGTGTGCGGCCAAATCGGCGAGACGGAACGCAGGCAGGCCGCTCTGGCGCACACCGAGCAACTCACCGGCGCCACGCAGCCGCAAGTCCTCCTCGGCAATCCGGAAGCCGTCGTCGGTCTCGCGCATCACTTCGAGGCGCGCACGCGCCGTCTCGCCAAGCGGTTGACCGTACAGCAGCAGGCACGTCGACGCTCGGTCTCCGCGGCCAACGCGGCCCCGCAGCTGATGCAGCTGGGCCAGTCCGAACCGCTCGGCATGTTCGATGACCATCACCGTCGCCTCCGGCACATCGATCCCGACTTCGACAACCGTTGTGGCCACCAGAACCGAGACATCTCCGTCCGCAAAGCGTTGCATCGCAGCATCTTTGCTCGCCGCTTTCATCTGGCCGTGGACGAGCGCAACACGATCGCCGAGCCGCGCGGAAAGTGCCGCGAATCTCTCTTCCGCTGCGGCAAGGTCGCTCACTTCCGATTCGGCGACCAGTGGGCAGACCCAATAGACACGGGCGCCGGTGCCGCTGGCTCGCGCCACCGCATCGACCACTTCATCCAAGCGCGATAGCGGCATGGCCCGCGTGACAACGGGCTTGCGCCCGGCAGGCCTTTCGGTCAGGCGTGAACTTTCGAGGTCGCCATAGGCGGTCAGCATCAATGTTCGCGGGATTGGCGTTGCCGTCATGACAAGCATGTCGACACCCCGTCCCTTGGCCGCAAGATCGAGGCGCTGATGAACCCCGAAGCGGTGCTGCTCATCGATCACGGCAAGCATGAGATCCGAAAACTGAACAGATTCCTGGAACAGGGCGTGGGTGCCCACGACGATCCCGATTGACCCGTCGCCGAGTCCGCCCAGTACCTTGCGGCGCTCTGCGGCCCGATCCCGGCCGGTCAACAGGGCGGCTTCGATCCCGGCCGCTCGAACCACCGGTGCGATCGTGGCATGGTGCTGCCGAGCCAGTAATTCGGTCGGCGCCATCAGCGCGGCTTGGCCGCCGCATTCCACGGCGGTCAGCATCGCGAGCACCGCGACGACTGTCTTGCCGCTGCCGACGTCACCCTGCAGCAGCCGCAGCATGCGGACGGGTAACGCCATGTCCGAGAGAATCTCGTCGAGCGCTGTTTGTTGTGACCCGGTGAGGGAGAAGGGCAGGGCGTCGAGCACCATCCGCCTCAGGCTGCCATCCCCGGTTATCGCCCGGCCGGGCCTGGCGCGCTGGCGGGCCCGAATCAATGTCAGCGCAAGCTGGTTGGCCAGCAGTTCGTCGTAGGCGAGGCGCTCCCGCGCCTTGGCCGTTGGCAGCAATGCCGCCTCGCCATCGGGCGCATGGGCAGCCTTCAGCGCCGTCAACCATGGATCCCAACCACGGCGGGCCTGGAATGCCGGCTCAAGCCATTCCGGTAAGACTGGTGCCCGTTCGAGCGCGGTGCCGATTGCCTTCGCCAACGTTTTTGGGCTTAGTCCCGCTGTCATCGGGTAGACCGGCTCGACGCGGCGGATCGAGTCGGCTTGTTCCGGCGACACGACGTGATCGGGATGGGGCATTCGGATCTCGTCGCGGAAGGCTTCCAGGCGCCCGCTGACCACCCGGGTCGTACCGATGGGCAGAAGACGCTCCAGGTAATCCCGGCGCGCATGGAAGAAGACGAGGTACAGGAATCCCGTGTCATCGCTGCACAACACCCGATAGGGGGAGCGTTTGTCGCGCGCCGGCATATGGGATTCGACCCGAAGAGTCAGGGTGACCACAGGACCGCACGGCGCTTCGGCGACCTTCGGTGAAAACCGGCGATCAATGACTCCGCGTGGCAGGTGCCACAACAGATCGATGATGCGGGAGCCGGCCAGTTTCTCCACCTGCTTGGCGACCTTGGGGCCGATGCCGGGCAGGCCGGTCGCCGGCGCAAAGAGTGGAAACAGGATCTCAGGGCGCACTGCGGGCTCGCGTGGCTATCCGTTCGGAGCCGCATTCGGGCGCGGCCATGCCGGGACGATATTAGCGGATGCTCGCGGTGCGGCAAGAATCGCGGTGGCCGAGGGGGATTTACGTGGCTGTCCCGGCGCTCTATATGCTGGGCGGTCATGTCCGATCCCGTCGACCCGCTGATAACACGACGCAAGCGGTTGCTGTTCCGCAGCTGGCATCGCGGATCACGTGAGATGGACTTGCTGCTGGGCCGCTTCGCGGAGCGCCATCTGCCAACCTTTTCCGAGCGCCAGCTGGATCTGTTCGAGGATCTGCTCGAAGCTGGCGATCCCGACCTCTTTGCGTGGCTGGCCGGACGCGAAACGCCACCGACTGCGTTGAACCACGATGTAATGAAGTTGTTGTTGAACTTCAAATATTACGAAATATAAATTGATAAATATAGGAAAATACCTGAGAACATCCGGTCGTACGAACTGCGGCTCGGTCCCCGATGGCCTGGATGCAGTCTTGCTCGGCGAAGCGGCCATGGCCGCTCGCACGCGGTGCATCCTGCACGTCAGTCGCGATGACGCCCGTATGGCCGCGTTGGCCGAAATGCTACGCTTTGTGGCATCGGGACTCGACGTTTGGTCCTTTCCCGCCTGGGACTGCCTGCCGTACGACCGTGTTTCGCCGAATGCGGAAATCGTTGCCCAGCGGCTGGATATGCTGTCGCGTCTCGCACAGGGCAGCGCACCACCGGCGATCGTATTGACGACGGTCAGCGCGATTCTGCAACGCATCCCGCCAAGGGCGGCGTTGGCTGGAGCCACGCTGTCGTTGCAGGCCGGCGACGTAGTGCCGCAATCGCATCTTCTGGCGTATTTCGCCGACAACGGCTATCACCGGTCCGGCACCGTCCGCGAGCCGGGTGAATTCGCGATTCGGGGGGGAATCGTAGACGTCTTTCCACCGGGTGCGAACGAGCCGCTCCGGTTGGATTTTTTCGGGGAAGAGTTGGAGACCGTTCGCCGTTTTGATGCGCTGTCCCAACGCACGACAGGCACAGAACAGGGTCTTTCGTTGCGGCCAGTCAGCGAGACGCCGTTGTCAAATGCGGGGATCCAGCGCTTCCGGCACGGTTATCGGCAATTGTTCGGTGCGACGATCGAGTCCGATCCGCTGTACGAGGCGATCAGTGCCGGCCAGCGTCATGTCGGCATGGAACACTGGCTGCCACTGTTCTACGAACGGCTCGAAACGTTGTTCGATTATCTTCCGGATGCCGCGGTAACCTTGGATCATCAGGTCGACGAGACGGTGGCGGCGCGACTGGAGGTGATCGCCGAGTACCACGAGGCACGTGCCGACATGCTGCCCGCCGGCCAGCGTGAAGCCCGTAGCGCCGGGATGACCGCACCTCCATATAAGCCGGTACCCCCGGAACAAATGTTTCTCGATGCGGCGGAGTGGCAGAGCCGACTCGCGACGCGGGCGGTACTGAGTTTTGTCCCGTTTTCCGGGCCGACGGATGGCCGGGCTTTGATCGACGCCGGCGGACGGCGCGTCCAGGATTTTTCTGCGGCCCGCGCCAGAGCCGACGTCGCCCTGTTCGAGTCGGTCGGCCAACGGTTGATGGCGGACGCCCGCAGCTCGACCGTCCTCGTGACCGCGCACACCGAAGGATCGCGCGACCGTCTCTCCGCACTGCTCGATGAACACGGCGTCGCGCCACTCGTCAATGTTGCTGACTGGACGCAGGCGTTGCGCATGCCGACCGGTGCGGTCGGCATGGCTGTTGTTGGGCTCGAGCACGGGTTCACGGCCGACGGCATTGTCGTTTACAGCGAGCAGGATATCCTCGGCCAACGCCTGGGCCGGGTGGCCCGCCGCCAGCGGCGGCCGGAAGACTTCATCGCCGAGTATTCGACCCTCAGCGAGGGCGATCTGGTGGTCCATGTCGATCACGGAATCGGCCGCTATGACGGCCTGGAGACGTTGACCGTGGAGCGCGCACCGCACGATTGCCTTCGGCTGCTGTACCAGGGCGGCGACAAGCTATATCTGCCGGTCGAAAACCTCGACGTCCTGTCACGGTTCGGCTCGGAAGACGCCGACGTGCAGCTCGATCGGCTCGGCGGTTCGGCCTGGCAGGCGCGCAAGGCGAAGGCCAGGAAGCGAATTCGGGATATTGCGAACGAGCTGCTGAAGGTGGCGGCGGAACGGCAGCTCCGCCAGGGCATAGTCCTGGAGGAGCCGAGCGGCGCCTACGACGAATTCGCGGCCCGCTTCGGGTGGACGGAGACCGAGGATCAGCAGCGGGCAATCGACGACGTCGTGGACGACTTGGCCTCCGGCAGGCCGATGGACCGCCTGGTCTGCGGTGACGTCGGTTTCGGCAAGACAGAAGTTGCGCTGCGCGCCGCCTTCTTCGCGGTGAGCGAGGGCTACCAGGTTGCGGTCATCGTCCCGACCACGCTGCTGGCTCGCCAGCACTACGGCAATTTCCGGGAACGGTTCGCGGGCCTGCCGATCCGCATCGCACAGCTGTCCCGCCTCGTCACCGGCAAAGACGCGGCGCAGATAAAGGATGGCATTGCACAAGGCACAATCGATATCGTTATCGGCACCCATGCGCTCCTCGGCAAGGGCATTAGCTTCGCCAATCTTGGGCTCCTGGTCGTCGATGAGGAGCAGCACTTCGGCGTTGCGCAGAAGGAGCGGCTCAAGCAGCTGCGATCTGAGGTCCACGTTCTGACGCTGACCGCTACGCCAATTCCCCGGACGCTGCAGATGGCCCTGACCGGTGTGCGCGAGATGAGCATCATCGCAACGCCGCCGGTCGATCGTCTGGCCGTCCGCACCTTCGTATTGCCGTACGACCCGGTGATCGTCCGCGAAGCGATTCTGCGCGAGAAACACCGCGGTGGGCGTACGTTCTACGTATGCCCCCGGATCGCCGATCTGTCACGCGTCCATAACCGGCTCGCCAAGCTGGTGCCGGAGGCCCGGATCGGCCTTGCCCACGGCCGCGTTCCCGCGCGCCAGCTTGAACAGGTCATGGCCGGGTTCATTGAAGGCCGGTACGATATCCTGCTCAGCACCAACATCATCGAGTCGGGACTCGATATCCCCGAAGCCAACACCATGATCGTGCACCGGGCCGACCGCTTCGGTCTGGCGCAGCTGTATCAGATCCGCGGGCGGATCGGGCGCTCGAAGATCCGGGCCTATGCCTATCTCACCCTGCCGCCCGGTCAGGTCCTGTCGCCATCGGCGCAGAAACGTCTGGAAGTGATGCAGACCCTGGACACGCTTGGGGCCGGGTTCACGCTGGCGAGCCACGATCTCGATATAAGGGGGGCCGGAAATCTGCTCGGGGAGGAGCAATCCGGCCACATTCGCGATATCGGCGTCGAGCTGTATCAACACCTGCTGCAGGAAGCGGTCTCGGCGGCCGGGGCCGAGGAGAACGATCTGCCGGAGGAGCGCTGGACGCCGCAAATCTCGCTCGGCACGCCGGTTTTGATTCCCGACGACTATGTTCCGGACCTTCCGGTCCGGCTTGGACTGTACCGGCGCCTCGCGCATCTCGTGGGTAACTCCGAAATCGATGCGTTTGCAGCGGAATTGATCGACCGCTTCGGCCCGCTCCCCGACGCTGTGGACAACCTCCTGCAGGTGATCGCCATCAAGCAGATGTGCCGCCGCGCCGGCGTCGAGAAGGTCGAGGCGGGCCCGAAGGGCGCGGTGTTGGCATTTCGGCAAAATCGATTCGCGGCGCCGGAGGCGCTCGTCGGATTCATCCAGAAAAATACCGGCACCGTAAAACTGCGGCCCGATCATCGGCTCGTCTTCATGAGGCCGTGGGCCGACCCACGTGTGCGGACCAGGGGGGTCCAGAAACTGCTGGAAGACCTCGCCGCCCTCGCCACGGGAAACATTGTCGCCGCGTGACCGGCGCTCACACGTCCACGTCGGCGCGTCCCTCCTCGTCGACAAGGTCGAACACCGGGCCAAAGGCTTCGGGTTGCTGGGCGCCGACAACCGCATAGCGCCCCCCGAGGATGAAACACGGGACCCCGGTGATATTCAGCGATACCGCAAACTCATGCTCGCCACGGACCTCCTCTTCATCGTCACGGCCTGCGAGATACGTGTGGCACTCCCCGGCATCCATGCCACAGCTCCCGGCGATATCGGCGAGCACTGCATCATCGCTGAGGTCGCGCCCATCGATGAAGTAAGCGCAGAACAGCGCCTCAACCAGGTCGCCGTCGTGACCGCTGCGCGCCGCGTGGCGGATCAGGCGGTGCGCCTGCACGGTATTCGGAGTTCGTTCGATCTTGTCGAATGCAAATGGTATCCCGACCTCGGCTCCGGCCTGTCCGACAGCCTCGTAAATCTGGTTGGCGCGTTCAACGCCGCCAAATTTCAGAGCAAGGTAGGCGTTGCGCGCCATCCCTTCAGGGGGCATAGCGGGGTTGAGCTGGAACACCCGCCAGCGAACCGTTGTGTCGCCAGCCCGCCCGTATTGATCAAGCGCGCTTTCAAGCCGGCGCTTGCCGATATAGCACCAGGGGCAGATGGGATCGGAGAACACATCGATGATCATGTCGTGGTTCTAACATGTTTATCGGCGCCCGTGGCCCCCCGGCGTTCACGTTGCGGTGATGATCGCCAGTGTGAAAGCCACCGGCTACGCGAGACCGCCGCTGGCGCGCATTATCAGGTCTTCCACGGCATCGCCAGGTTCGATGGCGACAAGCGCCGACTGGATGTAGACCTCGACTCCCACGGGTACATTGTCCGTCAGCCCGAACTCTGACTGATGCAGCACGCCCGTTACCCGCCGTCGCACTCGATCCGCGTCGTCCTGACCCGTCTCTGGCAACAGCATCAGGAACTCGTCGGCCCCGGCACGCCCGACGATGTCTTCCACCCTGACCAGGCCGGCCAGCCAGTCTGCAACCTGCTGGCGCAACCGCAACGCATTGTCGTCGCCATAGAGCGCGGCAACTTCGCCGATCGTCGGGACGAAGAAAAGGATGGCGCTTGACCGCCGGCCCGAGGCCGCGGCATCGCGCTCCAGCCGCCGCAGATGGGCCTGCAGGAACTCCGTCGAATAGATGCTGCCCAGGCTGTCCGCCGACGTTGCACCGAGTGCACTGACGAGTCGCTTGGCGAGCGCGCGCCGCACCGCCCGTCCCCTGTCCAGCATTCGCAGATGGACATCGACGAAATCACAGTCGACCGGCATGTGGGCTACGACGCTGGCACCCTGGCCATAAGCTTCCGCGGCGTTGCGAAAGGCTTCTGTCTCGGCGACAACGAACAGCGGCAGGTCGAACAGCCGTCGGTCGCCCCGGACCGACCGGCAAAAGAACGCAGATCGGTCCTCGGCTTCGCCGCCCTTTACGTAGACGAGGGCGCCAGCGAAGTCCCCGGTCGACCGGTCGATGAGTCGGGAACGGGCGCGGTACGCATCCGGCTCCGCTTCGTATTGGATTCCGGTCTTCGAAAGGAGAGGGCACATTGCCTCGAAGTCGTCCTGTCCCAGACCCACCACGAGGAGGCGATAGACGCCAGCGTCCGGTGGCGCGACCTCGACGTTCGTATCCACAGAGATGCCGAATTCGCCTGCGGTCTCGGCCCGGCGCAGCAATTCCACCTCCATGCTGTTCAGTCGGACCAGCGGCACCAGCCGGGCAAGAACCTCCGTGTCCTCTGCACCATGCTCGAAGACGTCGTCGGCCCCGGCATCGAAACAGGCACGCAACGTATCCGGATTGGCGTCGATATCGACCGCCGCCACAGGAATATGCCGCGTTCGCAAGTTGTTTTTGAGTGTGCGGATGACCTCCAGCCCCGCCGGGTCTGCGCAGCCAATCAAGGCGATGTTCGGGTTCTCCGCTGCCGCAGCCGCTGCCACGTCGGCGTCGAACGGCATGTTGGTGCAACGATAGCCGGCCCGCCCCAGAACGGCGGACCGATCTGCCGGGGCTGAAGCGCCGGCGATCAAGATGTAGGCTCCGATTCCCATGTCGGCCCTTCAGCTGGTGCAGTCGTCCGCACCCAATAGTCCGACTCTGGCATCCGGCCGTCCATAAGAATCTGCGCTCTGGACTGGGACCCGGTTCGAATTGCGCTAGATCAACGACTGTTCGCGCGTCGCAGCGGAACAATCGAGGCCAAGAAGAACAACGCATGTGGTCGATGGGGTAACCTTGCAAGTTCCGGTTCAGATCACCTTTCGCGGCATGGACACCTCGCCCGCCGTCGAGCGTCGAATCCGTGAAAAAGTAAGAAAACTTGAAACCTTTCACGACCGTATCATCTCGTGTCGCGTGGTGGTCGAAGCGCCGCACAGGCGGCACCAGAAGGGCAAGCTGTACCTCGTTTCCGTTGACGTGACGGTTCCCGGCGGCGAATTCGTCGTCAACACCGGAAAACGGTTCAACCATTCGCACGAGGACGTCTATGTAGCGCTGCGCGATGCGTTCAGCGCCATGCGCCGGCAGTTGGAAGACCATGTCCGGACGTCGCGCGGACAGGTAAAGAGTCATGAGCCGTTGCCGCACGGCGTCATCGTGCGCCTGTTCCCGGACCACGGATTTATTGCAACCACCAACCAGGGCGAGATCTACTTTCACCGCAACAGCGTGGTCGACGGACAGTTCGACCGGCTGGAGGAAGGGGCCGAGGTCCGGTTCGCCACGACGCAGGGAGAAAAGGGCCTGCAGGCCACAACGGTGCACGTCATCGGCAAGCAGCACGTCGTCGAGCGCTGATCCGCGGGTTTCGACGCGGCGCGGCATCGTGATGCAAGCCGGTCACGCCCCGCCCGCCGCGACGAGGCAGGACTCGATGATGTCGAAGGCCCGGTCGAGTTCGGCTGCGGTAACGGTCAGCGGCGGCGTCAAGGTGAGGACGTTGCCCATTGTGGTTTTGAAACTGAGGCCGCGCTCCAGCGCCCGATAAAGTACATCTTCCGACAAGGCGCTCGCCGGGGCACGGGTGGCGCGGTCCTCGACGAGTTCAATCCCCAACAGCAGGCCCCTGCCGCGCACGTCGCCGATGGCCGGAATGCGATCCATCATCTCATGCATCCGTACCAGGGCGCGATCACCCATGCGCGCGGCGTTTTCCACCAGTCCCTCGTCCTCGATGATTTCGATCGTGGTCAATGCGGCGCGTGCCGTTACGGGGCTCTTTTCGTGGGTGTAATGTCCGAACGCCCAGTCGCCACCGACGTCGAGCTCGGGCCGACACAGCGTCGCGGCGATCGGCAGGATGCCGCCGCCCAGCGCCTTGCCAAGGACCAGGATGTCCGGCACGACGCCTTCATGCTCGCATGCAAACATGCGGCCGGTCTTACCCAGGCCCGTCGGGATCTCGTCGAAGATCAGCAGCGCCCCGAAATCGTCGCAGGCGGCGCGGATCTTCGCCCAGAAGCCCGGTGGGGCGAAGTAGGGCACGGCGCGGCTGGGCTCGGCAACAACCGCCGCGATATCGCCCTCTTTCTCCAGCGCATACCTTACGAGTTCGGCGCAGACCGAACTGCATTCGTCGGTATGCGGCTTCCGGCTGTCATGCGAATACCCGAACGGGTTGCGGTAGCAACCGAAGGGCGGCACGTGCTCGCTGCCCGGCAACAGCGGGCCGGCCGGGCCGGACCGGAACAGCTGTTCACCGCCGACGCTTGCCGCGCCGAATCCTGCACCGTGGAAGGAGTCCCAGAACGAAAGTGTCTTGAATCGGCCGGTCGCGGCCCGGGCGATCTTTAATGCGATCTCGACGGCATCGGAGCCGCCGGTTGCGAACAGGACGTTCTCAAGGCGCGGCGGCGCGATCTGCGCCAGCTTGCGGGCAAGAGCAACAGCAGGCTCACAGGTGAAACGGCGCGGCGCGAACGGCAGGGTGTCCATCTGCGCCGCGATTGCGCTCTTGAGTCGCGTATGGCCATAGCCGATGTGGTGGACGTTGTTGCCATGGAAGTCCATGTACCGCCGGCCGTCGACATCCTCGATCCAGATCCCCTCGGCCCGTGCCACGGCAGCAAGACAGGGGGTAGACACCGACTGGTGCAGAAAAAAACGGGCATCCTCGTCGAGCAGCGCCCGGTGGGCAGCGCCGATGTTGCTCGCAGCCCACAACCGGCGCCGCGGTGAGGTGTTGACATCGCCTTCGCTTGGCGCCGGCCTGCTTCTCCCGTTCGAATCGGCGTGGGTCATGAGTCGTCGCGACGGGTTTTGCGGTGGCTTCCGCCCTCCTGCGCCGGCCGGCGACGGGCCTCCTGCGAAAAAACGATCATCGAATCTGCGCACCCTCCGAATCAGGGAACGTGTTGGCGGATGGGGTGGGATTCGAACCCACGAGAGGCGTAAACCCCTGCCGGTTTTCAAGACCGGTGCCTTAAACCGCTCGGCCACCCATCCTGCGACAGGGCCATATCTAATGCGCCCCGGCAAAGGCGTCTACCGCCTTGCCGCCAAGGTTGCCATAGTCGGACCACAGTTGCCTGTTATCGGCACGAACCGAATGACGCACGTAACTTCAGTGCGTATTGCCTGCACTGCCGCCGTATGGCAAAGGTATGGAGTAGTTTTGGCCGAAAACCCAAGCGAGAAATGCCCTTTTCGAACGTAAGAATGGCGGCACTGCTGATGGTCCTCCTATTTGCGGCCGCCGGCGCTCCGTCGGTGCATGCCCAAACGCCGCTGGCGGATCCACCTGCCCCGCCTGTTCAGCCCTTTGCGGAATGGCTCGCGGACCTCAAGTTCGAAGCATCGCAGCGCGGGATTTCCGATGCCATACTGGCCGATGCACTGGACGGGATCGAGCCGATCCCGCGCGTGGTCGAGCTTGACCGGAACCAGCCGGAATTCACCCTGACCTTCCGGGAATATCTGACGCGCGTGGCGCCCGAGCACCGCATCGCCACGGGTCGGAAGAAACTGGCAGAAAACCAGGCCCTGCTCGGCGCGGCCGCCCGCACCTACGGCGTTCCACCACACGTCATCGTTGCGTTATGGGCGATCGAGACGGACTTCGGGCGTCTTACCGGCGGTTTCAAGGTGATCCCGGCGCTGGCAACTCTGGCGCATGACGGCCGGCGCAGCACGTTCTTCCGCAAAGAGCTTTTCAACGCACTGACGATCCTAGAGCAGGGACACATCAAATCGACCGACATGGTCGGTTCATGGGCTGGGGCCATGGGTCAGTGCCAGTTCATGCCGTCGAGCTTCCTGAATTTCGCGGTGGACGGGAACGGCGACGGACGAAAGGATATCTGGAAGACCAAGGCCGACATATTCGCCTCGGCCGCCAACCTGCTGGCCGGAAATGGCTGGGAGCGTGGCTGGACGTGGGGCCGGCCGGTGCGGCTCCCGGACGTGTTCGACATGGGTGTGCAGGGGCTGGACACACAGAAATCCCTGGCGGAATGGCAGGCGCTGGGGATACGCCGGATTGACGGACGCGACCTGCCGCCGGCGCAGATCAATGCTTCGCTGATCATGCCGGACGGCCCCGAAGGCCCGGTTTTTCTGGTATACAATAACTTCCGCGTGTTTCTGCGCTGGAACAGGTCCGATTATTTCGCGCTGACGGCTGGATATCTGGCCGACCGGATTGCTGGAAAGAACACCGTGATCTTCACAGAATGACTCAGGATCGCCCGATATCGCGAACAACGTGGCAATTGCTCTGCTTCCTGGCCGCGACCCTGATGGTGTCGGCGTGCACCAAACCGACCGGCCCGGCGCCCAAAGGACCGGGCGTCTACAAGGTCGGCAAGCCCTACCGCGTCGCCGGGCAATGGTATTATCCGAAGGTCGACTACGCCTACCAGGAGAAGGGTCTTGCGTCCTGGTACGGCCCGAATTTCCATGGCAAGCCGACGGCGAACGGCGAGGTGTTCGACATGAACCGGGTCAGTGCGGCCCACAAGACGCTGCCACTGCCAAGCGTCGTGCGAGTCACGAATCTCGAAAACGGGCGCAGTCTGCTCGTCCGGATCAACGATCGCGGGCCATTCGTTCGAGGCCGAATCATAGATCTTTCACGCAAGGCCGCGGAGCTGCTGGGATTTGTGGCACAGGGCACGGCGCTGGTCGAAGTCCACCTCCTGTTGGAACCCAGTCGCCAGGCTGCCTTGGCCGTCGGCGCCGCCGATCATCCGGAATTCGGACCGGCCCCGCCGAAGGCCGCGCCAAGCATCGAGGTAACGATTGAAAACCTGGACGGTCAGGATGCGGCTCCCGCTGGCACGAGGGAAAGTGCAGCACAGCCACCGCTCCGCGTCGCGTCGGCCAATCCGGCGCCACCGGGGACTCCGCCGCCCTATGACGGGATGACCAACATCGAAGCCGCTTCGACATCGTCGGCATCCAAGGCTGCAGGCGATAGACCAGGGCCGACTGCCAACGAGTCGGTCGTCTTGGTGCCCGTTGGGGAGACGCCTTCGATTTTCATCCAGGCGGGCGCCTTTTCTCAGTACGAGAACGCCAATCGCTTACGGGCTCGGCTGGGTTTGCTCGGTTATCCCGTCCGGGTGCATCAGGTCTATATCACGAATCAGCCGATGTTTCGCGTGCGCGTCGGACCGCTCCGCTCGGTCGAAGCGGCCGATCGGACGCTTGATCGTCTGGTCGCGGCGGGGTATGCCGACGCCCAGATCGTCATTGACTGAAACCGCAAACCACTCATGGAAGTGTTGGCCATATAATGACTGCTACACGAGTTACCTTTTCGATTTTCACCGTCTTTCTGGCGTCCTGTTTCCTGCCGGCCGGGACGGCGCATGCGATCGAAACCACTGCGAAACAGGCCATCGTCATCGACTTCGATACCGGCAACGTTTTGCTGGCGAAGAACCCAGACGAGCGCGTTGGTCCGGCCTCGATGACCAAGATGATGACCATCTATCTGTTGTTTGAGCGCTTGCGCGATGGGCGTCTGTCGCTCGAAGACACGCTTCCTGTAAGCGAGAAGGCATGGCGCAAAGGCGGCTCGAAGATGTATGTCGAGGTCGGCAAGCGCGTGAAGGTCGAGGACCTGATTCGCGGCATCATCGTCCAGTCCGGCAATGATGCGTCGATCGTCGTGGGAGAGGCCCTCGGTGGCACGGAGGAGGCGTTCGCCGTCGAAATGACCGAAAAGGCGAAAGCCCTGGGTATGACGAACACCAAATTCCGCAACTCGAGCGGCTGGCCGGACCCGGAGCACTATTCGACGGTGCGCGATCTTGCCACCTTGGCTATTGCGACAATTCGCGATTTCCCCGATTTCTACCACTATTATGCGGAGCGGGAATTCACCTTCAGCAAGATCAGGCAAGGCAACCGAAACCCGTTGCTGTACAAGAATTTTGGCGCCGACGGCCTGAAAACCGGCCACACCGAGGAGTCGGGGTTCGGCATTGCCGCATCAGCCATCAGGGATGGGCGGCGGATCGTCGCCGTTACCCATGGCATGTCGTCGATGAAGGAGCGCAGCGCGCAGACCGAGCGGTTGATCGAATGGGCGTTTCGGGAATGGGGCCAGTATGCTCTGTTCGACTCGGGTGAGACCGTTGCCGATGTCCCCGTGTGGTTGGGCCAGCGGAAGACCGTCCCGGTATTCATCGATCGCGAACTCATGGTCGCCGTACCCCGCCAGTCGCGGCGGCAGATGAAGGTCAGCGTCGTTCACCGGGAAGCGGTTCCGGCGCCTGTGGCGAAGGGCGACGAGATCGCGAAGCTGGTGGTATCCGCGCCGGGTATGGACGATATTTCGGTGCCGCTGTATGCGGCCGCGGCGGTCGGGGAACGTAACTTCTTCGGGCGCATCGGGACCGCGATCGGTCAGCTGGTCCTGGGCTTCGCCGAATAACGGCCGCCCGGCGATGGGAGAGGGGCAGCCGGCACGCTTCATCACCCTGGAAGGCGGGGAGGGGGGTGGCAAGTCCACCCAGGCCCGGCGTCTTGCGGACTGGCTCGCAAACCTTGCCCCCGAGATAGTTCTGACGCGTGAACCGGGTGGCGCACCGGGCGCAGAACAAGTCCGCGCCTTGCTGGTCGACGGAGACGTGCGGCGCTGGGACCCGCTAGCCGAGGCGCTCCTGCATTTCGCGGCACGACGGGACCATTTGGTGAGCACCATCCTGCCGGCGCTGGATCGCGGTGCCTGGGTCGTGTCGGACCGCTTCGCGGACTCGACCATGGCGTACCAAGGTTACGGACACGGTGTCGACCGCGCGACGCTGGCGGAGCTGTACCGGATTTGCGTCGGCGAGCTGAAACCGGATCTGACGCTGATCCTGGACCTGCCGGTCGAGTTGGGGCTGGCACGCGCCGCAGCCAGAGGGGCCGGCGAGGATCGGTATGAACGGATGGACCATGCCTTTCATGAGCG
>CAYFYY010000051.1:0-28477 GCA_964347475.1 uncultured Flavobacteriales bacterium
GATCGTCCACCACGGCGAGATGATCTCGCAGTTCGGCGCGCGCGCCGGCCTGCCGGCGAACCGGCGGCTCGTCGCCGCCGGCATCACCGTGTTCGCCATCGGCCTGTTCAAGAAGGTCGTCATCGCCGACACCGCCGCCGGCTACGCCAGCCCGGTGTTCGAGGCGGCGGCGCGCGGCGTCTGGGTCGACGCGCTGGCGGCATGGCAGGGCACGGCGGCCTACACGGTCCAGATCTATTTCGACTTCTCCGGCTATTCCGACATGGCGATCGGGCTCGGCCTGCTGTTCGGCATCCGCCTGCCGCTCAATTTCGACTCGCCCTACAAGGCCGACAGCATCATCGAGTTCTGGCGCCGCTGGCACATGACGCTGTCGCGCTTCCTGCGCGACTATCTCTACGTTCCCCTGGGCGGCAACCGGCAGGGCAGGGCGCGCCGCTACGTCAACCTGATGGTGGTCATGCTGCTCGGCGGGCTGTGGCACGGCGCCGGCTGGACCTTCGTGCTGTGGGGCGGAATGCACGGCCTCTACCTCGTCGTCAACCATGCCTGGCGCTGGCTGCGCGCCCGCAGCGCGCTGCCGCAGTCGATCGTCGAGCGGTGGCTCGGCAAGCTGCTCACCCTGGCCGCCGTGATGGTCGCCTGGATCCTGTTCCGCGCCGCCGACATCGACACCGCGTGGCGCATGCTGGCCGGGCTCGTCGGCGCCGGCGGCGCCGGTTACCAGCCCCCGGACCTCGCCTCGGCCTCGGCGCTGCTGATCAGCCTCGAGCTGCTGGCGCTGTGCCTCTTGGCGCCGAACACGCAGCAGATCGTCGGCCGCTTCCTCGGCACGCGGCGCCGCAGGGACCCGCCGCTCACCGGCCTCCTGCGCCGCCTGCGCTGGCGCCCGAGCACCGGCTATGCGGTCGCGAGCGGCCTGTTGCTGCTCGTCTCGGTGCTCAGCCTGTGGAACCCGAGCGAGTTCCTCTACTTCCAGTTCTAGGGACGGCGATGGCGCGATACCGGTATCTCAAGCTGTGCCTGGCGACCCTCATTCTGGGGGCGGCTCTGGTGGCCGGGATCAATGTCGTCGTCGACCCCTACGGCCTGTTCGGGATCGTCGAGATCAAGGGCTTCAACGCCGAGAAACCGGCACGCGACGGCAGCCACACCCTCAAATCGCTGCAGCTGCGCCGGCAGGACTACGAGGTCGTCGTCCTCGGCTCGTCGCGGGCGCAGCTGGGCATCGATCCCACGTCGCCCACCCTGAACGGCGCCCGGGCGTTCAATCTTGGGCTGGTCGACCTCAGCATGACGGAGCTCGAGCATGTCGTCGACTACCTCCTGCAGCACCAGGCGCCGCACACCGTGCTGATCGGCGTCGATCTCATCAGCTTCAACGCGAACCGCCCGGCGAACCACGATTTCGCGGAGTCGGGCTTCGCCGGCAACGGGCTGCTCACCGTGTATGTGCGGCGAGTCGTCTCGACCCGCGCCTTCGCCGACTCTCTGTCCACGGTCGTCTACAATCTCGCCGGCGCGGGGCGATCGCCATTCGACCGGCACGGCGCCCGGAAGCGGCCGGCGGATGCGCGCTACGACCACCGTGAGGCGTTCCGGCACATGATCGCCTACTACGCCAAGTGGGACTTCTACGCGGACTTCGTCTACGGCGCGGATAACGTATGGGCACTGCGTCGCTCGGTCGAACGCCTGCTGGACCGGAATATCGGGGTATTCCTGTTCATCAGCCCGGTCCACGCAAGCCAGCTCGAGGTCATGCGGCTGATGGGGCTGTACGACGAATTCGAGCGAACCAAGCGCGACCTCGTCGCCCTGACATCCGCGCTGGATGCGGGCGACCGTCTGCAGCTGTGGGATTTCAGCGGCTACAACAGCATCACTCTCGAACACCTGCCGCCGCCGCATTCGGGTGATGCCATGCACTGGTACTGGGAGCAGGCGCACTACCGGCGCGCGACCGGCGACCTGATGCTTGCGCGCATGCTCGGTACCGCCGGCTGGAATGAGCACATTCCCGCGGATTTCGGGGTCAGGCTCGGGCCCCGTAACATCGATGCCCATCTCGTCGAGATGCGGTGGGGCCGGGTGCGCTACCACGACATCGACCACGACGCCCAACCGATCATCGCCGATACGTTGAACGGTGGCTCCTAGTTCACGGAAACCGGCGCCGTCAGCGGTCCGTCGACCAGCCCTTGTAGGTGGGCAGGTGGTCGTCGAAGCGCAGCCAGTCGAGCCTGTCGGCGGTCCAGATGTGGCGGTCCGCCGGGTGCCCGGCGGCGCAGTCGAGGCTGCCGACGGTGATATCAATCGATCCCGCCGATTTTTCGTTCTCATAGGTAAGGTCGGTGCCGCAGGTGCCGCAGAACTGCCGCAGGACGCCTGGCGACGAGGCGAACTGCGCCCGCTTTGCGCCGGTCCACGCGAACCGGTCGTACGGTACCGTGAACCAGGTGACGAAGGCTGCGCCGGAGGAGCGGCGGCACGAGGTACAGTGGCAGTGGGTCACCGATCCGACGGCACCGTCGACCCGGTAGCGCACGGCGCCGCATAGGCAGCCGCCCTCGTGGCTCGTGCCGGTGCAGGCCGTCATGCGGCCTCCCGGATCTCGCACCACACCGGCGTGTGGTCGGACGCCTTGTCCTTGCCGCGGGGCCCGCGGTCGATCTCGCAAGCCTCCAGACGGTCCGCGGCCCCAGGCGATAACAGGAAATGGTCGATGCGCAGGCCCTCGTCGCGCGACCAGCGTCCGCCCTGGTAGTCCCAGAAGGTATAGCCGCTCTCGGCATGCAGGGCGCGCCACGCCTCGGTCAGACCGAGATACAGTAGGGCGCGGAATTTCGACCGGGTTTCTTGCCGGAACAGCGCGTCGTCGGCCCACGCCTTGGGGTCGTAGACGTCGAGGTCCGCCGGGATGACGTTGTAGTCGCCGCCGAGGACGAACGGCTGCTCCGTCGGCAGCAGCCGGTCGCGGATATGTCGGATCAGGCGGTCCATCCAGGCCAGCTTGTAGGGGTACTTGTCGCTGTCGATCGGGTTGCCGTTGGGCAGGTAGATGGAGGCGATGCGCAGGTCGCCGACCGTCGCCTCGATGTAGCGTGCCTGCTCATCCGAGCGGTCGCCGGGCAGGCCGCGCCGCACATCCTCGATTGGCCGCTTCGAGATGACAGCGACGCCGTTATAGGTCTTCTGGCCGTGCGCTGCGATATTGTAGCCGAGCGCCTCGATCTCAAGCGAGGGGAAGGCTTCGTCCGTGCACTTGATCTCCTGCAGCAGGGCGACGTCAGGCGCCGCCTCCTTCAGCCACTCGTGCACGCGCGGCAGGCGCGCCTTGATGGAGTTGACATTAAACGTTGCGATCTTCATACGGCGATCCTCGCACAACGAAAAGGCCCGCCGGGGGCGGGCCTCATTCTTAGCACACCGCACGACCGCCGGTCAGACCGAAAACGAGCTACCACAGCCGCACGATGCCGTGGCGTTGGGGTTGCGGATCTGAAAAGAGGCGCCGATCAGGTCCTCGACGAAATCGATCTCGGCTCCGCCCATCAGATCGAGCGAGGTCTCGTCGATCACCACCTTCACGCCGTCCCGCTCGAAGACCTGGTCGTCGGCCCTGATCTCGTCATCGAAGCCGAAGCCGTATTGGAAGCCAGAACAGCCGCCGCCGGAAACGGTGACACGCAGGAACAGCCCGTCGCCGCTCTCCTGTTCGATCAGGAAGGCGATACGCTTTGCGGCGCTGTCTGTGACAGTGACGTTGCGTTCGCCCGTCCCGTGCTCGGTTGCGAAAATGTCGGCCACTGAACTCGGCTCCGTACTGTACTCGCTGCCTCGGCCCTTCAATTTAGGTGCATCATGTCGTCTGTCAATCTCCGGGGTTGCTTGCAATTTGCCGACGCCCGGCCGATACAGTCGGCGCATGAGCGAGTCCCTTGCACCCTATGCGACCCGCTGGCAGGACAGCCGAGGCCGTCTGCACCCCGAGCCCGAGAGCGAGATTCGCACGCCGTTCCAGCGCGATCGCGACCGGATCGTACACTCGACAGCGTTCCGGAGGCTCAAGCACAAGACACAGGTATTCGTTTCGCCGGAGGGCGACCATTTCCGGACCCGCCTGACCCACAGCATCGAGGTCGCTCAAATCGCGCGGACGATCGCGCGTCGTCTGCGTCTGGACGAAGATCTCGCGGAGACGCTGGCTCTGGCCCATGATCTTGGCCATACCCCGTTCGGCCATGCCGGCGAGGAGGCGCTCGACGCGGTCATGCGACCCTGGGGCGGTTTCGAGCACAACGATCAGACGCTGCGGGTGTTGACTGAGTTGGAGGGCCGCTACGCCGAATTCGACGGCCTGAATCTGACGTGGGAGACCCTGGAAGGCGTTGTGAAGCACAATGGGCCGCTGATCGGGGGCGGGCAGCGGAAGCGCCTCCCAGCCACCATCGCCGCTTACGACCGGCGGCATGACCTCGCGCTCGCCGACTGGGCCGGCCCCGAAGCCCAGGTGGCGGCCATCGCCGACGATATCGCCTACGACCACCATGACCTGGACGACGGGTTGCGTGCCGGGTATTTTGCCGCCGCGGATCTCGACACGGTGCCGCACGTCGCCGCCACGTTCCGCGCCATGGAGCGGCTCTATTGGGGCATCGAGCCACAGCGGCTGGTGCATGAGACGGTGCGCCGGCTGATCGACGGTATGGTCCGCGACGTGATCGCGGAGGCGGAACGGCGATTGGCGGCGGCGCAACCGGCCGACGTGCGGGCGGTCCGGGGCCTCGGGCAGCCGGTGGTTGCGTTTTCCCGAGGGATGCGCGAAAACGACCAAGCCCTAAAGGAATTCCTGTTCGAGAAATTGTACAGAAACGCCACGGTCTTGCAGGAAACGGCGGAGGCGCGCCGCATCGTCACCGAATTGTTCCACGGGTTGATGGCGGCGCCCGATCTATTGCCCGCGGCATGGCGTCGCGACTGCGAGGGCCGGGGCGCGGCCGGTCTGGCGCGGCTCGTGGCCGATTACATCGCCGGTATGACCGACCGCTACGCGGCGCAGATCCATGCCCTGCTCGAATCAGGTGAGAATCCGAATAGATGAATATTTTCAAAATATACCGTAACCATGTTGAGAAAGTGATCCAAGATATGACGGCAGCGGGAACGCTGCCGGCGGGACTCGATACGGGCCGCATCACCACCGAGCCGCCGCGCGACCCGGCACATGGCGACATATCGACCAATGCCGCGATGATCCTCGCAAAGTCGGCGGCAATGAAGCCGCGTGACCTGGCCGAACTGATCGCGGTGCGGCTGCGCGAGGCGGACAACGTCGATGCCGTCGAAGTCGCCGGTCCCGGCTTCATCAATCTGCGACTCGGCGAGTCGGTGTGGCACCGCTGCCTCGAGAATGCCATCGGACTTGGCAAATCCTATGGCGATTCGGAGCATGGCGGCGGCCGCCAGGTCAATGTGGAATACGTTTCGACGAACCCGACAGGCCCGCTCCATATCGGCCATGCCCGTGGTGCGGTGTTCGGGGACGTCCTCGCCTCGCTGCTGGAAAAGGCCGGCTACAACGTCACCCGCGAATACTATATCAACGATGCCGGGGCCCAGGTCGACACGTTGGCGCGCTCTGCCTACCTGCGCTATTGCGAAGCACTCGGCCGCGACATCGGCGAAATTCCGGATGGGCTGTATCCCGGCGACTACCTGAAGCCGATCGGCCGGGAACTTGCCGACATGAACGGCGACAAATGGCTGGATGCGGCGGAAACCGAATGGCTGTCCGAGATCCGGGCGTTTACGGTCGATTCGATGATGGCGCTGATCCGCGAGGATCTGGCCGCTCTCGGCGTGCACCAGGACGTGTTTACCTCAGAGCGCAAGCTCATCGAGGCCGGCATGGTCGAAGATGTCCTCAAGACCCTCGAGACGATGGGCCATATCTACACCGGCACGCTGGAGCCACCGAAGGGCAGGACGCCCGATGACTGGGAGCCGCGGCCGCAGACCCTGTTCCGGGCCACGGAATTTGGCGACGACGTCGACCGGCCGCTAAGGAAATCGGACGGGAACTGGACCTATTTCGCCTCCGATATCGCGAATCACCTGGACAAATACCGGCGCGGATTCACCGATATGATCGATGTCTGGGGTGCTGATCACGCCGGCTACGTGAAAAGAATGCAGGCCGCCGTGGCGGCCATATCCGGTGGCGAGGCGGCGCTTGATGTCAAGATCTGCCAGATCGTCCGGCTGACCGACAGGGGCGAACCGGTAAAGATGTCAAAGCGCGGCGGCACGTTCGTTACGCTGCGCGAGCTGATCGACGAGGTGGGGCCGGATGTTATTCGATTCCATATGCTTACGCGAAAAAACGACGCGCAGATGGACTTCGATCTCACGGCTGTGACGGCCGCCTCACGCGACAACCCGGTCTGGTATGTTCAGTACGCCAGCGCACGCTGCCATTCGGTGCGCCGAATGGCCGCCGCGGCCTTCCCCAACCACGATATGTCGTTGTCCGGCCTGGCTCGAGCCCCTATATCATGCTTGACGGACGAAGCAGAGCTTGCTCTGATCAAGGCGGTGGCCAGCTGGCCGCGGACGATCGAGGCGGCGGCCGAAGCTCATGAACCACACAGGATAGCGTTTTTCCTGTATGATATGGCCGCGCTGTTTCACGGACTCTGGACGAAAGGCAAGGAAGACCCGTCCCTGAAGTTCCTGATCGAAGACAACGAACAACTGACAATGGCGCGGCAGGCGTTGGTGCGTGGGGTCGAAACGGTTATTGCCTCTGGGCTTGGCATTTTCGGCATTGAGCCAGTAGAGGAGATGCGCTGATGGCTGTTGACGACGACATCACTTCCCTGGAAGCAGAACTTGAGGGGCTGGACGCCGACGACGAGGGCGGCCGGGCCAAGATCATGCGCCTCCTGCCGGTTATCGTAGCGGTGGTGGCGCTCTTCGTGTTCTCGATCGTCGTCCTGTTCGCGTGGGGTGGCGATGATGAAGAGCCCGTCGTCATGAACATTCAGGACATCGGCCCGGATACCCCGACGATCAAGATCGACGCCGGCTCCGCGGGCGCACCCGTGTCGGTAGAAGGTCAGGAAAATCCGGCCTACAACCCGATGAACCAGGGTGCGGACGACACCCAGATTGCGGCGATCACGCCGCCGCCCGAAGAGCCGAAGAAACCCAAGCAGCCCAGCGTGATCAAGATTCCGCCGCCGGAAGTGCCCGACGCGGCGGCAACGGAAGGCAAGGATTCGACACCTGACGTCCCGGCGCCACAGGCGACCGATGTCGCCGGTGACAAACCCACCGAAAAGCATGTCATTGAGCCGGAAAATTTGATCGCGGATACCGGTGGGGCTCCGTCGCCACAGCCGACAAGGCCGGTGGATTCGGCACCGCCGGCCGCCGCCGGGGCACTGGTGCAGGACGTACCCGAAGCCACGACACAGACGGCGCAGGCCGCGACGACGATGGCGCCGCCCGCGCCCCCGAAGGACAGCGCGGAACCGGCGCCCGCGGCCGGCAGCACCGGCACGACGGCGTTGCGCACCATGGCCGGGGTCTACCGGGTGCAGATCGCGTCGACCAAGTCGGAAGGCTTGGCGCAGCGCGAATGGAACGACCAGGTCAGCAAATATCCCGACGTGCTGTCCAATCTGTCGCTGACCGTCCAGCGTGCCGTCGTTAAGAACCGCGGCATCTTCTACCGGGTCCAGGGCGGTCCGTTCGCGGATCGGGATGCCGCAGATTCGGTATGTCGCACGCTGAAAGCGCGGGGCCAGGACTGTCTCGTCGTGCGGCCGTGACCCGGGCGCGGAGTTGACGGGTCCGTTGGCGTGACGGATCGGGGCGCGACGCCGCCCCTGGCGGCCGTTTTCGGGTGCGCAGGGCCGCATCTTAACGACTGGGAGCGCACGTTCTTCCGTGACACCCGCCCTGCGGGTTTCATCCTGTTTGCACGAAATGCCAGGTCGCCGGAGCAGGTCCGCGCGCTGGTCGCGGAGTTGCGCGATGTCGCCGGCCGGCCCGACGTCCTCGTGCTGGTCGACCAGGAAGGCGGGCGGGTAGCGCGGCTGAAGCCACCGCATTGGCGCGCGGCACCGGCGGCGGGGCGCATCGGCGCAGTCGCGCAGCGAAAGAATTCACGTGGCCGCCGCGCGGCGTGGCTCAATGCCCGGTTAATCGCCGACGACCTTGCGTTGCTGGGGATCACCGTCAACTGCCTACCCGTCCTGGATCTGCACTTCCCCGGTGCGCACGACATCGTCGGTGACCGGTCGTACGGCGCCGAGCCAGATGCGGTCGCCGGCCTCGGCGAAGCGACCTGCGAGGGCCTGCTTGCGGGCGGCGTGCTGCCGGTCATCAAGCACATCCCGGGACACGGACGGGCGCTCGTGGACAGCCATCACGACCTGCCGGTTGTCGGCGCTGATCGGAATACACTGGAGGCCACCGATTTCGCACCGTTCCGCCGCCTCGCGCGCATGCCCTTGGCAATGACCGCACATATCGTCTACGAGGCCATTGACGCGGCCCGGCCCGGAACGACGTCGCCGACGGTTGTCGATACGATCATCCGCGGCTCGATTGGCTTCGAAGGGCTGCTCATGACAGACGATCTCTCGATGAATGCGCTGGGCGGGACGCTGTCAGACCGCACGGCAGCGGCATTTGCGGCGGGTTGCGACGTCGTGCTGCATTGCAACAGCGACCGCGACGAAATGCGTCAAGTGGCAAAGACCGCGCAGCCACTGGACGAACGTGGCTGGCAACGCTACGTAAGGGCACTGGCGGCGATCGGCCAGCCACGGCCGTTCGACCGCCAGGCGGCGCTGTCCGAACTCGCGGGCCTGATGGGCGACGACAACCACGTCTAGAGCAAGAGTATGGAAAACATCGCCGTCACGGTTTCGGTCTGGGTCCTGCCGGTGCTGCTCGCGATTACGTTCCATGAAGCGGCACACGGCTGGGTCGCGTGGCGCCTGGGCGATCCGACCGCTAAGCAGCAGGACCGGGTAACCTTCAATCCCATGGCCCACATCGATCCCGTCGGCACAATCATCCTGCCCGCAATGCTGATCCTGATGAAGGCCGGCTTCGTTTTTGGTTGGGCGAAGCCGGTGCCCGTCGACCCACGTTATCTGCGTGACCCGAGGCGTGATATGGTGCTTATTGCGGCCGCCGGGCCAGGTGCCAACGTCCTGATCGCGTATATCTCGGCGCTTCTGATCCACATCGCGCCGATCTTCCCGGACACGATGGCGGAGTGGGCGGCCCGGACACTGTGGAACTCGGTGCTGCTGAATTCCCTGCTGGCCGTCTTCAACATGATTCCCTTGCCGCCACTCGACGGCGGTAAGGTCGCAGTCGGTCTGCTGCCATACCGATTCGCGCGACCGCTTGCGGAACTGGAACGGCACGGCTTCCTGATCATACTCGGGGTATTCTTCGTGCTGCCCATGCTCGGAGACAGCATCGGCGTTGACCTGCATATCGTGCAGTGGATCATTCGGGCGCCGCTGGAACTCCTGCTGGAAATCTTGGTGTATTCATCCGGGCACGGCTAGAATTTGCGGATGGTTGAGTCGGATACAAACGAAATCGGCACGGGCGAACCGTTCGAGGAGGACGCCGAGCCAGGCGGCGTGCCGCAGGCCGAGCGGCTGCTGATCGACATCGAGGGTTTCGAAGGGCCGATCGATCTCCTCCTTGCGCTCGCCCGCGACCAAAAGGTGGATCTGACGCGCATCTCGATCCTGGCCCTCGCCGATCAGTATCTTGAGTTCATCGCCCATGCCCGCCGACTTAGCCTTGAACTGGCGGCGGATTATCTCGTGATGGCGGCTTGGCTCGCCTATCTTAAGTCGCGGCTGCTTCTGCCCGCGCCGCCCGGCGATGAGCAGCCCAGCGGCGCCGAGATGGCGGCAATGCTGGCCTTCCAGCTCCAGCGCCTTGAGGCCATGAAAGAGGCAGGGAACAGGCTGGTCGAGCGGGCGCGCCTCGACCGAGATTTCTTCGCACGTGGTGAGGCCGAACCGCTCAGGATCGACAATCGTCCGGCCTTCGAGGTTACGCTTTACGACATACTGCACGCCTATGCCCGCCAATATGCCCGGCGGCAGGCGTCGACGCTGCACATCGCCCCGACCGACCTGTTTTCGATTGAACAGGCACTGGCGCGGCTGAGCGGCCTGGTCGGCAATGTTCCGGATTGGGCGCAGCTCGCCTCGTTCCTGCCGCCGGGCCTGCGCGATCCGCTACTCGTACGCTCGGCCCTGGCGTCGACCTTCGTCGCCGCGTTGGAGCTCGTGCGATCCGGCCAGATCGAACTGCGCCAAGGAGACCCGTTCGCGCCGCTCTACCTGAAGACGGTGCAGAGGATGAACTCATGACCGCCGACCGATTCGAGCTTCTGCGGCGACTCGAGGCCATGCTGTTTGCCAGCGCCGAACCGCTCGCGGATACGGATCTGGCGGCGCGGCTGCCCGAGGGCTCGGACCTCGCCGGCCTGATCGAGGAACTCCGCGGCCATTACGCCGGCCGCGGCGTTAATCTCGTGCGTCGTGGCAAGGGATGGGCGTTCCGCACCGCGGCAGACGTCGCGCCGTTCCTCAAGCTGGAGCGCACGATGCCGCGGAAGCTGTCACGGGCAGCGGTCGAGACGTTGGCGATCATCGCGTATCAACAGCCCGTCACCCGGGCCGAGATCGAGGAAATCCGAGGCGTCGCGTTGAGCCGCGGGACACTGGATATCCTGCTGGAAGCCGGGTGGATCAAGCCCAAGGGTCGGCGGCGCGTGGCCGGCCGTCCAGTGACTTGGGGGACGACCGAGGCCTTCCTAGACCATTTCGGGCTGGAGAGCCTCGATGCTTTACCTGGTGTCGACGAGCTCAAGGCAGCGGGTCTGCTTGATCGGACCGGCGGTATCTCGTCGATTGCCATGCGCGAGGACGAGCGATTCGGCGGTGCCGTGCCCGAGCCTGCCGCCGAGGACGAAGCGGCGCCGGATTTCCTCGAAGCGACGCTGGAGCCCGACGAGGCTCCTCCCGTCCGCCACAAGGCCGCCAATGATGCGACCGGTTAACACGGACATGTCCGCGCAGACCGCAGACAGCCGGGCGCAGGTACCCACGGACCGCACGGATTCGGATCCGCCCGCGCTCGAACTGACGGGGCTCGACCACAGTTTCGGAGACGTGCGTGCTGTCGACGGCGTGAGCCTGGCTGTGTTCGGAGGCGAGGTGATGTGCCTGCTCGGCCCCTCCGGGTGCGGCAAGACGACTGTCCTGCGCATCGCAGCGGGGCTCGAGACGCCGCAGGGCGGTCGCGTCGCCATCGAGGGCCGCACGGTCGCCGGGGAAGGAGCCTCGGTGCCGCCGGAAGACCGCGGCGTTGGGCTCGTGTTCCAGGACTACGCCCTGTTCCCGCACCTGACGGTGGGTGAGAATGTGGCTTTCGGGCTGCGTCGGCTGGACGGGAAAGAGCGTGCCCGGCGCGTCGCCGAAGCGCTCGGAGCGGTCGGACTCGGCGATTTTGAGGGACGCTACCCGCATATGCTGTCGGGCGGGCAGCAGCAGCGCGTGGCGCTGGCCCGGGCGCTGGCGGCGGGTCCGTCGGTCGTGCTGCTCGATGAGCCTTTTTCCGGTCTCGATGCGCGCCTCCGCGACAAGGTGCGGGACCAGACGCTGCACGCCCTGAAAGGCAGCGGCGCCGCGACCCTGATGGTCACCCACGACGCCGAGGAAGCGATGTTTATGGGCGACCGCATCGCAGTCATGCGCGAGGGGCGCATCCTGCAGACCGGTACGCCGGACGAATTGTACTGCCATCCAAACAGTACCTACGTCGCCGAGCTGTTCGGCGAGGTCAACCGGCTGGATGCCGTGGTCCGCGAAGGCCAGGTGGAAACGCCCTTCGGCCCACTGCCGGCGGACGGCCTTGCCGACGAGACTGCGGCGGAGATTCTGATCCGACCCGAGGCACTGCGACTGTCGCACGCGCCGGGAACCCCGATGGCGCGCATCGTCGCCTCGCGAATGCTGGGTCGGACCAGCCTGATCCACATGTCGATCACCGACGATGCGGGGCGCGACGTGCACCTCCACGCGCGGGTGCCCGGGCGCTTCTTGCCCGGCGAGGGCGACAAGCTGTCGATCGCGCTCGATTCCAGTCAGGCCTTTGTTTTTCCGCGAAAGAGCATTAAATAGCCCAATAGCGTTGTGGCGACATTGCGGGCGGCGGGGCTTTCTGCGATGATCCGCCGCTTGACTTTGTAGGGCGCGGCGCGCGTTCCGGCAGCGAGGGAATTTGAATGGGTACGTTTAGCATCTGGCACTGGCTGATCGTTCTGGCCGTCGTTCTGGTTTTGTTCGGTGGCGGCGGCAAGATCTCCCGGCTCATGGGCGATTTCGGCAAAGGCCTCAAGAACTTCAAAAAGAGCGTGAAGGAGGACGAGGACGCCGGCGCCGAACCGAACAAGGAAATCGAGTCGGAGCCGGCCCCCAAGGCAGAAGCCCCGGCAGCCGGGAAAGACAAGGCCGCAAACGGCTGATTTCCGGGGACGCGCCCCACCGCAATGCGGGTGACCTGCCGCGATGCTCGATATCGGCTGGCCTGAACTTCTGATCGTTGCACTGGTCACCATTATCGTGGTCGGACCGAAGGAGTTGCCGCGCGTCCTGCGCACGGTGACGCAAATGGTGCGCAAGGTGCGCGCCATGGCCAGCGAGTTCCAGAGCGGCATCGACGATCTGGCCCGGGAGGCGGAGCTCGATGACCTGAAGAAAGACATCGAACGGACCGCGTCGACCGATATCGCCGGCGAGCTCGAGCACGAGATCGACCCTACGGGGGAGGTGGCCAAATCGATGCGCGAGATCGAGACGTCGCTGAAGGAGGACCCGCGGGAGGCATCCGGCGCGGGCAAATCCGAAGCGACAGGATCGGAGCCGAAAGAGGTTCCGGCGCCTGCCATCCCGGAGCAGGCGGACCCGCGCGACGATAACGGCAGCGCGCCAGCGCCGGCGGCCCGCAAGAAGAAGGCCGGCGGGAGCGCGTGATGGAATATGACGACGACAAGCGGACGGAGGAGGCCGACGACAAGAAGATGCCGCTGCTCGATCACCTGATCGAGCTCCGGCAGCGGCTGGTCTATTCGGCGGTCGGCCTGGTCGTGGTTTTCTTCATCTGCTTTTTCTTCGCTGACGACCTGTTCAAGTTTCTCGTGCAGCCCCTGGTCGACATTTGGGAGGCGAACGGCCAGCTCGAACAGCGGCGGTTCATTTTCACGGCGTTGCACGAGAAATTTTTCACGGACATCAAGGTCGCGTTCTTCGCGGCCCTGTTTTTCTCGTTCCCATTGATCGCAAGCCAGGTGTGGCTGTTCGTGGCACCGGGCCTGTACAAGAGCGAAAAACGGGCGTTCCTGCCATTTCTGGTGGCGACCCCCATCCTGTTCTTCCTCGGCGCGGCGTTTGTCTACTATGTGGTGATGCCGGTCGCCTGGAACTTCTTCCTGACGTATGGCGAGAACCTCGGCAGCGCGATGGGCGGGCACCTGGATGCCGGCGATGTGCGGATCGAGCTCGAGGCGCGGGTCGCCGACTATCTGGCGCTTTCGATGCGACTGATCTTCGCCTTCGGCATCAGCTTTGAACTGCCGGTCGTCATCACGCTGCTGGCGCGCGCCGGACTGGCTACCAGCGCCGGGCTGCGGCAAAAGCGCCGGTATGCGATCGTGCTCGCCTTCGTCGCCGCGGCGATTCTGACGCCGCCCGATCCGCTGAGCCAGATCGGCCTCGCCCTGCCGATCATTCTGCTCTACGAGATCTCGATCGTCAGCGCCCGCTTGATCGAACGGCGGCGGGCCGCAGCTGAGGGCATCGAAGAGGAAGACTGGGACGACGACGATGACGACGACAAGGACAGCGGTGCAATCGCCGGCCCGCCGCCTGCGCCCGGGAGCGATAAGGGCGACTGATCCGACCCCGCGCTTGCGCCAGCTGTGGACGCCGATATGATCCTTGCGTATAAACGCGGCGCGCGCAATTCCGCAAGGATTCCCCGATGCACGACCTCAAGTTGATCCGCGAGATGCCGGATGCCTTCGACGCCGGTCTCCTCCGCCGCGGGGTGACGCCGCAGTCGGCGAAGGTGCTCGAACTCGACGCCGCTCACCGCAAAGTGCAGACGGAGTTGCAGGATATGCTGCAGCAGCGCAACGAGGCCTCGCGCGCGGTCGGCGAGAAGAAGCGCAAGGGCGAAAATGCGGACGGCCTGATCAAGGAGGTGCAGGCGCTCAAGGACCGGATCGGCGAGGCCGAGGCCCGCGAGCGCGAGTTGGGCGAGCAGCTGGACGAGCTGCTGGCCAATCTGCCCAATCTGCCGGGGCCCGACGTACCCGACGGCGACGACGAATACGACAATGTCGAAGTGCGCCGTTACGGTGAACCGACCCGGCCCGCCTTCGGGGTCAAGGAACATTTCGAGCTCGGCGAGACGCTGGGGCTGATGAGTTTCGACCTCGCCGCCAAGATGTCCGGTGCCCGGTTCGTGGTGCTGCGCGGCGCGCTGGCGCGGATGGAACGGGCGCTCGCCTCCTTCATGCTGGATGTGCATACCGGCGAACACGGCTACATGGAGATTCTGCCGCCGGCGCTGGTGCGCGACAACGCGGTGTACGGCACCGGCCAGCTGCCGAAATTCGCCGAGGATTTGTTCCACACCGACGACGGATTCTGGCTGATCCCAACCGCCGAAGTGCCGCTCACCAACCTCGTCGCCGACGAGATCCTCGATGCCGACGACTTCCCGATCCGGGTAACAGCCTGGACGCCGTGTTTTCGCTCCGAGGCCGGGGCCGCCGGCAAGGACACTCGCGGCATGATTCGCCAGCATCAGTTCAGCAAGGTGGAGCTGGTGAGTATCGTCCATCCCGACGAATCGGATGCCGAGCTGGAGCGCATGACCGGTTGTGCCGAGGAGGTGCTCAAACGGCTCGGCCTGCCGTACCGGGTCGTCGCGCTGTGCACCGGCGACATGGGATTCGGCGCACGCATGACCTTCGACATCGAGGTCTGGCTGCCGGGGCAGGGCCGCTACCGGGAAATTTCCAGCTGCTCCAACTGTTGGGATTTCCAGGCCCGTCGCATGGGTGGCCGGTTCCGCACGCCGGGAGAGAAGGGCACGCGTTTCGTTCACACACTGAACGGTTCCGGCGTCGCCGTCGGCCGGGCCATGATCGCGGTGATGGAGAACTACCAGAACGAGGACGGCTCGATCACCGTGCCGGATGCGCTGCGGCCCTATATGGGTGGCATGGATCGCATCACTGCCGGCTAGCGGACCGCGATGTTCCAACCGCCGCTCGACCTGTCCAGCGCGCGCATTCTGATCACCAACGACGATGGGATCGATGCGCCGGGTCTGCGCGTACTGGAACGCGTGGCGCAGGACTTCTCGCCGAACGTCTGGGTTGTCGCGCCGGAGACGGAGCAGAGCGGTGCCGGGCATTCGCTCACGCTGTCCCGGCCGCTGCGGCACCGGCACCTGGGCGGCCGGCGCCACGCGGTCAACGGCAGCCCGACCGACTGCGTGCTGTTCGCCATCGCCCACATTATGGAGGGACGCAAGCCGGACCTCGTCCTGTCCGGCGTCAACCGCGGCGGCAATCTGGGCGAGGACATCACGTATTCGGGCACTGTGGCGGCGGCCATGGAGGCGACGCTGCTGGGCGTCCCGGCGATCGCCTTTAGCCAGGTTACCGGGGCGCTGGGGGAGCCGGTGCACTGGGGCACAGCCGAGCACCACGCACCGGAGATTTTGCGCATGCTGACCAGCGTCACCTGGCCCACCGACGTTTTCATGAATGTCAACTTCCCCAATCGCGTCGCCGAAGAGACTTCCGGGATCCGCATTGTCGCGCAGGGCCGACGCGAATCGAACTACAACCTCGTCAGCCTGACCGATCCGCGCGGCAACGATTATTACTGGATCGGCCCCCAACAGGTCGGCGCACTTTTGCGCCAGGACGATACCGATTATCATGCCATCGACGACGGGGCCGTCAGCGTGACACCGCTGCACGTCGACCTGACGCACGACGAAACGCTGCAGAAGCTGAGGGAGGCTTTCGAGTGAGTGACGCGGACGGTCGGGTACGCCTGATTCTCGAACTCCGCCACTGCGGCATTGCCGACCTCCGTGTGCTCAATGCGATCGAGCGCGTGCCCCGGGACACCTTCGTGCCCCCGGCCTTTGCCCACCAGGCTTGGGAAAATGTGGCGCTGCCGATCGACTGCGGCCAGACTATCAGCCAGCCGGAGGTGGTCGCGCGGATGACCGAGGCGCTCGAGCTCGATGACCGGATGCGCGTGCTGGAGATCGGCACCGGGTCTGGTTACCAAACGGCCGTGTTGTCGCATCTGTGCCGCCGGGTCTACACCATCGAACGACACCGCGAACTGCTGCAGCAGGCCGAGTCACGCCTGGCAGCGCTGCGGCGCCGAAACGTGACGGCACGGCCCGGCGACGGCACGCTCGGCTGGCCGGAGCAGGCCCCATTCGAGCGCATCCTGGTCACCGCCGCGGCCATCGATATCCCGCCGAAACTGTCGACACAGCTTGCCGTCGACGGAATCATGGTGGTTCCGATCGGCGACGATCCAGGCAGCCAGCGCATCGTCCGCGTACGGCGCGGCGGGGCCGGCCTGAGTATCGAGGACCTGGGGCCGGTCAAGTTCGTGCCGTTGGTTTCGGGTCGGACTGACGAAGCTATGGCGGGATGATATAGTTGTGCCATGAAATGCCCTCGATCCCGCTTTCCTGTGCGGCTTCTGTCTCTTATCGCAGCCATGCTGGTTCTGGCCGGCTGTGCGCGATGGTACGACGACAGGGAACACGGCGACTCGCGATCATCGTCGCGGGCGTCTGCGGCCACCTCGCACGGCAGGGTTGGCGACTTCGTCCCGGTACCGCCACCGGGTGCCCGGCAGATTCCAATTCCCGCGAATGGCACACACACGGTCGTCCGCGGGAACACGGTGTATTCCATCGCCCGCCTGTATGGCGTACCGGTCCGCTCGATTATCGAGACCAACGGGCTGCAGCCGCCCTATCTGCTGAAGGTCGGTGACAGACTGCGCCTGCCGACACGGCGGACCCACCGGGTCACGCAGGGCGATACCGTGTATAGCATCTCACGTGTGTACCAGGTGCCTATGAGCGAGTTGATGCGTGTCAACGGCATACAACCGCCCTACACGATCGTCATCGGGCAAGAACTCGCGGTGCCGACGGGTAGCGCCCACACCAATGCGGCGGTCCCGTTGGCGGTGCCGGCAGCGCCAATCGCCGCGCCTCGACCCGCCGCGCGACAGGCGACGCCGAATCAGGTCGCGGTGCTACCCAGCCCTCCGCCCCGAACGGGTCGCCTGTTCCTGTGGCCGGTCAAGGGCGAAGTGCTGTCAGGCTTCGGCGCCCAGCCCGGGGGACGCCATAACGACGGCATCAATATCGGTGCGCGGCGCGGCGCCACCGTCATCGCCGCAGAAAGCGGCGTTGTCGCCTATGCCGGCAACGAGCTGCGGGGATTCGGTAACCTGCTGCTGATCAAGCACGCGGACGGGTTCATGACGGCGTACGCCCATAATGATGCGCTCCTCGTAAAGAGGGGCCAGAAAGTGAAGAAGGGAGAGGCGATTGCCCGTGTCGGCAGCAGCGGCAGCGTCGGCCGCCCGCAGCTGCATTTCGAGATCCGCAAAGGCCGCAAGGCCGTCAATCCGCTGGATTACCTGCCCAAGAGGTCGGCAAGCGGGTAATCAGGCGGCCGCCCGGATTTCCAACTCAATCCTTTTCGACGAGATGCTGGCCGAGCCGGCCGGCGAGATCCTGGATGAATTGCCAGGCGACGCGTCCGGAGCGCGCGCCGCGCGTCACCGACCACTCGATTGCCGCGGCCCGCCATTCCTCTTCCGAGACCTTCAGGCCGTAATGTTCGACATAGCCGGCTATCATCGCAAAAAACGTATCCTGGTTACAGTTGTGAAACCCAAGCCAAAGGCCGAAGCGGTCGGACAGCGATACTTTCTCCTCGGTCGCCTCGGACGGGTTGATGGCGGTCGAGCGCTCGTTTTCGATCATGTCACGAGGCATCAGGTGACGCCGGTTCGAGGTCGCGTAGAAGATGACATTGGGCGGCCGTCCCTCGATGCCGCCTTCAAGGACCGCCTTGAGCGACTTGTAGCTGGTATCCCCGCTATCGTCGAACGACAGGTCGTCGCAGAACAGGATGCAGCGGCGCTTTGTCTTGCGCAGCAGCGTGAGCAGGCGCGGCAGCGACGCGATATCCTCGCGGTGGATTTCGACGAGCACGAGCTTGTCCTCGGCGGCTCTGTTGACCTCGGCGTGCACGGCCTTGACCAGCGAGCTCTTGCCGCTGCCCCGCGCGCCCCAGAGCAATGCGTTATTGGCCGGCAGCCCCTCGGCGAAGCGCCGCGTATTGTCCAGCAGCTGGTCAGCCTGGTGGTCGATTCCTTTAAGCAGGCCAAGCGCCACCCTGTTCACCGTGGCCACGGGCTCCAGGCTCTCGACATCGGCCCGCCACACGAAGGCGTCGGCTCCGTCCAGGCTGCTCGCCGAACGAGTCGCCGGTGCCAGGCGTTCCAGCGCGTCGGCGATCCTGCGCAGCGTCTCGTTGTCCTCCATTCTCGCGCCCTTCCGTGCGCTGTTGCGAAGCCGCGCCGCCATGCCTATGTGCATGGAGGCGGCGGATGCATAGCACAAGGAGGCCGCCGGTCAAACATATGAGCGCCGGCGGCATTGACTCCCGTTTGCATTCGCCGCGCGGCCCGTTATAGTCCGCCGGTTCGCGGACTGGGGCGATCGCAGCAGGCCGCGCCAACCACGCCGGTGACGTTCTACGAGGGAGTTCTGTATGTTCATTTCGACCGCCTGGGCACAGGGCGCGGAAGGCGGCGGCGATGCGTTCCTGTCGCTGATGCCGATCGTTCTGATATTCGCGGTGTTCTATTTCCTGATCATCCGCCCGCAACAGAAGAAGCACAAACAGCACCGCGAGGCAGTCGCAGCGGTCCGGCGCGGCGACCGGGTGACGACCGGCGGTGGCATCATCGGCACGGTCGTCCGCGTCGAGGAGGGCAGCGACGAGATCATCGTCGAGATCGCCGAGGGCATCCGGGTTCGGGTGAAGAAATACACGTTGACGGATATCCACGCCAAGGGCGTCCCGGCCAACGATCCGGGCAAGAAATAACCAGGGGGAGGGCGCACGACGATGCTGCAGTTTCCGACCTGGAGAAAGGTGCTTGTTCTGGTCGTCTGCGCTCTCGGCATCCTCTACGCGGCGCCCAACTTCATGGCGCGTGAGACGGCGGGGTGGATCCAGTCCTGGATGCCCGAGGGCGGACCCGGCAAGCAGGTCAGCCTGGGGCTCGACCTGCAGGGCGGGGCGTACCTGCTGCTTGAGGTCAAGGCGGAAGGCGTGGTCGCTGAGCGGCTTGAGGCGAACATCGATGCGGTACGCAGCGCGCTGCGGGATGCCCGCGTGCGCTATCGCCCCGCGCCGCACATCCAGGGCAAGGACATCGTCTTCAAGATCCTCGAGCTGGAACGGCTGGCCGAGGTCGAATCGCTGATGCGCAGCGTCGATCCCGACATGGTCGTCGAGGCTGCGGAGGACGGCACATTCCGGATGCGCTTTACCGAGCAGGCTGCGCTTGAGATCCAGCGACGTGCCGTCGAGCAGTCGATCGAGGTCGTCCGCCGCCGCATCGACCAGACCGGCACCCGCGAGCCGTTGATCCAGCGCCAGGGCGCGGAGCGCATCCTGGTGCAGCTGCCCGGCGTCGAGGACCCGGAGCGCATCAAGGAAATCCTGCAGAAGACGGCCAAACTGACGTTCCGCTTCGTCAGCGACAAAATGTCGGTCGAGGAGGCGCGCCAACGCGGCGTGCCGCCGGGTTACGAAATCGTCCCCAGCGACGATGACTTCCAGCGCGAATATCTCCTCGAACGGCGGGTCATCGTCAGCGGCGGCAATCTCGTCGACGCGCAGCCGAGCTTCGACGAGAACAACCTGCCGGCCGTCAGCTTCCGGTTCGACGCCGTCGGCGGCCAGAAATTCGGCAAGGCGACGCAGGACAATGTCGGCCGTCTGTTCGCCATCGTGCTCGACGGCAAGGTGATCAGCGCACCGCGCATCCGCACCGCGATCCTCGGCGGCAGCGGCATCATCACCGGCAATTTCACCACCCAGTCGGCCGGCGACCTCGCGCTGCTACTGCGTGCCGGTGCCCTGCCGGCCGATCTGGTGATCATCGAGGAGCGGACGGTTGGCCCGGGCCTCGGCCGCGACTCGATCGAGGCCGGTAAAGTCGCCAGCATTGTCGGCCTCGCCGCCGTGGTGGTCTTCATGGTGCTCGCCTACGGACTGTTCGGCGCCCTTGCCGACATTGCCCTGGCCTTCAACATCATTCTGATCCTGGCCGCCCTGTCGGCGCTGCAGGCGACGCTCACCCTGCCTGGCATCGCGGGAATCGTGCTGACCATCGGTATGGCGGTCGATGCCAACGTGCTGATTTTCGAACGCATTCGCGAAGAGGTGAGGGCTGGTCGTTCGCCGATGAACGCCGTCGATGCCGGCTACAAGCGGGCGCTGACGACCATCATCGACGCCAACTTGACCACCCTGATCGCGGCCTCGCTGTTGTTCATGTTCGGCTCCGGCCCGGTCAAGGGATTCGCGGTCACGCTGATGATCGGCATCGTGACCTCGATGTTCACCGCGATCATGCTGACGCGCCTGATGGTGGCGACTTGGCTGCAGCAGCGGCGGCCCGCTGCGCTGCCGATCTGACGGGAGGGCGGATACCGTGAAGAAACTGACGATCGTTCCGGCGGACACGGCCATCGATTTCATGGGTAAGCGGCTGTTCGCCTTCGCCTTTTCCGCCGTGCTGGTGTTGGCCTCGGCGGGGCTGTTCGCCGGGCAGGGGCTGAATCTGGGCATCGACTTCCTCGGCGGTATCCTGATCGAGGTGAAGGTCAAATGTCCGGCGCAGCCCATCGGTGCGACTGGCGATGCGGAATCCGAATGCCGTGCGGATGTCGGCGCGATGCGCGCAACGCTCGGTCAACTCGGCCTGGGCGATGTCAGCTTGCAGGAGTTCGGCGCGCCCGACGTGGTGCTCATCCGCATCCAGCGGCAGCCGGGCGGCGACGAGGCGCAACAGGCCGCGGTCACTGCGATCAAGGAGGCCCTGGGAGACACGGTGGAGGAGTACCGCCGCACAGAGACGGTGGGGCCCACGGTCGGCGAGGAGCTTAAGGAGGCAGCGATCATCGCTGTTCTGGCGGCGATCGGCGCGATTCTGGTCTACATATGGTTCCGCTTCGAATGGCAGTTCGGTGTGGCCGCGGTGGTCGCGCTGCTGCACGATGTGATCAGCACCATCGGGCTGTTCTCCCTGCTCAAGCTGGATTTCAACCTGGCGACCGTCGCCGCGATCCTGACCATCGCCGGCTACTCGATCAACGACACCGTCGTGGTGTTCGATCGGGTGCGCGAGAATCTTCGGAAATACAAGAGGATGGTGCTGCCGGACCTGTTCAACCTCTCGGTCAACGGCACCCTGTCGCGCACCGTCATGACCAGCCTGACGACTTTGCTGGCGCTGGGTGCGCTGTACGTGCTCGGCGGCGAGGTGATCCGTGGCTTCAGCGTGGCCCTGATCTGGGGCGTGATGATCGGGACCTATTCCTCGATTGCACTCGCCGTACCAATACTCCTCTATCTCAAGGTCTATCGCGGTGCCGCCGAGGACCAGGCCGCACCGGCGGGCGTCGAAGCTGAGGGCTGATCGCGGAGCTGGGAGATGGCCGTGGACATCACCCCGATGGTGCCGCAGGGAAGCCAGGTCATCCATGGCTACGGGCCGGGCATGTTCCGCATTGCCGGCATCGTCCACCGGGGTTCCGTGCTCGTCTTCCCGGACCGCACCGTGTCGTGGGACGCCGTTGCGGTCGAGACCCTGACGATCGAGGATTTCCGACAGATCACAGCGTCCGAGGAGGCGCTGGACATCCTGCTGCTTGGTTGTGGTGAGCGCATGCGGCTGCCGCCCGAGGCGCTGCGCGCCGAACTGCGCGGCCAAGGAATCTCGGTCGATCCGATGGATACCGGCGCTGCCTGCCGGACTTTCAACGTGCTGCTCGCCGAAGGGCGCAGGGTGGCGGCGGCGCTGATCGCCCTTTAGGTGGTGATGGCAGACGCGTCGTATTGCGCGGATCTGCTCCGCCGCGACGACTCCGACCGTTTTCTGACCGCTTTGTTCGCGCCGGTCGCGCGCCGCGACGACCTGTTCGCGTTATACGCGTTCAACGCCGAGGTCGCGCGCAGCCGCGAGGCGGTGTCGGAGCCGATGCTCGGGCTAATCCGCCTGCAGTGGTGGCGCGACGCGATCGCCGAATGCTATGCCGGCCGGCCGCGCCGCCATCAGGTGGTCGAGCCGCTGGCGGCGGTGATCGATTCCCACGGCTTGCCGAGGCGGTTGTTCGACCGACTGCTTGACTCCCGGGAGATGGATTTCTCGGACGCGCCATTCGAGACGATGGATCAGCTCGTTTCCTATGCCGAGGCTAGCTCGGGCGGCCTGACGCAGCTGGCGTTGCTGGTTCTTGGCGCGAGAGACGAGTCGGCACAGGCGGCGGGCGCCCTGGTCGGCACTGCCTGGGCCCTCACCGGGCTGATGCGTGCGTTGCCCCACCAGCTCCGCCAGAACCGCTGCGTTCTGCCGCGTGAGGTGATGGCCCGCCATCGAGTTGAGGAGCGCGCCCTGCGCGAACTGAAACCATCCGACTCGATTTGCAGGGCAGTTGAGGAAATATGCGTAACAGCATTGAAAAAACTTGATGAATCCAGAAATATTATGCCAAGTCGAAGGGGGGGCGGCCTTCCCGCACTGCTGCCTGGCACGCTGGCGCGGGCCTATCTCGCACGGTTTGCGCGGCTCGGCTACGATCCATTCGATACCCGAAACGCGACGCCGTTGTCCCTGAGATCCTGGCGCCTCATGCTGCGCACCCTTACGGGCCGGTACTGAAGCCGCCGGAGTACTGGTTCGTAGAGCCCACCGCGCCGGAGCGATAAGCGATTCGTTAACACAACGGGAGGCAGTATGGAGCAACGAAAAACCCCCTCGCTGATCCCTCGGAGGTGCGGGCAGATGATGGAACGGGATGCTTCGGAGAAACTCGCCGGGCTGATGCAGAACATCGGCGCGCAACTCGAATCCGCTGCCGACATCATCCGCGACAGTGGCGACAAGGAAGAGCACAAGACGTATCTCGCGACGATCGAATTCGTGCTGGGCTATTTGAAGCAGGACGTGATGCAGCCGATCTTCACGGATTACCCGGATCTCGCTCCCGACGACTGGGAGCACGGCTGACCCGGGCTATTCGGCAGCAACGCGAGCGCCACCCCGCCAGGCTTCGAGATCGGCGAGCGCACGCTCGCTCATCGCTTTCTTGCGGTCGCGGCCCTTGATACGGCGCCTGCCTGCTGGCGGGTCGATAGGCGGGAACAAGCCGAAATTGACATTCATCGGCTGGAAGGTTTCGGCCGCCGCACCACCGGTGATGTGCGCAAGCAGCGCACCGAGCGCGGTCGTGGACGGCGGCGGGGCGACCGCACCGCCCAGTCGTTCCGACGCCGCGAAGCGACCGGCGACGAGGCCCATGGCGGCCGACTCGACATAGCCCTCGACGCCGGTGATCTGGCCGGCGAAGCGCAGGCGCGGCATGGCTTTCAGGCGCAGCATCGGATCGAGCAGTATGGGGGAATTCAGGAAGGTATTGCGGTGGATGCCGCCGAGGCGGGCGAATTCGGCCCGCTCCAACCCCGGGATCATGCGGAAGATGCGCGTCTGCTCACCGTATTTCAGCTTGGTTTGGAAGCCGACGATGTTGTAGAGCGTGCCTAGCGCGTTGTCCTGGCGCAGCTGGACCACCGCATAGGGCCGCCGCCCGCTGTGCGGGTCGGTCAGGCCGACCGGCTTCATCGGCCCGAAGCGCAGCGTCTCGCGGCCGCGCGCAGCCATCACCTCAATCGGCAGGCAGCCCTCGAAATACGGTGTGTCCTTTTCCCAGTTCTTGAACTCGGTCTTGTCGCCGGCGAGCAGCGCATCGATGAAGGCCTCGTATTGCGCCGCGTCCAACGGACAGTTGATGTAGTCCTTGCCGTCGCCACCAGGCCCCGATTTGTCGTACCGCGACTGGAACCACGCCTTGTCGAAGTCGATGCTGTCGCGGTGCACGATCGGCGCTATGGCATCGAAGAAGGCGAGCGACTCCTCACCGGTGACCTCGAGCACCGCGGCGGACAGGGCGGGGGAGGTCAGCGGGCCGGTCGCGACGATGACGGAATCCCAGTCCGCCGGGGGCAGGCCGGTTACCTCCTCGCGACGGATCGTGACCAGCGGCTCGGCTTGCAGCGCCGCGGTAACCTTCGCGCTGAACGCCTCGCGGTCGACGGCCAGGGCCGCGCCTGCAGGCACCCGCGTGTGGTCGCCGCACGCCATGATGAGCGAGCCGCAGCGACGCATCTCCTCGTGCAGCAGGCCCACCGCGTTGAAGGCCGCGTCGTCCGAGCGGAAGGAATTCGAGCACACAAGCTCGGCAAGGTCATCGGTGACATGCGCGTCCGTCCCGCGCTTCGGGCGCATCTCGTGCAGCACCGCGGGCACGCCGGCGCGTGCCAGCTGCCAGGCGGCCTCGCAACCGGCGAGTCCGCCGCCGACGACATGGACCGGTGGGATGGGGCGCGACATGGCCAAGAGATAGAAGCCGGTGCCGGCCCGGTCAATGCAATGATCACTATCGTTGCCGGTGGCGCCATGGCGCCAGTCGGTCACATAACGTTAACCCTGTCCGGCTAAGATCGGACTCCGAACCCGGAAGGATCGCACCAGTGCTGCGTCACACCCTGTATGCCCTGGTTGTCTACGTTTTCGGAGCCATCGGCCTCCTCTACTGGTCGCTCTCCGGGTTCAATGCGGGCGCGCCGCGCGAGGACTGGGCCCTGATGATCGTGCTTCCGGCCGTCTGGATCATCAGTTTTTGGCCGACATTGGGCACGCTGGTGCTGATCTGGAAGATCCATGCCGCCCAGGGCTTGCTGGAGCGGATCGCCGAGCGGCTCCGTGCGGAGGGCTTGGCCGATATGGCGGATCTCCGGGAGCTGGAGGATCTCGCCGTCGAGTTGGCGGCACGGGAAAACCGGCTCCCGGAATTCATCATGCGTAAGCTTGTCCGCAAGACGCTGGCACGGATTGCGGCCGGCCGAGGCCCGATACGCGACGCAGGCGTCCGATAGCGTACGCGTTGCCGCGGGTACGCGAATTCCGTTACCGGACATGTGGCAGTGCCGCAATGATCGGCTGGGACCACCGGGTTTGATCTTTCTTTCGTAGGGGATTGGGCGATGATCAAAAGACTTTCAACATCCCTGTTTTTGATCGTTATCGCAGGTGGTTGCGCTGTGCCGGTCGACACCCTACGCGCCACCGCCTATGGCGAAATCGCCCGGGCCCAGATGGCGGCTGGCGATCCTATCGGTGCGCGTGACACTGCGCAACGCGCGACTGCAGTCATTGCCGCTGCCGAGACCGAGGACGACCAGGTGTTTGGCGTGCCGACCGCTGCCATCGCCCAGATGCGTGCTGGCGATCTCGATGGCGCGGAAAGCACGATCGCAAGCGTCAGCAACAACCAGAACCGCGTTCTGGCGTATTCCGTATACGCCGTGGCATTGCAGGACGCCGGCCACTCGGTGCAGGCGCGCAAGGCCGCATCGCACGCGCTGGAGACCGCCATCGGCATTGAGGGCGACTTCATAGTGTTTGCCGCGTGGTCCATGGCTGTGACCGGCGATGCGTCGGGAGCACAGCGCATTGCCGAAGGCCTTAACAGGCGGGACAACCGGGGCGGCCTGCGAGCACTAATCGCCGAGGCACAGCTGGAGGCTGGCGACATCGCCGGCGCTCTGGCCACGGCGGACTCGATTGGCGAGAACATCGAAGGCTCAAACAATGAAGCCTGGGTCTTCAGCCGTTTCGTTCGCGGCGTCGCTGTTGACCCGATCGCTGTCTTCGACGATCTGCTTCTTGAGAGCAGAACCCCGCTTAAGGCAATCGTGATGACGCGGATTGCGATGGCGCAGGCGAGGGCAGGTGACAGCAGCAATGCGAGGCAGTCCTTCTTGGCGTCCGTGGGGTTCGCAGAGATGGCAAACTCGCTCGCGTCCAGAGTATTGTCCATCGGCACCATCGCGCTTTACCGGGCGCAAAGTGGCGATATTTCCGGCGCGATCGAGTCTTTGGATTATGCAGGACGGCTGGCCGACCAATCGGCGGGGGACGACGACCTCAAGGAATCGCGGATCTATCTACAAATCGTCCGCAATGCGATCGACGGCCGTACGATGATTTCCGAATTGATGCAGCAACGGGCGGGAATCGATCGCTGGGGCGAATCCCTCGTCATCAGCGCAATCGTGCATAACAAATTGGGCAGCCCGGGGCAGGCGGGCGCATATCTCGCGGCCGCCGCCGAGCACTTGTCCGGGGACGACCGGCTGTCGGTACTTGCGGCGGCCTATGCCAGTCTCGCCGAACGTCACATGTCCCGACGTGACCGGGCCGGCGCACGCGCGGCGGCCCGGCAATCGCTCGCCATCGCGGACCGTATCGCGGAGGCGACGGAGGACAAGGTCATCGGCCTGTTCTTCGCCGCCGTCGCCCTGGCGCGGAGCGGCGATATCGCACTCGCCCTGGAGACGGCGGCGCGGATACAGAAACGGTCTGGACAATAGGCCGCGCCCACGGACGTCCCGTCGTTGTCATTCCCGCTGACGGGCGGGATTCGGCTGGCGCCATGGCGCCACCCCGTCCACGGATTCGCCCGGTCGGAATATCTGCGCGATCCTGGCGACGGCCAAGGATCTCAGGCCGGTGCAAAAATCTCCTGGGGCTCTGCGAGGCCCTGCAAGTCGAACAGGCCGAGGCTGCGCACTGGCGCCGACACCGCCGCGGCGAAGGCGGCCGACAGGGCGATGGGCTGCTCCGCCTCGCGGCAGACGTGCTCGATGCGGCTGACGAGGTTGACCGCCGGCCCGATGACCGTGAAGTCGAGCCGGTCTCTGGTGCCGATATTGCCGTAGAGGACGTCACCGACGTGCAGCGCCAAACCCGCCGCCAGGGGCTGTGCGTGCCGGGCATCGAGGGCTGACAGAGCGGATTGGGCGGTTTCGGCGGCCGAGAGCGCGGAATCGCAGGCATTGCGCAGACCCGCCTCGTCGTCACCGTCGACCGGCAGGATCGCCAGCATGCCGTCGCCGACGAATTTCAGGATCTCGCCGCCGACGGCGGTCAGGGGTTCGGAGACCGTCTCGAAATAGCTGTTCAGGAGATCGACGACGGTCGCGCCGGGCAGCGACTCCGACAGCTGCGTGAAGTTGCGCAGGTCGCTGAACATCAAGACCGCGCGAATGCGGCTGACGTCGCCGCGCCGGATGCGGCCCTCGACGACCCTCTGGCCCGTCGAGCTGCCGAGATAGGTTTGCAGCACGACCTGCGACATCCGCTCCAGGTTGATCAGTTCCGCGACGGCGGAGAAGGCGGGCAGAGCCGCCCGCACCAGGGCCAGGTTCGCGTCGCTGAACCCGCCCGGCTGGTCGGTCGCCAGCGTAAAGGCCTGGCCGACGCCGCGGCGGAACGGCAGGCCGATTGCGACGTAATCGGTGGCGCCCATCTCGTCGAGGTCGGCAAGAATCGGGAAATCGCGGGGCGTCGCTGGATTGTGGAGAGGCCGGCGGACATCCTCGCCGCGTTCGTAGACCACGAAGAGGGGGCTGTCGAGATAGGTGGGCGTCTTTTCGATCCCGTGCTCGCGCGGCGTTTCGCTGGCCAGCGGCTGACCGCGCAACCACAGGAACCCGCGCGAATAGTACTGCGGGTGCAGCTGCCTCATATGCACGGTACAGCGCAGGACCGGCACACCCGCCTCGGTCAGGCGGCAGCAGAACCCCGCGATCAGCTGCGCGAGCCGCATCGCCTTGCCTTCGGCGAGCACCCAGTCCTCCACATGCCGAAGAGCGGCCGCGGTCTCCAACCGAATTGCGATGTCGTCGCGCACCACCGCCGTCACGCCCGCTTCCTCGGCGCGCTCCGCTCCAGATAGGGTGCGAGGAACTGGCCCGTATAGCTTTCCGGCACGCGGACCACGTCTTCCGGCGGGCCCTCAGCCACAATCCGGCCACCGCCATTGCCGCCTTCGGGGCCGAGATCGACGATATGGTCGGCTGTCTTCACCACCTCCATGTTGTGCTCGATCACGACGACGGTGTTGCCCTGGTCGACAAGGGCGTGGA
>CAYFYY010000051.1:28487-29402 GCA_964347475.1 uncultured Flavobacteriales bacterium
GAAATGCAGGCCGGTCGTCGGCTCGTCGAGGATGTACAGGGTCCGCCCCGTGGCCCGCCGTGACAACTCCTTGGCCAGCTTTACGCGTTGCGCCTCGCCGCCCGACAGGGTTGTCGCCTGTTGGCCGACATGGATGTAGCCGAGTCCGACGCGGTCGAGGGTCCGCAGCTTGTCGCGGATTGCCGGCACCGCCTTGAAGAACTCCGCCGCCTCTTCGACGGTCATATCCAGAACATCGGCGATCGATCTGTTTTTGAACGTTATTTCCAGAGTTTCGCGGTTGTACCGTTTGCCCTTGCAGTGGTCGCACTGGACGTAGACGTCGGGCAGGAAGTGCATCTCGATCTTGATCACGCCGTCGCCCTGGCAGGCCTCGCAGCGTCCGCCCTTGACGTTGAACGAGAAGCGACCCGGCGCATAGCCGCGCGCCTTCGACTCCGGCAGGTTGGCGAACCAGTCGCGGATTGGTGTGAAGGCGCCGGTGTAGGTCGCCGGATTGGAGCGGGGCGTGCGGCCGATCGGCGACTGGTCGATGTCGATGACCTTGTCGAGGAATTCCGCCCCCTTGATCAGATCGTGCGCCCCCGGATGGGTGCGGGCGTTGTTGAGCCGCCGCGCCAGTGCCTTGTAAAGCGTCTCGATGATCAAGGTGGACTTGCCGCCGCCCGATACGCCGGTCACGCAGGTGAATGTGCCGAGCGGGATCTCCGCCGTGACGTTTTTCAGATTGTTGCCGGTTGCGGTGTCGGAATTGCAGCGACTGTTCTCCGAAAACGGCGTCGTCGATCATATCGAGGTAGCCCTGACCGCGAGCCGCGTCCTCGGCAGCGCTGACGAACCGGGCGACGTGGCGCTGCTGCTCGACTACCAGTTGCGCCACCTCCTGGTCGATGAAATGCAGGACACATCCAGTGC
>CAYFYY010000052.1:0-18132 GCA_964347475.1 uncultured Flavobacteriales bacterium
CTGCGCGCAACATCGAGGAAGGCGGCTCGCTGACCATCATTGCCACGGCGCTGATCGACACCGGCAGCCGCATGGACGAGGTCATCTTCGAGGAGTTCAAGGGCACCGGCAACTCCGAGATCATCCTCGACCGCAAGCTTTCGGACAAGCGGACCTTCCCGGCCATCGACATCAACAAGTCGGGCACCCGCAAGGAGGAGCTGGTCGACAAGGGCACGCTCAGCAAGATGTGGGTGCTCCGTCGCATCCTGATGCCGATGGGCGTGGTCGATGCGATGGAGTTCCTGCTCGAGAAGCTGAAGCACGCGAAGAACAATGCCGATTTCTTCGACAGCATGAACCAGTAGGCGTCGCGCCTAGTTCATGTAAGAAAAATCGCCCGGAATTCGGTTTCCGGGCGATTTTTTATGCAGATGCAGGTGCCTCAGGGCAGCAGCACCGTCGAGCCCGTGGTCTTGCGCGCGACCAGCGCCTTGTGTGCTTCGGCCGTGTCCCTGAGCGGAAAGGTCTGGTTGATCTCCACCTTCAGCCCCTTGCCGACGGCGGCGAAGAGGGCGTTGGCGCTGTCCAGCAAATCCTCGCGGCTGGCGATGTAGTGCAGGAGAGTCGGACGCGTCGCGTAGAGCGAGCCCTTGAACTGCAGCTGGTTGATCGAGAAGTCCGCCGGCGTGCCGGAGGAGGCGCCGAAGCTGACCATCATGCCGCGCGGCTGCAGGCAGTCCAGCGAGCCCTCCCAGGTGTCCTTGCCGACCGAATCGTAGACCACCGGGACGCCGGCGCCGCCAGTGATCTCCTTGACCCGCTCGACGAAATTCTCACGGCTGTAGACGACGACATGATCGCAGCCATGGGCGCGGGCGACCTCGGCCTTTTCGTCCGTTCCCGCGGTGCCGATCACGGTTGCGCCGATCTGCTTGAGCCACTGGCAGGCGATCAGTCCCACGCCGCCGGCGATGGCATGGAACAGCACGGTCTGCCCCGGTTTTACCGTGAAGGTGCGGCGGATCAGGTATTCCGCCGTCATACCCTGGAGCATCATCGCCGCCGCGTGCTTATCGTCGATCGACTCCGGCAACGGCACCAGGCGCTCGGCCGGCATGATGCGGGCTTCGGCATAGGCGCCCGGCTTGTAGCCGGCATAGGCGACGCGATCGCCGGGCTTGAGGTCGACGACCGCGTCGCCGACCGCCTCGACGACACCGGCCGCCTCCATGCCGAGGGTCGTCGGCAGTTCGGGCAGCTTGTACGCCCCGCTGCGGTGATAGATGTCGAGAAAATTGAGGCCGACGGCGGTCTGCCGCAGGCGGACCTCGCCGGGGCCCGGGTCACCCACCTCGACTTCCTCCCAGCGCAGGACCTCCGGACCGCCCTGCTCGTGGATGCGGATTGCGTGCGTCATTTGGACCTCCCTCAGGCCAGGTTTTGGTTCAGGAATTCGTAGGTGCGGCCGTTGGCGAGTTCGGCCTCCTCGGCATGATAATGGATGCCGTCGACACGGGCGAACGCGTGCGGCATGCCCGGATAGGTGTGCATGGTGACATGCGCGTGCCCGGCAAGTGCAGTCCCGATCTTCGCCTGCGCTTCGGGCGGTACGAATTCATCGGCCTCGGCGATGTGGAGCAGTGTCGGATGCGTGATGTTGCCGGCCTCGCCAAGCAACTCGTCGAGACCGACGCCATAGTAGCTGACGTTGCAGTCGGCGTCGGACCGTGTCGCCATCAGGAAGGCGAGCTTGCCGCCAAGGCAGTAGCCGACGGTGCCTGCCTTGCCCATGCAGGAATTGAGGCTGCACAACGCGACCAACGTGTCCTTCAGGTCCTCGACGCCCTTATCGATGTCGAATCCCTGGAACAGCTGGAACGCCCGCTGCCACTCAGCGTCGGTCTTGTCGGTGATCTGGATTCCGGGCTCCTGGCGCCAGAAGAGGTCGGGACACAGGGCGACCAGGCCCTGGGCCGCGAAATCGTCGCACATCTGCCGCATCGACTGGTTGACGCCGAAGATCTCCTGGATCACCAGAAGGCCGGCGCCGGAGCCGGCGGCGGGCACCGAAAGATAGGCCGAGAAGTCGCCGTCGCGGCCGTTGATGGTGATATCGGGCATGATCTGTCCTCCCTGTCAGATGGTGCGGCCGGCGTTGTCGGCACGGCGTGGCAAGCGCGGGCGAGACTATCGTTAGGCGCGCGGCTTGTCACCCGGCAAGCGCCGCGCCCTCGAGGGCGAGCAACTGGCGCTTGGTGGCAAGTCCCTTGCCCCCGGAATAGCCGCCGAGCCCGTCTGACGACACGACGCGATGGCACGGCACGATCAGCGGCAGCGGGTTGGCGCCGCAAGCCTGGCCGATCGCCCGCGGCGCGCCACCGGCGTTGTGGGCGAGCTCGCCGTAGCTGCGGGTCTGGCCGTAGGGAATGTCCTGCATTGCCTGCCGGACACGGGCCTGGAACACCGTCGGTGCCGGCGCCAGCGGCAGGTCGAACCGTTGGCGGTGTTTGGCAAAATACTCCGCAAGCTGGCGTTCGGCGCGGCGCAGCAGCGGCGTGTCGTCGCGGTCGGGCCCGGATCCCGAGGCAAATCGGAGTTCGGCGATCCGGCCGGCCGATTCGATGATCAGGACCGGCCCGACGGGCGTGTCGATGAGGCGGGCCGGCAATGGTCACCCCTCCACCAGCGCGGCGGCGAGGTCGGCAGGATCGGTGATCGGCAGCGAGCAGGTCTGGCCGCGGCAGACATAGACGGTCGGCGCGCCGTCCTTCTGCGACTTGCCCCCGGCCGGATGACCGTCCGGCAGGGACTGGCCGGGTGCGACGGTCTGGAGAACCCGGTTGGGCACAGACGTCTGCGCCACCACGTGGAGCAGCTCCGCGGCCTGCGGCGCGTCGCGACTGCCGATCAGCACGATCTGCACCGGGGCGAGCAGGAATTCGCTGGCGTTGAGCAACGTCGACAGGGGAAAGAAATTGCGCGCAAGCTCGCCCGAAAACGCGGTGACGACGGCCTGCGCCGCTTCGCGGTACTTGTCCCGCCCGGTCAGCAGCCAGAGCCGGGCCAGCACTTCGACCATGACGCCGTTGCCCGACGGCGTCGGGTTGTCGCTGGCCGTCCTGTTGCGCACGATCAGCCCCGGCGTGTCGCTGGCGGCGAACAGATAACCGGACTTTCCGGGTTCCGTATGATGCCGTTCGACAACGCTGGTCCAGGCTTCGGCCTGGGCGAGATAGGGGGACTCTCCGGTGGCCTCCAGCAGCAAGAGCGCCGCGCGCGACATATTGGCGTAGTCGTCCAGGGTTGCCGGGTGCTGCAGCTGTCCGGCACGCCACGAATGACGCAGCCGCCCGTCCTCGCTCATGTGGTCGCGCACGAACGCGAAAGCATCGGCTGCGGCGTCGATCCACTCAGCCCGGCCGAGCGCCTGGCCGGCTGCGGCGAGAGCGCCGATCATCAGCCCGTTCCAGTCGGCCAGAACCTTGTCGTCCTTGCCGGGCGCGATGCGGGCGGCGCGGGCATCCAGCAGGATCGCGCGGGAGCGGGCCAGCGCCGCCTCGATGTCGGCGTCGGCCAATCCGCGTTCGGCGAGCCGGTTGAGGATCGTCTTGCCCTCCCAGTTGCCCGCCTCGCTGACTCCGTAATGCTCTATGAACAGCGGCGCCTCGGCGCCAAGGAGCGTTTCGATCTCGGAGTGGGTCCAGACATAGAACCGCCCTTCCTCGCCCTCGCTGTCGGCGTCGAGAGAGCTCGAGAAGCCGCCCTCCGGCTGCGCCATCTCGCGCAGCACCCAGCCGACGGTATCCTCGATACGTGTGGCATAGAGCGGATCCCGGGTCTCCTGCCAGACGACAGTCAGCAGCTCGAGGAGTTGCGCGTTGTCGTACAGCATCTTCTCGAAATGCGGGACGAGCCACAAATCGTCGACGGAATAGCGCGCGAACCCCCCGCCGAGGTGATCGTAGATGCCGCCCTGGCAGATTCGGTTCAGGGTCGTCGTCACCGCGTTGCGGAACGCCTCGTCGCCGGTCCGTTTCCAGGCCCGCCAGAACTGCTTGAACAGCGAGGGCTGCGGGAACTTGGGCGCGCCGCGCAGTCCGCCGCGGGCCAGATCCACCTGGCCCAACAGCTGAGTGGCAATCTGCGTAAGCAGTTCCGGCGCGATCTCGCCGCCGGCGCGCGGGGAGGCGGCGTCCTCCAGCGCGCTGCGCAGCGCTTGCGCATTCTGGCCGACGCGTTCGGGGTTGTTGACGTAGACCGAGGCGATGCCGCGCAGGACCTCAGGAAATCCGGGGCGTCCGAATCGCCGCTCCGGCGGGAAATAGGTGCCGCCCCAGAACGGCTCGGCGGCCGGCGTGAGGAACATGGTGAGCGGCCAGCCGCCCTGTTCGCCGAGCATCGCAAGCGATGTCTGGTAGATCGCGTCGATGTCGGGGCGTTCCTCGCGGTCGACCTTGATATTGACGAACAGTTCGTTCATCAGGGCCGCGATTTCCGGCTTCTCGAAGCTCTCATGCGCCATCACGTGGCACCAGTGACAGGCGGCGTACCCGACCGACAGCAGCACCGGCTTGTTCTCCGCGCGGGCCCGCGCGAAAGCCTCGTCACCCCAGGGCATCCAGTGGACCGGGTTGTCCTTGTGCTGCAAAAGGTAGGGACTGGTCTCCCCGGCCAGCAGGTTTTCCGTCATGACAGGCTCGCTTCGTCGGTGCCGAGGAAGATAGTGGCGGCTTGCAGGGACATTGGGGCAAAATCGCCGGCGAACAAGAGCGAACCCACAATTAGCGGCGGGACGGCCGGAAGTCACCGGCAAATTCCGCGCGAGCGGCACGGACGGGCACGGGATGACGCGGACCATCTATGCATTGTCAAGCGGCGCGGCGCCGGCGGGGGTCGCGGTGGTCCGCCTGTCGGGCGAAGCCGCCGGTCCCGCGCTGCAGCGGTTGACGGGGCGCACGTCTTTGCCGGCACCGCGGCATGCGGTTCGTGCCCGGCTTGCACATCCGGACAGCGGAGAGCCGATCGATGACGGGCTCGTGCTATGGTTTCCAGCACCGCACAGCTATACCGGCGAGGATGTGGCGGAGTTCCATATCCACGGCGGGCCGGCCGTCATCGCCGCCCTGCTCGAGGCGCTGGGGACGGTGGCCGGCCTGCGCATGGCCGAGCCCGGCGAATTCACCCGACGCGCCTTTCTCAACGGCAAGATGGACCTGACCGCGGCAGAGGGCGTGGCCGACCTCGTCGCCGCCGAAACCGAGGCGCAGCGCCGCCAGGCCTTGCGCCAGGCGGAAGGCAAGCTGGCCCGGCTCTATGACGGCTGGCGCGAACGGCTGATCCGCAGCCTCGCCCATCTCGAGGCCTATATCGACTTTCCCGACGAGGAGATCCCGCAGGAGGTCGTGGCGGCGCTGAACGACGAGCTGTCGTCCCTGGCCGGAGAACTGTCGCGCCACCTCGATGACGGGCGCCGGGGCGAACGGCTCCGGGCCGGGCTCGACATCGCCATCGTCGGGCCGCCGAACGCGGGCAAGTCGAGCCTCCTGAACCGCCTCGCCCGGCGCGATGCGGCGATCGTCTCGGAAACCGCCGGGACCACCCGCGACGTCATCGAGGTGGCCATGGATCTCGGCGGCTACCCGGTGGTTCTCGCCGATACCGCAGGGCTTCGCGCGGCCGAGGGCGCCATCGAGGCGGAGGGCGTGCGCCGCGCCCGCCGGCGGGCCGAGGCCGCGGATTTGCGGATCGTCGTGCTGGACGGCGGCGATCCCGGCAGCGCCGCCGCTGCGGCCGACCTGATCGATGGCTCGGCGCTGGTTGCCCTGAACAAGTGCGACCTCGGGCCGCCGGCGGTGCAAGTCGAGTCGCCCTGTCTTGCAGTCTGCCCAACCTCGGCGACCACCGGCGCCGGGATCGAGGCCTTTCTCGATCGGCTCGAAGCGGCGGTACGCGCGCGAATCGGGCTGAGCGGGCAGGCGGCGATCACGCGGGCCCGGCACCGCGAGGCGCTGGGGCAGTGCCGTTCGGCGCTGGAGCGCGCGCAGGACGCGACGCTGCCCGAGCTGGCGGCGGAGGATCTGCGGCTTGCCGCGCGGGCGCTGGGCCGGATCACCGGCCGCGTCGACGTCGAGGACCTGCTCGACGTCATCTTCAGGGATTTCTGCATCGGCAAATAGCACGCGGCCGCGTGTTTCACGTGAAACGCCGTCATCGGCCCCGGCGCGCCCAACCCTTTGACAGCAGCCGTCTCGGCGCCTATCTACTCGGACCATGGGCGACGATCGGAGACATGCTTGGGACGTCATCGTGGTCGGCGGGGGCCACGCGGGCTGCGAGGCGGCCGCCGCGTCGGCACGCGTCGGCGCGCGCACGCTGCTCGTCACCCACCGGCTCGAGACGATCGGCGAGATGTCGTGCAACCCTGCGATCGGCGGACTCGGCAAGGGCCACCTGGTGCGCGAGATCGACGCGCTCGACGGCGTCATGGGCCGTGTCATCGACCGCTCGGGGATCCAGTTCCGCATGCTCAACCGGAGCAAGGGCCCGGCCGTCTGGGGTCCGCGTGCCCAGGCGGACCGCGCGCTGTACCGCACGCACATGCGAAAGGCCCTCGAGGCGCAGGACAATCTCGAGATCCTTGCGGCCGCCGTCGAGGATGTGCGTCTCGACGACGCGGGCCGGATCCGCGGCGTCGCCACCGCCGACGGGCGCGAATTTGCGGCCCCGCGGGTGGTGCTGACCACCGGCACCTTCCTGCGCGGCGTCATCCATGTCGGCGAGCGCACGACGGCGGCCGGCCGCGTCGGCGATGCCGCGTCCTACGGCCTGTCCGCGACGCTGCAGCGCTTCGGGTTCGCGCTCGGGCGCCTCAAGACCGGGACGCCGCCGCGACTCGACGGCCGCACCATCGACTGGGACGGGCTCGAGGTTCAGCACGGCGACGATCCGCCGGTGCCGTTCTCGGCCCTGACGGCGCGCATCACGGTCCCGCAGACGGTCTGCCACATCACCGGAACGACGCCGGCGTCGCACGACATCGTCCGCGCCAACCTGCACCGCACGGCGGTCCATGCCGGACGCATCGAGGGGCCGGGGCCCCGCTACTGCCCGTCGATCGAGGACAAGGTGGTCCGGTTTTCCGACCGCGGGCGCCACCAGATCTTCCTCGAGCCCGAGGGGCTGGAGGACGATACCGTCTACCCGAACGGCATCTCGACGGCGCTGCCGGAGGAAGCCCAACGCGCCTTGCTGGGGACCATCCCGGGCCTCGAGCGCGCCCGCATGATCCGGCCCGGCTACGCCATCGAATACGATTACGTGGACCCGCGCGAGTTGCGGCCGACGCTGGAAACCCGGCGCATCCCGGGCCTCTATTTCGCCGGCCAGATCAACGGCACGACGGGCTACGAGGAGGCCGCCGCCCAGGGCCTGGTCGCCGGCGTCAATGCGGCCCGGGCGGCCGCCGGCGGCGGCGATTTCCGGCTCGACCGCGCCGACGCGTATATCGGCGTCATGATCGACGACCTGGTGACACGGGGCGTGACCGAGCCCTACCGGATGTTCACGTCGCGCGCCGAATACCGGCTACGACTGCGCGCCGACAACGCCGACCAGCGCCTCACCGCGCTCGGCGTGCGGGCCGGCTGCGTCGGGCCGGCGCGTGCGGCCGCGTGGCGCGCCCGGGCCACGGCGCTGGACGCGGCGCGCGAGACCGCCGGCCGCCTGTCGGCCAGCCCCGACGCGCTGGCCCGGCACGGCATCCGGGTGAACCGCGACGGGCGGCTGCGCACCGTCCATGAGCTGCTGGCTCGATCCGAGGTCGATCTCGCCCGCCTTTCCCAGATATGGCCGGAGCTGGAAGTGTTGCCACAAAATATAGCCCGCCAGTTAGAAATTGAGGCCCTTTATTCTGGTTACCTCGCGCGTCAGCAGGCGGATATCGACGCCTTCCGCCGCGACGAGGAGCTGGCCCTGCCCGACGACCTCGACTACGCTGCGATCGGCGGGCTGTCCAACGAGATGCGGCAGAAGCTGAGCGCGGCGCGACCGCCGACCCTGGGGGCGGCGTCCCGCGTCTCCGGGGTCACGCCCGCGGCCCTGGTGGCGCTGCTGCGCCATGTCCGGCGGCCGGAGGCCCGCCTGCGGTGAGACCCGAGGCGTTCGCTGCGGCGGCCGGTGTTTCACGTGAAACACTCGAGGGGCTGCAGCGCTACGCCGATCTGCTGCGCAAATGGAACCGGCGGGTCAATCTGGTCGGACAGTCCACCCTGGCGGACCTGTGGCGCCGGCATATGCTCGATTCGGCGCAGCTGTTTCCTCTCATCCCCGACCCCGCGGCGCCGCTCGTCGACCTCGGCAGCGGCGCCGGCTTCCCCGGACTGGTTCTCGCCGCCATGGGTGCATCGGATGTCCATCTGATCGAGTCCGACCGCCGCAAATGCGCGTTCCTGGGCGAGGCTGCGCGGGCGATCGGCGCACCCATTACGATTCATGCCCAGCGAATCGAGGATGTCACGCCATTCATTGCCCGGACGATCGTCGCCAGGGCCCTCGCACCACTGCCTGAACTACTACATATGGCCAAAAAATTCTGCAATGAACACAGCATCTTGTTATTTTTGAAGGGTCGAGGTGTCGATCGGGAATTGACCCGGGCACGAAAAGAGTGGAATATGCGGGTGGATCAAATTCCGAGTCTCAGTGATCCGCAAGGAATCATTTTACGTCTGGAGGCTATTTCCCTTGATCTACACGCCACCCCCAACACAGGAAATCCGCCGACCCCGCATTCTCGCACTGGCCAACCAGAAGGGCGGCGTCGGCAAGACGACAACGGCGGTTAATCTCGGCACCGCCCTCGCTGCCATCCACAAGCGCGTCCTGATCGTCGACCTCGACCCGCAGGGCAATGCCAGCACCGGCCTCGGCCTCGACGTCGAGGCGCGGCGGCGCACCACGTACGAGGTGCTGATCGGCGAGGCCGGCCTGTCGCAGGCGGCGGTCGCAACACCGGTGCCGGGGCTGTTCGTCGTGCCGTCGACGCGCGAGCTGTCCGGTGCCGAAATCGAGCTGATCGACATGCCGCGCCGCGAGCACCGGCTGGCCGACGCGCTGGCCCAGCCGCAGGGCCACTGGGACTACGTGCTGATCGACTGCCCGCCATCCCTTAACTTATTGACTTTAAACGCTTTTGTGGCGGCAGATGCGGTTCTCGTGCCGCTGCAGTGCGAGTTCTACGCGCTGGAGGGCCTGAGCCACCTCCTGCACACGGTGGACCGGGTCAAGCGCGCGCTCAACCCGCGGCTCGAGATCCAGGGCGTCGTTTTGACCATGTTCGACAAGCGCAACAATATCTGTGGTATGGTTGCCTCCGACGTCCGCAGCCACTTCGGTGAAAAGGTGTACGACACGGTGATTCCCCGCAATGTACGTGTCTCGGAGGCGCCGTCCTTCGGCAAACCGGTGCTGTTGTACGACTGGCGGTCCGCCGGCAGCCAGGCGTACATCCATCTGGCCAGCGAATTGTTGCGGCGCGATGCAAAGGTGGCGGCATGATGCCCGCGGATGAGGGACGGCGGCGCGGACTCGGGCGCGGGCTGTCCGCCCTGCTCGGCGATGCGGCGGCCGACGATGCCGCATCGTCCGAACCGGGCCGGGTGGCGCGGATGATCCCGATCGACCGTCTCAAGCCGAGCCCCTATCAGCCGCGCCGCCATTTCGACGACGAGGCGTTCGCGGCGCTGGTCGGCTCGGTCCGCGAGAAGGGCGTGCTGCAACCGCTTCTGGTGCGGGCCGACCCCCACGCCGAGGGACATTTCGAAATCGTTGCCGGCGAACGCCGGTGGCGTGCGGCACAGCAGGCGCGGCTGCACGAGGTGCCGGCGGTCGTCAAGACGTTGAGCGACCGCGACACCCTCGAGGTGGCGCTGGTGGAAAACCTGCAGCGCGAGGATCTGACGCCGCTCGAGGAGGCCGAGGCATACCGCCGGCTGCTCGAGGAGTTCGGCCATACGCAGGAGGTGCTGGCGCGGGCGGTGGGCAAGAGCCGCAGCCATGTCGCCAACATGATCCGGCTGCTCGGCCTGCCGGAACCGGTGCGCCGGATGCTCGACGAGGGCCAGTTATCGGCCGGCCACGCCCGTGCGCTGGTGAACACGGAGAACCCGGTGGAGCTGGCGCGGGAGATCGTGCGCCGCGATCTCAACGTGCGCCAGGCCGAGGATCTGACGCGCAAGGCCCATCCCCCCGCGTTGCGGAAAGCTGGCGCCATGGCGCCAAAGGATCCCAACATCGTCGCGCTGGAGCGCGAGCTGAGCCAGGCGCTGGGCCTCAAGGTTACGGTGACGGCGGCGAAGGGAGGGGGCGGCCGCGTCGCCATCCACTACGACGCGCCGGAGCAGCTCGACGAGGTGCTGCGGCGGTTGCGGCGGGGCTGAACCCGCGCCGGACCGACGACTTGCGATGCCGACCGGCCCCGGATCGCCTCCGGGGCTATCTCTTTCGGCCGGCCAGCGCCGCGACCTGGAGCAGCGTGCGTCCGCAGACCGCTTCGGCCGGCGTGCCGGTGCGCTTGCACAGCCGCTCGGCCTCGAGCAGCAGCAGTTGCGCCCTGCCCATCTGATCCGGCGACCACGTCTCCACCTGCCGGGCCATTTCGCGCACCGATTTCCAGAAAACCGGCGGCTGGAGGCTGCGGACCGCCTGTTCGGCGGAGCCACCCGCCGCCATCCCGGCCATCGCAAGGTGGACCCGCATGAGATGCTGCGCCGCCGCGCGGAGCATGCCGACCGGCGATTCGCCCATGGCCAGACATGCTGAAATCTCGCGGTCCAGCGTGTTCCGGTCGCCGCCGCCGGCGGCGAACGCCACCCGGTCGAGTCCCCTCAGCCCGCTGTCGCCGACGCAGGCCTCGGCGTCGGCAAGCTCGATGCGGCCGCCGTCGCCGGCGTAGAGCGCCAGCTTTTCGAGTTCGGCCCGGGTCACCCCGCGGTCCGAGCCCAGATTGGCCGACAGATAGGCCCGGGCGTCCGGCGATATCGAAATGTCGCGGCCGCCGAGCACCTCGTCGAACAAGCGGTCCAGATCCTGCGAATCGTCGCGATAGCAGGGCAGGGCGACGCCGGTCGGCGCGGCCTCGAAGGCTTTGCGCAATGTCGCCCGCGGGCCGAGGTCGCCGGCCAGCATCACCAGCAACGACTCGCCCGGCGGCTCCTCGAGGTAGGATCTTGCGATCTTCGCCACGGCCTCCGCGGCGCCCGGCGGCGTCGCCGGGCTGGCGTCGCGGACCCGGACGACCCGTCGGCCGCCGGTCAGCGGGATCGCCGCCGCCTCGTCGAACAGGCGTGGCGGGTCGCCGGCGATCTCGCCTCCCGTCAGTTCGGCGACGAGAAACGGATCGCCGGGATCCGCGACCGCGCCGGCAACGAGTTGTCCGGCCCGCTCGCGCACCAGGCCGTCATCGGGCCCGTAGACCAGAACGGCCCGGATCGCGGCATCCGGCTGGCGGAGAAAAGCCTCGATCTGCGAGCTCTTGAGCTTCATCTGCGGGCGGCCTGGGGCGGCGGTTGCCGTCGGAAGTACAACGACAGCATCAGACGGATGTCCTCGCTGACCTCGCGGGCGGCGCGGTCGACCGCATCGAGCTCGGCACTGCGCGTCGCCACCGCCGAATCGACGATGTTGTAGCTGTTCGTCGATCGCGCGGTGCGGTTCAGCAGAACGTCCTCGGTCGCGATGTCGAGGAGGCGGATGTTGGCCAGCAGCACGAGCTTGGCGCGGGTCGCGGTCTCGTCGCGCTCGATGCCGAGGCGGACGCTGTGGACTTCGAGGGTCACCGCAAGGAGATAGAGCGGGTCGTCGGGCCGGCCGTCGCTGTTGATACGGTCCAGCAGGTAATTGTGCACCTGCTGGCCGATCCTGCCGGAAATCGTCTGGATCTTGACGCTGGCGAACTGCGCGTCGATATCGCCGGCGGACGCCCTGCCGTAGAGTGGCTCGAAGCCGCATCCGGCGACCGCCAGCGAAAGACAGGCGAGAGCCGCCCCCGGTATCAGGCCGCGCGTGCGCCTACACGACCACATTGACGATCTTGTTGGGCACGACGATCACCTTGCGCGGCGGCTTGCCGTCCATCGCACGCTGCACCCCGTCCAGCGCCAGCGCCAGCGATTCGGCGACCTCGCGGTCGGCGTTGCGCGGCACGTCGACCGTGCCCCTGAGCCTGCCGTTGACCTGCACGCCGATGGTAATCGTCTCCTCGACCAGCAGCGACTCATCGGCCTCAGGCCACGGCACGTCCGCGAGCAACGTCTCGTGGCCCAGTTTCTGCCACAGCTCCTCGGCGAGGTGCGGCATCATCGGCCCGATCAGCTGCACGGCCGCCTCCAGCCCGCGCCGCCGCACCCAGGCGATGTCGTCGGCATCGCCTGCGAGCTCGCCGATCAGGTTGGTCAGCTCCCGGATCCGTGCCACGGCACGGTTGAAGCGGAATTTCTCGAGATCGTCGGTGACCCCGTGGATCGTGCGGTGCACGAGCCGCCAGGCGTGGTCCGCCGCCCCGCTCAAGGCGGCGGGCGTCGCCGCGTCCGTTCCGGCCACCGGTCCCGCCGGCTGGTCGACCATGCGCCACAGGCGGTTCACGTAGCGCCAGGCGCCCTCGATGCCGGCATCGGTCCATTCCAGGTCACGCTCCGGCGGCGTGTCGGAGAGCATGAACAGGCGCGCCGTATCGGCACCGAAGGCATCGATGATGCGCTCGGGATCGACGACATTCCGCTTCGACTTGCTCATCGATTCCGAGCGTCCCACGGAAACCCTGCTGCGGTCGTCGGCCTTCACCGCCGTGCCGTCCGGCAGTCGTTCGACCTGGTCCGGGAACAGCCAGGCGCCGCGCTGGTCGCGATACGTTTCGTGACACACCATGCCCTGGGTGAACAGCCCGGCGAACGGCTCATCCAGCGCGACGTGGCCGCATTTGCGCATCGCCCGCGTGAAGAACCGCGAATACAGGAGATGCAGGATGGCGTGCTCGATACCGCCGATATACTGGTCGACCGGGAGCCAGTAATCGACCTGCCCCCGCTCGGTCGGCCGTTCGGCGCGCGGCGAGCAGAAGCGCGCGAAATACCACGATGAATCGACAAAGGTATCCATCGTGTCGGTCTCGCGCCGGGCCGTCTTCCCGCATTCCGGACAGTCCACATGCTTCCACGTTGCATGGTGGTCGAGCGGATTCCCCGGCTTGTCGAATGCGACGTCGTCGGGCAGCGAGACCGGCAGGTCGGCGCGCGGCACCGGCACGATGCCGCACGACTCGCAGTGGATCACCGGGATCGGGCAGCCCCAGTAGCGCTGCCGGGATATGCCCCAGTCACGCAGCCGGTAGACCGTCGTCGCCTCGCCGACTCCCGCCGCCGCCAGGCGCTCGGCCATCCGCGCCTTCGCCGCCGGCACCTCAAGGCCGTCGAGGAAATCCGAGTTGATGAGCACCCCGTCATCGACGAAGGCCTCGTCGGCGATCGAAAACGCCGCCGGGTCCGCATCGCGGGGGGCGACCACCGGGATGACGTCCAGTCCGTACTTGCGCGCGAAATCGAGATCGCGCTGATCGTGCGCCGGGCACCCGAAGACGGCGCCGGTGCCGTATTCCATCAGCACGAAATTGGCGATGTACAGCGGCACAGTGCGGTCCGTGTCGAACGGGTGATGGACCACGAGGCCGGTGTCGTAACCCACCTTTTCCGCGGCCTCGATCGCCGCCTCGCTGGTCCCGAGCCGGTCGCACTCGGCGACGAACGCTGCCGCCTTCTTGTCCTTCGCCGCAAGGACGGTGGCCAGGGGATGATGTGGCGAAAGCGCGCAAAACGTCATGCCGAACAGCGTGTCGTGGCGCGTCGTGAACACTTCCAGCCGATCGTCGAGCGGCTTGCCGGAGCGGCCATCCGACACGCGGAACCGGACATACGCGCCCTGCGAGCGGCCGATCCAGTTCTCCTGCATCAGCCGGACCCGTTCGGGCCAGCGCTCGAGCGACCCAAGCGCATCGAGCAGCTCGTCGCTGTAGGCGGTGGTGCGCAGGAACCACTGCGCCAGCTTGCGGCGCTCGATCAGCGCCCCGGACCGCCAGCCGCGACCGTCGACCACCTGCTCGTTGGCGAGCACCGTGCGGTCGACCGGATCCCAGTTGACCCAGGACTCCTTGCGGTAGGCGAGGCCGGCATCGAAGAAATCGAGGAACAGTTCCTGCTGGTGCCGGTAATAGCCGGGGTGGCAGGTCGCGATTTCGCGATTCCAGTCGATCGACAGGCCCATTTGCTTGAGCTGGTCGCGCATCGTCGCGATGTTCGAATAGGTCCATTCCGCCGGATGGATGCCCCGCTCCATCGCCGCGTTTTCCGCCGGCAGGCCGAACGCGTCCCACCCCATCGGATGCAGGACGTTATAGCCCGTGGCCCGCCGATACCGCGCGACGAGGTCGCCCATGGTGTAATTCCGGACATGACCCATATGGATGCGGCCGGAGGGGTACGGGAACATCTCCAGTACGTAATATTTCGGCCGGTCGGAGTCCTCGCGCACGCAGAACGTCTGTCGTTCCGCCCACTCGGCCTGCCACTTGGCCTCGCTTTCCTTGAAGTTATAGCGACTCATTCCGGTTCCGGTCGTCGGTGTGCGGGCCGTCTCGTCCGAAACCGGCCCTGCTGGCTGGAAGAGGCTGGCAACCCGCCGCTAGAGAGATGTCCCCGCATCGATTCGCAGCTGGCGCGCCCGCGTCAGGATCGCGTTTTCCAGCTGCGCCGCCGTCTCGCGTTTCACCGATGCTGCCGCCCAGCCGCCTTCCGCATCGCGGATCTCGCGGAAAACCGAGACCCTGACGCCGTCCGCCCTGAGCTGCCGGTCGAGAATATAGATCTGGATCTTGAACCGTTCGTTCGGCGTCTCGGGCGGTACGTACCAGTCGGTCACGATGACGCCGCCGAACGGGTCGGCGGAACTCAACGGCATGAACGACATCGTGTCGAGCGATGCGCGCCAGAGATAGCCGTTCACGGCAATCCCGCCGCCACCGGACGGCTCCTGGTCCCGCGTGGCGCCCGGTCCGTACTCGAATGCGTCTTCGCCGAACAGCTTGCCGACCCTTGCCTTGCGCATTTCTTCGGTGTTCATCGTGTCCTGTTCGGTGACCCGCTGCGCGGATCCGCACGACGCCACCGCCGGCAGGAAAAAGAGTATCAAAACGGCGCGCCAGACGTGATGGAGGGTCATGGCTCCAGATTCCTTGATCAAACACATATGCAGCGCACGACTATACAGAAACGGGCATCGGGGAAAAGAGGAAAGACTCGCAGCGGGACAGGCCGCGTTGCGCGCCGACGCCTGCAGCTGCACCCCGGTCGATCCCGGGCGGCCCGCGTTCAGAAATTCAGTCCGGTGCCGACGATGATGACCGTGCCAAGCCGCTCGGTCCCCGTCGTCGCCTGATCGTCGATGACGTTCAACTCGCCGAAAACCGAAAGACCGGGGAGAATCGCGTAATCGGCGCCGAGCGAGAGCACCGCCACGTCGCCGCCGCTTTCGATGTATCGGGTCGCCGACTGGTATCCCGCATTGAGCGATACCGCGCCGCTCGACCATCCGACACCGATGTCCCAAAGCAATCCGCTGTCGTTCGGCAGGGCGCCGGCCATCGCCGGATCGCTGGAAACCAGCGACAGGCTTGTCGAGCCGAGCGCGCCGCTGACGTGCCACGCCGTGGTCGCGCCGCCGGTCGTATCGAACAGAAGCGCCGTCACATCCGCGCGAACCGCGACGCGTTCGATCTCGCTTCCGGTCAGCGACCGGCCGATCTGCCGGAAGTCCGTCCCGTAGTAATCGCGCGACACATCGGGACGCCAGTCCACCCAGAGCGCGACACCCTGCGACCGGTCGGCCGGCGCGTCCGCCAGGGCCGCCGCGGGCGCTGCCGCCGGCACCCAGTGCGTCCCCGATGCGCCGCCGAAACCGGCCCCGAAATATACGAAATCCGACGCGGCCCCCTCGGCATCGAAATTCAGGCGGGACGGCTCTGCGTAGTAGTACCGGATGTCCACGATATCGCGCCGCAGGCGCATCTCGTCCGGCGCGTAGTAATATTCCTCGACGTCGGCGGCCGGCTGACTCGGCGCGTCGGCAAACACCGGCGACGGCGCGAGCGCCGCCGCCATGGCGATGATCAGGGCTCTATCGAACGTCACAGTCGCCGCCGCACGCCTTCAGCGTTGTTGAAATCTGGACAGACCACTTGCACCGCAATCATACCACTGGTTCGGTTAACGAATCGTAAAGTGGACTATACCATGAACCGCTTCGGCAGGCTCATGAAAAAACACAGAAGTTACAGCCACGTGAAGAAACCGTCGCGCGCTTCCGCCAGCCGGCGGTCACAGCCCCGCAGCGGTTGCCCGATCGTCGCGGTCCGCGGTCCCGGCCGGCGGTCGATGGCCGGCCCGTTTGCAATGCATGACCGCACGGAATCAGACCGCGCGCGCCACCACCTTCATGCCCGCAAGATCGTTGAGCAACGAGTCGAGCGTCGCCGGTGCGATGTCGGGAAATGTGCCGATCAACTCATCCCGGGTGAATCCGGCGCGGTCGACGATCCACGACACCGGTCCCTCGAGGCCGGCCGGAATCGGCACGGTTCCCTTGGGTCCTATCAGAACCCAGGCGCCGTTGCGCTGCTCCGCCCGCAGGTTCCGGGCGGTCAGCCGAAAGCGCGGCGCCGCGGGTGCGACCGGCAGGGCGAAGCCGGCCCGCGGGTAACGGAACGCCTGCTGGTGCCGGCGCATCGCCGCGACCGAATCGGGGTCTTTCGCGAACGCCGCAATCCGCTCGCCGAGTGCCGCGAGCCACGCCGCCGCGGCCGCCTCGCCATCGCTGTGGCGCGGCATGTTGTGCCGGAACAACGGGTCGTCGACCGCCTTGTTGGCGAACAGATCGATCGCGTCCATGCCGATCACATGGGTCACGCCGAAGGCGATGTGGATGGTGCCGTCGCTGGTCGCGAGGGCGTCGTGATACTGGCCGCGCGGCAGATACAGAAGATCGCCGGGGCGCATCAGAACTTCTTCGACCACCTTGCCGCGGTTCGAGTCGTGCCACGCCTGCCCGTACGATTTGAACCGCGGATGCGCGATCGGTGCCTCCGCCCGGGTCTCGTATATGCGCCAGACCTTTTCGCCGGCGATGTGGATGGCGTAGACATCGTGCGTGTCGAAGTGGCTGCCAAACCCCTGGCGCTCCTTCCACGAGCAGTACAGGTTCGCCTGCGCCTTGCCGGAGAGCGCCGACTCGAGGGCGTTCGCCACACCCCGCAGGGCCGGTGTCAGGCTGTCGATATCATTGGCCACCAGCGATGCGCCGCGCGCCAGGAGCTGCATGACCCGCGCTGCGTCCGGTTGCATGATGGCCTGGCCATCCCGGTTCTTGTCCGCCCGGCAGTATTTCGGCGGCGGCACGATTTCGGTGTCGAGGGCCAGCTGCAGCGATGCCGACGACCAGATCCCCGTCATGTTGAGAAGCGCCGCCAGCTCGTCCCACGACATCACGGACGCGAATTTGCCGGGGTCGCCCGGGACGTGCAGGAACCTGCGATCGTAGTGTTCGGCAAAGAACCTGTCTTCCGGCACCGGGTCAATGATGTCGGCGAATGTCGGGCTGTCGTCCAGCCTGTGCCCCGTCGACGTCATGCCGTCGCCACGTCGGCCGTACCACCCCGTCGGCCCGCCGCTGCAGCGTCGCGGTACGGCGCCGCTGCGCCCCGCACGGTGTTCCATGATGGCGACATGACGGCGAATATGCCCCCTTTTGCCGACCGCCGCAAAGGGCTTTCCGGAAATTGCGTGTTCCCGGGCGGCCGGCGGCTTTTCCCGACTCGGCGCCTTTGATAGGCTGCCGCCAGCCATATCCACGGGAAGCCGGAATGCCCGAACACAGCGAACTGGACGTTGCCGCGCGACTCGCCGGCGTCCTCTCAGAAATTGCCGACACGGCGCGCGAGGTCGGCCGGGAGCCCGACGAGATCACGTTGGTTGCGGTCGGCAAGGGCCATGACGCGGCACGAATCCGCCCGGCCCTCGACGCCATGATCCCGCCCGACGTCCGCAAGGCGGT
>CAYFYY010000052.1:18142-28842 GCA_964347475.1 uncultured Flavobacteriales bacterium
CCGGCCCTCGACGCCGGGCACCGGGTGTTCGGCGAGAACCGCGTCCAGGAAGCGGCGGCCAAATGGCCGGCGCTGGTGGCGGCGTTCCCCGACACCGCGCTGCATCTGATCGGCCCCCTGCAGACCAACAAGGCGCGCCAGGCGGTCGACCTGTTCGATGTCATCGAGACCGTCGACCGGCCGAAACTGGCGCGCGCGCTCGCCACGGAGATGGCAAAGGCCGGGCGCCGCCCCGACTGCTTCATCCAGGTCAATACCGGCGCGGAAGCGCAGAAGGCCGGCGTCCTCCCCGTTGAGGCGGATGCCCTGATCGAGCTGTGCCGGCGCGAGTTCGAACTGCCGGTCAGGGGCCTGATGTGCATTCCGCCGGTCGACGAGGAGCCGTCGCTGCATTTCGCGCTGCTGCGCGAGATCGCGCGGCGCAACGGTCTGTCCGCGCTGAGCATGGGCATGAGCGCCGATTACCGGGTCGCCATCCAGTTCGGCGCGACGCATGTCCGCATCGGCACCGCTATTTTCGGCGCGCGTCCGCCGCGGTCTCCGGCCTGACGGTCACGGCATCGCCCGGGCCGCACAGCGCCAGCACCTCGAGAAGGTCGTCGAGGGCGAGTGCGATGCAGCCTTCCGTCGGACCGTAGTCCGGGCGCGCCAGGTGCAGGAAGATGGCGCTGCCCCGGCCGGGAACCGGCGGCGTGTCGTTGTGGCCGAGGACGACGATCACGTCGTACAGCGAATCCTCCCGCCACAGCACCTCGTGGCTGCCGGCGAAAGGCAGCCGGACCGGCCGGTTGTAGGCCGGATCGTCGGCGTCGTCGCACCAGCCGTCGTCGCGGGCGATCGGGCGCGCCGCGAGCGCGGTTGCGGGTTTCGCGATCCTGTCGGCGCGATAAAGGACGTAGCGCAGGGCGAACCGCCCCGCCGGCGTGGCGCCGTCGCCCTCCGTCTTGTCGTCGCGCACCCCGCCGCGGCCGATGGCGCAGCGAAAACCCCTCTCGCCCGCCGTCAGCCGGTCCGGGGGGTGGACGACGATCTCCATGCCGGGCCTAGAGCAGGTGCCCCGCGCGCGCGGCCTTGGTGCTCAGATAGCGATCGTTGTGGCCGTTGGCGGGAAAGGCGTGCGGCACGCGCTCGACCACCTCGATGCCGCACGCAGCAAGGCCCTCGACCTTCGCCGGATTGTTGGTCAGGAGCCGGACGCGGGTCACGCCCAACGCATGCAGCATGGCGGCGGCGGGCCTGTAGGCGCGTTCGTCCGCCTCGAATCCGAGGCGTTCGTTGGCATCGATGGTATCGAACCCCTCGTCCTGGAGGCGATAGGCGCGCAGCTTGTTGACAAGCCCGATTCCGCGACCCTCCTGCGCCAGGTAGAGGAGCATCCCGCTGCCGTTGTCGGCGATCGCCTGGATCGCGCCGCGCAGCTGTTCGCCGCAGTCGCAGCGCAGGCTGCCCAACAGGTCGCCCGTGAAACATTCCGAGTGAATGCGCACCAGGACCGGGCCATCCGGCGCCGGCTCGCCGATCACGATCGCCAGATGCTCCTTGCCCCCATCGCGCGGCCGAAAGGCATGGATTTCGGCGTTTTCCGCGCCCTCGAGCGGGACCGGCGCATGGCTGACCAGCGACATGGCACCGTCGTCCAGGCGACTGCGATAGGCATCGATCCAGTCCGCGCCGACGACGAGCAGGCCCTCGCTGTCGGCGAAATCCTGCGCATCGCCGGAAATCCGCACCACGATGGCGGCGGGGAGCAGGCGTGCGAGCTTGACCAGTTCGACCGCGGCGCTCTGAAGCGCGTCGGCGGCCACCGCCGACCGGCCTTTGAGGTGCGGAACAACGGCCTCGGCGCCGGCGATGCCGCCCACCAGGGCCGCGTCGAACCGCAGGTCGCCGCCCGCGCCGCAGGAAACGGCGACGGTCGGTGAGTCCACATAGGGCAGCTGGAGTGCGGTTGCCCGCGCCTGTGGTATGACGCAGGCGGGCGCGGTTCCGACCCGCGCGATCACCGCCTCGGCGCCCTCTGCCACCTCTGCTGCGACCACGAGGACCGCCTGGCCGGCCGGGCCGGTGTCGCGCAATACGATGCCGACACCGCGACGCAGGTCGCCCAGGGCGCGCTCGATTCCCGACTGCACCCGCCGAGCGTTTGCCAGTTGCTTCTCGACCTCGCGCTGGCCAGCGCCGTCCGACATGATAAACTCCAGTAAAATTCCGGCGATCATGTAGCGCAGACCGGCCGTTCTGTCACTATAACCTTGGTACATATAAAGCACGAACCGGATTCGGGAAATGCGCACACGCTCGCAAGGCCGGCGAGACCGCACGGGAGAGCGGCGCTAGGCTTGTCGCGGTGCGCCGCTGTCCCATCTCTCTTCTATGGGCCCGGCGTTACGGGTGGGCGCAGAAAGGCCGATACCGCAGCTATGGGAACGTGCCAGTGCACGGGCGCAGACGTATCGGCGGGACGACGTTGGAGAACAGTGCAATGACGGGCAAACGCATATTGATGGTCGATGACGATGAGGCCCTGCGGGCTTCGTTGACCGAGCAGCTCCAGCTGCACGAAGAGTTCGAAACGGTGGGGGTCGGCACCGCGGCAGAGGCGCTTGACGTGATCAAGACCGGGTATTTCGACGTGGTGCTTCTGGATGTCGGGCTGCCTGATATGGACGGCCGCGAATGCTGCCGCCTGATGCGGCGCAACGGGATGAAGGCGCCGGTCATCATGCTGACGGCCCACGACACCGACGCCGACACGATCCTCGGTCTGGACGCGGGTGCGAATGATTACGTCACCAAGCCGTTCCGCCTCGGTGTCCTGCTGGCCCGGGTTCGGGCCCAGCTGCGACAGCACGAGCAGAGCGAGGACGCGGTGTTCCCCGTCGGCCCCTACACGTTCCGGCCGTCGGCCAAGATGCTGATCGACGACGACAACAACCGCAAGATCAGGCTGACCGAGAAGGAAACCTCGATCCTGAAATACCTGTATCGCGCCGGCGACAAGGCGATCGGCCGCGATCAGCTGCTGGGCGAGGTCTGGGGCTACAATTCCGAAGTCACGACGCATACGCTCGAGACCCACGTCTACCGGCTGCGCCAGAAGATCGAACGCGATCCGTCGCATGCCGAGATCCTTGTGACCGAGCCGGGGGGCTACCGACTCGTACCCTGACCCTGCGCGTTTGCCGCAAGGGAGTTGCCGCCAACGCGCCAGGCGCGTAAGAGTCGCACGGAGGTTTGGGTGACGACCGCGCCAGGAGTTGGCAATGCCGTTTTTCAAGATTTCCGAAATGGAGGTGACCCGGCCGGAGCTGGGCCGGGCCGAAATGCGCACGGTCGCGGGCGAGTTCATGAAGGTCGGGCATGTGACGTACCAGGCCGGGGACGGACCGCCGCCGCATTTCCACCCGAACGAGGAGCAGTTCCTGTACATGCTCGAGGGGCGTATGCGGATGCAGGTCGGCGAGGAGACGCGGACCATCGGGCGAGGCGAGCTGGTCCACATCCCGCGCAATGCGGTGCACGGAATCCACATCGTCGAGGGGCCGGCGGTTTTCTTTACCTGCAAGAGCCCCGCCGGCGACGGCGATCTCAACCAGGATTACAACCAGGCGCCCGCGGCCGACGACCTGCGGGCCAGGCTCGAAGCGGAGTCGGACAAGGGTTGAGCACGCGTGTTCCCGACCCGTTCAGAGATCGCGGGACTCGAAAGAATATACCGCAAACCAGGCATGATGCCTTGTATCCGCGGTGGAAATAGGTGTGAAACCTAGATCAGGCGCACCTGCAAGGTCACAGTGCCAGATCCACCAGCACGGGAACGTGGTCTGACGGACGATCCCAGCCGCGTGCGGCACGGACGATTTGGGCGTGCGCGAGGCGCGGGGCGAGATCGGGCGATACCCAGATGTGGTCCAGCCGCCGCCCGCGGTCCGAGGCGGCCCAGTCGCGCGCCCGGTAGCTCCACCAGGAATACAGCTTCTCCTCCGGCGGCACGAAATGGCGCACCGCGTCAACCCACGCGCCGACGGCCTGGGCACGGTTGAGCTTTTCGACCTCGATCGGCGTATGGCTGACCACGGTCAGCAGCTGCTTGTGCGACCATACGTCCGTCTCCAGTGGGGCGACGTTGAAGTCGCCGACCACCGCCACCGGTCCCGACCGGCGCCGCAGCGCCTGTGACCACGCCGCGAGCTCGTCGAGGAATTCGAGCTTATGGGCGAATTTGTCGTTGCTCGCGGGATCCGGGATGTCGCCGCCGCTCGGGATGTACAGGGAGTGAAGATCGATGCCGTCGAGCCGGACGGCGACGTGGCGGCAGTCCTCCCGTCCGCAGAACGAACGGCTTTCCAGCGGCTCGAACGGCCGGCGCGACAGCACGGCAACGCCGTTGTAGCCCTTCATGCCGCGGATTTCGATATGCGGGTAGCCGAGCGACGCGACGGCCTTGCGCGGAAACGAATCGTCGACGACCTTGGTTTCCTGCAGACAGATCACATCGGGGCCGTGTTCCCGCGCCAGCCGCTTGAGCAGCGGCAGGCGCAGCCGGACCGAGTTGATGTTCCAGGTGGCGACGCGCATGCGCGGGTCAGGCGCCGCTCGGGGACGACGGCCGCCTGCCGCCGGATCTGTGCTCCGCTGGCGCCATGGCGTCGGCCGCCTTCATGCCGCGTGCGTGCGCGGGCCCGCCGCCCGGGCCGCGCGGCGCGCCTGTGCCGCCGCGCCGAAGGCCCGGAACATGGCCTGCGACAGCAGCCATTCCAGGGCGATCGGGTGTTCCGGATGCCACTGCACCGACAGGGCAAATCCCTCGGCGTCGCGCACCGTGGCGGCTTCGATGACGCCGTCGGGGCTGACCGCCTCGACGATGAGCCGGTCGGCGAGCCGGTCGATCGCCTGGGCGTGCAGCGTGTTGACCATGACCTCGGCGGCGCCGCCGGCCATGCCGTGCAGCACGCCGCCCGGAGTGAGGCGGATCGCATGCCGCTCGCGATACCGGTCGTCATACGGCTTGCTCTGGTCGGCCCGGTGGTCCTCCTTGCCGTCGAGCTCGTGCACGTTCTGATGCAGGGTGCCGCCCAGCGCGACGTTCAGCTCCTGGTGGCCGCGGCAGATGGCGAACAGCGGCACGCCAAGCTCGAGTGCGGCCTGGATCAGCGGCAGCGTCGTGGCGTCGCGCACCGGATCGTGATGCGTGCCCGGCCGGCTCGGCTCGCCGCCGTAACGGTGCGGCTCCACGTTCGACGGACTGCCGGTCAGCATGATGCCGTCGAGTCGGGCGGCCAGCTCGCGGGCATCGTACCACTCGCCGAGCGCCGGGATCAGCAGCGGCATGCAGTGTGCCGCGCGGGCCGCCGCCATGATGTACTTCTCCCCCACCTTGTGGAACGCGCCACCGCCGTCCTCGGCGACGACGCATGCGGGGATGCCCACCAGGGGAAGGTCGTGTTCGGTCATATTCGCTGTCTTTCAAATGCGTTGGCGGAAATCTGGGGAACGGGGCCGCTGGCGGCGGCGACGCGGCTACTGCTCGCGCCGCTCGAACCGGTTGATGAAGCGGAACAGGGACCTGTCGAGCGGCGCGCCGTATTTGGGGTCGACCAGCGTGACCTGGATGCGCTGCCCCTGCGGGTCGTGCACCGTCCAGCTGCGCAACGACAGCGGCCGGCGCACGAAGGTCAATGTGACACGGCCGGCCTCCGGCCGTTCGGCATCGATGATGTCGACGCGGACGGTCGACGGCCGGGTTTCCATTCCCGTCACCACCAGCCCCTCGGAGAACGTGAAATCCTTGCGCAGCAGCAGACCCGCCGGCGTCTTGCTGAGCGGCAGGTAGGTGACCTGCTCCAGCTCCTGGTCGACATAGATGAACCAGGTACCGTCGGAGACCAGGAGGTAGGGGCTCGGCGGTTCGTACTCGAAGCGCATGCGGCCCGGTCGCTGCAGGTACAGCCGCCCCTTGGCGTACTGGCCCTGCGCGGTCATCTGCACGAATCCCGCCTCGACCGTCGTGATGCTGTTGAGGTACTCCTCGATCTGACCGATCAGCACCTTTTCGTCGGCGCTCAGCCGGGCCGGCTGGGGCGTCATCGCTGCCGCCGCGACGCCCCACGCCGCCGCCAGGACCGGAACAACCGCGGCGGCACCGAGCCGCACCGCGGCCCGCCTAATGCCCATGGCCGCCCCCGCCGCCGAGGATCTCGCGCTTGCCGACGTGGTTCGCCGGGCTGACAACACCTTGCTTTTCCATCTGTTCAATGATCCGTGCCGCACGGTTATAGCCGATCTGCAGATGCCTCTGTATGAAGCTGGTCGAGGCCCGGCCCTCGCGGACCACGAGGTCGACCGCCTGCTGGTACATTTCGTCGCCACCACCGAAATCCTCCTCGCCGGGGCCGTCCTCCTCCTCGGTAATACCTTCGATATAGATGGGGGCGCCCTGCTCGCGAAGGAAGGCCACCACCGATTCGACCTCGGCCTCGTCGATAAACGGGCCATGGACCCGCGTGATCCGCCCGCCGCCCGCCATGTACAGCATGTCGCCGCGGCCGAGCAGCTGCTCCGCGCCCTGCTCGCCGAGGATGGTCCGGCTGTCGACCTTCGAGGTGACCTGGAAACTGACCCGGGTCGGGAAGTTCGCCTTGATCGTCCCGGTGACGACGTCGACCGACGGCCGCTGCGTCGCCATGATCAGGTGGATGCCGGCGGCCCGGGCCATTTGCGAGAGCCGCTGGATCGCGGCCTCGATCTCCTTGCCGGCGACCATCATCAGGTCGGCCATCTCGTCGACGACCACGACGATATAGGGCAGCGGGGTCAGGTCCAGGGGCTGGTCCTCGTAGACCGGCCGGCCGGTCTCGGAATCGAAGCCGGTCTGCACCTTGCGCATCAGCACCTCGCCCGAGCGGCGGGCCTTGGCGAGCCGCGCGTTGTAGCCTTCGACGTTGCGCACGCCGAGCTTCGACATCGCGCGATAGCGCTCCTCCATCTCGCGCACCGTCCATTTCAGCGCCACCACCGCCTTCTTGGGCTCGGTCACCACCGGCGTGATCAGGTGCGGGATGTCGTCGTAGATCGACAGCTCCAGCATCTTCGGGTCGATCATGATGAACTTGCACTCGTCCGGCGTCATCCGGAACAGCAGCGAGAGCACCATGGCGTTCAGCCCCACCGACTTGCCCGAGCCGGTCGTGCCGGCCACGAGCAGGTGCGGCATGCGCGCGAGGTCGACGACCACCGGGGCGCCGCTGATGTCCTTGCCGAGCGCGAGCGGCAGCTTGGGCGCCGCCTTGGCGACCGCCGGCGCGGCCAGCAGCTCGCGCAGGTAGACCGTCTGACGGCGCGCGTTGGGCAGCTCGATGCCGATCACGTTGCGCCCCGGGATCGTTGCGATGCGCGCCGACACGGCGCTCATCGAGCGGGCGATGTCGTCGGCCAGACCGATCACGCGGCTGGTCTTGATGCCGGGCGCCGGTTCGAGTTCGTACAGCGTCACCACCGGTCCCGGCCGCACCTTGACGATCTCGCCGCGGATGCCGAAGTCCTCGAGCACCTGCTCGAGCAGCCGGGCGTTCTGTTCCAGCCCCTCCGGGGTCAGCCCGGCGTCCCGCGATTCCGCTTGCGGGACCGCCTCGAGGAGGTCGAGCGGCGGCAGCTGGTACTGCCCGTTCGGCGCCGCCAGATCGAGCGACGCCTGGCTCGCGCCGGCCGGTCGCGGCGTGCGCTTGCGCGGCTCCAGCCGCCGCTTCGGAGCGGCCGCCGGGGCCGGCGCGGGATCGGCCGACGGGAACGGGTCCTGCGCGGCGACGAGATAGGGCTCCGCCCGCGCGGCCGTGTCCGCTGCCGGCTTGGCGGCCTGTCCGCCTCGCCGGGTGCGGCCGGCGAGCGCGGCGATGCGCGACCATGCGGCGCGCCATTCGGCGCGGCTGAAGCCGACCAGCCACAACGCGCCGAGCAGCGTCATCGCGCCCGCGCCGGCACCGACGATCAGCGGGTCGGTCAGCGGCCCGGTGCCGCCGGCAAGGGCCGACAGCCAGACCAGGATCTGGTTGCCGACGAGCCCACCGAGCCCGGGAACCAGTGGCCACGATTCCGGCTCCGGCATCGCCTCGAAGGTGACCGCGCCGGTCAGCAGCACCAGGACGAAGAGCGCGATCCGCGGCCAGATCTGGCGCACGGCATGGCGGGTGAACAGGAGGATTCCCCAGGCGCCGAGAACGACCGCGCCGAGCGCTGCGGCCAGGCCCAGGGTCTGCAGCGCGAGGTCGGCGACGACGGCGCCGGGATAGCCGAACAGGTTGTTGACCCGGCCGCGGGCCCCGGCGGTGTTGAGCGACGGGTCCGACGAATCGTAGGTCAGGATCGCGAGGATCAGCACGACCGCGGCGGCGATCAGCGCCAGCCCGACGATCTCGACCATCCGCCGGCGCAGGAAGCCGCCGAGCCCGGCAGGAAGCAGCGCGGTCTGCCGTCGCGAGGCCATCGCTCAGCGCTCCAGCGCCTCGGCCAGCCGGCTGAGGCCGGCCTCGGCGGTCTTAAGATCGTGCACCAGGGCGACGCGGATATAGCGGTCACCCGGGTTCTCGCCCGTGGCGGGGTCGGGGCGGCTCATGTATCCGCCAGGCATCACCTTCACCGCACCGTGTTGCCACGCGGCGCGGGTTGCCGCCTCGCCGTCGCCGACGTCGAGCCACAGGAAGAATCCGCCGGGCGAGTCGTGGTAGCCGGCACGGTTGCCGAGGATCCGGCGCGCCATGGCGAACAGCGCCTCGTAATGCGCCCGGCTGCGCGCGACGTGGTCCTCGTCGCGCCACAGCGCCGCGGCCGCTTCCTGCACCGGACCCGGCACCTGGGCCCCGCCATAGCTGCGCACGCGCACGAGGCGTGCCAGCGCCGCCGGGTCGCCGGCCACGAAGCCGGCGCGCAATCCCGGCGCGCTGGACCGCTTGGACAGGGAATGGAACACCAGCACGCCGTCCATGTCGCCGCCCAGCGCGGCGCAGGCCTCGAGCCCGCCCGGCGGCGGCGCGCCGCGCCAGATCTCGGAATAGCATTCGTCGAGCGCAAGCAGGAACCCGTAGTCGCGGGCGAGGCCGATCAGCGACTGCAGACGCTCCAGCGAGGCCACCGCGCCCTGGGGATTGCCCGGCGTGCACAGATAGGCCAGCGCGGTGCGGCGCAGCACCGCCGGGTCGAGCGATTCGTAATCCGGCAGGAACCCGGTTGCGGCGGTCGCCGAGACGAGGACCGGCTCGGCCCCGGCCAGCAGCGCGGCACCGTAGTACACGTGGTACATCGGGTTGGGCATCAGCACGGCGGGCCGGCCGTCGCCGTTGCCGGCGCCGCGGGGGACCGCGGCGAGGGCCGCCTGGAACAGCACCTCGCGGGTGCCGCAGGCGGCGATGACGTTGCGCTCGGGGTCGACCATGTCCGCCGGCAGCCGGTAGCGGCGGGTCAGCCAGTCCGCGGCCGCGCGGCGGAAATCCGGCGACCCCTCGACCGGCGGGTAGCGGTTCCACAGGTGGGCCGCCGCCGCGACCGCCTCGGCCACCAGATCCGGCTGCGCCAGTTGCGGCTCGCCGACATGCATCAGCACCGGCGCCAGCCCGGGCGCGGCCGGCACGTCCTTGAGGAGCGCTGCCAGCCGCTGGAAGGGGTAGTCGCCGAGCTGGTCCAGTGCGGGGTTGTCGCGCATTCGCAATCCAACAAAGGCGCGTCGCCGGGAGGTCCGCGCGGCGACGCGTACAAAACGTAAACTCGCGGTCCCGGATAGTACGCGCCCCGGGCGGCGATCTCAAGCTATCCGACGAGGGCGGCGGAATTGTGACAGCGGGCCCGGGCGGCGGCGAACCGCGCCGGGTGCTGCGCTTCCGGGGGCGAATATCGGTGGGCCGGCATGGCGAACGAAAGAGGGGGCGCGAACGCCCCCTCAAACGCGGCCGGAAAACAACACCCGGCTATTGTACGGTTTCGCCGTGCAGTCTCAGGTCGAGACCCTCGATCTCCGCCTCGGGCTCGACGCGCAAGCCCATGACGGCCTTGAGGATCAGCAGGATGATGGCGGTCGCAACGGCGGCCCATACGATGGTCGCGACGATACCCTCGATCTGGATCCAGATCTGCCCGACGTTGCCCTCCAGCGCACCGGGCGTGCCGCCGATCGCCTCGACGGCGAACACCCCGGTCAGCACCGCGCCGACGATGCCGCCGATGCCGTGCACGCCGAAACAGTCGAGCGAGTCGTCGTAGCGCAGCTTGTTCTTCAGCCAGGTCGCGCCCCAGAACGCCGCCGCTCCGGCCGCCAGGCCGATGACCAGCGCCCCGCCGGGCGCCACGAAGCCGGAGGCGGGCGTGATCGCCACCAGGCCGGCAACCGCGCCCGAGACGATACCCAGAACGCTCGGCTTGCCGCGCACGACCCACTCGACGAACATCCAGGCGAGGCCTGCCGCAGCGGTGGAAATCTGCGTGACCGCCATCGCCATGCCGGCACCGGTGCCCGCCGACAGCGCCGATCCTGCGTTGAAGCCGAACCAGCCGACCCACAGCAGCGACGCGCCGATCAGGCTGTATACCAGGTTGTGCGGCGCCATGTTCTCGGTGCCGTAGCCGGTGCGCCGGCCGAGGATGATCGCCGCGACGAGGCCCGACACGCCCGCATTGATGTGCACCACGGTGCCGCCGGCGAAGTCGAGAACGCCGGC
>CAYFYY010000053.1:0-1240 GCA_964347475.1 uncultured Flavobacteriales bacterium
CGAAATGGCTGCCCTGGATGCGCTTCTGGCGCATCCACACGAAGCGCGCGTCGAACGTCAGGTTGTATCCCGTCGTGCCGGCGCAGAATACGACCATGCCGCCGCGCTTGACGACGAAGCACGAGACCGGAAAGGTCGCCTCGCCGGGATGCTCGAACACGAAGTCGACGTCGTTGCCCTTGCCGGTATGGTCCCAGATCGCTTTGCCGAACCTGCGGACCTCCTTCATGTATTCGTTGAACTCCGGCGTGCCGACGTCGGGCAGCCGGCCCCAGCAATTGAAGTCCCTGCGGTTGATGATGCCGCGCGCGCCCATCTGCATGACGAAGTCGCGCTTGCTCTCGTCGGAGATCACGCCGATGGCGTTGCCGCCGGCTGTTGCGATCAGCTGGATCGCCATCGAGCCGAGCCCGCCCGAGGCACCCCAGACCAGGACATTCTGGCTGGGTTTCAGGGTGTGGGGTCGGTGGCCGAACAGCATGCGATAGGCGGTCGCCAGCGTCAGGGTGTAACAGCCGCTCTCCTCCCAGGTCAGGTGGCGCGGCCGCGGCATCAGCTGCTGCGCCTGCACGCGGGTGAACTGCGCGAACGAGCCGTCCGGGGTCTCGTAGCCCCAGATGCGCTGCGAGGGCGAGAACATCGGATCGCCGCCGTTGCACTCCTCGTCGTCGCCATCGTCCTGGTTACAGTGCACCACGACCTCGTCGCCGACCTTCCAGCGCTGCACCTTCGAGCCGACCGCCCAGACGATGCCGGCGGCGTCCGACCCGGCGATATGGTAATCCGCCTTGTGCACGTCGAACACCGAGACCGGCACCCCGAGCGCCGCCCACACGCCGTTGTAGTTGACGCCCGCCGACATCACCATGACCAGGACCTCGTGGCTGTCGATCGGCGGCACCTCGAGGACCTCGACCTGCATCGCGTCTTCGGGCTCGCCATGGCGCTCGCGCCGGATCGCCCATGCGTACATCTGTTTCGGCACGTGTCCGAGCGGGGGAATCTCGCCGATCTCGTACAGGTCCTTCTTCGGCAGATTCGCTGTGATATCGACGACTTCAGCGGGCGTGTTCATCTCGTCCCCATCTCCACAGGAGTCGGTTTCCATGTTGCGACTGCGTAACGGGTACACGAAAATTTTGCATTGCACAATAAGACAGCTTGTTTCAGATTGGACGCGGATCATAACATATTATGACCGCAGTCGAGCGCGCGTTTTTTAATGTTACGGCGACCACCG
>CAYFYY010000053.1:1250-28570 GCA_964347475.1 uncultured Flavobacteriales bacterium
CTTGTTTCAGATTGCCCGACGATCATAACACATAATGACCGAACGAGCGGGCGCGGGCGGACCCGATCGGCAACGCCGCCAGGAAACTGGAGAATGGTAAAGCGGAGGAAAATCAAAGGAACGCAACCGGAAGAAGCGCGCCCAGCACGGCGGGGTCGGGACCGGCCCTGGCTGATCCGCACCTATTCCGGCCACAGCTCGGCAGCGGCCTCGAACGCGCTGTACCGCACAAATCTCGAACGCGGCCAGACCGGTCTGTCGGTCGCCTTCGACCTGCCGACGCAAACGGCCTACGACAGCGACCATCCGCTGGCCCGCGGCGAGGTCGGCAAGGTCGGCGTGCCGGTTTCGCATCTCGGCGACATGGAGGCCCTGTTCGACGGCATTCCGCTGGACCGCATGAACACGTCGATGACGATCAACGCGCCGGCCGCCTGGATGCTGGCGCTGTATATCGCGGCGGCGGAACGGCAGGGCGCGGCGCGGGCGGAGCTCGCCGGCACGACCCAGAACGACGTCGTCAAGGAGTATCTCTCGCGCGGAACATACATCTTCCCGCCGCCGGCCAGCCTCAAGCTCACGGAGGACGTGATCGCGTTCACTTGCCGCGAGGTTCCCAAATGGAACCCGATCAATGTCTGTTCGTACCATTTGCAGGAAGCGGGCGCGACACCGGCCCAGGAGATGGCCTATGCGCTGGCCAACGCGACCGCCGTGCTCGACCGCGTGCGCGACGGCGGCCAGGTTTCGGCGGAGGATTTTCCCCAGGCCGTCGGGCGGATCAGTTTTTTCGTCAATGCGGGCATCCGGTTCGTCACCGAAATGTGCAAGATGCGCGCCTTCACCGAGCTGTGGAACGAGTTGTGCCGCGACCGCTACGGCATCGCCGATGAGAAGCTCCGTCGTTTCCGCTACGGCGTGCAAGTCAATTCGCTGGGGCTGACGGAACAGCAGCCGGAGAACAACGTCTACAGGATCCTGCTCGAGATGCTTGCGGTGGTGCTGTCGCGGAACGCGCGCGCCCGCGCGGTCCAGCTGCCGGCCTGGAATGAGGCGCTCGGCCTGCCGCGCCCTTGGGACCAGCAATGGAGCCTGCGGCTGCAGCAGATCGTCGCCCACGAAACCGACCTTCTCGAGTTCGCCGATCTGTTCGACGGCTCGCCGGTCGTCGCGGCGAAGGTCGCGGAGCTCAAGGACGAGGCGCGCGCCGAGCTGGCCGTCATCGAGGCGATGGGCGGGACCGTCCCGGCGGTCGAGTCGGGCTATATGAAGGCGCAGCTGGTGCGCTCGAATGCGCGGCGCGTGGCGGCGATCGAATCGGGCGCGCAGCCGGTGGTCGGCGTGAACATGTACAACGAAGGCGCCACGTCGCCGCTGACAGCAGACGAAGGGGCGGCGCTGCGCGTCGACCACACGGCAGAGGATGCACAGATCCGCAACCTCGTCGCCTGGCGCAAGGCGCGGGACGCGGCGGCGGTCGGCGCCGCGCTGGCCCGACTGGAGAGCGCCGCCCGCGCCGGCGATAACATAATGGAAGCGTCGATCACCTGCGCCCACGCGGGGGTGACGACCGGCGAATGGGGCGATACGTTGCGGCACGTTTTCGGCGAATACCGCGCGCCCACCGGCGTGGGCGAGTCGGTCGGCGCCAGCGATGCCGCAGCGACGGCTGCGCTGCGCGCACGGATCGCCGCGCTGACGAAGCGTCTCGGCCGTGCCGTTACCATGGTGGTCGGAAAGCCGGGCCTCGACGGGCATTCCAACGGTGCGGAGCAGATCGCCCTGCGCGCGCAGGATGCCGGCTTCGACGTCGTTTACGAGGGGATTCGACAGACCCCGCAGGAGATCGTCGATGCGGCCAAGCGGGCACAGGCCCATGTCGTCGGCCTGTCGATTCTCTCCGGCAGTCACCTGGAACTGGTGCGCGAAGTGCGGCGGCTGCTGCGCGAGGAAGGACTTGGCGACGTCAAGCTGGTGGTTGGCGGCATTATCCCGCAGGTCGATCAGGGCGCACTCGCCAACATGGGGGTGGCCCGGATCTACACGCCCAAGGATTATGCGCTGAACCGGGTACTCGATGAGATCGTCGACCTGCTGGACCGGCCGGCCCGGGACTGACCGCGCCGCGCGCTGCAACGCCGTGCCCTAGCTGTCGTGTTTCGTCGGTTTTTTCGGTTTTACCGGCTTCAAGCGGCCACGCCGCCTCTTGGCCGCGCGACGCGGGCGCGGTGCCTGGGGCGGCAGCGGGAACTGCAGGATCTTTTCGTCGTCGCCCGATTCGAAGACGGTGAGCGGCGCTACCGCCTTCGCAAGTGGCGACCGCACGGCAGGGTCGAACGCGGCTGCCCCGCCGTGGCGGTAACGCACGAGGCTGGAGGGGCGGCGGTAATAGATCCACAGGTCAGACATGCGAGGTATCCGGTTGCTACCGTCCCGGACATATGTGCGCTGATGCACGGCAAGTCCACAGGTTTTGTTTGTGCCGCCAACCAGCCCTGTTTTTCGGGCTTGCAAGTGCCCCCGCGATGGGCGACTGTCGGACCCCCGCGCCGTCGCCCCCTGCGTTGACTCGACTGAGCCCCAGCCCTTGGAAAGTGTTCTGGAAATCGTCACGCCGGTTTTCGGCATCGTGCTGATCGGCTGGATGTTCGCCCGCGCCGGCGTCTTCGGCCCGGCGGCGATCGACGGCATATCCGATTTCGTCTTCACCGTCGCGATCCCGCTGCTGTTGTTCCGCACCCTGGCGACCGCACGCCTGCCCGACGACATCCCGTGGGACGTGCTGCTCTCCTATTACCTGGGCATTTATGCGGTGTTCGGCGCCGGCATGCTGATCGCGGCGTTGGTCTTCCGCAAGGGGCTGTCGGAGCAGGGCGCCTTCGCCGGCAGCGGCTGTTTTTCGAACCTCGTGCTGCTCGGTATTCCAATCGTTCTGGCGGTATTCGGGGACGCGGGGTCGGTTCCGCTGTTTCTCGTGATCGGCGTCCACAATGCCGTGCTGCTGCCGTTGCTGGTGATCGTCCTGGGAATGGGACAACGGCGCGCCGGGGCGATGCTGGGCGGCCTGCGCGAAACGCTGGTCGACCTGATTCGCAATCCCCTCGTCATCGGGCTGGTCGGCGGCGTCGTGTACGGCCGCATCGGCCCGCCCCTGCCCGGGCCGGTCGACGACATCATCCGCATGCTCGGCACCGCCGGCGCGCCGGTCGCGCTGTTCGTGCTCGGCGGCACCCTGGCCCGGTATCGCGTCTCCGGTCATATGGCTGAGGCGGTGGTCATCTCCGCGCTCAAGCTCGTCGTCCAGCCGCTGGTCGTCTGGCTTTTGTCGACCCGTGTCTTCGGACTCGAGCCGACCTGGGCCGGAGTGGTGACCCTGCTGTCGGCGATGCCGACCGGCGTCAACGTCTTCATCTTCGCCAACCGCTACGGCGCCGGCACGGCGACGGCGGGAACCACGATCGTCCTGTCGACAGCGTTGGGCACGGCGACGGTCTCCGGCCTGATCTGGCTGCTCGAGCGCTCGTGACGGGCCGCCGCGCGTCGCCCGGTAACCCAAAATTCAGCTTTTCCCGCCTAATCTGCGTCACGCCGTGCCGGCCCCAAGGATGTCCGGGCCGGTGCCGCGCGGAGGAGTGGCACGTTGGACAGCGTCCTCGACAATATCCTGCCGACCTTCACCATCGTCCTGATCGGATGGCTGATGGCGAAGCTGCGGCTGTTCCGCCAGATCGGCGTCGACGGTGTGGCGCATTACGTGTTCGGGGTCGCGGTTCCGCTGCTGCTGTTCCGCTATACTTCGAGGGCGACGATCCCCGCCGAGATTCCGTGGGGCTTCCTGCTGTCCTATTACCTGGGCGCTCTCGTCGCCTTCGTCATCGGCATGCTCGCGGCCGGCAGCATCTTCCACAACGGCCTGTCGCACCAGGGTGCGTTCGGTGGCGCCGCGGCGTATTCCAATACCGTGCTGCTCGGCATCCCCGTCGTGCTGGGCATCCTCGGGGAGGCGGCGACGGTTCCGCTGTTCATCCTGATCGGCGTGCACGGGCTGATCATGGTGCCGCTCGTGGTCACCGTGATCAGCATCGGCCGGCGGCAGGGCGGGACGGCCGGCAAGGTCGCGAAGGAAACCGCCGGCGAACTCGTCCACAACCCGTTTATCGTGGCACTTGTCGCCGGCGCTCTCTACGGGCTGTATGGACCGCCGTTACCCGGGCCGATCGACGATGTGATCGCAACCCTGGCCGGCACCGCCGGGCCCTTGGCGCTGTTCGCGCTTGGCGGCGTCCTCGCGCAGTATCCGGTGACCGGCGGGCTGAAGGAAGCGTTCGTCGTCTCCGTCGTCAAGCTCGTGCTGCATCCCGTCATCGTCTGGGTGTTCGCAACGCAGATCTTCGCCGTCCAGGAGTCGTGGGTCTGGGTGGCGGTTCTGCTGGCCGCGATGCCGGCGGGCATCAACGTGTTCGTGCTGGCCCATCGTTACGAAGTCGCATCCGGCGGCATCGGCATGTCCGTGGTGCTGTCGACCGCGCTCGCGCTCGGCACCCTCGCCGCGGTGATCCAGCTCATTCCGTCTTAGGCGGGCGCCGCTCAGCGCCATCCGCACCGCTTGATTTCATCCGGCGGCGGGCGTAAAGTGCCGTCCTCATGATGACGCAGTGCAGCATAAGTTGTGGGGCGCGAATTAGCCTCCCGGCCCTCGCAGGGGGCCGGGCCATGTCGTTTCGTGCACATCCCATGACCTATGAGGTTGCGTTACATGTACCGGGAATTCGTTGAGCGCTCTCTCGCGCCGCAAAGTCAGAAGACCACCGCCTGTTTTTCCGTCGTCGCCGACGCCGACCCCGGCGTCATGCCGCGCGTGCTGGAACTGTTCGCCAAGCGCGGACTGGTGCCCAGCCTGTGGCACAGCCGGATCGCGCCCACTGGCGAGCTGACCATCGATCTGCAGCTGGAGGACCTCGAGGCCCCGCTGGCGCGCCAGATCGCCGCCTGCCTGCGGCAGGTGTGGGGCGTGTCCACCGTGCTGACGGCGGAGAAGGGGTAAGCGGGGCCCATCTGCCGGCCGGTCCGGACCGATCGCCGCGGATTGGCACGGGCGCTTGCCGCGGCCGCCCATCGGGTGCAGATTGGTGCCTATGGAAAGCGCGATCGACGCCAGCCGCGATACCGTCATCCGCGAGATCACCGACTGGGTGGTGAGCCAGTCGCTCCTCGACGCCGATATGGAAAAGCTCTTCATCGGCGTCTGCGAGCGCCTCGGCATGGTGGGCATTCCGCTGCGGCGCGCCCATCTTGCGGTGCGCACGCTGCACCCGCAGGTCGCCGCCGTCAGCTTCTGCTGGTGGCGCGGCCAGGCGCCGGAGCTGATGAGCCATCGCCGGACCGACGAGCCGAGCCGCGAATGGGAGCAGAGCCCGCTGAAGCGCCTCGAGGACAGCGGCGACACCGAGCTGCGCATCCCCCTGGAAGCCGAGGACGGGCCGTGGGCGAAATACCCGCTGCTGGTCGAGCTGCGCGGCTGCGGAATCACGGAGTATTTCTGCTGCCTGTCGTATTTCGGCGTCGCCGCACGCGCCCGCGCGCAGCAGGACGGCATGATTGTGGCCTGGGCGACCGACCGGCCGGGCGGCTTCGACGATGGGGACCTCGCGGTGCTGCGCAGGGTGCAGGGAAGGCTCGCCGTCGGCATCAAGATGGCGAAGCGCGAGCAGACCGCGCTCAACGTCGTCAACGCCTATCTCGGCCCAAACGCGGGCCGGCGGGTGCTGGACGGCCAGATCCGACGCGGCGACGGCGACCTCCTGAACGCCGTGATCTGGTACAGCGACTTGCGCGATTCGACGGCGCTGGCCGACCGCCTGCCCGGATCCGCCTTCCTCGAACTGCTGAACGGGTATTTCGAGTGTACCGCGGGCGCGGTCCTCGACCACGGCGGCGAGGTGCTGCGCTTCATCGGCGATGCGGTGCTGGCGATCTTCCACATCGAGGGGCCCGGCGGCGGGCAGCGCGCCGCCCGCATGGCCTGTGCCGCGGCACAGGATGCGGAGCGGCGCCGGGAGCGGCTGAACGCGGCCCGGCTCGAACGCGGCGAGCCGCCGCTCGAGTTCGGCCTTGCCCTGCATGTCGGCGCGTTGCTGTTCGGCAATGTCGGGGTGCTGGAGCGGATCGACTTCACCGCCGTCGGGCCGGCCGTCAACGAGGCGGCGCGCCTCGAAGGCCTGACCAAGACTTTGCGCCGGCGGATCGTGGTCTCGAACGCGTTCTCGCACCTCTTGCCGCTGGACTGGGAGTCGCTGGGGGAGACCGCGCTGCGCGGGGTCGAGTCGGGCCGGCGGGTATTCGCACCGCCGCCGGTGGGGTGACCGCTCGGTCCATGCCGTTCATCGACCATATCCGACGCTGCAACAACTGTACCACCGGCGATTTCGTTCCGCTCGACATCGCCGGGCAGGCCGTCGGCCGAATCCGCTGCGACAGGATCGACCGGTTGCGGGCGTTTCCGGACGTCGTGACCGTCGGGTCGGACGGTGTGACGCTTGCCCCCGGCCTCGACGACTTCGCAGCCCGCAGCGCGGCGTTCGACGGGATGCTCGGCACGCTGCGCGAGGCCGGCGAATTCCCGGACTGGCGCGGCGAGCTGTACCCGGTCATGCTGGAGTGGGGCGACGCGCCGCTGCTGCAGGTCGAGCGCGCGACCTGCCCCTGGCTCGGCGTGCGCAGCTGGGGCGTGCACGTCAACGGCTATGTCCGCAAATCCGACGGCATCCACATGTGGGTCGCGCGGCGGGCCCGCGACAAGCCGACCTATCCCGGCATGCTCGACAACATGGTGGCGGGTGGCCAGCCGATCGGCGTCGGCCTGATGGAGAACGTCGTCAAGGAGTGCGCCGAGGAGGCCGCCATTCCCGCCGATCTCGCCGCCCGCGCCCGCGCCGCCGGGTCGATCGCCTACTGTCACCAGTACGAGGACGGGCTGAAGCCCGACGAGCAGTTCTGCTACGACCTGGAGCTGCCGCCGGATTTTGCGCCGCGCAGCACCGACGGCGAGGTCGAGGCGTTCGAGCTGTGGCCGATCGCACGGGTCGCCTCGGTGGTGCGCGAGAGCTTCGCGTTCAAGTTCAACTGCAACCTCGTGATCATCGATTTCCTGATCCGCCACGGCCTGATCGACGCTGAAACCGAGCCGGACTACGCGGCGCTGTGCCGCGGTCTCGGACGCCCGCAATAGCGCCCCGGCTGGCGCCATGGCGCCAGCCCGTCAGTCCGGAAACCCCGCCAGCGCCCGCACCTCCGCCGGCGTCTTCCCCGCCTCGCGCAGCGCTGCGACGGTGAGGCTCCGGTCGCGCTTGGCGAAGCGCCGGCCGTCGACACCGGTCAGGAGTCTGTGGTGCCGGTATCGCGGCTCGGGCAGGCCGAGCAGAGCCTGCAGGATGCGGTGGACGTTCGTTGCATGCAGCAGGTCCTCGCCGCGGGTGACCAGCGTGACGCCCTGGAGTGCATCGTCGACGGTAACGGCGAGGTGGTAGCTCGTCGGCACGTCCTTGCGAGCCAACACGACGTCGCCGCAACCGGGGCCGTCGACCGCGATCGTCCCCCGCTCGAGATCCGTGAACGTCAGCGGTCCCGCAAGACGTACCGCCCTCGTCATGTCCAGCCGCAACGCGTGCGGCTCGCCGGCGGCGATGCGGTCGCGGCGCTCGTCGGCCGTGCGCGCGCGGCACGTGCCGGGGTAGAGCGGGCCGTCCGGGCCGTGTGGCGCGCGGTTCGCGGATTCCACCTCCTTCGTTATCTCTTTTCTCATGCAAAAACAAGGATATATCGCGTCGATCGCATGTAATTTTTCAAGTTGAGTTTGATAATCGCCCAGATGCGCGGACTGGCGCCGCACCGGTCGTTCCCAGGACAGTCCCAGCCATGCGAGGTCCTCGTAGATGCCGTCCTCGAATTCCGGCCGGCAGCGGCCCACGTCGATATCCTCGATGCGCAGCAGGAAGCGCCCGCCCCTCTTCGCGGCGGCGCGCGCCGCGAACAGCGCGCTGTAGGCATGGCCGACATGCAGCCGGCCGGTGGGACTGGGGGCGAAGCGGGTAACGGGTGTTTGCGATTCGTTCATAGGATGCGGACTATAAGGGCCGATGGCATCTGATGCGAATGCCGGCACGACAGCGAATTCTGCTGGCCTGCGCATCCGCGATGGTGCGCAAACATCGCAGGAGGACCTTTAGAAACCATGTCGCACGCCCTGGCAACAGCCGAAGCCATACGCGCCCGCGGCTGCATGACCGCGGACGATGTCGCCCGCCTGCGCCGCGAGATATTCGAGGACGGCAAGGCCGATCGGGCGGAGATCGATGCGATCTTCCGGCTCAACGACGAGTGCCGCGAAAAGCACGGGAGCTGGGACCAGCTCTTCGTCGACTCGCTGACCGATTACTTCGTCTGGAAGGCGGTGCCCCGCGGCTACGTCGACGATGACAAGGCGCGCCATCTGCGCCGGCAGATCCTGCGCAACAACCGGATCGACAGCGCAACAGAGCTGGAGGCGCTGGCCAATATCCTGCACTGGGCGGAATGGGTGCCGGCGGAGCTGGCGGAATTCGTGCTGCTCGCGGTGAAGGAAAGCATCCTCGAACCCGATGCAGCGGCGTACGGTCGCGACCGCAGACCGAAGGTCATCGACGCCGTCGATGTCGAGTTGATCAAGCGCGCCACCTATGCGCCGGCGAGCGCCTGCAGCATCCGGGTCACGCGCGCCGAGGCCGACGCGATCTTCGATCTCAACGACGGCACGGTCCGCGACGAGAACGACCCGGCCTGGAAGAGCCTGTTCGTCTATGCGATCGGCAATCACCTGATGTTTCCGCGTGAGATTCCGGCGCCGCCCCCCGCGGAGGCGGTGTTGCGCCGCGAACAGTGGCTGAAGCAGCGGGACGGCGTCGGCGGGTTCCTGAAAAAGGTCGGCCGCGAAACCGCGACAATCACCAGCGAGACGTTCGGCCGCCGCCGCACGGACCTGGAGGAGCGGTTCGCGCTCGCCATGCGGGCCGTCACGCGGCCGGTGCGCGCGCGAGACCTCGAGGCGGAAGCGCGCGACGCCCGGATTGCGCTCGAACGCGAAGCTGTGGACGAAGAGGAAGCCCGCTGGCTGCTGGGGCGCCTGAACCGCGACAATGCACTGGACGACAACGAGAAGGCGTTGCTCGCTTTCATTCGTAACACGTCGCCGGACATTCATCCTTCGCTGGAGCCCCTTTTTCAGAAGGCCGGCCTCTAGTAGGCTGGCGCCATGGCGCCACATCCGGCATTGACGGGCAGCATGCTCGCGGACGGGCTCGCCGCGCTCGCGGCGGCGGACCGCGACGTTGCGCGGGCGCTCGCCGAAGCCGGGCCGCCACCGCTGCGTCGCCGCGAGCCGGGATTCGTGGCGCTGCTCGGCGCCATCGTCGCGCAGCAGGTCTCCAAGGCCGCCGCGGCGACAATCTGGGATCGGCTGGTCCGCGCCGCCGATCCGCTGAGCCCACAGACGGTGCTCGGCCTCGGCGAGGATGCGCTGCACGCCGTCGGCCTCAGCCGCCAGAAAGCGGGCTACGCGCGCAGCCTCGCCAAGGCGGTGATGACCGGGGCGATCGATCTCGAGGGCCTGTCCCGACGGGCCGACGGCGAGGTGGTCGACGAGCTGGTCAGGCTCCGCGGCATCGGTCGCTGGAGTGCCGAGATCTACCTGCTGTTCGCACTTGGTCGTCCGGACGCGTTTCCGGCCGATGACCTTGCCCTGATGATCGGTGCGCAGCGTCTCAAGCGGCTCGACGCGCGCCCGGACCGCAATGGCCTGATCGAGATTGCCGAGGCGTGGCGGCCCTGGCGCGGACCGGCGGCGCTGCTGCTCTGGCATTACTACTCCTGGACGGGTCGATAGCGCCGGCGCAGCAACTTTCGCAGCACTAGTTGCGGCGCCCCGCGGCCCTCGCCGGATCGCCCGCCAGAGCCCCTATCGTGACGTAATCGTCTCAAAAGCCACGATATCTTGTAATTACCTTAACGGTCGGGTATCTACAATGCGCGTGTCGGGGCGGCAACTCCGGCACCGGTAAACGGCGAGAAAAGGATGACCGTCGAAACACACAGTTGCCCGGCCCTGGTACTGAACGCCGATTTCCGGCCGCTCAGCTACTTCCCACTGTCCCTGTGGCCGTGGCAGGAAGCCGTGAAGGCTGTATTCCTCGAACGCGTCAACATCGTCTCGGAGTACAACGAGCTCGTGCATTCGCCATCCCTCGAAATGCGGTTGCCTAGCGTCATCTCCCTGAAGGAATACGTACCGACCAAACGCAGTGCCGCGTTCACCCGGTTCAACGTGTTCCTGCGCGATCGCTTCGTCTGCCAGTATTGCGGCGACGCGTCGCCGGCCCACGACCTGACCTTCGACCACGTCATCCCACGCTCGCGCGGTGGACGGACCATCTGGGAGAACGTTGTCGCCGCCTGCGGGCCCTGCAACTTGCGCAAGGGCAGCCGGCTGCCGCGAGAGTGCGGCATGGTGCCGCGCCGTCCGCCCTATCGGCCAACGACATGGCAGCTGCAGGAAAACGGCCGGTCCTTCCCGCCGAACTTCCTGCATGAGTCCTGGCGCGACTTCCTGTACTGGGATACCGAGCTCGATCCGTACTGATCGGCCGTGCGGCGTCGCTACAGCCGTTCCGACAGCCAGATCGCGAGCCGCGACCCGGCCTTGATCGCGGCCGACAGGACGGGGTAGCCCGGCGCCCCTTCGGCGCCGTGCGCCAGCGCGGTATCGCGATGCTCCAGTTCGTCGGCTCGGAACTCCTCAACGACGGCCTTCAGCTCCGATTCCTCCGGAACATCGGCCAGCGCTGCCGCCTGCCCCGCATAATGCGCATCGATCGTCTCCTCGATGGCCACGGTGCAGGCCATCGCGGCCCGCTCGCCCATGAGCGCCGTTGCGGCGCCGAGCGCGAATCCGGTGACATGCCACAGCGGCATCAGCGCAGTCGGCCGTACGCGGCGCTCGACGATCAGCTCCTCGAACGTCCTGAGATGGCGCTCCTCCTGCTCCGCCATGCGGCGGATCTCGCGGTATGCGGGATGCTTGCGACCGAGAACCGCGAGCTGCCCGGCATAGATGCGCCCGGCCCCGTATTCCCCGGCATGGTCGACGCGCACGATCCGGTCGATCATGGCGCGGCCCGCCGGATCGCCCGGGAGCCAGCGGGGTCCGTCGTCCGACCCCCCGGCGGTACCGTGCGCCGCCATCACGCTCGCCGAATGCCGACGAAGGCCGCCAGCGCCATAGCGAACGAGGCGATGACGTTGTAGCCGGCCAGCGAGATGCCGTACATCTGCCAGGGAATCTCGTCGCATCGCGGCGGCGCCGCGGTGTTCAGCAGCGCCTTGAGCTGCTCGAGGTTGGCCGGGATCTCCTGGGCGGTGCACGCGTCCGGCGGCTGGAAGTAGCCCTGCTCGACACCGACGTGATAGACGCTGATCCCGGTACCGACCAGCATCACGAGACCGGTCAGCAGCAGGATGCCGCGACGCCCGGGCCCCGAGAAATGCAGAAGGATCGTCACCAGCATCAGCCCGCCAGCGATGAACCAGGGAATGCGGCTGTAAAGGCACAGGATGCAGGGCCGCAGACCGCCTATGTATTGCGCGCTGTAAGCGGCGGACAGGACTCCCACGGTGACCAGCAGGATCAGACCCGGGATCGTGTTGGGGGAGGTGCGCATCAGGATCTTTCCTTATGAATCATATAGGTATTTTACGGCGATGAATCCGGCGAGGCCAAGGACAAATACCGCCAGCGTCACCGCCTCCAGGCGCTTCTCGATGAAGGCGCGCACCGGCGGCCCGAACCAGTACAGCAGCGCCGCCTCGACAAAGAAGCGGAGCCCCCGGCTGGTCAGCGAGGCGAGGCCGAAGACCAGCGGGTTGAGGGCGGCGACGCCGCTGGCGATGGTAATGACCTTGTACGGCAGCGGCGTCAGCCCGAAGCCGAAGACGATGATCGCGCCGTATTCGGTGTAGCCCTCCTGGAACCGCGCGAAGGCGGCCTCGAGCCCGTACAGCGCGATGATCGGCTGGCCGATCGCCTCGTACAGGAAGAAGCCGATGAGATAGCCGAAGAAACCGCCCAGCACCGAGGCCACGGTACACACCCCGGCGATCAGCCAGGCGCGGGCCCGATCGGCCAGCACCATCGGGATCACCATGATGTCCGGCGGGATCGGGAAGAACGAGCTTTCGACGAAGGAGATGCCGGCAAGCCACGGCAGGGCGCGCCGGTCGCCGGCCTTTTCCATGGTCCAGTCGTAGAGCGGGCGCAGCGGTGATTTCATCCGGAACTCGCGGGGTTGCGGCGCGCGAGCATACAGGCTGGACGGCGTCGCGTCAGCACCCCAAATGACTCCTGCGATTGACCGCCAGCGCAGCCTGCGTATGATGCCGCAGACCGCAGGTCACGTGCCCCTGTGGCGGAACTGGTAGACGCGGCAGACTCAAAATCTGTTGTCCGCAAGGACGTGGGAGTTCGAGTCTCCCCGGGGGCACCATAGAAAAATCAAAGCTTTAGCGGCCGGATATGAAACGGGGCCGAGCGATGTTCGCCCGGCCCTGTGTGTAGTCTGTGTGTAATCGTGTCAGAAGTTCCTGGCTCCGGCGGCGATTGTGTCGAGCGCCTGGTCGATACGCTCGTCGGCCGGGTGCGTGTAGCGCAGCACCATCTGCACGCTCAGATGGCCCGAGAACCGCTGCACCATCGCCGCATCGCCGTGGACGGCGGCGCTGAACCGGCTAATCGCGGTATGGCGCATCGCGTGCGGCGTGGCCCGTGCCGGATCCAGCCCGGCAGCGATCGCACAACGCCGGAACGGCTTGCTGACCTGGGTAATGTGGCCGGACCTGGCGTGGGCGCTCGGGAAGATCCAGCCGTCGGGGTCTGCGGCCGACTCTCGCTCTTCGCGCAGCAGGTCGACGAGCCATTGGGGCAGCGGTTGCTCACGCCACCGCCCGCCCTTGACCTTGACGCGAAGGCGGCGCCGGGCGACGTCGAGCCGGTCGAACCGCGCCGACAGGATTTCCGAATGCCGCATGCCGGTCCCAAATCCCATGCGGATGAACAGCCAGATATAGGGGTAGGGGTCGCGCGCGGCGGCGTCGAGGATCGCCGCCTCGTCGGCGTCGCTGAAGATCCAGTCCCGGCGGTTGTTTTCGTCGGTCTTCTTCATGCGTCGCAGCGGCGCATCGATCTTGTCGTTTTCTAGGAGCCAGGTGGCCATGTGGTTGAACGTCGACGCGACACGGTTTGCTGTCGCGACCGATCGGCCCTTGTCAAGGATGGTCTTGCGGAAGTTGGCCAAGGTGAAGGCGGACAGCCGGTCCAGCTGCACCTTGCCGATGGCGGGCTTGATGTGCAGGGCGATATGTTGGCGCTTGTTGGCGAGATTGCGTCCGCCCGTCTTCTCGAGGCCGGCGAGGTACAGCTCGGCCGCCTTGGCGACAGTGAGCGGTGCCGCCCGGCCTTTCGGTAGGTTGAGCCGGCCGGCCTTGGCTTCGGCAACGATGGCGTCGAGCGCGTCCTCGGCATCGCTACGGTTCGTCTTGTCGCTCTCGCGGCCCACGACGCGGTGTATGCGCTGGCCGCGGACCATCACGGCGATCGACCAGCGAAGATCACCGTTCGCCTCGCGCAGCGCCTCGATGCCATGTTCGGTAATCTTCTGGCCTGGCTGCAGCGCACGGACGGCGGGGCGAGTCAGTTTGATGAATCGGCGTGCCATGTCACTTTCTCCTCCTAGCGATGCGGTCCGGCGGTACTGTCGAGTTGGTCACGATGAACTACTCCGCTGGAAATTGTGGAAAGCGTCCCGGCATGTTGACCTACAAAACCGGGCATCCGATCGCTTGCCAGTGCCCGGTCCTACCTCGAATCGTCGCCGGCAGCCGTCCCACGCGCAACGTCGGAATTCTGCACTTCGTGCTACGGCCGAAAAGAATTGCAGCCAGAGCGCGTCCAATAACGAATCCGGGTGGAACACGAGATTGACTGCTGGTTCGCTGCTGCTCTCGTGAACGACCGTCCCCCGTGAAACGATTGTGAACCTGAACCGTTGTCCGCCCGGCATTCTTGCGGGTGGCAGTTGATCGGGAATCCTACCCTCCTGCCAACCAGCAACCGCATCCTTCATCTTTTCGATTTCCGGGAACCAATTATCGACGCGAGAAAACTCATCTTTCTCCCATTTGAACCACCCGAAATCATATATTGCGCCGAATTTGTGAACGGGCCGCGGATACAAGAACGTGTCCTGCGATGCGATGCCGATCGTTCCGTACCGATTAGCGAAGTCTTTTACAGCCAAAGCGCTGGGCTCTAGGTCGGAGAAATCGAAAAATAGCGCCGGATAATCCGACAGCCGCAGGATTCGCCGCGACGCGTCCAGTGTGACCTCCGGTCCCTCTACGAGTCTTTGAATCGGGACCTCGTGTATTTCGACCCCATCTTCGACGGTTATGCGATCTGGCGGCGGCTCGCGCGGGACAAGTCGCCCGCGGATAAGGTCGACGCCATAGGCTGGCACGGAAAAAAGGAAGTCAGTCTTAATCATACATGCATCTTTCCGCCATACACATGGCATCCATGTCTTACGCGCTTCCATTTTTATAAGCAAGTTATTACACGGGATGCGAGGACTATGAAAGGGACGTTATGGGTATCTCAACCAATGTCGAGCAGGTGCGGGTTCGCATTTTGCCGGACGGGCGTATGAGCCGTCTGGACGCGGCCCGTTATATCGGTCTCGATGTAAAGACGCTGGCGAACTGGGCGGTGCGTGGATACGGACCGACGCCGCATCGGATCGCTGGTCGAATCTTTTATTACCAACGGCATCTGGACCGCTTCATTGCCGGCGACACGGCCTGAGGGTCTCGGCATGCGTAAACAGAAACCACAACCGTCGCGGCGGCATGGTTTGCGAGAACTCGAGAAGCTGGCGGCGCGGGTCGAGGAGCTGGCTGGTCGCGAAGCGCGATTGGGAAATCCCCATGCCCGCGAGCGCACGGAACTTGCGTGCACAGAACTGTTGCGCGCGAAAGCGGCGATGTACGAACTGGCCGCGGAGTTGGTCGCGGAAGACGCACCGCGGGCCGGAGTGTTCGGCCGCGAGGCGGCAGGAGCCTCCGCCGCTGCCGGGACGTTGCTCGAGGCGGGCGGTATCGCGGCAGTGATAGGGAATCCTGGCGTTCTCGCGTACTTGGACGAGGCCGAGGCCTGGATCACTGTGCTCGACGATATGCGCCGCCGCGGCAGTGTAACACCGCGCAGTCGGGAATGACGACCGACGACGGCGGCATCGAGGTCCGGTGGCCGCCGTACCTCGATCAGCTGAAAGAGGCGCTGCGCGCGGAATCGTGCGAAGTGGCCGACGACCGGCGCGACGACTTGATCTGCAGTTACTGCGGCGTGCCCCGCTTGATTCTGGCGAACGCCGCGATTGTTCTCCTCGGCGAATGCGAGGTTTGTTGACATGGCCCGGACAGGCGAGTCCTCGCAACGACTCGACGAAAATCCCGAAACAGACCTCGGTTCAGCCGCAACGCAATTTGATAACCGAGCTGGCAAGCGATGTTCGCAGCTTCTGCACGAATTCGGTGCCGCTAATGGCGCCCTGCATTCCGGCTCTGTTGAGTGGGTCATCGAGCATGGCGTGCCATCCGACGCAATCTGGTGCTCCCAAAATGCCCGCATCGGGGTAGGCCCGATAGAAACTGCTGGCCAGCATTTCGAATTCAATCCGGATGGCCAACCCGCCATCGTTCTCGCCTGCTGTTGGCTTAGCGAACGGACGGTGTGGCAGGAACCGCTCGAGACGCTAGTCGATCTGGTAGCCTGGCATCCAGCCGAACCGGACCGCTGGTTTTTGCGCCGTGGCACCGCGGCGATCCTGAACCCCGAGGCCATCGAGCGCGCGGTTTTCCTAGAAGAGCCGCTGTTCCTATGGGAGTCGCCGCTGCAGTGGCTGCAATGCGGCATGAAGGGCTCCGTCGTTCTCGATACACGTGCGGATGTCGCCTTCTGGCTAGGCGGTGTCCGCCAGATATATTGCCAAAGCCGCCGGCTCGCTGAGCGGATCGACAGGGCATTGCACGCGGCGCCAAAGCGGAAAACCGAAATCCTCTATGCGCAGCCCAGCCGTGTCAAAGCCTGAAGCTGAATACGTGCGGCTGCATGGCGACCGGCGCCAGCGGTTCAAGCTGGTGCCCTTTGACGAGATATCGCTCGCTCAAGATGGGAATTACATCATCAAGGGGTTGATCCCGCGTGAGGGCCTTGTCGTGATCTGGGGACCACCGAAGTGCGGGAAGAGCTTTTGGACGTTCGATATCCTGATGCATGTTGCAATGGGATGGGAATACCGCGGCCGCCGAGTAAAGCAGGGTTCTGTCGTCTATGTCGCTTGCGAGGGTGAGCGTGGGCTGGGCGCACGAGCTGCGGCCTTCCGAAGGGCGAAGCTTACCGAGGAAGCAACGGTCCCCGACTTCTACCTTGTCACTACCCGCCTTGATCTCGTAGCCGAGCACCAGGAACTCATTGCTGCAATCGCGGACCATCTGGGTGACGACCAGCCCGTCGCGATCTGCGTCGACACCCTGAACCGATCGATAAGGGGCAGCGAGTCGAGCGATAGCGATATGGGTGATTACATCAAGGCCGCCGACGTCCTCAGGGCGACCTTCGGGTGTACCGTGATCGTTATTCATCACTGCGGCATCGAATCCAGCCGGCCGCGCGGGCATACGTCCCTGACAGGCGCCGCAGATGCGCAGATCGCGGTCAAAAAGGACAAAGACACCGGCGTCATCACCTGCACCCTGGAATTTATGAAAGATGGCCCGGACAGCGAAGAGATTTACAGCACACTTGAAGTTGTCGAGTTGGGCGAGGATCTCGACGGTGACGAGATAACGTCATGCGTCATTCGCGAAAATGAGAACGGACCACCAAAGCACGAAGACCGACTAACACCCCAACAACAAAACGGTCTTGATTGTCTCAATGAATGCATAATTGAACATGGCCAGCCCTGCCCGGATTCTGCTCACATTCCGGCCGGCGTTCGCGTCGTTACCGAGGAACAATGGCGCAAGAATCTGACCATGCGGCGCATACTGAACCGCGACGGTAACCCCCGAGAACAATTCAAGCGCATACGTGATGGTCTTCTGAAAAAGAAGCGTATCGGCGTATGGGGTGACTATTTTTGGTGCGTCGCTGCTGAACCACACGGGCAGCCGTGACACATGGCTGTCACACTGTCACACCCCTAAAGGGGTGTGTGACATGTGACACGCTGGAGCTGTCCCATCGCATGTGTGTCACGGTGACAGGATGTGACATCGTGACACTGCAATAACGAGTCGCGGAATGTAACGGGTCCTACCTGTCAAACATCCACTCGGATACGCCGCAGTGCAGGATTCCGCCAGTGCTGCTAGAATATATAACGGTTAAACCGGCGGTAAATTCGGTTAAACCAAGCGGCCAGATCCGATAACCGCACGGGTCCTTCTGGCGTATCTGAAAACGCTGCGGTGCGCCGCCGCGGCGGATGTGCGGCTTTTTGGAATTCCAGACCCGCGATTCTTTTCATTCCTGTTGAAACTCGACGACGGCCCGAGCACCGCGTAGATCGACATGCTGGCCGGCGTCGCCGCGCTGTTTTTATCGACCTCGATGCTCATGTTCTGGACATCGAGCGTGCCGTAGGCCAGCTCGTCTTCGGCGCCGGCGTGCAGTAGAACAGGCGCGCGAAGTTCACGGGGAGCTGCCCGGCGATGAACGGTCGCTTGTAGTACTTGTTGAGCGCCAGAAACTGCGTGCCGGCGATGCGGATGAACGGCTCTTCATCCACGATCACCCGGACCTCATCGAAGTCCGTCTGGAACTGCACCTCGCCGGTATCCGTCGGCGTGGCCTGATTGTCGTACTGGTGACGGACGCCCAACTGAAGGTAACTCGGGCCGGTCGGCTGCCGTGTGGTTGAGCAGAGGCCTCGTCGCGCGGGCTCCCGCAGGGCTAAGTCTCTACCGATGGTGGGCGCCGGTGTGCTATGGTCGTATTAAACACGACGCTGTCCGGGGACTGCTGCTTGCATGAACCCGGAACGCAATCTGAAGGCGGGACGATGGCCGCTCGAACGGATCCGAAACCGGATGCCCAAGGGGACGCCGATCCTCCGTTGAAGGAGGAGACGTCGCACGCCGACGTGGCCCGGGCGGCGATGCCGGAGAATGGCCGGCGACAAGACCACATGGTCGCCGACCGCGAACGCCGGCTGGCGGGGATGCTTTCCGTCGCGCCGGACGCCATCATTGCGATCGGCGACGACGCGAGGATCCGCGTGTTCAACGCGGGGGCCGTGAAGCTGTTTGGCCATCGGGCCGCCGACATCATGGGCCGGTCGCTGGACGAGCTGATCCCCGCCCGCTTCCGCGCGGCGCATGCCGAGCACGTCAAGCGCTTCCGCGCCTCGCCGGAGCAGAGCCGGCTGATGACCGAGCGCAGCGAGATCGTCGGCTTGCACGCGGACGGTTCGGAATTCCCTGCCGAGGCCTCGGTATCCAAGCTTGAGATGGACGGCGAGACGTTCCTGACGGTGATGCTGCATGACGTGACCGCCCGCAAACAGGCCGAGGCCGAGCTAATCGCCGCCAAGGAGCAGGCCGAGCAGGCCCTCATCCAAGCCGAGAAGATGGCCGCGCTGGGCACGCTGGCCAGCGGCATCGGGCACGAAATCAACAATCCCCTCTACGCCGTCCTGGGCGCGGCCGAGGCCATTCGCGACGGCGACGATCTGGCCCGCTGCCAGGGACACGCCCGGGACATCATCGGCTATTGCAAGCGGATCGCGGGAACCATCCAGAACCTGACCGGATACAGTCGACCCGCGGCAAAGCACGGGCTGGAGCCCGTCGACGTCAACGCCGCGATTGCCGAGGCCGTCTCGATGGTCCGGCTGTCGCTCATCGCGGACAGCTTCGAGATCGACCAGCGGCTCGGCCCGGCGCCACCGATTTCCGCCAAATCCGAAGACATCCAGCAGGCATTCTTCAACGTCATCCGCAACGGTCTGCAGGCGATGGGGCGTCAGGGGATGCTGGAGATCGAGAGCCTTCGCGAGGAAGACCGGGTGTCGGTGAGGATCCGCGACACCGGTATCGGGATCGCCCCCGGCGACTTGGCCAAGATCTTCGATCCGTTCTTCACGACCAAGGGCCCGGACGAGGGCGAGGGCATCGGGCTATTTGTGGTCCAGCAGATCGTCAAGAAGTACGGCGGCACCATCGATTTCGAGAGCGAACTGGGTAAAGGAACGATCTGTACGATGGCGTTTCCGATCGCAGAACCGAGCAAGGAGGCCTCCTGACATGAAACACAAGATCCTGGTGGTCGATGATGAGGAGGATATTCGCAAGACCATACAGCGGCAGCTTGAGGGGACCGTCTACGAGGTTCTCGAAGCCGAGGACGGGGAAAAGGCCATCCAGGTGCTCGAAGGCGAAAATGTTCTGGAAATCGAGGTGATCATCTGCGATGTCCGCATGCCCAAGATCAATGGCATCGAGGCCGTCGCCTACTTCCGGGAAAATTACACGTCCATCCCGGTCATCGTGTTGACCGGTTATCCGGACGTGCAGCTGGCAGTCGATTTCCTGAAGGGCGGCGTCATCGATTACCTGGTCAAGCCGGTGGAAAAGCACCAGCTGGTGGAGGTGGTCGACAAAGCCGCCCGTCAACGGACCATCTTCAGCGGATCCCAGCCGAAGATGTGACGCCCGCGCCGGCGGGTGACGGGCATCGCCGATATCCGCGTGGCGGTTTGGAGTGCCAGTGTCACGCAGGCGCCGACCGACGGGCCGTCGAAATAGTTGCCGGTCAGAAACAGGCCGGCCACCCGCCTTTCGGAGCCACGCAATTTCGCGACCCGGTCCGCATGCCCCACGCGGTATTGCGGCAGGCCCCTGGGCCAGTGGCGGACGCGCGCGACGACCGGCTCGCCTTTCGCGCCCAACAGGTCGGCGAATTCTTGGCGGGCCAGCGCGACCAGTTCGGCCGCAGGCGCGCATCCCAGGCTCCGCGCGCCGGCACCGCCGAAATAGCCGGCGACGGCGACATGCCCGTCCGGTGCCCGGCCGTCGAACATCGTCGAGCAGAACTGAGCGCCATTGAGCAACCGGGCTTCGTCAGGTGCGGCAAAGAATCCCATGCCATCCAGCGGATGCGCGACCTGGCCGCGGCGGTAACCCAGATAGACGACGGCGACGGGCGGCGCTGCGATGGCACCGGCCGCGGCGGCCGCGATATCGTCGAGCCCGTCCAGCAGCTGCGCCGTGACGTGGGGCTGGGTGGCAATCACGACGCAGTGCGCGCTCACCGTTCCGTTGCGACCGGTCTCGATCGCGAACCCGTCGGCGCGACGTCGGATGCGGCGGACTGCGACGCCGGTGCGGATCGCGGGGCCCAGCTCACGGGTCAGCGCCGCCGGCAGCGAACCGATGCCGTCGCGCCAGGAGTAAAGCCGCCGGGCCGGCATCCGGCGGCCCGAACAGCGGCTCCGCAGGACGCCGCGCGCAATCGAACCATGACGCTTCTCCAGATCCACCAGCGCGGGGAATACCGAAGCCACCGACAGCTCGTCCGCTGCGCCGCCGTAGATCCCGCGCACCAGCGGTTCCACGACGCGGTCGGCGAACTCCGGACCGAAACGCCGCCGGCTGAAGGCGGCGACGCTTTCGTCGGAATCCTCCTTGCCGCGTGGAACCATCAGCTCGGCGGCCATTCGCAACCGGCCGCCGACGGACAGATAGTCCGACAGCAGCAAACCGAGCGGATGGGCCGGAATGTCCTTGAGTGCGCCGCCGTCCACCAGATAGCGGCGGCGCACGCCGGCTCCCAGTTCGCAGCGCTCGCCGGAGAGGCCTAGTCGCTCGCCGATATCCGCTGCGGCCGTGGCGCGGTCGTCGATCGTGCTCGGCCCGTGCTCCATCAGGAAGCCGCCAATACGCTCAGACTGCGCGTTGCCCCCGGCCCGCGCCTGGCGCTCGAGCACCAACACGCTGCAGCCACGTCGCCGCAGCTCCCAGGCGACGGCGAGCCCGGAGACCCCGGCGCCGACGATTGCGACGTCAACTGCCATCGCCGAACCTCCCCGACATTCGATCGCGCAGGAAGGGCGGCAGGCCGTCCTCGCCGAAGCGGTGGCGCAACAACGCCGCCAGATCCTCGGCGGTGACCGTGTCGCGGCCCTGGTCACGCACATAGTCCTCGGCGCGCTTGCGCACCATGCGGCGCACGAAGGCAGGCGCGTGTTTCAGCCGGCTCTCGGCCTCGGGGGTCCAGTCCAGGCCGACGGCGGTTTCGCGCAGCGGCTGGATAACCGCTGCGCCGCCCGGCTCGTACGCACACAGGAAGTCCTCGCCCATAAGATTGCCGTCGCGCGCCAGCGGCCGCGCCCGGCAGCCGCCGCAGAGCACGCGGTACTCGCAGGCACCGCATCGGCCTTCCAGCCTCGGTTCGCGGAGCGCCCTGAACATCGGCGCCTCGCGCCAGATCTCGGCGAAGGCCTGCTGGCGGATCGAACCGACCGGCATCTCGATATAGGGGCAGGCGGTCACGTCACCCTCCGGCGTCACCCGGCAGTAACGGGTCCCGGCAAGGCAGCCGCCGGCATCGTAACCGTGCGCCAGGGTGATTGGCCATTCCGGATCCAGCTCGATCGCCATGCGCTTGAAATGGGGTGCACATTTGGCCCGTACCATCAGGTCGTCGATATCGTGCGCCGCTTGCGTCACGCGACGCAGCACCGCCTCATAAGTGTCGCGGGAGATGTTGGTGACCTTCTCACCGCGCCCCGTGCAGACCAGGAAGAAGACGTTCAGCACCAGCGCGTCCACCGATCGGGCGAAGTCGATCATGTCGTCCAGTTCGCGGGCGTTGTCGTCGGTAACCGAGAAATGCAGCTGCAGCGCGAGCCCGGCGCGGCGACAGGCATCGATCCCGGCCGTGGCCCTGCGCCAAGCCCCAGGGGCGCCGCGGAACCCGTCGTGATAGTCGGGATTCAGGGAGTCAAGGCTGATGCCGACGCCCATGACGCCGGCATCAACCAGACGGACCACCCGGTCGTCGTCGAGCAGGATGCCGTTTGTCCCCACGACGACCATGAGCCCGCATTCCGTCGCGTGACGGGCTAACTCCTCGATGTCCCGGCGCAACAGCGGCTCGCCCCCGGTCAACACGACCATGACGCCGTCGCCCAAAGCCGCGATATCGTCCAAGAGGTCCTTAACCTCGTCCGTCGAAAGCTCTTCCGGACCGCCGCCATCCCGCGTACCCGCATCGAGGTAGCAGTGGGCGCATTTCAGGTTGCAGCGACGGGTCAGGTTCAGCGCGACCAGATAGGGGGTATCGGCGGCAGCGGTCACGGGATCACACCTCGCCGTCCGGGAATTTCTTGTGGCCGCCCGCCTGCATCTGCGTGCACATCGCGCGCTTCGCCTCGGCGATGCCCTCCTCGGCGGTCTCGAGGGTGATCTCCGTCAGCTTGCGGTCCAACGCCAGGGCTTCGACGCGCGCTTTCGTCAGATGACGCACCGCTTCCGGCGTCCGGCTAAGCCGCGCCAGCGCCTCGGCGGTCCACGAGATTGCCGGCTTGGCCACGGCATCGTCGAGGAACTGCGTGACATGCTCTGGCAGCACCACGTCGACGCCCAGTCGGCGGGCCCGCTTTTCGGCGCGCAACTTCGCGTGGATCGCGGAATCGCCGTCCAGCGCATCGATCAGGGCCTGCGCCTCGGCGCTCCATTCGATCGGCTTGCGATCGGCGGCCTGCCGTCCGGCGCGGCAGGGCGGCATGATCTCGGCCGCCACCTCGTCGACGAAATCGGCGGTGATGAAGGTGTGGCCGCGCTCATGGGCGTAGCGGATCAGAGCCTTCCTGGCGATGCCACGGGCGAATTCCGGGGCCTTGGCGAGCCTGTCCTCGGCTTCCTTGCTCCAGGCGATGGTCTCCTCGGCGACCAGATCCAGTTCCGGCGTGAATTCGCGCTGGCCGAACCAGACATGGCACGGCGCCGCCCGCAGAAGGTTTTCCGCGTTGCTGCCGATGTCGAGCTCGTCGTCGGCATGGACGCCGGTGCGGCCGAGAAGCAGCAGGCTCGCCCCTGCCTTCGCCAGGTAGTCGGCGACGGCGCGCCATGGTTTGCCCTCCAACAGCTCGCAATAAAGGGCAACGCCCTCGTCCTCGGCAATCTTTTTCGCGATGTCCAGGTGCGACTGATAGATCTTAGCGATGCCCTCGTCGATCAGCTCCTCATGCAGTCTTTCCTGCTCCTTGAAGCGGAACACCTTGCCAGCCTCCTCGCTGAGGACGCCGGCGATCTTGTTGAAGGCGACGTAGTGGTAATACGGATCGTAGGCGGCGACGGCGTGGATCTCCGCACCTGTGCGGCCGGCGACTTCGAACGCCGTCCTCAGCGCCCCGAACGAGCGCGCCGATCCATCGAGGGCGACGACGACCGGCCCGTCGCCGATGGACCTAGCGGCATCGCGGATCACCAGCATGTCCGTCGTGGCGCGGCGCACCACCCGCTCGCAGACGCTGCCGACGCTGGCCCCGGAAACCTTGCCGAGACCAGTCGCGCCAAGCGCCACCAGATCGTAGTCACCCTCTCGCATCGCCTGGACGAGGCAGCTGTAGTTCTTGCCCTCGGGGCTGAGCCGACGGTATTCACGCCCGGCGTCGTCACAGACCTTCTCGGCAACGTCGTGATAACTGTCGCTGATGATATCGAGGCCGCGGGTAATCAGACTGTCGTGAACCTCTCGCTGGTGGTTCATCTCCCGCTCTTCGAGGTAGCGTTCCGGCAGGCCGCCCTCCATCTGGCGGAACCGCCGGTCATGCAGTTGCGCGGCATAGGCATGGATTCCGGTGACGACGCCGTCGGCGGGATCAAGGATGCGCAGCGCCTCGGCCAGCGCCTTGTCGGCAAGTTCCGATGCGTCGAGCGCCACCATGATGCGTCGAAACGCGGCCGTCGCTCCGCGCGGGGATTCTGCAAGCGATGCAGATGTCATCATTCCTTCTCCCTCAGTTGTTCCCGCTGCCGCCCGCTACGCAAACTGCCGACGGCGTAGAAGAAAATCCCCGCTGCACAGAGCAGGATCGTCGAAAGGGCCAGGGCAAACCCGCCGCGCCAGTGGAGCATGGCGTCCATCATCGCGGCGAACAGCAGCACCACGCCGACCAGCTTGGTCTTCACACCTCTGGGCGCCGTGTCCTCGGTCATGTCATTCCTCATCCTTGCGGCGACGGGTGGCACTGCGCGCCCACCAGACCTCTCCGGCAGCGACCAGCAGCGCCACGACGAACCCGACAATGTACGGCCTCAACCCGGTCGGGGGCTCGAGCAGCAGCCAATACCAGGTGGTCAGCGTGTGTTTCGTGCCCGTTTCGCTGTTGCTGCCGTCCCAGGCGGAGAAAGCGATCGGGATGAACCTGCCTTCGGCGAGCTGGATGTCGGTTTCCGGATCGTTCGTTGCCAGCCGCCGGGTCATGACCACACGCCACGTCCCTTTGCTGTAGCTTCCTGTGGCGGTGAGCCCGGCGGCGGCCGCATCCCGCTCTTCGATGTCAGTCAGGCCGCGCGCGGTGCTCAGCGAAACGGATTCGGGAGCCTCTGTCGTGCCGCCAGCCCATTGCCACAGGTTCACCGGACGCACGGCGTCGCCGCGGATGAAATAGGGTTTCGCCGTTCCGTCCGGGATCTCGACGGGGAGCTGCACGGCGACCCGGTCTTCGCCCATGTCGGGATCGGCGATTTCCTCCGCCTTGGTGTCCCCGGGGATGCTTCGGGTCCGGTCGTCCCACTCCAGCAGCAGCGCAATCGCGTCCGCGTTATAGAGTGCGCGCACCGTAATGGTGTCGTTCGATGGGGTAAAAAATCGTTCCTCCGCGATAATCTGCGGCACCAGAAAGAACGTGGTCGGGTCTGCCTCGCCCCAACGCCCGTCGTCGCCCGTCGTCGGCAGGTCGCCGTCGAGTCTTGCGGCTTTGACGACGGTATTCTCCGCCCGCACCGGCTGGCCGGTCCCGGCCAGGGAGGCGACATAGTTGGCAACGTGCCAGCGCTCCTCGATCGTCAGTTTCTTCTTGCTTTTCGGGTCGGCGAAGTTCGGCATCTGGGTGCCGGGAATGCCGGTGGAAATGCGCGCGAAGATGTCCTTCGGATCCGCACTGGCGCGGAAGGTCCAAGGCTTGGTCAGGTTGCGCGGCCAGGTTCGCTCGCCATTGTCGCCCTTCAGGCGCTTGATGGCGTCACCGCGCCCGTCCCCGCCGTGGCATTCGGAGCAGCGGTCACCTTCGTGAAACAGGCGCCTGCCTTCAGCGATGCTTTGTTCGGAGGACTCGATCTGGGTGCCGTAATCGATCGGCGCGCCGGGTTCTTCTTCCTCAATTCCGGCGAACATCTTCAGGTAGATGACCAGATCGCGGATGTCCTGCTTCGACAACACGTCGCCCCAACCCGGCATCGCCGTGCCCGGCATACCATCGCGAATCATCCGGTAGATGTCGTCGTCGCCGGCATAGTCGTGGGAAAAGATCGTGGATTTGATCTTGTACTGGCCCAGCGTGAAATCGCGCGGCGGCGGGTTCAGACGTTCGGCCGCCGGACCCAAACCGTCACCCTCGTCGCCATGGCACCACACGCAGCGCTCCAGATAGACCGCCTCGCCGCGGTCCGGATCGCCTTCCTGCGCGAAGGCCGGCAAGCTAAAGACCGCAAGGGTCGCCAGAATCGGGAGCGTGGCTGCCCGCCGCATGATCAGTTCGCCTCCCACGATCTGGGCCGGTGGCCGGTATAGTCGTAGAGGTAGAGAATGACCTTCCAGACCTCGTCTTCGGTCAGGAAGTCCTGCCACACCGGCATCGAGGAGGACCACGGCGTAGCCTCGTCGGGGAGGCCGGGCCCGCCGGTGGCAATGCGCCAGAACAGGTAGGATTCCTGAAGCTGGGCGATGGTGCCGACATCCTGGAAGTTGAGCGGCACCGGGTTCAGGCCCTGCGCATAGGGGCCACGGCCGTCCAGCTTGTCGCCGTGGCAGTACTGGCAGTTCTCGATGTAGACCTCGCCGCCCTCGGCCACCAGCTCGGCGAACTGGTCGGGATCGTCCTTCTCCAGCTTGCGGAACGGGTTTTCCAGTTTCAGCAGGTTGACCCGCTTGCCGAAGACCCTCGCGGTCGACGGCGGCGCCGGATGGATCGAGCGCAGCTCCAGCGGCGCTTCGAAGCTGGGCAACATCTGCAGATACGCGCCGTAACCGACCGCCACAGGCGCGATTACGAACACGATATTGCGGATGACCCGTTTGGAGGGATCCTCGACCAGCGCCTCGATCGGGCCGACCAGTTCCCGCGCACCTGCCTCGGTGAAAGTGAACACCATTAAGACGCCGGCGACGACGAAGAACATGTACATCGTCATCAGGCTCGCCGGGATCGGCTGGCCGAGCAGGACGTCGAAGATCAGCCTGGCGCCGCCGTAGATGACGAGAATAGTGAGCACGGCCTGAAGGAGTTTCGGAACTCTCACCATCGCCCCCCTCACTTGAGCCCGACCAGATATTCAACGAGCATCTCGAGCTCGGCCGCATAAAGCTGCTCGCCGTAATCGGGCGGCATTAGGTCGGGCTCGAAACCGTCGGTGATTTCGGCGTTGGGATCGAGAATTGCGCGCCGCAGGAAGGCCGCGTCCCGTGTCGCGCCGATCGTCCGCAGGTCCGGGCCCACTTCACCCTCCTCGTCGCCGATCTTGTGGCAGGCGCCGCAGGCGAATTCGCTGACGATGTCCTCGGCCGAGGCCAGCATCACGCGCGGCGCGCCGTCCGCGGGCGCTTCTTCAGGCGCCTCTTCCGGTGGCGCGGCGATCTCGACCGTGATCTCGATGCCGGCGAGGTCCTGAAGATAGGCGATCACCGCGCCCAGCTCGGCCGTCGACAGGCGAATGCCGCCAGACGAGACGTCGGGCATCGGGCTGACCGTATCGCCGGTGCCGGCCTTGCCGAAGCCGGCGACCACGTAGGCGGAGGGGTGGACCATCGACTCCAACAGGTAGGATTCGACGTCCGTCGCAGCACCCTTGTAGCGCTCCTCGGCCAGCCGCTTCTCGGCGACGATTGCGACGTCGTCCAGCAGCGGCGCGCGGCCGAGCTCGTTGTGGCAGAGCGTGCAGGTGCCCTTGCCCTC